>NZ_AODE01000019.1 GCF_000525855.1 Listeria cornellensis FSL F6-0969
TTAACATTTTATCCGGTTGAGAAATTTTTTTAGCAAAATTAGGCACCTCTTTTTATTTAATTAGTTTCAATGTGGCATGACATCGTCTTTTAGATTGCCAGACAATCACGCTTTTCATGTAATCCTTATAAATTTTAACATCTTTCCGCTTATTTTACAAAAAAATCTGAGATAAGTGCTATAATGAAGTGGAAAATACGGAAATATAGGGGGATTATGATGGCAAAAAACTATGCGTTAATATGGGATTTAGATTCTATTTATTCAGGCGGAAGTGGCTCTGAAGCTCTGGCTAATGCGCTTTCTGACACAACAAAAGATATCGCGTCATTTAAACAAGCAGTCCAGGATTGGCCGATTCCAGAAAATAACGAGGCGGTCAGTGAATTTTTACTTTTAATCAATCGAAATGCAGAAATCACAAAACAACTGATGAACGCAGCGGCTTTTCTGGAATGTTTATCCTCGGCCGACACGCGTGATTTGAAGGCTGTCGAATTGACCGGTGGCGTATACCAACAATTGGCAGAATTAGAAACTATTGAAAACGAGTGGCATGAGAAATTCGCCTTAATTCCAGACGTTCTATGGGCTTCACTGCTTGCAGAAAACGGCTTGAGCGAAATCGCCTTTGTATTGAATGAAGCGCGCGAAAATCGCAAAGAAAAAAGGAACACGGGAAGAAGAGGCCGTGATTAATGCATTGAATGTGGACGGTTACCGTGGCTGGTCCGATCATTATGATACAGTCGTAGCAACGATTCGTGTCCCTGTTGTCGTCGATGGCGAGGAAAAATTAGTCTCCGCTGGTCAAGCCTTGAACTTATTGAGCCATCCTGATCGTGCCGTTCGTGTCGCTGTATTTGAAGCGTATGGTAAAGCTTGGCAGGAAAAATCACAACTATTCAGCGATACATTGAATCATCTAGCAGGTTTCCGTCTCGCCGTTTATCGGACGCGTAACTGGGACAATGTTCTCGCGGAACCACTTGCAATCAATCGTCTAGACGAGAAAACATTGGCAACGATGTGGAACGTCATCGAAAAACATAAAGCAACGTTCGTTTCATTCTTGAATCGCAAAGCACAACTATTCGGCATCGACAAATTAAGTTTTCATGATGTCTTTGCACCCCTGACACTTGATTCTGAGCCGAAAAAATATACGTACCAAGAAGGCGCAGATTTCATTCTGACGCAATTTGCTAAATTCAGCCCAAAAATGGCTAGTTTTGCGAAACATGCATTTGAACAGCAATGGATTGAGGCAGAAGATCGTGATAATAAGCGGCCTGGTGGCTTCTGTACCGATATTCCACTGGAGAAAGAAAGCCGGATTTTCATGACGTATGACGGCGCTCCTGGAACAGTCGCAACACTAGCACACGAACTGGGCCACGCTTTCCACTCGCACGTTATCCGCGATGAACCTTTCGAAAATACGAATTATGCGATGAACGTAGCTGAAACCGCGTCAACTTTTGCTGAAATGATTATCGCGGACGCTTCCGTTAAAGAAGCCGCTACAAAAGAAGAAAAGATCATTCTATTAGAAGATAAAATCGGACGCAGCATCGCCTTTTTCATGGACATACGCGCTCGTTTCTTATTCGAAACACGTTTTTACGAAGCTCGCAAAGAAGGTCTTGTTTCTGCGGATCGCCTAAATACATTAATGGAAGATGCGCAACGAGAAGCCTTCCAAGATGCATTATCCGAGTACCACCCACAATTCTGGTCTTCCAAATTACATTTTTATATTGCCGACGTGCCGTTTTACAACTTCCCATACACATTTGGCTATTTGTTCTCATTAGGCATTTATCACCAGGCACTCGCAGAAGGAAGCGGCTACGAAGACAAGTACATCGCCTTATTGCAAGACACTGGCGCCATGACAACCGAACAACTCGCTCAAAAACATCTAGGTATCGATTTAACAAAACCCGATTTCTGGGAAGGCGCGCTGGAAATTGCGGTTGGTGACGTCGAAGAATTCCTGAATTTAACAAATGATTTAGTATGACAGCAACGCCCGCTAATCACAAAGCGGGCGTTTTTTCATGACAATTGTTCTACCATTTTCACAACACAAGACGACGAATTCTTTGCCGCTGTCACTAAAAACTCATCAAAAGAAACACTAGCCTCACTATCCGCCACGTCTGAAAGCGCTCGGATAATCAAAAACGGCACGTTAAACTGATGCGCCACCTGTGCAATCGCGCAAGCTTCCATTTCCACCGCTTTTACCTCTGGGAAGAAAGTCGTAATCAATTCCCGTTGATCTGGCCGGTGGATAAAAGAATCCGTCGTCACCACAAGCCCGTAGACCGCCTTGTTCCCCTCTGAGAAGTTTTCTTGGTAGATTTGCTGTGCCAAGCGCATCGCCTCTTCATCGCCCTGATAGAGTGCCGGCATTTGAGGTACTTGCCCGTATGTATAACCAAAAGCCGTTGCATCCACATCCCCATACGCCAAATGATCTGAAATAATCACATCTCCAACTTCCAATTCCGCACCGATACCTCCAGCTGAGCCTGTATTAATGATTAACGAAATATCATAATGATCGCATAAAAGCGTCGTCGATAAGGCCGCATTTACTTTCCCAATGCCAGATTTCAACAAGACAATCTCCTTTCCAACCAACATTCCTGTATAGAAAACAGCTCCTGCTATCGTCGTTTCCTCCAGTCCAACCATCTGTTCCCGTAAAATTGTCACTTCTTCTTCCATTGCACCGATAATTGCTATTTTCCCCATTTCCTATCATTCCTTCCCTTTAAAAAAACTGCGTTCGAAGTGGATAAACCATCCGAAACACAGTCTTATCAGTTTCTTTTATCATTCGTTTTGAGTACTTCTACTTTTGTCGGTTGCCATCCAGCTCCATCGACCCAAGTAACATATACTCGGAAAGCTTTATCTGGATCAGATTTTGTTGAAATCGTTCCAATTGATTGTGTTGCAGGCTCTTCACCGCGACCGACATACCAAATCGTCATGTCACCATTATCAATACCTGTCGCCTCAGAAAATGCGTTCACTTTCTCATCCCAATCCTGACTATCCATTTCATAAGAGTTCACGTGATCGCCTTTTTGTTCCGTCCCAACAGCTTTCCAATCTTTTGTAATGACTTCTGACACATTAGGATCATCGCTGGTCTCCGTCGTTTGCTCTTTCGGTTTCTCGGTGTCCTTCGCTTTCGAGTCATCCTTCTTCGCTTCATCCGCCTTTTGCGTTTGTTCCGTTTTAGGCTTTGTTTCTACTTTATCCGCCGAATCATCAGCTGTTAAAAAAAAAAACAAGCCATAAAACACCAACAATTGCCAAACTCATCAGTATGATTAAAACGTTCAAAGTGATACTCGTTCTTTTATGTTTACTATTTTGCTCAGAGCGTGATGCTTCCACATGATTTTGGGCACTGCGTCGCTGCTCTTCCTTTTGTGTTTTCTTGTCCATATATGCCACCACCTTACCTAGGTCAGCGAAGCGAGAACGGCTTATCTTCGTCGTTAAAGGCTCCGTTCCAGTGCTCACGTACACAAGTACGCTCCGCACCTGGTACTCGCCTTTGCCTAGAATATAAGCCGTTCTCGCTTCGCTGAGGTTTTGCGTTATTTTCTTGTACTGCGTTTGTTTAAGTTTTTATTTCGGCCCATCTTCGGCGCTAAAGGTTCCGTTCCAGTTTTCGCGTACGCAAGTACGCTTCCGCACCTGGTACTCGCCTTTGCCTAGAATATGAACCGTTCTCGCTTCGCTGAGGTTTTGTATTTATTCATTCCAGCATATTATGCGCTGATTTTTGTGATTTTGACGTTCATTTCGCCGCCTGGTGTTTGAATCGATACTTCGTCGCCTTCTTTGCAGCCTAGTAGGGCTTTGGCGATTGGTGAGTCATTGGAAATAAGGCCTTCGAACGGATCTGCTTCCGCGCTTCCTACGATGGTGTAGCTTTCTTCGTCTCCGTTTGGAAGTTCTTTGAAAGTAACGGTGTTTCCAAGTGCTACTTCACCGCTCGTGGCGCTGGCATCAATGATTTGCGCGCTACGAATCATGTTTTCAAGTGTTGTAATGCGGCCCTCTACGAAAGCTTGCTCGTCTTTTGCGGAATCGTACTCGGAGTTTTCCGAAAGATCGCCGAAGCTACGGGCAATTTTAATACGTTCTACTACTTCTTTACGTTTGACAGTTTTTAAATCGTTTAGTTCATTTTCTAATTTCGCTTTACCTTCTAATGTCATTGGAAATACTTTTTCTGTAGCCAAATTCTTTCTCTCCTTCATCTTTATGTTATTTGAAAAGCACGGAAGTTTGTTCTTTTCCGCGCCTCAACATGTATTTACTTTACGCCTGAAAGATTAACACGTTTCTCAGGGAATGTCCAGCAAATTTTTGTCCAATAGTGAAATTTTATCTTAATTCGCATGTAATTACAAGTCGTAGCGTCGCATTATCGGTTCATTTCGAGTATTGTCGCTACTTTTGTCGTCATTAAATCAATGGCAACCTTGTTCTCGCCGCCTTCTGGGATGATAATGTCGGCATATTTTTTCGTGGGTTCGATAAACTTCTGATACATCGGCTTCACCACGCCCAAATACTGTTCAATCACCGATTCCATTGTCCGGCCGCGTTCATTCACATCACGTACCATCCGTCGCAAAATCCGGATATCATCGTCTGTATCAACATAAACCTTGATATCCATTAGGTCACGCAACTTCGGATCTTCCAAAATTAGAATTCCTTCTAAAATGATGACTTCTTTCGGTTCTTGGTGAATAATCTCGCTAGAACGTGTATAAAGTTCATAATCATACACCGGTTTATCGATTGGCTCATAGCGCAATAATTGCTTGATATGACGAATCAAAAGGTCTGTGTCAAAGGCCAAGGGATGGTCATAATTCGTTTTTAAACGCTCCTCAAAAGCCATTTCTGCTTGATCTTTATAGTAAAAATCTTGCTCCAACATCAAAATCGAATGTCCTGTAAAATGATCGTAAATTGCCTTACTCACACTCGTTTTCCCCGAACCACTACCGCCCGTCACGCCCACTACTATCGGCTTTTTCTTCGTCACTTTGCGCCTTCCTTTCTGCGACTAATCGCAAGGCCATCCCCTAAAGGAACGGTCGTCGTAATGAAATCTGGATTTTGCAAAAGCCAATCATTGAATTCCCGCATTTTTCTAGAAACGCGTTGCTTCTGCTGTGCTCGCGGCGAGTCATGTAACGCCAATCCTTTGAAAAGCACATTATCGCTGTAGATCACGCCACCCGGAGCCAATTTGTCGATGTAGACGTTGAAAAATTTAGCGTATTGGGCTTTTGCAGCATCGATGAAAATCGCGTCAAAATTCTCCTTTTCTAGCACAATCGAGCTATCTTCCAAGGCATCCATGAGGAGAACCTCAATCCGGTCCTCTGCGCCAAATGTGTGGACATTGTGCCAAGCTCGGTCATAACGCACTTCATCGCGCTCCATTGTGACAATATGTACATCAGGCAACGCATCTGCCATCCGTAATGCCGAATAACCAATCGCTGTTCCAATTTCCAAAATTCGCTTCGGCTGTTGAATTTGCATAATTTGTAACATAAAATGCATCGAGTCCACTTCCATAATCGGTACTTCGTGTTCCGCTGCATAAGCTTCCAATTCCATGAAGAACGGCTTGCGCTCTGGAATATGTGAAAGCAAATAATTATGAATTAACGTATCGTTCACTGCTCTAATTCCCCTTTAACAGACCAATGATAAGCGCCTGTTCTCAGCCTTCAAGGCCAAAAACAAACGCTTATCGTGTCTATTTATTGATTATTTGTAATATGTTCTTCTTTTAAGTTATTATGCTCTTCTAAACGTTTTGGAAAAATAAACCTGCCCTGTTTTTGTATTCGCTAAGAAGTAAAGATACTCCGTTTTTTCTGGATGCAATGTGGCTTCCATCGATGTTTCTCCACTATTTGAAATCGGGCCTGGTGGCAAGCCTTTATTTTTGTACGTATTGTACGGCGAATCCACTTTTAAATCTTCATACATCGTACGCGATTTATGTTTACCGAGCGCATAAAGCACTGTTGGATCCGTCTGTAGCGGCATGCTTTCTTTCAAGCGATTATAAAAAACACTTGAAATTTTGCTACGATCGACATTTGCCGTTGCTTCTTTTTCAATGAGGGAGGACATCGTTAAGAAATGATGCACCGACATTTTTTTGTTTCGTGAGTTCCGGCTTGTATTTGGCGATATTGGCATCTGTCGCTTTGACCATGTCGCTTACCATCGCTTTAATATCCGTTTTGCCTGTAAATTCATACGTTGCCGGGTATAGATAACCTTCTAGCGGATGCTTGATATTAGCCGCTAACACGTCTCTTGTAACCGTATCTGGATAGGCCGTCATCAATTCATTAACAAACGCTTTATCATCCATTACTTTTAAAATATCTGCTTTTTTCAATTCAGGTTTATAAGCTACCATTCGATCCGCGATTTGATCTAAGGAGTACCCTTCTGGAATCACAAGTCTGGATGGAGCAATCACTTGACCTTTTTTCAATTCATTGACAACTTGCTCAACAGTCATCGATGGACTCAATTTATATTTTCCCGCTTTTAAGTTCGTCTCATTTTTATATTTCACATAGTACGTAAAAATCATACTACTATTAATCACGTTATTTTCTTGAAGAATATCGCCAATTTCCGATACCTTAGAGCCTTTAGGAATATCTACAATAATCGATTCCTTGCTCGATGCATTGACAGCTTGGAGTTGCGAATCCACATAGAAGTAGCCCCCGACAGTCAACACAACCAGTACCGCGGCAACACTTGAAATAATAATCGTGATCATTTTGCTTTTGGATTTTTTCATATCTAAACCTCTTTCATTCGTCTATGCAAAACATTTCCCTATCTATTATAACGGTAATCACTACCATAGTTCAACCACATTCGGCAAAAAATATAAATTCGTGACGTTTTCGACAAATTTAGTTATACTAAGGAAGCATCGTTAAACGGTTCAATCCAAACGAAAGAAGGCTATCTATGTTACATTCCATTATTGAAGCCCTGCAAAATTTCGTCATGACCTTAATCGACCTATTCGGACACTGGGGCATCTTCTGGGCGATGGTCATCGAAAGCGTCTGTATCCCGCTTCCAAGCGAAGTTGTCATGCTATTCGGTGGTTTCATGGCCGAAGCAGGCGACCTGAACTTCTGGCTCGTCGTTATAGCAGGCATCGCAGGAAACCTCGTTGGCTCCCTAATCGCCTACTACATCGGCAAATTTGGCGGCCGAGCCCTCGTTTTAAAATTTGGAAAATACATCTTTCTAAATGTCGGGCATCTGGACCTAGCCGAAAATTGGTTTCAAAAATACGGCGCATCCGCAGTGTTCTTCGGCCGCATCCTGCCCGTCATCCGAACTTTCATATCACTACCAGCCGGCATTGCAAACATGAACATTTGGAAATTTGTCACGTATACGATCTTAGGCTGCATCCCTTGGAATATTTTCCTAACCTACTTAGGCTACAAACTGGGGGCCAATTGGAGCGTGGTCGAACAATATACCCGCCCTATTAGCTATGCCATGCTAGCTCTTCTAGTGGTAATTGTTGTGTGCTTAATCGTGAAGATAGTAAAAAAAACGCAAACCAACGGCATAAAAGAAGAAGCTGGGAATTAGGCACTTAATTGCGCTAACTCCCAGCTTCTTTCGTTTAATCGACAAATTGTACTTCATAAGCAAAACCAGGTTCTTCGAACTAACACCAAACGATGCTATGAAATCGCAGAACCTCAGAGGGCGTAAAAATGCGTAGATGCTAGGCAAAGTCGAGTACCGAAGCGGAACGTACTTTCGTACGTGAGCATCGGAGCACAGACTTTAACGACGCAGATGCGCGTTTTTACGCCCTCTGAAAGATTTATTCGGCGTCTTCGTCTTCTAGGAATGTCGCTAGTACTTCTTCGATCATATCCCATTCTTCTTCTGTTTCCACAGGTTTTAACTCGCCTTGTGTGCCATCTTCGTTTTCAATGAAAGAAGACGCTTGTAATTCGATTTCTTCCTCGTCTTCTGCGCTTTCTGGATAATAAAGGACGTAAGATTTCTCAAACTCATCGGAATTGAACGAGAATAGGACTGCGTAAAGCTCCTCGTTACCGTCTTCGTCTACTACTGTGATATGTTCGTGATCATGTTCATGATTTTCTGTCATAATGGACACCTCTTTTAATTAATTATTTGAATCTAAATAAGACTGCAATATCATAACCGCTGCAAGCTTATCAATGACTTTCTTACGCTTCTTACGGCTAACATCAGCTTCAAGCAACGTCCGTTCCGCTGCAGCAGTGGTCAATCGCTCATCCCATAAAACTACAGGTATTCCAGTGCGATTTTCCAATACTTCCGCATACTTTTCAGATGCTTCTGCACGTTCACCGACCGTATTATTCATATTTTTTGGCCAACCTACTACAATTTTTGTAACATTGTACTCTGCTGCGAGCTCTTTCACGCGATCGTAGCCAAATTGCTTCGCGCGTTCGTTTATCGTGATTGTCTCAATGCCCTGTGCGGTCCAGCCTAGCTCATCACTAATGGCTACACCAACAGTCACCGAGCCAACGTCTAATCCCATTGTTCTCATTTGTCACCAATCTTATTGTTTTTTAGGTACGCCTTTACTAATTCTTCGATAATCTCATCGCGCTCTAGACGGCGGATCAAATTACGAGCATCGTTATGGCGCGGAATATAAGCTGGATCACCAGAGAGCAAATAACCAACAATCTGATTAATCGGGTTATATCCTTTTTCTTCTAGGGCAACATATACTTTCTCCATCAGAATTTTGACATCTTCTTCAATCGAATCGTCGCCAAAACTATAAAACATTGTTTTATCAGAAGCCATTTTGATCAGCACCTCTTTCCCATTGTTATCGCTATTGTCCACATTTCATTTTACACTAAGTCGCGAAAAATAACAAAGAAGATGCTAGACCAATTGTTTAAAGTTTTTTGTTGTCTAATCCTACCATGACTTGTAACGGTAAACGTTAGCGGAGCCAGAAATGATTAATTCCTAGACAAAAGTCTACACCGGAGCGGAGCTTTTAACGACGGAAGTGACCGTTTCTCGCTTCACTGAGCGATTTATTGTTGAAGGGAAACCCATTCTGTTGCATACGCAAGTGCATCTGCTAGTTTTTCTGGGTCTTTTCCGCCTGCTTGGGCTGTGTCTGGGCGTCCGCCACCGTTTCCACCGCAACGTGTCGCGATTTCTTTTAGTAATTTACCTGCGTGGTACCCTTCTTTAATAAGGTCTTCAGAGACAGCTGAGATGAGGCTTACTTTATCGTCATGGGCTGCGCCAAGAACTAAAATGCCGCTTGCTTTTGTTTCTTTCCAGTTGTCCATATATTGGCGTAACTGATTCATGTCTTTCGCGTTTACTTGTTTCGCGATGACTGCTACGCCACCAATATCTTCTGGATTGCTGAAAATATCTGCGCTTGCTGCATTTGCTAGTTTTGAAAGTAGAGATTCGTTTTCGCGTTTTATTTCGCGCATTTCTTGATGCAATTGTTCTACTTTTTGTGGTGCTTCTTTTGGTGTCGTTTTAAGCAAGTGCGCTGTTTCTTTTAGGTAGTGTTCTTGTTGGTTCAGGAAACGGTATGCGGACTCGCCAGTGACTGCTTCAATACGGCGTGTTCCTGCTCCAATGCCGCTTTCGGAAATGATGTTGAAAAGTCCAATTTCGGAGGTGTTGCCTACGTGCAGACCTCCACAAAGTTCGATGCTGTAATCACCGATGCGGACAACGCGTACGACATCGCCGTATTTTTCGCCAAATAGAGCCATCGCGCCAAGTTCTTTCGCTTCTTTGATTGGCATTTCTTTGATATCTACTGCGAGTTGTTCCCAGATTTTGCGGTTAACGATGTGTTCCATTTTTTGCAATTCTGCGTCTGTAATTTGGCCAAAATGAGAGAAGTCAAAACGCAAGCGATTCGGTTCTACGAGCGAGCCGGCTTGGTTGACGTGATCGCCCAGTACGTCTTTTAACGCGCGGTGTAGTAAATGGGTTGCTGTGTGATTTTTCACGACACCGTAGCGGGAAGCTTTGTCTACTTCAAGCGTCACGTGATCGCCTTTGTTTAGACTACCCTCTTCGATACGCACTTCATGGATGTTTTGCTTGTTTGGTGTTTTTTGGACGTTCAATACTGCTGCGCTAAAACCAGATTTCTTAATCGTTCCTTGATCCGCGATTTGACCGCCACTTTCAGCGTAGAACGGTGTTTCTTTAAAAATCACTTGGACTTTATCGCCGCGTGATGCGCTTTCTGCTAAGCCACCGGATTTGATAATATAGAGAACTTCAGTTGCGACAGTCGTTGTTTCATAGCCTAAAAATGCACTTTTTTCAGTCAGGCTTGTTAAAAGCTCGGTTTGGACGCTCATGGATTTAACGTCAGCGCGCGCATTACGAGCACGATCGCGTTGTTTCGTCATTTCTGCTTCAAAGCCAGCGTGATCGACTGTTAAACCATTATCTTCCGCGTATTCTTCGGTCAGCTCCACCGGGAATCCGAATGTATCGTATAATTTGAAAATATCGGCACCGTTCATTTGACCAGAATCTTTTGCTGCCGCCATCATCTCTTCTAGAATCGCCAAACCTTCATTTAGCGTCTCATGGAAGCGCTCTTCTTCGGTGCGCACGATTTTTTTGAATGAATTCGGTTTGTTTTTCTACTTCTGGATAGTAGCTATTCATGATTTTGCCGACTACTGGCACAAGTTTATACATGAACGGCTCGTTGATATTTAAGTTTTTAGCGTAACGAACGGCACGGCGCAGCAAACGACGCAACACGTAGCCGCGGCCTTCGTTGGATGGTAAGGCACTATCACCGATTGCAAAAGCTACTGTACGCACATGGTCAGCGATAACTTTGAATGCTGTATCTGTTGCTGGATCTTGACCATATTTTTCACCAGAAATCGCCTCTACTTCGCGAATGATTGGCATGAATAGGTCTGTTTCGAAGTTCGTAGGCGCGTCTTGAATGATCGAAACCATCCGCTCCAAGCCCATCCCTGTATCAATGTTTTTCTTTGGAAGTGGTGTGTAGGTGCCATCTGCGTTGTGATTGAATTGCGAGAATACTAAGTTCCAAATTTCCAAATAGCGCTCGTTTTCGCCGCCTGGATAGAGTTCTGGATCTGTCGCATCGTTGCCATAAGCCTCCCCACGGTCGTAAAAAAATCTCGCTATCAGGACCACTTGGACCTTCGCCGATATCCCAGAAATTGTCCTCAATCGGCACAATATGATCGTCTGTCAAGCCAACTTTTTCCTTCCAAATCGTCTTCGCTTCTTCGTCTTCTGGATAAACCGTTACGTATAATTTATCAGGGTCAAAGCCAATCCATTGCGGACTCGTCAAAAATTCCCAAGCCCAAACAATCGCTTCTTCTTTAAAATATTCGCCTATTGAAAAATTACCCAGCATTTCGAAAAATGTGTGATGGCGCGCTGTTTTACCAACGTTTTCGATATCGTTTGTGCGGATTGATTTTTGTGCATTGGTAATACGTGGGTTGTCCGGAATCACGCTACCGTCGAAATATTTTTTCAATGTCGCAACACCACTATTAATCCATAGCAAAGATGCATCATTAATCGGCACGAGCGGCGCACTTGGCTCCACTTTATGGCCTTTTTCCTGGAAAAAATCAAGGAACATTTGTCTTACTTCAGCACTTGTTAGTTGTTTCATTTTATTTCCTCCTTTTTGGTTAGCGCGAGTATGAATACAAAACAAAAAGCCTCATATCATCTCGCAATACAGGGACGAATATGTTCGCGGTACCACCCTGTTTGCAATGATATAAGACTTGATCATTACCTCTTTAGAATCCTTAACGCGGGATAAGACGAAAAATAGTCGTAATGTGAGGTAGCACAGAAATCGCTGTCTCGTTTATGTTCTTCCAGCCATAGGAACATTTCTCTTGCAAACGGGCGTGTTTCTTTAAACTCACACTTATTTTTAGTTGTATGATACTTGAAATTATAAAGGATATAGTGGCTTATTGTCAAACTTTATTGAATGGACTTTATACAGCCATACGTTTTATAATGGGTGTATGATAAAAAATAGGGAGAGAAGATGATGAAATTGACGAAATATTGGATTGGTGTGGCTTCTTTGGACCATGTCGAATTAGGCGTGGAAGGTGGATTTTCTCAGTTGTGTCATGGGAAAGAAGCTCCGCTGAAACGGATGAAACCAGGGGATTGGTTGATTTATTATAGTCCGAAACAGGAACTTGATAGCGACGCGAAGTGCCAGTGTTTTACTGCGATTGGGCGTGTGAAGGGCGCGGATATTTATCCATTTGCGATGAGTGAGGCATTTGTGCCCTATCGTAAAGATATTGATTTTTTCCCTGATGCAAAACAAGTGCCTTTACATGCTATAACGCATCTAGAAGCGTGGCAAAAGTATCGTTCTTCTTTGCGTTATGGGCATTTTGAAATCGATAAGGATTTCTTTTTAGTAATTGCGGAGCGGATGGGTTTGCCGATGAAATATGAAACTTCGAAGGGTGTGATGAATGATGGTGAGTGATGTTTTGGTTGTGATTGATTTGCAAAACGGGGTGCATTCGGTGGATTATCCGTTAGCAAATTTGGAGCGTGTGTTGGATGGTGTGAATCAGCGGATTGCGATGTATCGGGATGCAGGGAAACCGGTGATTTTTGTTCAGCATGTGGATGAGGCATTGGTGATTGGAAATGATGCGTGGGCGTTGATGCCGGAATTGGATTGTCGACATGATGATATTTATGTGAATAAGACGCATGCGAATTCGTTTTTTAAGACGGAATTGCCGGCGATTCTTGCTAGTTTAGATGTGGAGAAGATTGAGTTTTGCGGCGCGCAGACGGAATATTGTGTGGATACGACGGTTCGATTTGCGCATGGATTGGGATTTGACAGCTATATGGTGCGCGGATTGCATACGACGGCGGATAGTGATTTGATGGATGCGGAAACGATTATGGCGCATCATGAGTCGCTTTGGGATAAGAGATTTTTGACATTTTTGTGATTAAAAATAAGCCCAATCAGATTCACGAAAGAATCTGATTGGGCTTATTTTATTTACTACCCTTAGACTGTTACCATTTGCTCTTTTACATCAAACTTACCGTTTTTCATCGTGATTTTCACATCGGAAACTTTCGCGATTTCTGGGTCATGCGTTACCATGACAACGCACTTCCCTTCTTTGTGCGCCAAGTCTTGGAATAGCGTCACGACTTCTTTACTCGTGCGTTCGTCGAGATTTCCTGTGGGTTCATCTGCTACGATTAACTCGGTTTCGCAACATAGGGCGCGGGCGATCGATACGCGTTGTTGTTGTCCTCCGCTTAATGTGAGGACTTTTTGGCGTGCCATTTTTTCGTCAATGCCGACTTTTGCGAGCATGTCGAGTGCGAATTGGCGCTTGTCTTTTTGATCTACATGCGTGATTTCCATTGCGGTTGTCACGTTTTGAAGTGCTGTCATGTAAGTCAGTAGGTTATAACTTTGGAACACGATGGAAACGTATTGATTGCGATATTTGTTGAGACCTATTTTTTTCAAGGACAGGCCTTTGTAGAAAATATCGCCGTCTTTTTGTGAATCTAGACCACCAGCGAGGGACAGGAAAGTGGTTTTTCCTGATCCCGAGCTGCCAACGACGGTGTAGAAAACGCCAGTCGCGAAGGTGTAGTTTATTTTATCGAGAATTGGATTATCATTTTGGTGGTAGGAATAGCTTACATCTGAGAATTCGAGAATTTTTGTCATAAAGGTCACGCTCCTATTCTTGTTTTGTTAAGATTGTTTTCGGATTCATACGTAAAATTAGGATGGATGGGAGTAATACGGAGATGAAGGCTATACCAACGCCGATACCGCCCATTTTCAACATATCTTCAAGGCTGACTTGGATATCCAGTGATTTGATTTCTGCTGTGTTGGATGTTAGGGATGAACCGAATCCTTGACCTGGTCCGCCGCCATTTCCGCCTGGCCCACCTTGGTTGCTCGTTGTGGATGTCGATTCGGATGCTGTTGCGTTTTGTTGGGTTAGTAGCTGGTTTCCAACGACTTGTGCTACGTAATGACTGCTCACCGCGGCAATTCCGAATGATAGCACCGCCACCACTAAAATTTCCACGAGGAACTGGCCGATTAGTTTGGAGCGTTTTTCACCGATGGCTAGTAACACGCCCATTTCGTATTTACGTTCGCGAATTTGCATCATAACAAGTAATGCCAAGATAAGTGCTCCCGCAATGGTTACGATATAGACAACGTTTTTCGAGAACGAAGCTACGTTGTTGATAGGTCCGATCATTTGTTGGTACGTCGCGTCATTGGCATCTAATTTGAATGTATCCCAATCCACCGCGCTTACTTTTTTAGCTTCTTTTTCAAAAGCCGTAATGTTTTCTGCGTCATCCATGAAGTAAACCGCGGAATCGACTGTGTCTTTTGCATCGCTGCCTTTGATTGTATTGGCAACTGTATATGGTACGTAAATTGTGTTATAAGGATTTAAGAATGAGAAATTCGCTGCTGCGTCACTTCCTGAATCGCTTGTTTTATAAATACCTTTGATTGTTAATTCTACAGTTGTAGCTTCGTCGCTGGATTGGATTTTAATTTTGTCCCCAACTTTAAGGTCATTGGCTTCTGCTAATGTTTTTTCGATCATGACAACGTTTTTACCGACGTCGCTTGCTGTAATGGCTTTCCCAGATACGAGTTTGTCAGTACCTGCTTTGAATGTCGTTGCTGTCGCGGAATCGAGTACGCCGGAAACTGTTAAGTCTGCTTGAACCATTTGCGGACGGCTAGAGTCGCTGCTATCATCTGCTGGTGCTTTATCGCCTGTTGTCGTTGTTGATGTGGAATCATCTGATTGTGATGTATCGCTCGATGATTTAATTGGATCAAAACCGGATGCTAATGCTTGGGTGTTTGAATAGAGATTGTAACCTGATACGTGATCAAGTGTGGCTAGCTTCTTCGCTGCTGCCACGGATACTGGTGTAGATTCAAACATTTTTGGTTTACTGCTAGTCGTGCTACTGCTTGATGATGAAGATTCTGTTTGCTGCGACTTCATTTGTTTTTCGCGGTCAACGCTTAAGGTCACGTCCCCACCTAGTTCTTGTCTTGCTAGCTCGCTTGCTTTATTTGCCGCGGATTGGATGGTGAATCCGGAAAGAATAAGTACGCACACGATTGTAAAAATAAATAATTGCAAAATGGTTCTTCCTTTTCTTGCTTTCATGCTCAGTAATGCTCGTTTGATAAAATTCATATCGTTTCCTCCATTTCGTCTTGCTCTTTCTATAGATTAGCCTTAAGTTATGAAAAAGTTGTGAACAAACTGTGTGCGGTATTTTAAACTTTTGCTAAAAACATTATTTAACTTGATTTTGTTATGAATATAGTCTAATTTTAAGGGAGAGCTTTAATGAGAGAGAGGCAAAAACGATGAAATTATTAATGATAGAAGATAACGTCAGTGTTTGTACGATGATTGAGATGTTTTTTATGAAGGAAAAGATAGACGCCACGTTTGTGCATGATGGTTTGGAAGGTTTTGAGACATTTGGTAAGGAAGATTGGGATATCGTGATTATCGATTTGATGTTGCCGGGAATGGATGGCATGACGATTTGCCATAAAATTCGTGAGACGAGCGATGTGCCAATTATTATTTTGACGGCGAAGGAATCGGAGTCAGATCAGGTTCTGGGACTTGAAATTGGTGCGGACGATTATGTGACGAAGCCGTTTAGTCCACTCACGTTGATGGCGCGGATCAAGGCTGTGACACGTCGCAAAGGGCAAAACGCTGATGCGACAAAACCTGCGGACGACGATATTTTAGAAACGAAATATTTCAAAATTAGTAAAAAAACTAGGGAAATGTATTTTGAGGGGCGGTTACTCGAGGCTTTGACGCCGAAGGAATTTGATTTGTTATACTTCTTGATGCAGCATCCACGCCAGGTTTTTTCGCGAGAACAGTTATTAGAACAGGTTTGGGGTTACCAATTTTATGGAGATGAGCGTACGGTGGACGTGCATATCAAACGATTGCGGCAGAAAATCGCGACCGAAGACCACCCGTTTCTTCATACCATATGGGGCGTCGGCTATAAATTCGATGAAACGGAATGATACGTATGAAATTTAAATACTTTTATCAGCTTTTTTTGACACAGTTTATTATTTTGTTTATCGCCTGTTTGATGATTGGGTTGCTGATTTCGCATTTTATGAAGGATTATTTGTATGAAGCGCAAGTTTCTGATTTGACGGCGTATGGGGAAGAAATTTCGAAAGATGTGCAAAACATGTCTAGCCATGAAACTGGAAATCCTGTTTTGCAGACGTATCAGCAGATTTTAGGCGTGAAGAATATCCATTACGTGATTTTCGATGACACAGCTGCGATTATATATCCGCAAACGCATCGCCCGCTTCCCCCCGATTTCCATTTAAAAACGGACGAATGGAAGGAGTTGCAGGAAGGCAAGACAGTTTCGACATTGGTGGATACGCGCTTTACTGACCAATTGACGCGCGTGAGTATTCCGATTGAAAAAAATGGCGAATTTGCCGGTGGAATCATGCTCACCTCACCAATTAGTGGCACCGAGAAAGTCATCGGCAAAATTAATTGGTACGTTTTCTACACGATTCTCATTTCGATTACGATCGCCCTGATTTTGAGCGCGATTATTGCAAAACTACAAGTGAACCGCTTCCGCAAGCTAAGTTCGGCGACGAAAGAAGTCATTAAGGGCAATTATAGTGTGCGTTTGAAGGAAAGTTCAATCGATGAGATTGGCGCGCTGGCCGGTGATTTTAACAAGATGACGCAGACGCTGGAAGAATCCGCGATTGAGATTGAGCGCCAAGAAAAGCGCCGCCGCCAGTTTATCGCCGATGTTTCCCATGAAATGCGGACGCCACTCACGACGATTAGCGGTTTGACAGAAGGTTTAGTCAACGATATTATTCCAAAAAGCGAGACAGATCGCTGTATTGCGTTGATTGATACCGAGGCACGGCGCTTGGCAAGGCTTGTGAATGAGAATCTCGATTATGAGCGTATTCGTTCGAATCAGATTCAGCTGCATAAAACGACTTTCGCCGCACATGAATTTTTAGATATTATCAAGGATCAACTGCAACTAACCGCGGAAGATAAAGGCGATAGGATTATTGTTGATACGCGAGAATCCGTTCAAATTTTTGCAGACTACGACCGATTGATGCAAGTTTTCATCAATATCGTGAAAAACAGCATCCAGTTTACCGAAAACGGCACGATTACCCTTTCGGCGAGGCAGGAATATAAAGAAACGATTTTCGAGATTAGCGATACTGGAATTGGCATGGATGAATCCGAAGTCGAGCAGATTTGGGATCGCTTCTACAAAGCCGATATGTCACGGACGAGCACAAAGTTCGGCGAATCCGGCATTGGGCTGTCGATTGTGAAGCAGTTGATTAGCTATCATGATGGTGAGGTCAGCGTGCATAGCATGGCTGGTGAAGGAACTACATTTACGATTAAATTGCCATTTTTTGCGGATAATGACGGTGACAAATAAAAAAGCAAATAGGCTGATTGAGATAATAACTACATTCTCAACCAGCCTATTAATATTTATTAGTCAAATTCCTTTTTTTCGTTTATACTCAACCTAGTCTTGTTTCCTACATCCACGAAATCATATTTAAAGCCATAAAAAAAATGCCAACCTTTTAAGAAATCGCATCTTCAGCCACTTTTTCATTTCAATAATGCTCCTGACTATAATTTTTTATATCAATGTTTACTTTTCCAATAAAAAAACATATCTCTAGATCACAAAACTATTCCAAATCCTATTGGAATAAGTAATGGTTTTGCATGAGTGATTAAAAAGTAAATAACAAAAAAAAACGATAGCAACTGCCCAAATCCATAATCTTATTTCTTGATATGTTTGCGATTTATTATTAATCCTCATATTAAAAGCCTCCTTCCACATACAATTTTACATGATAAATAACTACATTTTGGGAGGTCATAATGTTAATTTCAAGATTAAATTATAAACTTTTAGACATATTTTAATGCGATAAACCAAAATTTTCTCCATAAAAAAAACGCCTCACCTATTTTTCAGGCAAGACGTAATTTCACTATTTCTCATTTCAATTTATCAACCGCTTCTTCCTCGGTAGCAACAAAATAAACTTGACTCCCCTTATTACTCTCATACATATAATCCTTAAAATTCTCACTATACATCGAAAAATCACCAACTATCGCCATTCTCAGCTGATATGTCACTAATTTTTGAAAAGCATCGCCTAGTAATCCTGTTTTGAGATCGAAAAACTCCTCTAAAACAGCGACTTTATCAACGATAATTTTATGATACGCCGTTTCATATTGCACACTCATCACAAAGTCCAACATCGACGCCGTATCTTTTATTATAACCTCATCACTTCTAACCCGAGCAATGCCCTCACTTTCCAATTTCTGAATCTCCATTTTCATGCCCCTTCCAACAGGTAAGACGTAAACTCGGCTTCACACAAATCGAGCGAAAGCGTTTGTATTCCTCAAGTTTGGTGGAAGCCGGAAGCGGAGTGTACGACTGTACATGAGAACCGGAAGTCCGCCAAACTTGAGGAATGCGAACGCTTGTCGCCGATTTACTACGCATATCCAATTATCCCCGCATAAATTGATACGGCGTAATATCATCCATCCCAATCATCGGATTAATATGCATCCAATTCTCCTCCGTTAACAACTTCCGATTACTCACCGTCGCCAGCATTTCTTCCTCACTCAGCAACCGTTCATAAAGCGTCGTATTCCGCTTCTCCTCATCAATCCGCTCGACACCCATCCGAAACGCGTCCTCTTCCCCGCAAATAATCAGAAACTGCTTGCTCCGAGTCACCGCCGTATACAAAATATCGCGCCGCAACATCCGGTAATAACTCCGGACCACTGGCATGATCACAATCGGAAACTCACTGCCCTGCGCCTTATGAATCGAACAACAATACGCGTGTGTCAACTGGCCAAACTCCTGCCGAAAATACTCGACCTCCGTCTGATCAAACTGCACCACAACCATATCCTGCTTCTCCGTATTTTCCTTCGCATAAATAATCGAGACAATCTCGCCAAAATCGCCATTAAAAACGTTTTTCTCCGGCTGATTCACAAGTTGCAACACCCGATCCCCAATTCGAAAAACGATATCGCCAAACTTCACTTCTTTGCGCTTCCCATCCGGGTTCGCATTAAAAATCTCCTGCATTTTGCGATTTAAAACATCGATTCCCGCAGGTCCACGATACATCGGCGCCAACACTTGGATATCCTTCGCGCGAAATCCTTTTTTCTTCGCGTTTTCCACGACCTTCTCCACGACTTCCGCAATCTGGTTCACCGTACAATGGAAAAACGACCGATCCGTACTATTTTTCGTGAACGTCGCTGGTAAAAATCCTTGCCGAATATCATGCGCCAACTCAATAATCGATGATCCGTCTTCCTGCCGATAAATATCCGTCAACTCCACCGTTGGAATCTCATTCGACCGCAACATATCCTTCAAAACTTGGCCCGGTCCAACAGACGGCAACTGATCCTGATCTCCCACTAAAATCACTTGCATGTGCGCTGGCAAAGCCCGAAAAAGCTGATTTGCGAGCCAAATATCAACCATCGACATCTCATCAATAATCAACAATTTCCCTTCAATCGAACGCTCATTATCATCGTCCAACTGCTCCTGCCCATTCATTCCCAACAATCGGTGAATCGTCATCGCAGGCAATCCCGTCGATTCCGTCATCCGTTTCGCCGCACGTCCCGTCGGAGCCGCCAACAAAATCGGCAATTTCTGCCCATCCTTATACGACATCGGGTCCAAATTCACACCATTCAATTCCGCGTAAAGCTCCACGATTCCCTTAATAACCGTCGTTTTCCCCGTACCCGGTCCACCAGTCAAAATCAGCATCGGCGACATCAACGCCTTTTCAAGCGCCACCTTCTGCGTTTCTCCGTAAGAAACACCGATCCGATCCTCTAATTCACCCAGCGCGATATAGAACTCCGATTTTGGAAACAATTCCTCGTATTCCTTTTGTCGCATCATCCGTTTCACGTGCGCTGCAAATCCTGCCTCCGCAAAATAAAGCGATGGTACATACACCCTCGTGTTCTCCGTCATCACTTTCTGATCTTCCTCCAGCGCCAACAACTGCTTCGTCAACTGCTCCTGCTCAATCCGAACCGGCTCACTATTCTCAAGCAGCTGTGTCACCGTCTCCAGCAACACTTCCCGCTCCATAAACACATTTCCCTGCTGCAACGACTCCTGCTCCAACATGTACAAAATCGCCGCCTGCAACCGCGAATAATGATTCCCGCCAAGACCAAGCTTGCGTCCCAGCTCATCCGCACGATTAAACCCAATCCCCTTCACATCTTCAATCAGCTTATAAGGATTATTTTCCAGCACATGCAACGTATCCTGCTTATACGCCTGAAAAATTTTCATCGAGAGTTGCGGACCAAATCCATACTCATTCAAACTCACCATAATATGTTCCAAACCTTGATTCTCACGCAGCGATTCCAGCAAACTTTCCGCCGTCGCAAGCGGCAAACGAGGCACCTCTTGAAGCAATGATGGGTCCGACAAAATCCGACTAATCGCGTCCTCACCTAGCGTATCCACCACACGTTCCGCCGTCTTTTTCCCGATGCCCTTAAAAAGTTCCCCAGATAAATACTGCACCAAACCCTGCTTTGTTTGCGGCATCTCTTTTTTGAACCGATCCGCCTTAAACTGCTGTCCAAACTTCGCATGATCCATCAATTTCCCGTGAAATATGTACACCTCTTGCTCATGAAGGGCAGGAAAAAAGCCCGTCACAACAATATCCTTCTCGTCCCACGTCGTATTCGTATCTTGCACCTGAATCCGCGCAACAGAAAACAAGTTCTCACTGTTATGAAAGATCGTCGACATCACGGTTCCCTTCATGTACAATTCCTCGTTCTCACCAAGCAATCCCAACGTTTCTTGCGTGTCCATTTTCCCACCTCCTCGTCATTTATGTCGTTTCTTACTCGCCACTCGCTTCTAAATCTTGAATCGCCGCCAGCGCATTCGCTGCCAACTCATGATTCTCATCACTCGCCACAGCCTTTTCAAAATACATTTTTCCAATCACTAAATCACCTTGCCAAGCCAAATACGCCGCGCCAATATTGTAAAACGCATCTGCATCATCCGGTTTCAACACGAGCACTCGTTCAAGCGCCCCGATTGCCTCTTCAAACATATCCGATTTTGCGAGCGCGATTCCATATTGGAACGCCGCCTCCACATCATCCGGCGCCAATTCCACTGAACGAAGCAAGTACGGAATAGCGAGTAAATTCTCATCCATCTGCGCAAAGCTCATCCCAATCATGAAATAAACATCCGCCGAATCAAGCCCATTGGCAATCGCCTGTTCAAATTGCTTCGCTGCATCCTGATAGCGCTCCAACACGTAATACAGATTTCCTAAACTATAATACGCCGCCGAAGCCTTACTATCCAGCTCAATTCCCCGCTCAAAAAAGCGCTCTGCCCGTTCAAAATCATCCATCGAAAGCAACACATTTCCGAAATTAATAAAGCCCACCGGATCATTCGGATGCTCTTCAATAACCTCCGTAAAAAGACGTACCGCTGTCTCTAAATCATTTTTTTGCATCGCTTCAATACCCTGTGCATTTTTATCCATCATGCTTTTTCCTCCTATTTTACCGCAACAGCAAGCCAAGTTTTCAGCGCTGTCACCGTTTCTTTTGTCTGTTCTTCCACACTAATCGTGGCTTCCTTATCGCCATTTTGCTTTCCGTAAGCCCCGAATTGTGCATGATTCCCGCCTTTAATCGACACAAAAGTCGTGTTTTCCGGCAAGTATTTCTTATTCTTTTCATATGTATCCCAGTTTAGCACGCCATCCTTTGTTGCCGTAATCGACAGCGCCGAAAATGGAGCTTTTGCAAGCGTTCCCTTCTCATCCGCATAACTCGCTAAAAAGAAAATACCATCCAAATCGTCCATATTTTCATGAGCAAACCGCGCCGCCATCGCACCACCGAGCGAATGCCCACCGACCACAAAATGCTCATCCTCATGACTATCGATAATATCCGCCGCCTTATTCTGCCCAAAAACAGCCAAGTCAAGTGGCATATTCGCAATATACACTTTATAACCCGCATTCGCAAGCCCTTTCGCCATCGGAGCATAACTTAGCGCATCAATAAAAGCACCTGGATAGAAAATCACGCTTTCCTTCACATCTTGATTCATCGGCGTGAACATCAAAAAACCACTATCATCCACGACATCTACTTTTTTCGTCGAATTCCCAGCTTCTTCTGCAAACTGACTCGGTGACGTATTAAGATAAAAATAAGCGCCCCCAATAATCAAAACTAGCACGGCCAACACGATCCATAACGTCTTTTTCATACGAATCCTCTTTTCATCGTTTATCAAAAAAGAGTTCAGGAAATCATCCCCTCCCAAACTCTTTTTCAGTGATTTATCCTACATATTGTAATTGCGCATCTTGCTTATAAATCTCATCAATGGTTCCGCCACCTAAGCACACATCCCCATCATAGAGAACGAGCGCTTGGCCTGGCGTCACCGCACGAGCTGGCTCATCAAACACCACATGCGCCTTATTTCCATCCAACAAATGCACCGTCACACCAACGTCTTCTTGGCGGTAACGGAATTTTGCCGTACAGTGGAAAACGGCTTCAACAGGACGATCCGATACAAAACTCATATCCGTTGCCACGAGCGAATCCGAATAGAGACTATCATGATGGAAACCTTGCTCCACGAACAAGACATTATTCGCCAAATCCTTCCCAACAACAAACCACGGATCACCGTCGCCACCAATGCCTAAGCCATGACGCTGCCCAATCGTATGGTACATCAAACCATCATGTTTGCCCATCACTTTGCCATCCAGCGTCTTCATATCACCAGGTTGCGCCGGCAAATACTCACTCAAAAATTGCTTGAAATTACGTTCTCCGATAAAACAAATCCCCGTGCTATCCTTCTTGCCCGCCGTCGCTAGCCCAGCTTCTTCCGCAATCCGACGCACTTCCGGTTTTTCCATCCCACCAAGCGGGAACATCACCTTCTGAATTTGAGCTTGCGATAATTGGTTCAAAAAGTACGTCTGATCCTTATTCCGATCCACACCACGCAACATTTTGACCTCGTTATCTAGCGTCTCCACACGCGCATAATGCCCAGTCGCCACAAAATCAGCACCCAAACTTTCCGCATGCTCCAAAAACGCCTTAAATTTAATTTCCTTATTACACATTACATCCGGATTCGGCGTCCGACCCAATTTATACTCATCCAAGAAATACGTGAACACCTTGTCCCAATATTCCTTTTCAAAATTAACAGCATAGTACGGAATCCCGATCTGATTTGCCACACGAATAACATCCTCATAATCCTCCGTCGCCGTGCACATACCAAACTCATCCGTATCATCCCAATTTTTCATAAAGATTCCGATAACATCATAGCCCTGCTCTTTTAGCAAATAAGCCGTTACCGACGAGTCCACGCCGCCAGACATACCAACAACTACCCGCGTCTTACTATTATCCATTTTAACTACTCCTCACCTTCACTTACAAAGTCGCTGTACCACTTTTACAATCTCGCTTGCCGCATTCTCGATCTCCTCGTAAGAATTACCAAGGCCAAAACTAATCCGAATCGATTCGCGCACCGCTGGGTGATCCGCGCCAAACAGCGCCACCAAGACATGCGACGGATCCACCGTACCAGCCGTACAAGCCGAACCACTAGAAACCGCGATTCCCACCATATCCAAATTCATCAATAACTGTTCCACCGACACACCCGGAAAGCGAACATTCAAAATATGCGGCAATCCCTTTTCAAGCGAACCATTCACCTCAAAAAGAATTTCACTCTCCGCAAAAGTATCCACGAAAACCTGCTTATACTCCGTAAAATCCGAGCGTTTCTGTTTTCGCGACTCCAAAGAAATCCGCACCGCTTCCGCCATACCACAAATCCCTGGCAAATTCTCCGTACCAGCCCGACGCTTACGCTCCTGCTCCCCGCCATGAAAAGGATACTCCAACTTCGTCCCATTTTTCACATACAAAAAGCCAATCCCACGCGGTCCATTAATCTTATGCGCTGTCACCGTCAACATATCCACACCCAGCTCCGCGACATCCATTTCGAACATCCCAAAAGCCTGCACCGCATCCGTATGAAACAACGCTTGATGCTCCGCCAACCGCTCGCCAATCGCCCGAATCGGTTGCACCGAGCCAATCTCGTTATTCCCATACATAATCGAAACCAAAATCGTCTCGTCCGTAAGCGCCGCGTCAAAATCTTCGAGTGAAATAGCGCCCGTCTGACCCACTGGCAAATACGTCACATCAAAACCTCGCGTTTCCAGAAACCGGCACGTCTCCAAAACCGCCGGATGCTCGATCGCCGTTGTAATAATATGTTTTCCGTGCGCACGATTCGCGTAGGCCGCCCCAATTAGCGCAACATTATCACCCTCCGTGCCACCACTCGTAAACACAATCTCACGCTCATCCGCCCCGATACTCCGCGCCACAATAGCACGCGCCTCATCAAGCGCCTTCCGAGCCTCTCTCCCAGCATAATGAATACTAGAAGGATTTCCATAATTATTCGTAAAACTAGCCAACATCGCCTGCACAACCTCTGGATGAATCGGACTAGTTGCAGCATGATCCAAATACACACGTTCCATCATAAAATCGCTTCTTTCTATATTAAAAACTAGCAATCAGCCTTTAAAAAAATGTTTTTATAACCTACCCTATTTTAGCAAGAAACTGCGCCGAAAGCAAAGAACCAAGATGATTTTGGATTAAAGCGCGTTTAGTTTCGCTGCTTATCTGTACTCTACTGTATTCCGGAGTGTGCAGGTGGGTTATACTTGTTTTGAGTTCATTCCGAGTTTTGTGTTTAAAAAGCACCTGGTGGATTACCTGCTCACTACGTTCGCATGCATATTGAGCGCGTAGGAAAGCAAATTACGCTTTCCTACGCGCTCAACAAAAAGCACCCCATTCAGCGAAACGTCAAAATCACGTTCACAAATGAAGCGCTCGAATCTTATTTTTAATAATAAAGAAA
Source organism: Listeria cornellensis FSL F6-0969 (assembly GCF_000525855.1). GTDB lineage: Bacteria > Bacillota > Bacilli > Lactobacillales > Listeriaceae > Listeria_A > Listeria_A cornellensis. The sequence continues at coordinate 25,432 of NZ_AODE01000019.1, forward strand.
CCCCAATCGTACCGTCTTTAATACCATTGTTTGAACCCGCTATTAACAGCAGGTGGGTGCTCTGTCTGACGGTTTACAAGTCCTCGTGAAAAGGCATGTGCGCTGCGCCCGAACTTGGGCTCCCTAGGTAGATCAAATTGTTCGGTTCAATAATATAGGTACCATAACGAATACATTAGGGTTTCTTTATTGACCTAAGAATACCACAAAAAAATGGATATTTCAATTTGGAACACTTAAATGTGTCGAAATTCGTAACTATTTTACACAAGAATGGATAAATAAAGCTAACCTGATATATTTTATGAAATTTTCTTTGTGTTCTTTTTACCCACTGCCATTGGTAAATATTTGTTGAAGAAATAACACAAAGGTACAGAACACAAAAATACAAAAGCTGTTTCCACCACAGAAATCCATAGTGAACGCTCTATTGTTAAAAGCCCCCTCGCAACAAATGTATCTACTATATCAAATCCGTAAACAAAGAAATAATGCGTTGACATGACAACGATAGAGTTCACCCCTATAAACATTAGCATTCGGTAACTAGGAGATCCTTTAAAAATAATAAACAGTGCAAGACAACCAGAGATAGCTGCAATATAAAACCATAAATAATTACCTAGCTGGTTACTATAGACACTAACGCGGCTATTCAGAATGAAACCGAAAATAATATTTAACCCTATACATAATAGAAGCATCGACGTTACTTTAAAATTACTCGAAAAACACCATTCAAATATCTTATTGTCCTTAAGAAGCTGCCCTACATAGTAAAATACCAGCCCATAAAAAAACAATATTGATCCCTAGCGGAAAAACTCCTCCTGCATTGGAAAAAGCATACCCAATCACAAAGCACAGCGCAATATAAAAAGAATTATGTCCTTTTATTCTATCAACTAAAAAATAAATAATTTCAATTAAAAATAATACAATTAAAAACCATAACGGTGAGTTCCACCCCACCAATCCATCTAAATAAAAATAATCAACTACCGACTCAAGTAATGGCCATGACTCGCCGCGAATTATCGAGAGGGCAATGCCAAAAGGCAAAGACAGTGTCGCGAAAAAAAAAGTAAGGAATTAATAACACTGTTGCTTTTTTCTTGACGACCTCCTTAAAAGAATTGTTATTTTTCTTGTATAGATATCCCGATATAAAGAAAAATAGTGGCATATGAAATGAGTATATTATCGTTTCCAACGCAATTGGTATATTCATATGACCCCACACAACCAAAATCATCCCAAAACCTCGTAAGTTATCAATCCAATGTAATCTTTTCAAAGCCATCATCTCACCCTACCTTTATGTTTTTTTTCTTGCTGAAATCCTATCTTGAATAAACATGAATATAATGCTTCCCTCTAGTACAACCTAAGACGACATACTTCTCCGTTATTGTTATCCCCTCCATAGCCGACAACATCTCCTTACCATCAGATCCGTAGAACTTCTCATAAAAATACGTTTTTCTTATTTGAGAATCTTTCGTAAGCGCATTCTTAGAATACCACAAACCGTTATGCCCTAACGCAAGATACAGATGATTATTGTAGTAGCAAGAATCTTGATTTACTTCATCTCCATCTTCTTGAAACCACTCTTGAATAATACAAAATGAGCCATTAAAATCGACATCTGCTTTCCCCTGTTTATACTGCCCCATGCCCAAATCATTAGTACCTTTACCAAGTTGAATTTTTTTAATTTGTTTATTATCGTCTAATATACAGAATGCGATATCACCTCTACCAAGATTCCCATCACCCCAAACAACATTTAGTTTCTTACCCCAGTTATAACCTCCACAATCAATTGTAAGCGCAACTTCTGATATATCAACATACTCCTGATTCCTATATTGACTAACATTTGAAATAATGTGAATCTTAGGCTCTAGCGCATAACTGCCGCTGCCGTTCCCAAAAATTAGCGCCCGAGAATACGGACTATATTCCACAGAATTCATATGTCCAAAATTATGAAAAAAAGTGACCTACTGAATATGCACTTTTACTTGTAAAATCTATTTTAAATCGCTGTACATCTGCCCAACTAGTATTCGTGTCATTTGAAGCCGAAAAACACCATAATTCATCTTCAACAAAACAATGAGAACTACCATAATTACCACTTGAAAAATTAACCTGGAAATTAAATAATTCGCCACTTCCATCCAAGTTACCATTCCCTACACTCATTGCATAGTCTGCTAGATCATTTCTTTCGATAATTCGCAACTCTTTCATAAGTTTTTCTTTTTCATCATTCATCAATTTCATATTATTATTTTTAGACAAGACAATCCGATGATAATTGCTTGTTTCAATAACAAAAGCTGTGCGCCAACCGCTGGACTTACGGAATGACATGTTAGAGTCATATTCGATAACTGTTAATTGAGAATACTCGTCATCCCCTATGTATATAACCGTTCCCGCTTTCAAATACCAAAATCTACTACGTATTCTACTCTCTGAAGTACTCTCTAATCCGTTGGCTGATAAAATTGTTCCATCCGTCCATTCTAATTTTTCAGTAACATACTTATTAGGAATATCTACATTACAAAGCTCATAACGAAAAGGAATGTAAGCTTGTTTTAACTCTTCTATACGAAAAAATGTATACCGCGTTACTTCGATTACAGGAATACTAATCCTAATGTAGCTGCAACCCTTTGGAACTACAACTGTTCCAGCCGCATTTGTTAACCCAACTGCTGGAACATAACTTTCATCATAGAAAATTATACTTGCGCTAGAACTACTGTTCCAGTTTTCTCCTTCTTTCGTAGAAATAAAGTCTAGCGAAGTAATAAATTTTTCATCCTTCTCTATGGTCCCTAGTCCGAAGCTATCCAAAGGAACTCGTAATATACCTTGCGTCATATTATAACTATTAAAAAAATTATTACTAGAATTCATTATAAAGCCTAGTTTTTTTTTGCGCATCTAGTCTTGATTCACAAATAGATAGCTCTAGTTTGTCTGGAGTTACTAATTGTAGCTGAGCAGATACATCGTTGACTAGGCCTACTAAGCTAGAATTGTTCGTGTTTGCAAGAACAATAGCATAATATCTAGTGGATTCAGCCTGGTAGCGTTCTCTTATCCAACCTGTAGTATTTATATACTGCCCTTCCATATCATAGATTAAAATCGTCATTTGAAACTTTTCAAAATTAATTAAATCTATGATCGTACCCGACTCAAGTAGTATCATTTGTGAACGTATTCGATTCGTAGCGGAAACTAAACTGCCACTCGCCGCACTTATAGTACCTATCTCCCATTTTAATGCATCATCCAATACATCTAATCGATTAAAAGTCACGAAAAATTCCTCCATTTTCCTTGAATTTGTATATAATTTTACATTAACAAATATTTAACTAGGAGTCAATAACAACTCAAAAAGTATAGCCCTAAAAAGAACTATACTTCATTTTTATTTCTTATTCTGATTAATCTTCTCATAAACCCCAGCAATTGTCTGCTCATACTTCGATGTCAACTTCGGTTCATAGTACTTCGCTTTCAACAAACGATCCGGCAAATACTGCTGATCCACCCACGCATTTTCATAACTATGTGGGTATTTATAATCTAGCGCTCGACCGAGTTCTTTCGCTCCGGAATAATGCCCATCACGTAAATGATCTGGAACTTCGCCACTTTTTCCGGCTCGAATGTCTGCTAGCGCACTATCAATCGCCATGATAGCAGAGTTGGATTTCGGTGACAAGCAGAGCTCAATAACCGCATTTGCCAAGGGAATACGCGCTTCTGGAAATCCAATTTTTTCAGCAGTTTGAATCGCGGATAACGTGTGTGTCGCAGCCTGTGGATTTGCAAGCCCAACATCTTCATACGCCATCACGAGCATACGCCTGCTTATACTCACCAAATCGCCCGCCTCAATCAGCCTGCCCATGTAATGGAGCGCCGCGTTCACGTCACTGCCTCGCACCGATTTCTGAAACGCGCTCAAAACGTCGTAATGCGCATCGCCATCTTTATCATGCGCTAAACTCTTCCGCTGTAAGCATTCCTCTGCGACTTCTAACGTCACGTGGACTTTTCCATCATCAGGTTCCGAAGAAATCACCGCCAACTCCAATGCATTCAGCGCACTCCGAACATCGCCGTTACTCGCCGTCGCCAAGTGCGTCTTCGCATCCGAATCCAGCACAACGTCGTATGTCCCAAGCCCACGCTCTGAATCTGCAAGCGCCCGATCCATCGTCGTCTCAATATCTTCAACCGAGAGTGGCTTCAATTCAAAAATTTGCGTTCTACTCCTGATCGCCGGGTTAATCGCAATGTACGGATTACTCGTCGTTGCCCCAATCAAAATAATCTGGCCACTCTCTAAATGCGGCAACAGAAAATCTTGTTTTGGCTTATCTAAACGATGTACCTCGTCCAAAAGCAAGATCACCGTTCCGCTCATTTTTGCCTCTGCCGCCACAATCTCTAAATCCTTCTTATTGTTTGTCACCGCGTTCAACATCCGGAAAGCATATTTCGTACTACCTGCAATCGCGCTCGCAATCGAGGTTTTCCCAATGCCAGGCGGTCCATATAAAATCATGGAAGACAATTGTTTTGCCTTTACCATCCGATAAATCACTTTATCCTTACCAACAAGGTGCGTCTGTCCAACGATATCGTCTAGCGACTTCGGCCTCATTCGGTAAGCAAGCGGTTGAATAGCCATATCTCTCCCCCTCTAATCATCTCTTCGTAATTATACCATAAGAGCGTATGTTCTGTTATAAAAATTATCTATTTCATTAGCTTCTTGGCGCTATATACTATATAATTATCCTGATATCGCAATTTGCTGATCATACATAAGCGATTCTTCTTCATTGTACCAGAAAATCGCGACACTATTTGGAGGTTATTATGAAAATCACAACAAAAGGCCGCTATGGCTTAACTATTGTACTCGAATTAACGCGATGCTTCGGACAAGGTCCCATTTCATTACGTTCCATCGCTGAGAAAAAAGGCTTATCCGAACACTACTTAGAACAATTAATCGGCCCGCTTCGTAACGCTGGTATCGTAAAAAGCATCCGCGGCGCACATGGTGGCTATATTCTAGGCGACGAACCCGCAAAAATAACAGCCGGCGACATCATCCGCACGTTGGAAGGCCCTATTGTACTGGTCGAAAGCATTGAAGATGAAGAAGCAGCTCAGCGCGAACTCTGGCTCCGGATTCGTAATGCCGTCAAAGAAGTTTTAGATAGCACGACATTGGAAGATTTAGCGAGCCACGGCGATGATCCGCTATTAGATGGCTATATGTTTTATATTTAAAATCCGGAAGGCTCCTCACATTTTGACGTGAAGAGTCTTTTAGTTTGCCCTTTTTAGCAAGCCTCTTTTACACCCCATGTCACCTATTTTCTCGCAAAAAATTAACTTCAAATAAAAAGAATATTGCAAGTAAAACTCCAAACGCCAGAGAAGAAAGCGCTATTTGTTAGATAATCTAACAAAATTTAAATTTTCAGTTAAAATAACTTGCTTTATTTTCAGTTTGCAGTATTATTATCACATAAACAAAAAACAAATGTTAGATTATCTAACAAAAAGGAGAGTGTCACATGGAAGCAGTATTTATGTTTTTTTGTACCTTGTTAGTTTGGCTGATGACACCGGGGATTGCTTTATTCTATGGTGGGATGGTTCGTCGTAAAAACGTACTAAGCACTGCGATGTATAGCTTTAGCTCGATGGCAATTATCTCTATTCTATGGGTATTCGTTGGATATTCCCTCGCTTTTGCACCAGGTAATGCTTTTATCGGAAGTTTTGATTGGACATTCCTGCATAGCGTTGGTTTCGATGCTAATGCGACATACTCCGATGCGATTCCACACACTTTATTCATGATGTTCCAAATGACATTTGCTATTTTGACAGTAGCTATCATTTCTGGCGCTTTTGCGGAACGGATGAATTTTGCGGCATACTTAATTTTCATTATTTTATGGTCATTGCTTGTTTATTCTCCTGTTGCTCACTGGGTTTGGGCTGATGGCGGTTGGTTACGTGAACTCGGCGCGCTTGATTTTGCTGGCGGGAATGTGGTTCATATTAGTTCTGGTATTACAGGGCTCGTGCTTGCGATTGTGCTTGGGCGTCGTAAGGAAGCAGAGAATTCCTCCCCACATAATTTGCCACTCGCTTTAATTGGTGGTATATTAGTCTGGTTCGGTTGGTATGGATTCAATGTTGGTAGCGCGCTAACAATCGATAATGTCGCAATGGCAGCGTTTGTCAACACCAATTCGGCCGCTGCTGCCGGGATTATCGGTTGGGTCGCTGTCGAATGGCTGATTAACAAAAAGCCGACGATGCTCGGCACGATTTCCGGCGCGATTGCAGGCCTTGTCTCGATTACGCCCGCAGCTGGGTTCGTCACGGTTGGCAGTGCTTTACTGATCGGTTTCCTCGGCGGCGCGATTTGTTTCTGGGCGGTGTTCTGGTTAAAAGGCAAGTTGAAATACGATGATGCACTTGATGCTTTCGGTTTGCACGGTATCGGCGGAATTTGGGGCGGCATTGCGACAGGCCTTTTCGCTACTACAAAAATTAACAAACTCGGCGCAGACGGTCTTTTTTACGGAAATGCAGGTCTGCTTGGTAAACAACTCATCGCTATCGGTTCCACGGTCGTTTTCGTTGCGATTGCTACCATCATCATTATCTATGTTATCAAAATATTCCTACCAATCAGAGTGGATGAAGATCAAGAATACAAAGGGCTTGATTTAACGCTTCACGCGCGAAAAAGCCTATCATGATTAAGGGGTGGTTCTATTGTCAAACTTAACAAAAATCGAAATTATTACACGTCCAAATCGTTTTTACGAATTCCAAAAAGCGCTCGCAGAAATCGGCGTTAGCGGCCTCACAGTCACGAAGGCGCTCGGAACTGGTCTGGAAAAAGGCTTAATCGAGCTGTACCGCGGCAAAAAGAAAGAAAATAACGTCCACGAACGGATGAAAATCGAGATTGTTGTCAGCACCGTTCCTGTTGAAGCTGTTTTAGAAGTCGTAAAAAACACATTGCGCACTGGCGAACCCGGCGACGGCAAAGTTTTCATTTACCCTGTGGCTGAAGTCATCAAAATCAGTACCGGCGAGCGCGGTGTTGACGCTTTACAAGATCATCCGAAAGAAAAATAGCCTCTAAAATGAGATGCGGATAAATAAAACGGAAGTAATTCTAAAAATACAATGAGAAATCGCGTTTTCCCCTTCCCGAAATGAAAAACAGAGCTTATAATAAAGAAGTAGCTAAATTGGATGTTTTTTTATATATGAAGGAGAGATAGACAAAGATGCGAAAGATCCCCTTTTTTACAATTATCGCGATTGTTTTTTTAGCAGGCGGTTACTATTTTCTGCAAAACTCCGCTTCTCCAATAGATGTTTCTTTTAATTTTCTAGTCACACAAAAGAATGATGACAATTCCATTTCAGGAAACATCGAAGGAGCAGGTAGCAAAAAGATTAAGCTGGACCTTGACGAGTCACAATGGGATTCGGTGAAAGTCGGTAATCGCTATGCTGTAGAGGCTAGATTTTACGACAAGCATGAAGTGAGCAGCAAGGAAAAGAAAACATTAGAAGGTCCGTTTTGGTCGAATGAAACCAATACCGGAATCTTAGCGAACGATGTTGAGGTCACGATGATTGATACGTCCTCAACGAATTAAATCAGAACTGTAGGCAAAACGCTGAACTAGCGGCGCCTATGGTTTTTTTATGCACAAAAATAGGATTTCCCACATGAAATAACGTGAGAAATCCTATTTCCTTACTCTGCTTTTTTCGCCTCAATCGCAAGTTCTAGTTCAGCCAATTGTGCCGCACTAACCTCACTTGGCGCATTCGTCAACGGATCTGCCGCGCTTCCTGTTTTAGGGAAGGCAATCGTGTCGCGCAAATTATTCCGTCCAGCAAGAATCATGATAATCCGGTCCAAGCCAAGCGCAATTCCACCATGTGGCGGCGTTCCAAATTCCAATGCTTCTAGCAAGAAACCAAATTGTTCTGTCGCCTCTTCATCTGTGAAACCAAGCGCGCGGAACATTTGTTGCTGCATTTCTTTTTTATAAATACGGAGCGAGCCCCCACCAATCTCATAACCATTCAAAACGATATCATACGCTTCTGCCATCGCTTTTTCTGGCGCTGTTTCAAGCAATGACGCGTCTTGTGGCATCGTGAATGGATGGTGAGCCGAAACAAAACGTCCTGCTTCTTCGTCGTATTCGAATAATGGCCAATCCGTCACCCATAAAAATGCCAATTCGTTTTGGTCAATCAAATCGAGCTCTTGGCCAAGTTTCGAGCGTAACGCACCGAGTGCTGCCGCGACAACTTCTGCTTTATCGGCAACAAATAGTAATAAATCGCCAACTTCCGCATCTAAATCGCCTGCCACCGCCGCTTGATTTTCTGGTGTGAAGAATTTTGCAATCGGTCCTTTGAAACCGTCCTCTTCCACTTTCATCCAAGCAAGACCTTTCGCACCGTACCTGCCAACGAACTCGCCTAGCGCATCAATATCTTTACGCGAATAGTTCGCCGCTGCACCTTTTGCGTTAATCGCTTTTACTTCGCCACCGCTTTCGATTGCGTTTGTGAACACTTTAAAATCAACATTTGCCACGGCTTCTGCCATGTTTTTTAATTCTAAGCCGAAACGTACATCCGGCTTATCGCTTCCGAAACGATCCATTGCTTCTGCGTATGTCATGTGCGGGAACGGCTTCTCGATTTTAATACCCTTCGTCGCCTCAACGACTGCTACCAACATTTCTTCCGTAATTTCTTGAATCTCCTCTTTCGTCAGGAAACTCGTCTCTAAATCGATTTGGGTAAACTCCGGTTGACGATCCCCACGCAAATCTTCATCGCGGAAACAACGAACCACTTGGTAATATTTATCGAAACCAGCAGACATCAACAACTGCTTCAAAATTTGTGGTGATTGTGGTAACGCATAGAAATTACCTGGATAGACACGACTCGGCACTAAATAATCACGCGCACCCTCTGGCGTACTCTTTGTCAAATAAGGCGTTTCAATATCGAAAAAGCCCATTTGATCTAATTTTTGACGGAATGTTTTCGTTGCCGTATGGCGCATCTGGAAAATCTCGTTCATCTCCGGACGACGCAAATCCAAATAGCGATATTTCAAGCGCAATTCATCCGATACATTCACACCATCTTCAATATAAAACGGCGGTGTTTTCGAAGCATTCAACACTTCAATTTCCTCCGCTAAAACTTCAATCCGGCCTGTCGCTAACTTGTCGTTTATCGCACCCTCGCTTCTCGCCGCAACCGTTCCAACAACCGTCACAACGAACTCATTACGAACCGATTCTGCAATCGCCAGCGCATCCGCTGAAAAATCGGGATTAAAAACAACTTGGACGATTCCTTCACGATCGCGCAAATCGATAAAAATAAGCCCTCCCAAGTCACGACGTTTTTGTACCCAGCCGTGCAATGTTACTTTTTCCCCAATATGTTTTTCCGTGACATCGCCACAATACAGTGTTCTTTTCTTCATTTGTTTTCCCCCTCTAATTGCTCACGCGCGGTCTGTAAACCAGCCGTCACAGCCGCCAAATCGATTTCCGTTTGCTCGCCCGTTTTCATGTTTTTCAACTTGCAGATACCACTTTCGAGTTCTGTATCACCTAAAATCATCGTGAACCGCGCATTTTTGCGATCAGCATCTTTTAATTGACCTTTCATTTTGCGACCCATATAATCTTTTTCCACGCTAAAACCGTTGAACCGCAACTCGTTCACGATCGTCACAGCCTTCACCTCAGCAGTTTCCGTCGCCGTAATGACGTAGCAATCTAGTTCACGCGCCACAGGAAGTTCGATTCCTTCCACATCAAGCGCCGCGAATAAACGCTCCACGCCAAGACCGAAGCCAACACCTGGCGTTTCCGGTCCATCAAACTCTTGCACCAAACCATGGTAACGACCGCCACCACAAAGTGTGGATTTCGCGCCGAAACCTTCTGCCGTACTCATGATTTCAAACGTCGTATGATTGTAATAATCCAAGCCACGAACCAGCGTCGGATCAACCGTACACGAGATACCTAACGCGTCCAAATACGTCTTCACTTTCGCAAAATAAGCGGTTGATTCCTCATTCAAAAACTCCAATATCGATGGCGCCGTCGCAATAAGCGGATGAGCATGATCGACTTTACAATCCAAGATGCGCAAGGGATTCTTGTGTAAACGCACTTGACAATCTGCGCAAAACTCATCAATTTGCGGTTCAAAATGAGCAACCAAGGCTTCTTTGTGCTTCAAACGACTTTCTTTGTCGCCTAAACTATTGATGACAAGTTCGATATTTTGTAGTCCTAGTTCTTTATAAAACGACATCGCAAGCGAAATAATCTCCGCATCAATTGCAGGATCGTTACTTCCAAGCGCCTCGAGCCCCATTTGCGTAAACTGGCGTTGTCTCGCGCCTTGCGGACGTTCGTAGCGGAACATTGGACCGGTGTAATACAGCTTCACTGGTTGGTTTACTTGTCCGAATAGTTTATGTTCAACAAACGCGCGCACAACGGATGCGGTTCCTTCTGGACGGAGCGTTAAACTTCTATTTTTCTTATCTTGAAACGTGTACATCTCTTTTGAAACGATGTCTGTTGTATCGCCTACGCCACGTTGGAATAATTCTGTATGCTCAAAAATCGGTGTCCGAATTTCTTTGTATTGAAATCTCTCACAAATCGATTGAAAAACGCGCTCTACATAATGCCATTTCTCTACTTCTCCTGGTAAAATATCGCGTGTTCCTCTTGGCAATTTCATCTGCATGCCTTATCCCTCCTTAAAATTACGATAGTATCGTTGGTTCTGGCGTTTTTTGTGTTACCGAATCGGTAACACAAAAAAACCCCCGCCCTTGTCTTAACTAAATAAAACAAGGGACGAGAGTTAACCCGTGGTACCACCCTAAATTGAGGAACAAAAAAGCTCCTCCACTCAAAACAGTTAACGCCTGTCAACGTTCTTACTTACTCAGCGAACATTCGCCTTTTAGCAAGAAGCCTCTGGAGTGTCTTTCTAACAGTTTAACTGCGATAGGTTTTACAGCCTAGGAACCTATCTCTCTATACCAGCAAACTCCTGTTATACTTTTCTCCGTCATCGGTCATCTATTAATTACCCTTAAGACTACTAGAATTTGCCTCGAAAGTCAATAAGGTTTTGAAAAATAATCGCGAAATTGTAGGTTTAATGTTTCATAATGCCTTGTTTTGTGATAATCTTTTTATAGTAGATATTTATTAGGGGTATAGGTGGTGTCCATTGATGAAAAATAAGTTCCTGTTTATAACCGTGCTCTCGTTCTTACTTATCGGAGCCGGCATCTTGTCTACAATCGCGATGGCAAATGCAAACACGGTGCAAGTGAAAGCAGAAGTTCTAAACGTCAGAAGCGGACCAGGACTCGCATTCGACGTCACATCTCAAGTCAGAAAAAATGAAATCCTAAACGTTATTGATGAGGAAAATAAGTGGTATAAAGTTCGTCTCGCAAACGGGCAAAGTGGTTACGTGGCAAGCTGGCTCGTGAAAAATATCGATGTCAGTGCTTCCAGTAACAGTCTCGCCACTATCACAAGCGATGGTAGCCTGAATGTTCGAAGCAAACCGTCCACAAACAGCACCATTCTGGGAACTTTAAAAGGCGGCGATCAAATCACCGTTACCAGTCAATCCAATGGTTGGACGCAAATTCAGTACCAAGGTCAAACCGCGTGGGTCAATTCGACGTACATTAAGATGCAAGAATCCGCGACTAAAGAATCAAAAAGCAATTTGCAAACCGTCACCATCCGATCTAACGGCACGAATATCCGTTCAGGTCCAGGTCGTAACAATAATACCATTGAAAAAGCTGATTCCGGGACCGTCTATAATATCGATGGCGTGCAAGGCGATTGGTACCAAGTCACAACATCATCCGGCGCACAAGGTTACGTAGCGAACTGGGTTGTTGATGTTTCGACCTCCAAAACCAAAAGCGCACCGAAATCCAAAACAACATCACTTGCCGAGGCAACAATCGTTATTGATCCAGGACACGGAGGCAACGATCCAGGCGCCAAAGGCCAAAACGGTACCGTAGAGAAGAAAGCCACATTAAAAACTGCCCAAGCCGTGGCTAAACGCCTAGAACAAAGCGGTGCAAAAGTTATTTTAACAAGAGACAGCGACGAATACGTTTCCCTGAAAGATCGTGCGCGAAAAGCAGAGAAATACAACGCAGACGCCTTCATCTCACTTCATTTTGATTCCGTAGAGGACGCAAGCGATGCGAGTGTCAATGGACAAACAACCTACTACTATAAAAATAAAGACCAAAGCTTGGCCGAAAGCATCAACGCGAGTCTAGCAAACAACCTATCCAGCAAAAACCGCGGCACACGCTCCGGCGACTTCTACGTACTACGTGAAAACACCCAGCCGTCCGTATTGCTTGAACTAGGTTACCTAAGCTCAAGCATCGACGAAGAAAAAATGAACTCCAACAGTTTCCGCGAAGACGTCGCCGATTCGATTTTCGAGGGGCTGAGCGGGTATTTTAAAAACTAGGTGCCGAACGGGCTCGTTAGCTCCGAAAAAATTTGTTAGGGACCGCAGGGATCGAATGCTCCCTTCGCTCGCACTCATATTGATACTCTAAGGAACCAAAATACGATTCCTAAGACTATCAACAATTTCCGAGAGTCTGGCTCTTGAAGCCCAATTCGGAGATGCAAAACAAAAAAAATGCTAGGACAAGATCCCAAATCTTGTCCTAGCATTTTTTATTACCTTCCCTATTTCCCCATCAACTCCTGCGAATCCAAAATAATCGTCACCGGACCGTGGTTCACAATACGCACATCCATCATCGCACCGAAAACCCCAGTCTCCACAACAATCCCTTCAGCCGCAAGCAGTTTGTTAAACAAATCATACAAATCCGATGCCGCATCAGGAGCCGCCGAATTCGTAAAACTCGGACGCCTTCCCTTTTTCACATCGGCATACAGCGTGAATTGCGAGACGCTAAGAATCGCACCTCCAAAATCTTGAATCGACAAATTCATTTTATCCTCATTATCTTCAAAAATGCGCAATCCGACAATTTTCTTCACCATATACTTCACATCTTCTTCTGTATCGCCATGCGTGAAACCAACGAGCAGACAAAGCCCGCCAGCGATTTCTCCCACATTTTCATCGTCAATCGTTACACTTGCCTCGAAACAGCGCTGCGCCACAACTCGCATACTAGATTCCCCCAGTCAGTCTCAATTCATTAAACGTCTAACCGTGTAGACATCAGGAACTTGCTTGATTTTATCAACAACGCGTTGCAAATGATTAATATTATGAATTTGAAGCGTCAGAACGAGCGTCGCCATTTTATTATTATCGACTTTTGCGTTAACGCCGTTAATATTGCTTGTCAGGCTGTTCACGACTTGTAAGATATCATTCAGCATACCGTTGCGATTATAACCAAACACCTCAATATCGACGTTGTAGTCGGTTTTAGCAGTCATATCCGCATCTTCCCAATCCACGTCAATCAATCGTTCGGTATCTGGGCCATTGACATTCGGACAATCTTTCCGGTGAATCGAAATTCCGCGCCCTTTTGTGATGTAGCCAACAATTTCGTCCCCTGGTACTGGATTACAACAGCGCGATAAACGGATGAGTAAATTACCGACACCTTGCACCACGACGCCTGCATTATGCTTGATTTTAAGGCGTTCATTATTGCTGTCCGTCGGGTTTTTCGGTTTCGCTTCGATCTTGTTTAATAGCTTCTCTGTTTGCTCCTCCAGTTCCCGCTCGCGACGCTCTTTCTCCGTCAAACGATTCGCAACTTGAAGCGCGGTGATGCCATTGTAACCAACCGCCGCAAATAAATCATCTTCATGACTAAAATTCAAACGTTCGGCAAGTTTATTGATGTTCTCCGTCGTCATCACTTTCTTCGGCTCGAAATCAAGTTGACGTAACTCTTTTTCAACCATATCGTGGCCTTTTTCGACATTCTCTTCCTTCGCTTGGCGTTTGAAGAACTGACGAATCTTATTTTTCGCTTGCGACGTCTGCACAAGTTTCAACCAATCACGACTTGGCCCGTACGAATGTTTTGACGTCAAAATTTCAATGATATCACCTGTTTTTAATTTATAATCAAGCGTGACAATTTTGCCATTAATTTTGGCGCCAATCGTCTTGTTCCCAATTTCAGTATGGATTCGATAAGCAAAATCAAGCGGCACAGAACCGTTTGGTAGCTCGAACACGTCTCCTTTTGGGGTGAACACATAGACAACATCGGTGAACAAGTCGAGTTTCAGCGATTCCATAAATTCTTCGGCATTTTCCGACTCATTTTGATATTCAATGATTTCGCGGAACCAGCTCATTTTATTGTCGAAAGATGTCTTCGAATTGATAACTTTGCCTTCTTTGTAAGCCCAATGCGCCGCAACCCCGTACTCGGCAATTTGGTGCATTTCCAGCGTCCGAATCTGCACTTCTAGCGGCTCGCCTTGTGGACCAATCACCGTCGTATGAAGCGACTGATACATGTTCGATTTTGGCATCGCAATATAGTCTTTAAAGCGCCCTGGCATCGGCTTCCAACGCGTATGGATGATCCCAAGAACCGCATAACAATCCTTGATACTATCCACTAAAATCCGAACTGCCAGCAAATCGTAAATTTCGTTAAACTGCTTGTGCTGCTCCGACATTTTGCGATAAATCGAATAAATATGTTTTGGCCTACCAGAAATATCCGCCTTAATATGAAGTTCATCCAAATTCTCATTCACGCCTTCAATAACATCGCGTAAATAACGCTCCCGCTCTTCCCGTTTCTGCTTCATCAAATGCACAATGCGGTAATATTGCTGCGGATTCAAATAGCGCAATGCTGTATCCTCAAGCTCCCATTTCACACGAGAAATCCCCAAACGATGCGCAATCGGTGCAAAAATTTCTAACGTTTCATTCGCGATACGGCGCTGTTTCTCCACCGGTAAATGCTTCAAGGTACGCATATTGTGCAGTCTATCCGCCAATTTCACGAGCATAACACGAATATCTTGCGCCATCGCGATGAACATTTTACGGTGATTCTCCGCTTGTTGCTCTTCATGCGATTTGTATTTAATTTTCCCAAGTTTCGTAACACCGTCGACAATCATTGCGATTTCTGGGCTAAACGCCTCTTCTAAATCCTGCAACGTAATCGGCGTATCTTCTACAACATCGTGCAAAAATCCAGAAGCAACAGTAGCCGGATCCATCTCTAGCTCCACTAAAATTCCTGCCACTTGAATAGGGTGAATAATGTAAGGTTCCCCCGATTTCCGGAATTGATCCTTGTGTGCCTCACGTGCGTAATCACACGCTTTTTTGACAAGTGCAAGATGCTCCTCATTCATGTAATGAGAAGCCATTTCAATTACTTGATCCGCTGTTAAATTTTGTTCTTTAGCCATAATGTCCCCACACCCTTTTCATCCACGCTATCTATAAAGTATGTAAAAGCACCCACGAATGAGTGCTTTTTAAAATTATTCTTATTTGATATTATAACATGTTTTACACGACTCACAAAGTAATTTTGTTGCCTAAGCCTGAAAAAACGCTTTTTTCGAAAATAGCTCTAGAAATCCATCAAAATCAGGCGGTCATATCCTTCTAATTTCTTATGACCCTCAAGTTCGGTTAGTTCGATTAAGAAAGCACAACCAGCCACAACGCCACCGAGTTCTTCGACAAGTTTAATCGTTGCTTCAATCGTACCACCTGTTGCTAGCAAATCGTCCGTAATAAGCACGCGTTGCCCAGGTTTAATGGCATCTCTATGCATCGATAATTTATTCGTGCCATACTCTAAATCGTATTCCATATCCACTGTTTCACGCGGCAATTTATTCGGTTTACGAACTGGTGCAAAGCCAATACCAAGCGAATAAGCAACCGGACATCCGATGATGAAACCACGCGCTTCAGGTCCGACAATAACATCAACGCTTAATTTTTTTGCATATTCTACAATTTGGTCCGTCGCAAATTTGTAAGCCTCACCATGACTCATCAATGGTGTGATATCTTTAAAAACAATACCTTCTTTTGGCCAATCATTGACAATCGCTACATAACTTCTCAATTCTTCTAAGTTCATTTTACTGTTTCCTCCAAAATTGAATTCCCCTTCGAATTCATTAGCTTCTCCATCCAATCATACAATTCGTTGTAATTGGAATAGAGTAATTTCTGTTCCATCGCAATACGGTATTCCCGAGCTTTATAAACAGCTGAGTCCTCCAGATTACGCTTTTCCCCAATTTCATTCAATCGAATCACGCCATCCTCTATTGTAGCAAAATTTAGATCAAAAAACACGCGTGAACATAAAATCAACTTGATCATCCGTCCAACTAAACTGCTTACAAAGGCGTGACATGTTTTGAGCAAGCGGGAAAGGTTGGTGTTTTTTAAGCACTGCATAGAGTTGTGCGAAATGTTCGCGACTAGGCATCGACGCAATCGCATTCCCATTTTTGGCTTCTACATGCAAATAAATTCGGTCCGCCGACGTATTCGTAACCAGCGCCTCAAGCAAGGCCACATCATCCGGCATATCCGCAAAAATAAGATCTTTCGTCGCTGCGTCCGTGCAGTCACCGATCGACTGTATTTGCGCACAAACAAGATTCGCATTCGCCGCTAACAGTTTTTCCCGCGTCCCCTTTTGGAAACACACGAATACTTTATCCGCCATGCCATCCGTTTGCAGTAACTTCTCCCATTCCGCGCGACTTCTGACATCAAACAATTGCCAATGTCCGATTTTCAAATCCACAATGCGGAGTTGCGGTTTACGCATATTATTCCATTCATTGATAGATAGCTCGCCAACCACGTCCACTTTTGCCATTGGAGAAATTTTTTTCAACGAGCTCGCCAGTTCCAAAACCAACCGCATCCATCGAAGCACCCGAATCCGCTGTAATAGCCGTTTTCAAATGATTCTTGTCCGTGCCAATTCGCTTCGTGCCGTTCAATCGGACGCCTTCGAACGCAAAAACTGGTTTTGGATTATCCGTCCCAAATGGTGCTAATTTGTTCAACTGCGCGATAAAATCAATCGTCACCGTCTCCACCGGAATCGCCTCTTCCACGCGCAAAATGGACACAAAATCCTCTGGCGTCAACGTTTCCCGAGCTAGCTTCGATAAATTATCCCGCAACGTCGCCACATCAGTCGCGTCAAGCGTCATACCAGCCGCCATTGGGTGACCACCAAACGCCTTTAAAAGCTCCTGATTCGCGTCCAGCGCTTGGTATAAATGGAACGCCTCAATACTCCGTCCAGAGCCTTTCGCAATACCCGCGACCTCATCGATACCGAGCACAATCACAGGTCGTGCGTAACGATCCACCAAACGCGAAGCCACAATCCCAACAACACCAGGATTCCAGCCGGCTTTTCCGATGACAAGTACTTCATTTCCTTCACCAAGAAACTCCGCTTCAATCATCGCAATCGCTTCCTCCGCAATCTGCGCCACAATCGTTTGCCGCTCCTTATTCGCCTCATCGATTTCCTCCGCCAAGAAAACCGCCTCTTCCGGATCTTCCGTAAGCAACAACTCAGCCGCCGAATCCGCAGGGCCTAACCGACCAACCGCATTTAAGCGCGGTGCAATCATGAAGCCAATCGTCTCTTCTGTCGCTTCAGGAAGTTTGGCACTAGCCAGTTTTGCCAAAGCTGACACACCAATATTCGCATTCTCACGCAAAATTCGCAATCCTTTTTGCACAAATAAGCGGTTTTCATCCGTCAGCGAAACCAAATCAGCCACCGTCCCAATCGCCACTAAGTCCAGCAATTCCGTCGGTTCCTCTCCCAACAACGCGTGAGCCAGCTTGTAAGCCACGCCAACACCCGCTAAATCAGGAAACGGGTAATTAGACTCCGGATGACGCGGATGGATCACAGCGACCGCCTGAGGCATCATTTCCTTCGCCTCATGATGATCCGTCACAATAACATCCAGACCAATCTCCTTTGCATGCGCCATCACATCGAGCGCCGAAATCCCATTATCCACCGTAATCAGCAAATCAACACCCGAATCCTTCGCCTGCGTAAAAGCCGCCACATTCGGTCCATATCCTTCTGTAAACCGATTCGGAATATAAAAATCTGCATTCGCGCCAAGCTTGCGCAACGTTTTCAGCAAGACCGTCACACTCGTCACACCGTCCGCATCATAGTCCCCATACACAAGAATCTGCTCCCCGGCATCAATCGCCCGCTTAATCCGGTCCACCGCAAGCCCCATCTCCGCAAACAAAAACGGATCATACGCCTCATACTTATCCGGATTTAAAAATTTATCCAATTGACCAGCAGTCGTGACCTTGCGACGCGCAAATAACTCCGCCATCGGTAGCGTGCACTTCAGTTCATCAGCAACCTGTTGCATCGCCGTCGCATCCGCCGTCTCCACTTGCCATTTATATTTAGAATGAATCATGATTTACCACCCCTCAACCCTACCCATTATACAGAAAAAACAACAAAAAGACCACCCAACCGGATGGCCTTTTATCAATATCTTTTATACAGTCGGTTTCGGCGCCTCATCTGGAACTTCTACTTCCGAAACTTTCACTTTACGCGATTTTTCCGCAGCTAGTGTACGTTCCAATTCTTTCTTTGCAGCCTCAAGCGTCTTGATTTGCTTCTTCATCGCATTCACGCGCACAATATTCAAACAGAAGAAAATCAAACCACCAACCAAAACGGACCCCAAAATAACCAAGATAAGCGGCCACTCCACTTTCGCAAATAAGAAATTCACTTGTACCGAATCAACATTCACAATCGCGAAAATTGCAATAATAATAGCTAACACAATCCCAACAATCACTTGCCATTGAACTTTCATCTCAAAAACCTCCTTCATTCTCTTATAAAATACCCACAAGATCACGAGTTCAATCCCATTTAGGCTTATTCATAAAGCAACGCCAAATTTTTCAAATCACGCGAACCCAGCTGTATATCAATGATTGACGCTAACTCAAAGTGAATCTCACCATACGATTCCGCATCATCATCCAAATCCTCCATCACAATATGCTCCTTCACGACATGACGCACATAGCCATTCAACGACTCGCGCTCCTCATCCTGATCCAGAAATACCGAAATCGCGATTTTCTGATCCATCGCAAGCGTCAGTACATTCACCAACAAATTCCCAAACGTGCTCACCGCAAATTCCTCGTGCCGCTCCTGATTCAAAAGATACAACCGCTCCGCTCGCTTAGCACTCTGACCACCATTATCCACCCGAAAAACCACATCGAGCCTAGCAATCAAGTAACCAGATGCCCTCGCCTGCGTGCTAACAATCTGCATCACCACATAATCCTTCGTCACTGACTGCACAAAACCACCATAACGCTCATCTTTACTCGTCATATCATTATAAATATACACAATCGTCTGCGCTTTCATCGCGTTTTTCAACACACGACACAAAATCTCTCTGTCCATCAAAATCTCCTCATTTCTTTCAAATCATCTGAGGACGAGCGATTTTCCTATTTCTTCACATACCTTCTTTTATGCATCCTAAATCCTCCTAAAACGAAAATACCCAAATCGCACAATAAACCAGCGCCAAACCACCAGTAATCAGTAACGATTTCATGACATACCAAGCAAAATTCCGATGACAATAATCACCACGCCGAAAACAATCGAGATTAAAAAACGAATCCCAGCCATCAAAGTCAGGTCCACCGCCATCTTGCCAGTTCTCATGCCACCTTTTCGAATAAAACAACCCGAGCACAAAAAGCCCCACACCGATTGCTATCACAACTATCTGCCAAATCATGTTCCCATCGTACTCCTTATTCTCAATAAAAAATGCCGAATGCCTACCCCACCTGAATTTTACGTCTCAGATAAGATACACATTCGGCATTAGACGCGTTAGCTAAGTCTTGCCGAAAATCCGCTTATCACAGATTATACGACTGGTTGGTCCGTTCTTGCGCGTTTCTTTTTCTTCTGCGTATTAATAACGCCTTTTTTCTTCAACTCACGTTTCTTGAATACGAACCACAATTGCATTGCCATGAAGATGGATGAGAACACACTAGATACTAATCCAACTAATAGCGCAATCGAGAAGTTCAGGATTGACTCATTACCAAAGATAATAAGCGCGATAACCGTGAATAGTACAGTCAAAATCGTATTGATCGAACGGATAAAGGTCTGGCGTAAACCATGATTAACCGCAAACGCGATATCCTCTGGTTTTTTGAAGCGTCCCATTTTGAAGGAAACATCCCGAATCCTATCCGCCGTAACAATCGTATCATTGATGGAGTAACCGATAACGGTCAGCACCGCCGCAATAAATGTCAGATCGACCTCCAGCCGGAAGATACTAAAGAAGATGAAGATCATGAAGGCATCAAATAGTAACGACAGAATCGTCGCGATACCCATTGACAACTCGAAACGAAACGCGATATAAACCACAATCAGTAACGAGGCAATAGCAAGCGCCCACAGTCCATCTTTCGCAAGTTCCTGTCCAACAGTCGGCGTTACCGTACTAATATTCGGATCCGTCCCGTACGCTTTCTTGAAATGCGTTTTAAACTTCGCGATTTCGTCCTGCGACAAGGCACCCTTATAACTAATAACGGCCGTCTTATTATTATTTTGGAAATTGATATCATTAGAAGGCATATCAATCTCTTTCAAATCCTTATTAATTTGCTCCTCCGTCAGCGCCTGTGTCGAAGTGACCTCCGCACGCGTACCACTCGCAAAATCAATACCTAGATTCAACTTGAACACCGATAAAATCACAATCCCAATCACAACAATGACTGCAAAAGTAGTTAAGAACGCACGATGATGTTTGACGAAATCATACTTATCAAAATGCGTTTTCAAATCGAATGTTTGTTTACCTTCATGTAAATCATGAATATCTTTACGACGAACCGCAAACAATCCTGGTTTATTATTCAGCACATTACTGCTTACAAGAAGTCCCATAAGCGCTCTTGAACCCCAAACAGCAGTCAAGAAACTCACTAGAATACTGATAATCAATACCGTCGCGAAACCTTTAATCGAGCTTGACCCGAAGTAGAAAAGAACCCCAGCAACGATCAGCGTCGAAATGTTTCCATCAAAGATAGCTCTGAAGGATTCTTTCCCACCTGTATCGAAGGCTGTTTTCGTGGATTTACCAACCTTGAGTTCTTCCCTTATCCGCTCGTAGGTAATAACGTTGGCATCGACCGCCATACCAATACCGAGAATTAATCCGGCAATACCTGGTAGTGTAAGGGTTGCATTTAATAATCCTAAAATGAGTAGCACAATGTACGTATACGCCACCAAAGTAATAGAAGCTACAACACCTGGTAAACGATATACAGCCATCATGAAGATAAAGATAGCAATAACACCAACAAGTCCGGCTACAACGGTTTCAGCCAATGCATCTTGACCAAATTGTGCGCCGACAGAAGTAGAGTAAACCTCCGTTAATTTAACAGGAAGTGCCCCAGAGTTCAGCAAGTTCGCTAATTCTTTCGCAGAATCCATCGTAAAACTACCCGAAATTTCTACTTTCTTCGTGTCTAATTCACGATCTACGTTTGGCGCAGAAAGGAATGCTGGTTTTTCTTTGACAAGTTCTGTTTTGTATTTTAGACCTTCTTTCCAGTCCAACCAAATAACTAACTGATTATCTGGCGCTTTTGCAGCAATCGTTTTGGTTACGTTAGCAAATTTATCTTTGCTCTTCATTTCCAACGTAACGATTGCTTGGTTTTTGTCGTTTGTTACAGCTTTAGCGCTGCCTGGTACAAGATCACTACCGTCCATCATCAGCTTGTCATTAGCATCACGGAATGACAAAACAGCTTGTGTCGATAGGATTTTTCGTGCTTCTGTTTGATCCGTTACCCCTGCGAGTTGAACCCGAATACGGTTTCCGCCCTCAATCGTGATAACTGGTTCTGTAACCCCTAATGTATTAATACGTTGATCCAATGTTGCCACTGTTTCTTTCAGTGTTTCATTGGTTACTTTGCTTTTCCCGTCAGCAGGCTCTACTTGGTAAAGAACCTCGAAACCACCTTGCAGATCGAGACCAAGATTAATTTTATCTAGAACAGGTTTTGCAGTAAAAATAACTGTTCCAAAAAATAATTGCTACGATCAGGAAAAATGTAATTATTTTACTTTTCTTTATCATTTCTTTCTAATTCCTCCCTCATCTACTAACAACAGACACCTTTGTAGGCGCCATTACGCTATGTAGAATGCTACTCTTGACCTTCCGTTAGTTGCAGCGAAATATCTTCCTTCTCCGCTTCCTCTGGCGGTCCCATGGTAATAAAGTCCATTAATGATGCTATCTTCATTTGTAAAATGTCGTGAATGCGCTGATGCAAACGCGGGTCCTCTTGATCCTTCCAAACAACTTCAACCAAAAAAAGACCAAATATGTTCCGCTTTGATTTCACGGTATCCCATAAGTTTAAAATCTTCTACACGAATTAAAATTGCTGTTTCTAACTGGTCGTACCACTCTTTGTCGGATCTCATCCTCATTCTCACACCTTCTTTTTCAAACAACATAGATTCATTTTATCTAATTATGAAGTAAATGGGAAGCATAATCTTCGAAAAAGCCAAATCTTTATTTCTAAACTGGTCACAAAATGATTGCATTACCTTCAAAAAACTCATTTTTCTTTGCTTAACGATATTTCTATATACCCATTTATCTACAAGAAAAAACAAGCCAGTACAAGGATTTTAATCCACGGCTTGTTTTTCAAAAAGAAAACTTATTTTTTCTCCGTATCTACTTCCGTTGTTGTTACTTCTTCAACTTCCGCTTCTACTACTTCTTCCTCAACTGCATCTGCTTTCGCTAAAACAGTACGGACTGCATTGCGATCAAAAGTTAGTTCGCTACCAGCACAATCAAGCACAATATTACCATCTTCAATTGCTACAACTGTTCCATGCAATCCTCCGATAGTAATGATTTTATCGCCTTTAGATAGACCGCTTTGCATTGATGTTACTTCTTTTTGACGTTTTTGTTGTGGACGGATAAGCAAGAAGTAGAACAATACGATCATTAATAATAACGGTATTAACATTGCCATGTGTTTATTCAGCTCCTTTCGTTTTTATTCTATATTAGAAATTTTTCGCATTCGGGCCATTAAGACCATACTGCTCAAAAAATTCTTCCCGGAAATCAGCAAGGCGGTCATTCATGATGGCACCGCGGACTTGCTCCATTAAGTTTAACAGAAAATGTAGATTATGATAAGTAGTAAGCCTAATTCCAAAAGTTTCATCACAACGAATCAAATGACGAATGTAGGCGCGCGAGTAATTTTTGCACGTATAGCAATCACACACTTCATCGATTGGACGGAAATCACGCGCAAATTTGGCGTTTCGAACAACCAACCGACCTTTACTTGTCATACATGTCCCATTTCTCGCAATACGCGTTGGAAGCACGCAATCAAACATATCAATTCCGCGAATCACGCCATCAATCAACGCGTCAGGCGACCCAACACCCATCAAATAACGCGGTTTATTCGCTGGTAATAATGGTGTCGTATACTCCAACACTTCATTCATAATATCTTTTGGCTCCCCAACGGACAATCCGCCAATCGAATAACCAGGGAAATCCATTGATACAAGATCACGCGCACTTTGCTCACGTAAATCTTTGTACGAACCACCCTGCACAATCCCAAAAAGTCCTTGGTCATGTGGACGCGCGTGCGCTTTCAAACCACGTTCTGCCCAACGAGACGTACGCTCAATCGATTTTTTCATGTAGTCATGCGTCGCTGGATATGGCGGACATTCGTCAAACGACATCATAATATCTGACCCGAGCGAGTTCTGAATTTGAATCGCTTTTTCAGGTGAAAGGAACAATTTATCCCCATTCAAATGATTGCGGAAATGCACGCCTTCTTCCTTGATATCACGCATATCGCTCAAGCTAAACACTTGGTAACCGCCAGAATCCGTCAAAATTGCCTGATCCCAGTTCATAAATTTGTGAAGACCACCTGCTTCTTCAATCAAATCCTCGCCTGGGCGTAACCACAAGTGATACGTATTACTCAAAATAATGCCAGAACCCATTGCTTTTAGTTCCTCTGGAGACATCGTTTTAACAGTTGCAAGCGTCCCCACGGGCATAAACATTGGCGTATCAAAAGAACCGTGCGGCGTGTGAATTTTGCCGAGACGGGCGCCTGTTTGCTTATCAGTTTTTATTAGTTCATAGGTAATCGCAGCCATTTTCTACCTCTTTCTATTTAGGATATCCAAATCATAGCATATCTAAAAAAGCACTGAAAAACAAGTCTTTTCTAGTAAAAAAATAAATTAAGCGTAAATAAACATCGCATCGCCGAAACTAAAGAAGCGATATTCCTGCGCAACCGCGTGTTCATAAGCCGCCATAATTTTTTCGCGATCCGAAAGCGCACTCACCAACATAATAAGCGTCGACTTCGGTAAATGGAAATTCGTAATTAAAGCATCCACTGCTTTAAACGTGTAACCTGGCGCAATAAAAATCTCCGTCCAGCCACTATCTTCTTGCAATTTTCCATCAAATTTCGACGCAATGGTTTCCAATGTCCGAATCGATGTCGTCCCAACCGCTACCACTTTTCCGCCAGCCGCTTTCACATCATTTAATTCTCGCGCTGCTTCCGCCGTCAAACGGTAAAATTCCGAATGCATTTTGTGATTCGCCGTATCTTCCACATCCACTGGTCGGAACGTTCCCAACCCAACATGAAGCGTCAAAAAAACTACCCTCACACCTTTCGCGCGCACCTGATCCAGCAATTCTTCCGTGAAATGCAAACCAGCTGTTGGCGCCGCCGCAGAACCATTTTCACGTGCAAAAACAGTTTGGTAGCGATCCTGATCCGCCAACTGCTCCTTGATGTACGGAGGCAAAGGCATCTCGCCCAAACGCTCTAATATCTCATAAAAAATACCACTATACTCAAATTGCAAAATACGGCCACCATGTTCCAATTCTTCCAAACAAACCGCGGAAAGTTCGCCGTCACCAAACACAATACGCATCCCTTTACGAATCCGTTTTGCCGGTTTAACAAGCGTTTCCCAAGCATCGCCTTCCGTTTGTTTCAATAACAAAACTTCAATGTGCGCGCCCGTTTCCGCCTTTTCCCCATGGAGTCGTGCAGGCAAAACACGCGTATCATTCAAAACAAGCGCGTCACCCGCATGCAAATGCTCCAAAATTGCAGGAAAATGCTTGTCCTTGATAGCGCCCGTTTCCTTGTTCAATAACATCAAGCGACTAGACGTCCGATCAAGCAATGGCGTCTGCGCGATTAATTCCTCTGGTAATTCAAAATCAAAATCCTCTACTCTCATTCCGACACACCTTTTCATTCACTTTTCGTTAATCCTAAATGCTCATAAGCCGCGTCCGTCACCAGTCTCCCGCGTGGCGTCCGCTGTAAAAAGCCAATCTGTAACAAATAGGGTTCTTGCATATCTTCAATCGTTTCGCGTTCCTCGCCAATACTCGCCGCAATCGTATCCAAACCAACCGGTCCGCCACGAAACGAGCCAATAATCGTCGCAAGCAACCGCTGATCAATCGTATCTAACCCTCGCGGATCTACTTGCAAAAGCGTCAACGCCTCACGCGCCAAACTTTCCGTCACCAAACCATCACTACGAACCTGCGCAAAATCACGCACCCGTTTTAGCAATCGATTCGCAATCCGAGGCGTCCCACGCGACCGTCTCGCAATCTCCACCGCGCCATATTTCTCCACTTCCGTATCCAAAATATCGGCCGTCCGCGTCACAATCTCCGTCAACTGCTCCTCCGAATAAAATTCCAAATGATCAATCACGCCAAAACGATCACGCAAAGGCGCCGATAACTGCCCAGCACGCGTCGTCGCCCCAATCAACGTAAACGGTGGCAAATCTAAACGTACCGAACGCGCCGTAGGACCCGTCCCAATCACAATATCCAAGCAATAATCCTCCATCGCCGGATATAGAATCTCCTCAATCGAGCGGTTCAATCGATGAATCTCATCAATAAACAAAACATCACCCGGCTCAAGCGTCGTCAAAATCGTCGCCAAGTCCCCAGGTCGCTCAATCGCAGGACCACTCGTCGTACGCATCGCCGTCCCCATTTCATTCGCAATCACCATCGCAAGCGTCGTCTTCCCAAGCCCCGGTGGCCCGTACAAAAGCACATGATCCAGCGCCTCTTCCCGCTGTTTCGCCGCCTCAATAAAAACCGCTAAATTATGCTTCACTTTTTCTTGCCCAATATATTGCGCTAAGGTCTGTGGGCGGAGACTTTTCTCGAAGGAAACTTCTTCTTGATTCACGTTTTCACCAGAAATGATGCGGTCTTCCATATCACATTCCCCTTCCTTACTTCGTCATGAGTTGCAACGCCAATTTAATATAATCATTGCTCGTCAACACTTCTTTTTCCAATTTCGGCAGTACTTTTTTGAGCTCCCGCGTACTATAACCAAGCGCCTCGAGTGCCAAAACGGCTTCCTCAAGCGCTGGCGGTAAACCATCGGAAATGTCCTTCGTCGCCTTCTGAACCGTAATCTGATCCGCCGCCACATCCGCAAGCTTCCCTTTTAAATCCAAAATAATCTGGCGCGCCGTCTTTTTCCCGACACTCGGAAACTTCGTCAAATACACATCGTCCTCCGCTTCAATCGCCGAAATAAGTGGTACAGGATCGCCAGCAGCAATGATCGCCAGCGCGCTTTTCGGTCCAATTCCAGACACGCCGAGTAATTTCTTAAATAAATACCGCTCCTCCGATGTCTGAAAACCAAACAAGGAAATATTATCCTCGCGCACATGTTGATATAAATAAACCTTGGTCTCCTTACCCTCTAAACTCGAGAAAGAAAAAGGATTCCCAGTAATAATTTGATAACCAATGTGACCCGTCTCAATCACAATATACTCCGGAGAAATATCCGTTACCGTACCTTTTATATATTCATACAAAGAAAATGCCCCTCCATCTAAAAATAAATTCACTCCCTCCATGATAGCATAAAAAAGAACATTTGTACTACCACAAATCATTGTTTCCAACATTTAATCCCGTTCCAACTTGCCGCCAACCAGGAAAACGCATACAATAAAAAAGACGAGGTGATAATCATGTCAGAAAAAACAATCGTAACAACCCTGAAAAAATTACTAAATATAATCGCATCCACCGGCAGCCCCGCAAACACATCCATGACCAACCATCACGTCAATCAAAAACTAAAACAGTTAAAAAAAAGAAGAAAAAATAAAAAAACGGCTTATCGATATCCGTCTAAACGTTAAAGACAGATACTGATAAACCGTTCTTTTTTATCCCAAATGCGTAATATTCTCCGCAATCACCGCGGCAGAAGCATCAAATTGCTCCTGTTCCAACTCGTTCAATGATAACTCAATAATTTCCTTGACGCCATCCTGCGCTAGAACAGCCGGAACTCCAATCGCAATACCACGTTTCCCGTATTCCCCATCGAGCACACAAGAAACCGCCAACGCCCGGTGACTACCGCTAAAAATATTGCGGCAAATTTCCACAATCGTCCCAGCAATACCATATTCGGTACATCCTTTTTGATGATAAATCTCAAAACCAGTATCCCGCGCACGGTCGCCGATTTCCTTCAAATCAAATTCGGTTCCAAACTTCTCCTTGCTGTAAGCGTTGATGGACTTCCCGTACACCGACGAATGTGACCAAACAGGGAACTGTGAATCACCGTGTTCCCCGAGTACAAAAGCATCAATACTCTGCGGCGCCACGTCCAGCTGCTCCGATAACAAACGGCGCAACCTCGTCGTATCCAGCCAAACACCCGTACCAAGCACCCGATGCCTCGGCAAACCTGAAAGTTGCCACACCTGATACGTAATAATATCTACCGGATTCGCCGCCACTAAGAAAATGCCCTCAAAACCATTCGCCATCATGTCTGGAACGATATTCGCAATAATCCGCGATGTACTTTTCAGCTCATCCAATCTCGTTTGCCCTTCTTTCAAGGCACCCGCTGTCACTGTGATGACCGCGATATCGATATCACGACAGTCCTTCGCCTCTCGTACGCTTATTTTCATCATGCCATGCGTAAAAGCCGCCGCATCCGCTAAATCCTTGCGATGGCCCTCTACACGCTCCGTATTTAAGTCAACGAGAACTAACTCCTCACAAATATTCTGATTCACAAAAGCATGCGCTGCCGCCGAACCAACATTTCCAGCACCGATAATCATCACTTTTCTAGGTTTCAAATTAACCATTCCTTCCTCACACAATTCTTGCCCCCATTTTACACAGAAACAAGCAGAAAGGAAAGTAATCGATTTTACTATTTCTGCACAGCTTGCAACATTTCCATCTGCGGCGTGCTAGATCCAACAACCACATCCTGCAATTGATACACGAAATAACTGCTTAATCCCAATAATAACGTTCCTAAAACCGCACCAGTCACAACTAATTTTTTCATATTCATCCGCTCCATTCGTCTTATTTATAAACCCATTCTATCAATAAAACAAACGACTTTCCCGCGATTCAGATGACATCAACCTTACAATTTTGACACAAAAAAACGGAGGCTGGGCATACCAAAAGTAAATCGGCGAAAAGCGTTTGTATTCAAGAAGTTTGGCGGACTCCTGAATACAAACGCTTTCGCTCGATTTGTGTAAAGTAAGATTTACGTCCTACCCAGAAGAAGGATTCGCGATATCTTGCTTATTTTGTGTAAAACTAAGTCTATATAGGCTTCTACTAGTTAAAAATCTTCATATGGCGGTTTACGAGACACGCACATAATACCCGAAATGAGTAATAACGCGCCTGGAACAATCCATAAAAGTTGAATCAAAATAAATCCAACTCCTCCGACGATGATCAATCCAATCCCCCAAGCTTTCGGGTTCGACTTAATCATACACGCCGCAACAATGGCAAATCCAGACATAAAAAAACACTAAAACGCCAATGCCTATCATGCCGACACTAAAAAGTCCTCCTAATGCATCTTCTGGCATAATTGCGACAATACCAACCACAAAGAAACCAAATACAATCGTTACTATGGATGCAATCACACCCGTAATCCCGCCAATTAACCCTAATACAAATTCTGCTGTTCTAGTCATTAAATTCTCCTTCTCATTCATGAATTTAAAAGCCTGAAGCCTCTAAAACAAGATTACACTAATATCCGAGCGCTGTAAAGCACATCAAAACCCGTCCGCATTCGTATAAACTTCCTGCACATCATCGTCGTCCTCTAACGCATCGATCATCCGCTCAAATTGCTCCTTTTTATCATCTGAGACTTCATTTACAACTTGAGGAATCATCGACAATGCAGCCGTCGCAAACGCATACCCAGCTTCACTAAGCGCATCCTTCACATCCGTAAAAGCAGCAGCCTCCGTATAAACCTCAAAAGCCCCCTCGCTCGTCTCCACGTCATCTACTCCAGCCTCAATTGCCTCTAGCATAAACGTATCCTCATCCACTTCCAAGCCCTCACGCTCAATCACAATATACCCTTTGCGATCAAACATATAAGCAACACTTCCCGTCTCGCCAAGACTGCCATCATTCTTATTAAACGCCACACGCACATTCGTCGACGTCCGATTCCGATTATCCGTCAGCGTATGTACCAAGACCGCGATGCCACCAGGTCCATAACCCTCATACGTAATCTCATCATAATGTTCTCCGCTCGTATTTCCAGCCGCCTTGTCAATCGCCCGCTTAATATTATCATTCGGCATATTCACAGCTTTCGCCTTATCTACCACAAGTCGCAACGATGCATTCGTAGCAACATCCGCTCCGCCTTTCGCCGCCACAAAAATCTCCTTCGCTAACTTTTGAAAAACTTTTGCCCGTTTGGAGTCCTGCGCATTTTTCCGTCCTTGAATATTCTTCCACTTCGAATGTCCCGCCATAATCCCACTACACTCCCTTAAACGTATTACTTAAAAGTCTAGCCTAGTTCTCATGAAACTTCAATGAAAACGTTAGACAAAAAATCACGCGTAACCGATTTTATCTGGTTAAGCGTGATTCTACATGTATTATTTCATTTTCACAGGAAGGCGGTACACATGGTACGTTCCCAATTCCCGTGTTTTTCCACCAAGCAAAGCGATCTCTTCCAACGCATTTTGGACTAATTTCGCCTCGCCATCAGAAAGTAAATCAATCAAAAAGAAATACTCCCCAAGCGATGTTTTTAACGGTCGAGATTCAATTTTACTCATATCAATATTGCGCCAAGCGAACGTTGCCAGCACTTTATGAAGCGCCCCCGGCATGTTATTCGGTAAAATAACGCTGACCGAAGTCTTTTCTTCTTCACGATCAGGCAAAGCAATGCTCACTGGATTTCGACTTAAAACGACAAACCGCGTCTGATTTAACTCGATATCCTGCGCGTTTTCTTGAACGATTGTAAGTCCATACTCGTCAGCCGCCATATAAGGCGCGATAGCCGCAACAAGCTCATCAGGATGCTTACTTACCCATTCCGCAGCATAAGCCGTTGAAGGGGTCGTCTCGCGCTCCACACCATACAACTCGGTTTGCAAGAACGTATGGCACTGCGCAATCGCTTGAGGATGCGACATCACCTTTTGGACAGAGTGCCAGGTATCTTTATTATTTGGGTGAACCATGAGATGTTGCGCAATTGGGACGACAATCTCCGCCACAATCGGCACGCTCGAAATATGAAATAAATAATCCAACGTGATATTAACCGTTCCTTCAAGCGTATTCTCAATCGGAACAACCGCCACATCCACTTTTCCCTTCTCAATCGCCATAATGCAATCAGGAATCGTTGCATAAGCGACCGCTTCCCCATTCGGAAAAGCACTAATCGCCGCTGAGTGCGTGAACGTCGCAACTGGCCCCAAATAACCAACCTTCATAAAAATGCCACCCCTTTATTAATCGATGAATTCAAACTCGAAGTCGAACAGACGAATCGTTTCGCCATCTTTCGCACCACGTTTACGAAGCGCATCATCGACACCCATCGCACGCAATTGACGAGAGAAACGTTGAATCGAAGCATCACGCTCAAAATTTGTCATCGCAAATAGTCGTTCTAATTTCTCACCGCTAAGCACATACGTACCATCTGGATCACGCGTAATTTCGAAATCAGGCGCCTCTGCTTGATATTTATAAAGAACCGTATCCTCTTCTTCTTTTTCCAGCAACTCATCTAGCGGGAATTCCGCCGTCGTTTCTAGTTTATCTGCAATCGTAAGCAACAACGGATTCAGACCCGTTTGTGTCACAGCCGAAATCGGAAAAATTGGAATCTCTTCTTTTAACTTCTCTTTGAAAATTTCTAACTGTTCGTCAGCGCCTTCTATGTCCATTTTGTTAGCAACAATCAGCTGTGGACGCTCCATCAAACGTAAATTATATTGCTCTAGCTCACTATTAATCGCTAAATAATCATCATACGGATCGCGACCTTCTGAAGCAGACATATCAATCACATGCACAATAACACGCGTCCGCTCAATGTGACGCAAGAATTGATGACCCAGCCAACGCCTTGACTAGCACCTTCAATCAAACCAGGTAAATCCGCCATAACAAAGCTACGACCATCGCCTGTGTCAACCATTCCTAAATTCGGCACAATCGTTGTAAAGTGGTACGCCGCAATCTTCGGACGAGCAGCAGAGACAACAGATAGCAATGTCGATTTACCAACACTTGGAAAACCTACCAAACCAACATCCGCCAATACTTTCAATTCTAGTTGGATCGAACGTTCTTGTCCTGGTTCCCCATTTTCCGATAGTTCCGGAGCTGGATTCGCCGACGTCGCAAAACGTTTATTTCCACGTCCTCCACGACCAGCTTTTGCAATCACAGCCTGCTGGCCATGCGCCACTAAATCCGCGATAACTTCCCCAGTATCCACATCCGATACAACCGTTCCTTGTGGTACTTTAATAACTAAATCATCCGCGCCACGTCCATGCATACTTTTACTCATACCATGTTCGCCACGCTCCGCTTTAAAACGACGCTGATAACGGAAGTCAATCAATGTACGTAAACCCTCGTCTACTTCAAAAATAACATCGCCACCATTACCACCGTCACCACCAGCTGGCCCACCATTTGGAACAAACTTCTCACGACGAAATGCAACCATTCCATCTCCACCATCACCAGCTCTTACATATATCTTAACTTGATCTATAAACATAATCATTCTCCCGTCCAATTTTATATCATCTGTTCATTATAACGAACTTTACTTGCATAGTCATCCTTTTTCGAAATTTTTTTATAGTTTGGGGGAATTTTGTGTATAGAAAGAGCCTAAACCATCTTTACAGGTTTAGACTCTTCTTTCATATATGGCGTCATGTTTGGCGCCTCCGGATCCGGCTTTGTTGTGGTTCTTGGAAAGCGTCTTTTGCTTTTTTAGAACCTCAATATGCAGTAGAACGTAGTGAAACTGCCTTCCTTTAGGCATGGGCCGTTTCAGCACTTCTTATTTAAAAGCTTGTGCCGCTTTCACTGCCTTCTTCCAGCCGCCATATAATGCAGCGCGCTCTTCTTCCTTCATCTGAACTTCGAATTTCTTATCCAATTTCCAATGTCTCTTAATCTCATTCTTATCTTTCCAAACACCAACTGCTAATCCCGCTAGGAAGGCAGCGCCGAGTACGGTTGTTTCGCGATTTTCTGGGCGTTCTACTGGCACGTCCAAAATATCTGCTTGGAACTGCATTAAGAAATCATTCGCACATGCTCCGCCATCCACATGTAGCAACTTCAGCTCGATACCTGAATCTTTTTCCATCGCATCCAATACGTCTTTCGTTTGGTACGCCAACGATTCCAGTGTCGCACGGATGAACTGCTCTTTCTCCGTTCCGCGAGTTAGACCAAATACTGCGCCGCGCACGTCAGAATCCCAATATGGCGCTCCTAAACCTACGAACGCAGGTACAACATAAACACCATCAGATGACTCAATCCGAGACGCGTAATTTTCCGAATCTCCAGAATGACGTAACATCCGCATGCCGTCACGCAACCACTGAATCGCAGAACCCGCAACGAAAATACTTCCTTCTAGCGCATATTCGACTTTTCCGTCAATGCCCCACGCAAGCGTTGTCAGCAGACCAGTATCCGATTTAACCGCCTTATCTCCTGTATTCATTAACAAGAAGCAACCCGTGCCATACGTATTTTTCGCCTCGCCTTTTTCAAAGCAACCTTGTCCAAATAACGCCGCTTGTTGGTCACCCGCAATACCTGCAACTGGAACCTCTTCGCCAAAGAAATGATACGGTACGGTCGTGCCATAAACTTCCGAGGATTGGCGAACTTCCGGCAACATCACTTTTGGAATGTCCAACATCTCAAGCAATTCATCGTCCCACTGCAAATCATAAATATTGTATAACAACGTCCGGGAAGCATTCGAATAATCCGTCACATGCGCTTTCCCACCAGTCAATTTCCAAACCAACCACGTATCAATGGTTCCGAATAATAGCTCACCATTTTCCGCACGCTCCTGCGCACCATCCACGTGATCTAAAATCCAACGAGCTTTCGTTCCCGCAAAATAGGCATCAATCAGTAATCCCGTTTTGTCGCGAACGATATCATTGTAACCGTCCTCTTTCAGCTGATTACAAATATCCGCCGTTTGACGAGATTGCCAAACAATTGCATTATAAATCGGATTACCCGACTCTTTCTCCCAAACCACCGTCGTTTCACGCTGATTCGTAATACCAATTCCAGCAATGTCCTTCGACGAAATATTTGTTTTTAAAAGTACGCCCGCGATGACCGCTAAAATCGACGCCCAGATTTCATTCGCATTATGCTCTACCCAACCCGGCTTCGGAAAAATTTGCTCAAATTCCTTCTGCTCCACACCGATAATCTCGCCCGTCTCATCCACAATCATCGCTCTGGAACTCGTCGTACCTTGATCTAACGCTAAAATATATTTTTTCTCCATCTAAAATTCCCCCTTCAAAATAAGTATGTCATTTTTTCTAATTTTGTCACGCTTTTTGCTTTTTATCAAGTTGCATGGTGAATAATAAAATCACAAGAAATAAAGCAGCGAACACCCACAGCCAAATTCCAAAATCATCATTAATAATTGCATTGTAACCTAATCCACCCAGCGCCCCGCCGACAATCGGCCCTAAAACCGGAACCCAAGAATACGCCCAGTCAGATCCACCTTTTCCAGCAATCGGCCAAACAAAATGCGCGATACGAGGACCAAGGTCACGAGCCGGATTAATCGCATAACCGGTCGTTCCACCGAGTGACATCCCGATAACCACAATCAGCCCGCCGACAACCAGTGGATTCAAACCATCTGAAAAACTATTAGCCCCAATCGATAGAAGCCCAAAAATCAGAATGAAAGTACCCAATGCCTCACCGAAAAAATTCGATGTATAATGACGAATCGCTGGTGCCGTAGAGAACACGCCTAATTTTGTAGGCTTATCTTCTGTTTTTGCCCAATGTGGATAATAATGAAGCCATACCAGCGTTGCGCCAATAAATGCACCGATAAACTGCGCAGATATGTATGGAAAAACATCCGCCCAAGGAAATTTACCCGCTAAAGCCATACCAATCGTTACCGCCGGATTTAAGTGAGCCAAACTCATGTAACCGGACACATACACACCCATTGTAACTGCTAATCCCCAAGCAATCGTGATGACAATCCAACCACCCGATTCCGCTTTGGACCCTTTCAGCGAAACGCCTGCAACCACGCCTCCACCAAATAACACTAGGATCATCGTACCCAGTAATTCTCCTAAAAATTGTGTGCCAATACTTGTGTCCATTTATTCCAACTCCTTTTGATTTTTTGGTCTAGACACCGCAACATAACACGCCCCTTGTTACTTATAGCCCGTAAACCTTTTCTTCATTTATTTCAAAAAAAGAATGACAACCAAAACTAAGCACTGCATAAAAGCAGACTTATAGACGTTTTGATTGTCATCTCTTCTCCTGACAAATTTATTAACTTAAAGCTATTAAACCATATCAAGAAAACGCTGTCAACCCTTTCGCCCCATAAGCTCGCTTGTGTTCTATTGCACTTGTCTATGGACTATACCCTAACATCTAGAGTGGATAAACATAGCTTTTGTGAAAAAATAACGAAAATATGGTTTGGAAGTATCGCCTAGCAATGGGATTGGGTTGGGAGTTGGGTTATGGCCTTTCGATTTTATGTAGCGTATAAGCACTGCCTTATAGTCATTATAGATTAATCGCTCCCAAAAAAAAAAAGAGACCCCTCAAAGAAGGATCTCTCGGCATATTATGCTTCTTGTGCTACTGGATAAACACTAACTTTTTTCTTGTCGCGACCCATACGTTCAAAACGTACAATGCCGTCTGCTTTAGCGAAAAGAGTATCGTCGCCGCCGCGTC
Organism: Listeria cornellensis FSL F6-0969; assembly: GCF_000525855.1. Lineage (GTDB taxonomy): Bacteria > Bacillota > Bacilli > Lactobacillales > Listeriaceae > Listeria_A > Listeria_A cornellensis. The sequence continues at coordinate 61,260 of NZ_AODE01000019.1, forward strand.
CAACGTTAGTTCCAGGATAAATTTTTGTCCCACGTTGACGGTAAAGGATAGACCCACCAGTCACGAATTGGCCATCAGCGCGTTTAGCACCTAAGCGTTTCGACTCGGAGTCACGTCCATTGGATGTAGAACCACCGCCTTTTTTATGGGCAAAATGTTGAATATCAAATTTTAACATGAAAATTCCACCTCCTACTTTTTGGAGTTAATCGTAATATAATCAGGATAGCTATACGCTAAAGATATCAATTGATGCTCCATGCCTTCTAGCAATATTTGAACATCCTCACTAGCTCCTAATTCTTCAGGGACAGAATAATAAAGATAACCATCATCTTCTTCCATCACAGGTTTGACTCCCATTCTTTCACTAATCGCATTAACCATGCCAAAAGCAATTGATGTAGCCCCTGCACACACTAAATCAGCACCTTGTTCAGCAAAATTTGCGTGTCCATCCATCTCAAAAGCAACGATTCGTTCCTCATGCCGAATAAAATCTACATGAATCATACGTATCATCCCCTTTACAAATTAAGCGTTGATCGCATCAATCGTTAATTTTGTATAAGGTTGACGATGACCTTGTTTTTTGTGATAGTTCTTTTTAGGCTTATATTTGAAAACAGTCAATTTCTTAGCGCGACCTTGTTTTTCAACTTTAGCTGTAACAGTTGCGCCTTCCACGAATGGGCCCCAACTTTAACAGCGTCACCACCAACAAAAACGACTTTGTCAAATGTCACCACGTCACCAACTTCACCTGCTAATTTCTCAACATAGATCTCTTGGCCAGCTTCAACTTTAACTTGTTTTCCACCTGTTTCAATAATTGCGTACATACTTGCACCTCCTCATATACTTAGACTCGCCATCATGAGGGGATTGTTAAAAACAATACTTGGCCCTATTCTGAGCGGTTGTAGCATGGTGCGCTACAAACATAACATTAGAATGATACCATAGAAAGAAAGCCTGTGTCAACAACTATTGTCAATGCTCCACTTGTGATATCCGATAAAATGGCCGCACTTCATCCGCAATCATCCAATCAATATCTCCATCAAACGAAATTTCATCCAAAAAGGCATCCATCACATCCATCGTTACCGTCACAGCCACATAGGACGGATCACTTGCAAAAACACCTCTAAGCTCCCGCTCCATCTGATAAATAAGCGTTTGAACAGAGGAAACATACCCACTCCCCTCACACGTAGGACAAGCGCACTGCATTTCCTCGATAAGCGATTTCTGTCGTTTGCGCCGCGTCAATTGCATCAAGCCATTCTCAGAAAGTCCCTCCACTCGAACCGTTGTTGCATCTAGGGCAGCTACTTCCTGCATTTGTTCCCGCAATCTATCTAACTGAACACGACTCATCCCGCCGATAAAGTCAATAAGAATAAAGCCACTCATATTTCGCAATTTCATTTGACGACCAATTTCCCCAATGACCGCCAGATTAATGTCAAACGCGACCTCATCTACTTCCTTTTTCGATTTATAATTACCAGAGTTCACATCAATCACCCACATGGCCTCGGTTTTCTCAATCACGATAGATGCCCCGTTCTTTAAAAAGACCGCCGGACGTAGCAATCGATTTATCGCAACTTCCAGGTTGTAGGCAGAGAATATCCCGCCTTTTTCACGAAAAAGCGATACATCAGAAAAATGCACCTGCAAATCATGATAAAGTACAGCATCATCACAAATAATTTCTGCTTTATCATTCACAAGAGGATTACTACGCAACATAGTTGGAATACTAACCATCGCCTCATGAATCTTTCTATTAGACCCTTTAGCCCGCACCATAATCTCTTCCATTTCGCTCCTAGCTTGTAGGATATCTTCTTTAATTTTTTCAGGGCTAACATCGACTGAAGCTGAGCGCAGAATAACACCTTCATTATCCAATAATAGCGGGGATACAAGTTGCTGTAACCGATCTTTATCTATTTCTTTTATTTTCTTAGAAATTGCTAAAAATGGCTTCCCGTAGCTATACACCACAGAACCACAAGATACTTCAATCATACCTGTAAGTAGCGGTGCTTTTGTCGCGTTTCCTTCCCGTTTTACTTGCACCATTAATTTTAGACCCTCATGTAAGCGGTATGCCTCTGGAATATCCTGCAAATGAATAAAAGCATTCTCTTTATAGCCAATATTCACAAATGCAGCATTGATTTTCTGGTTTATTTTTGTAACAGTTCCCAAATAAATATCCGATACTTGAGGCTCTGTAGTTGGTCTAATAATCTCCAAACCCACCAATACTTTCTCTTCTAAAAAAGCCACCCTTTTTTTCTTTCCCCATAGCGCTAATAACAATTCTCAATGCCATGCCTCCCAGACACAATATTTTTTTATGTTTCTATACCAGACTGCAAGGGACGTTCTAGATACTCCATACTTATCTGCTAGCGTTTGTTGGTCAAAATCCTTTAATTCTGGATATCGATTCGCAATAACCGCATATTCCGCAGCACCGACAATCGATTTGTAATCCACATTCTTTTTAAACGTAATTGGATACACATCAACAAAGGTTCGCAATAACGCCTGTATTTCTCCACTAATTTTAACATCATAGCGTGCCATTGCTAATTGCGCGTACGTGAATACTTCTGGCATATCGAACATAATCTGCTTTGATTCCATTGTAGTTTCTTCCATTGAAGCACTAATTGTCTTCTCCCAAGCTAATATCTCATTCTTCTTAACACTATATGCTGAACCAAGCTCTCCTATAAACCGTTGCCTATCTGCTGGCAATAAAAACATATAACTAGCCGTGGCGACAACCGCTCTTATTTCGTCATCTGATAACCTTTCTACATTAGTCATCACGTGATTAATAATCTCAAAACTAGTCTGCTCCTCTTGTTTTTCAATAGGCAAAGGATTCCTATCTCCATACTGTTCCATAATCCGACGTGTATCCTCTAGTTTCCATCCATCCATAATAATTCCTCCTGTAGCAAAAAAGCTGGTTATTAACGAGAGACATCAACGTCTCCATTAATAAATCCAACTTTTATTATCTGTCTAATCAATTACCGCCAAATAAGGTTTTTAAGCGGCTAAAAAATCCATGTTTCTGTTCATCAATCGACATCAACGGAATAGACTCACCTAATAGTCTACGAGCGATATTTCTATACCCGATGCTTGCTTTGTTACCTGCTTGCATAGTGACTGGTTCACCACTATTAGAAGAACGAATAACCTCATCATCATCAATAATTATTCCAATCAGCTCGATAGATAAATGTGTCGTTATTTCGTCAATATCCATGACATCACCATTTCGCATCATCTGTGTCCGAATACGATTAATAATCAGTTTAGGCGCCTCAATTTCCTCTTGTTCTAACAAACCAATAATCCTATCTGCATCACGTACAGCCGATATTTCCGGCGTTGTCACAACTAATGCACGATCTGCGCCAGCAACCGCATTCTTATACCCCTGCTCAATCCCAGCCGGGCAATCAATAAGGATGAAATCATAGTCCGGCTTCATTTGCGCGATTAACTCTTTCATCTGTTGACCTGTAACAGCACTCTTATCCGTTGTTTGCGCTGCCGGTAGTAAAAATAGCAAATCCTCAAAACGCTTATCCTTAATAACCGCCTGATGCAATTTACAACGACCTTCCACAACGTCTACAAGATCATAAATAATCCGATTTTCTAAACCTAAAATAACATCGAGATTTCGAAGTCCGATATCCATATCGACTAAGCACACTTTCTTGCCTTGCAATGCAAGCGCTGTACCAAGGTTGGCTGTTGTAGTCGTCTTACCAACGCCACCTTTTCCTGAAGTTATAACTATAGCCTCACCCATGATTATTGCCCTCCTTGAAAATTAGAAATTTCTGGTCTAATTTTTCTTAAAATGTGTAAGCTATCAATCGCCAGCTCACCTTTATCATCTATATATGCAGTCAAAATATTTTCTTCCACTCGACCTTTATTTTCCTCGGCATCAAACCCGCGAATCTCGCCAGCAATTCTAATCTGCGACGGATACTGGAACTTCCCAGTAACAACTGCTTTCAAATCCCCTTCAAAGCCCGCATGAATAATTCCTTTTACATTCCCAAGAATAAAAATATTCCCTGTCGCGCGGATAGAACCGCCCGGATTAACATCTCCCACAAGTAACAGGTCACCTGGTACATTAATTATTTGACCAGATCGCACAACTGTAGCTAGCGAAAAAATTTGCTCTTCTTCTTTCCATTTTTTCGCATCTTGCTTACTCATGACATTACTTGTAAATCCGCTAACTTCCATTGCGCTATTTTCTTTAATAATAGCCATGATGCTCTTTTCTTCATCTTCTGTAAAGAGGCGATTTCCTATATGTACTTGAACAGCCAACTTTTGATTCTGGGATACTATTTTTTGCTGTTCCTTAAGGCGTTGCATTAAACCTTCTTCCAGTTCGACAATACTGGCTACATCGCTAAAAAAAAATGCTAATGCCATCTTTCGTCCCTTTTATTTGGACATACTTTTTCAACTTACCTTCACCTCACAGCTCATATATTTAGTATATATTAGGATACAAAAGATACTCTCCATCATAATTAATATCAGTCTGTAAGTTGCTTCTTGGTAAGCAAGAATACTCTCTGAATGCCTACTACAATACAAGCAAACAGACTGATACCGACTTTCATCCCATCTTACTTCCCATCACTTCTCTTTAATTTCAATAGAAAACCTCTGAATGGGAAATACACAACCAAAAAAAAAGGCTAAATTTAATAAAATTGTTGTCCATAGACGTCGATCCACAAAAGTAGCTAGTGCCATATCCGTTCCACCAATCAGAACATAAAAGCCGTATACCAAGCACTCTGTAAGTATTACATTAAATACAACTACAAGCCCTACCAAAATGATATTATTCTGAAGAACCTTCATGAATTTGTCCGTTAGATACACGACTAAAGGGAAGATGGCGAAGTAGATTCCTAAAATACCCGTGTAATAAATATCGAATACCATTCCAAGTACAAAGGCATAAATTAACGTAACATTTCTACTATAAAACGTAGCCATCAATACGAGCATTACAATGAGAAAGTGAGGGATAAAGAATCGTTGTTCGCCAAAAAATGATTGACTAAACAACATACTAGAAACACCCTCCAAAATAAAAACCGCGATTGCAATAAGTGGCATTCCAACTACTTTTCTCATATTCATCAGGAGCCTGCCCCTTCCGAATCGTCACCCTCCAATGTACGTTTCAATACAATGACATGACTCAAATCGTATAGATCAGCACCTGGCTTCACAAGTGCAGTCTGAGATAATCCCATCTTATCCGTTTCAACTTTTTCAATCGTCCCAATAAAAATGTCTGATGGAAAAATTCCGCCTAAACCGGATGTAACTACTTTTTCACCCTTAGTGAATTTTTGGTCTACTGGCAACTGTTTCATTTCTAACAACCTTTGCTCAGCATCATAACCATTAATAATACCATATGCAGCAGCTTTTCCTTGTACTATAGCAGAAATCCGATTCCTGTCATCCGTCGAACTAAGTAATTTTACTGTGGATGATTTTGCACCAGTCTTTGTAATTTTCCCAATCATTCCCTCGGGAGTACGAACTGCCATATTAGGCTTCACACCATCAACAGAACCTTTATCAATTTGGACCTGTGTATTCCAATTGTCTGGGTTTCTTGAAATGACTGTTGCATTGATTGGTTCATAATCACTAAGATCTGCTTCAATATCTAATGATTTTTTTAGCTCTGCGTTTTCTTTACTTAAATCTGATACTTTACTTTCAAGTTGTGCCAATTCTTCTAAACGTTTTTTTTAGATGCTCGTTCTCAGTGTATGTGTTTTTTAAGTCTTTCGCATTATCAAAAAAACTTGCAACAAAGCCAACCGGTTTGGAGACGATGTTTTCCCCAAACCCCGCAACATCTTTCACAAATTGCTCTGGCCATGAAGCTTTACTTTTCCCACTCAGTGAATATCCTACCAATGCTACTAAAACGATAATGGATATCAACAAGATAATTAAACGTTTATTTAAGAAAAACTGTGGCATAATGAACACCTCATCTCGTCAATCCTCTTCTTTACAATAATGCAATAGGTCCCAAAAACCCACCAAAATATAAATGAGTTACATTAGTTCATTTTTTTTCTTTTTTGTACAAATCCATATTTTCTAATGATTTACCTGTTCCAATTGCAACACAATCAAGCGGATTTTCAGCAATAATCACCGGCATTTTCGTTTCTTCCGCAATAACTGAATCTAAATTACGAAGAAGCGCTCCACCACCAGTTAAAACAATTCCTTTATCCATGATATCAGCAGACAGCTCAGGAGGAGTATTCTCTAATGTACTCTTCACCGCGTCGATAATAGAAGCTACAGTGTCTGCTAATGCCTCACTGATTTCTTCAGGCGAAATCTCGATTGTTTTTGGTAGACCCGTCACTAAATCTCGACCACGAATACTAAAAGCTTCCAAGCCAAGGTTAACAGGATCCGCAGAGCCAATCTCCATTTTTATTGTTTCCGCAGTACGGTCACCGATTAACAAATTATATTTTTTGCGGATAAAATTGATAATCGCATCATCCATATCGTCTCCAGCAGTTCGTTCTGAACGGCTAGTTACGATGCCACCAAGCGAAATGACAGCAACTTCTGTAGTTCCGCCACCGATATCTACAACCATGCTACCAGTTGGATCCCATACAGGTAAGCCAGCACCAATTGCAGCTGCAAATGGCTCTTCAATTGTGTATGCTTCCTTTGCTCCAGCTTGACGTGTAGCATCTGTAACAGCGCGCTTTTCAACGCCAGTTATTCCAGATGGAACACAAATCATGACACGTGGTTTGCTTGCACTTGCACCCTTACTCGCCTTTTGAATATAATATTTCATCATCGCTGCTGTTGTATCATAATCAGCAATAACGCCATCTTTCATTGGACGAATAGCAACAATATTTCCTGGTGTTCTCCCAATCATATTCTTCGCTTCGCTACCAACTGCAACAATTTCTTGTGTATCTTTCTTCATTGCTACAACAGATGGTTCCCTTAAAACAATACTTTTACCTTTCATGTATACTAAAGTATTTGCCGTTCCTAAGTCGATTCCAATATCTTTATTACCAAATCCAAACATTTATTAATCTCCTTTTCTCTTCTTAATTATCACTTTGTCCATGCTTGCTGTCTCTCTATTAACTTAATTAGTTTTTAAATTCCCAGCCCCAAAGTATTGTCTTTTAATAATCAGGTATGCTGATATCCCTTGATGTTTTATGTAAAAACAGATACACACAAACAACCATCTTATTATAACATAACTAAGAAGAACAGACATTAATTTTTGATGAGATACTTGAAATATTTATCTTTTCTTTAGAAATAGCCTTCTTGCTTCAAACTTGTGAAGGTATTACTACCAATAATAATGTGATCAATTAATGGAATTCCTAGTAAATCTCCCGCTTTTTTTTAATTGCTTTGTCACGGTAATGTCTTGACTTGACGGGCTTGCATCACCTGAAGGATGGTTGTGAAAACACATAACACTTGCCGCAGAATATTTCATCGCCTGTTTGAATATTTCTCTTGGATGAACAACGCTACTATTCAGACTTCCAATAAAAATCGTTTCTCGGTGAAGTACTCTATTTCTTGTACTTAAAAATACGCAGTGAAAGTGTTCTTGTGATAACAAACTCATTTCTTGCATCACTAAGTCTGCACCATCCTGTGGGCCTCTGATTATTGGACATGAATTTGTCTTTTGTTGCCCCATACGCTTACTGATTTCAATTGCTGCTAATACTTTCGCAGCTTTCGCAAGACCAATCCCATTCATTTCCATCAATTCCTGTAATGTAGCCTCTCTCATATCTGCTATCTCTGAATATTTTGCGATTACTTTGTTAGCCAAATCTACGACAGATTCTGTCCTACTACCTGTTTCAAGGATAATCGCGAATAATTCAATATTAGATAAACTGGATACCCCTTTTTTCTGAAGTCGTTCGCGAGGCTTTTCTGTGTCAGACATTTCTCTTATAAACATATGCTCTCCTCCTTTTCACTGATGCAGAACAAACTTCCAGAAATAATCGTTTACAAATGGAGATAGTAAAAAACCAAACAGTATAAACGGAACAAAAGGGATTCGTTTCTTTCTGATTCCCTGCTGAAAAATAGCGACCAGACTCATTAGAATCGCTCCTGAAAATACCGCTATGATAAAAATGAATATAGCCTCTTTCAAAACTCAAAAAAAAAGCAAAGCAGTATTAATAATTTTATATCCCCAAAACCAAATCCTTTTCTAACAAATAAATAGATTCCTATGAACACAATTATACCTAAAATTAATTGGTATGTGTGCTGTAAAAGAAGCGTGAAATCGACATACCCATAGTAACTAGCACAACTAATGAAATAAAGAAATAAAATCAAATTGGGTATATGAAGATAGAATATATCACTTACGTATAGGATTAGTAGTAATGAAAATATAAAAATATACAGATAAAACGAATTCTCAAGACCATATACTTTATACAAAATACAGACAAATATAGGTGCCAATATTTCTACAATAAAATAACTCCAACTCATAGATTGATTACAGCATCCTGTGCGCCCTTTGAGCAGGATAAAAGATACAACAGGTAGCAAATGAATGGTCAATAGCTTCTCTCCACAATAATCACATTCCGAAGATATCCTGCGTAAAAACGGCTTTCGCAAAGGATAGTTCATCCCTACAACATGTAAAAAAGATGCCAATACTAAACTATATACAGTCAAAATAAAATAAATCATGATACACCTCCAACTTCTTGGACATAAATATAGCATGATAAGATTTTACTGTCATATTGCCAAAAAAAGTTTTTTTGTATGGAATAGCACTCTAAATAAACGGATTTCTGCTAAGGAGAAAAAGGGATTTCTGCAAGAAGAAGTAGCCAAAAACATTTTTTTTATGCAATTTACATCTAGTCAAAATAGATATAAAATGACAAAAAGACCCTTAACAAGGATCTTTCTGAACACAATTTGTATTAAGAATTAAGTAGCGTCTTTCTAACTTCAGAAATAAAATAGAGAGAACCAGTAATTAGAATGACTTCTTCTTCCTCACTTTCCATCCAGCTATTTAAAATATTCTCCCAGTTTTCAACGGAGGTGATATTATTTGTAATAGCAATTTGTTTTATATCATTTTTTGTAAGTGCCCTAGGGTAATCGAATGTAGTAATGTAAATCTGCACATTTTCGATATCGTTTAACAAAGAAATCATTCTACGAACTCTTTATCTTTCATGGCTGTAAAAAGAACTTTTACAGGGACACCTTCGAATTTCTGAGCCGAGTCAACCAATACGCGCATCCCTTCTAGGTTATGCGCGCCATCTAAAAATACAATAGGCTTATTGTGTATTTGTTCCATCCGCCCAGGCCATTTAGTTATCTTTAACCCCATTTTAATCGTTTCATCTGAAATAATAAACTGCTTCGCCTGAAGTAACTCTGCTGTTTTTATGGCGACCGCAGCATTATTTAACTGATGATCACCCATTAACCCAACATCTATATCTTCTATTTCTCGATTTGTTATTCGGTAAGTAAATAACTCATCTGCCTGCTTCTGGACAAAAAAAATGAGTGTCTAATTGATAGATGTCCGACTCAAATTCATTGGCCTTCCCTTCATATAGCACGCGTATTTCTGGCTGTATTACACCACTAACAATCGGCACATGCTTTTTGAAAATACCTGCTTTTTCCATAGCGATACTTTGAATCGAATTACCTAAAAACTCCATATGATCCATACCAATCGTTGTAATCACAGAAACTAGCGGTGTAATCACATTTGTGGAATCTAGTCTACCACCTAGGCCAACTTCGACCAGACCAATATCGATAGAGTCATACTCAGCAAAGTAAAGAAACATCATAACCGTAATAATTTCAAATTCAGATGGATGACCCATCTCCGTTAGCGCAAGCTCATCAGCCAAAGGTTTTATTCTATCGCAAAGTACGATAATCTCCTCATCCTTAATGGGCACACCATTGACACTAATCCGTTCGTTAAATGCCTCAATATAAGGTGAAGTGAATGTGCCAACTTTATATCCAGATTGCTCCAATATATTGCGAAGAAATGTTAGTGTAGATCCTTTTCCGTTTGTTCCTGCGATGTGGACCCACTTATTTCTCTTTTCAGGATTGCCTAGTCTAGCGAGCATCCATTCCATCCGCATAAGGCCTGGCTTAATTCCCATACGTAACGTTCCATGAACCCACTCTAAAGCCTTTGTATAGCTTTGAAAATGCATATGTGCCATCCCCCTTTATACTAAAAACTAGACCTCCTGAAAAATAAGGACACAGAAGGGCTGAAGTAGTTCTTTTAATTATTTTTCAATGAATTGATTCTTTCTTCGACTAATAATTTTTTCTCCGTGTAGTCTTTTTCTTTCGCTCGCTCTTCTTCAATAACATTTGCCGGTGCTTTTGCCATGAATTTTTCATTTGATAGCTTACCTTGAACGCGTGACACTTCTTTTCTCCATTTGGACAGCTCTTTTTCTAACCGTACAATCTCTTCATCCATGTTGATGAGACCTTCTAGTGGCAAATATATCTCTGCTCCTGATACTACCGCTGTCATTGCTGTTTTTGAAGGTTCTATATCAAAAGAAATCGTCGTTGTTTCAGGATTACAGAAGCGTTCAATATAAGAAATATTTTTCTCCAAGATAGCTTTATGTGTTTCTGTTTTTGGTTTTAGTTGCAATTCGATTTGTTTGCTCAACGGAGTGTTTACTTCTGCTCGAATGTTACGGACTGCTCGAATAACTTCCACCAGTAACTTCATCGACTCTGCGGCTTCTTTATCTATTTGCTCTTTATTTACTCTTGGCCAGTCTGCAATGGTGATAGACGCTCCTTTGTGAGGTAAGTTTTGCCAAATTTCCTCAGTTACGAATGGCATGAACGGGTGCAATAATCTCATCGTATTGTCTAAAACGTATGCCAGAACAGATCTGGTCGTTTGTTTCGCCTCTAAGTTGTCACCATATAAGGATATTTTAGCGATTTCGATATACCAGTCACAAAACTCATCCCAAATAAAGTTATAAAGTGTACGGCCTATTTCACCAAACTCATATTTTTCGGCCAAATTAGTCACCGCTTCAATCGTTTCATTAAGTCGCGTTAATATCCACTTATCACTCACTTCTGTAACATTTGATAAATCGACGGACTCATATTTCATGCCTTCCATGTTCATCAAAGCAAAACGGGAAGCATTCCAAATTTTATTAATGAAGTTCCAAGTCGATTCCACTTTTTCAAAACTGAATTTCAAATCTTGACCTGGCGCCGTTCCTGTAGATAAGGTGTAACGTAAAGAATCTGCACCATATTTCTCTACTACTTCTATTGGATCGACACCATTTCCAAGTGATTTAGACATCTTCTTACCATCTGCATCTCTGACTAAACCGTGTATCAACGTATCTTTAAATGGCCTAACATCCGTAAATTCTACTGACTGGAAGATCATTCTAGACACCCAGAAAAAGATAATATCATAACCAGTTACAAGCGTACTAGTTGGGAAAAATTTCTTGAAATCAGGATTTTCTTCATCAGGCCATCCCATTGTTGAAAAAGGCCACAATGCAGAACTAAACCATGTATCAAGTACATCTTCATCTTGATTCCAGTTCTCAATATCTGCAGGAGCCTTCTCTCCTACATAGAGTTCACCAGTTTCTTTATGGTACCATGCTGGGATTCTATGTCCCCACCATAACTGACGAGAAATGCACCAATCATGAATATTTTCCATCCAAGATAAATAGGTTTTTTCGAAACGATCGGGAATGAAATTTACTTTTTCATCTGGATTTTCTTGTAACTTCACTGCTTGTTCTGCTAGTGGCTGCATTTTCACAAACCATTGCATGGATAAATAAGGTTCAACGACAGCTCCAGTACGTTCTGAATGCCCCACGGAATGAAGATGTGGCTCTTGTTTAATGAATAGACCTAGCTCTTTAAAATCTTCAATAATAGCTTTTCTCGCTTCAAAACGGTCCATACCGTTATATTTTCCAGATGCTTCGTTCATTGTTGCATCCTCATTCATCACAATAACGCGTGGCAAATCATGGCGATTACCAACTTCGAAATCATTAGGATCATGTGCTGGAGTAATTTTTACAACGCCTGATCCGAATTCTCGTTCCACGTAGTCGTCTGCAACGATTGGAATTTCTCTTCCGATGATTGGAAGTGTGATAGTTTTTCCAATGAACGATTGGTAACGCTCGTCTTTAGGATGAACGGCAACTGCTGTGTCTCCAGGAATCGTCTCAGGTCTTGTCGTTGCGACCTCAAGGAAACCAGAACCATCTGTTAGTGGATATTTCAAATGGTAAAATTGTCCTTCCACGTCTTGATGGATAACCTCGATATCTGATAGGGCCGTTTTGGCAACAGGATCCCAGTTAATGATGTATTGACCACGATAAATCAAATCTTTCTCGTAAAGGGAAACAAAGACTTTTTTCACGGCATTGGATAAGCCTTCATCTAGTGTAAATCTTTCTCTAGAATAGTCTAAACCTAAGCCAATTTTCTTCCACTGCTCTCTAATAAAAGTAGCATACTCTTCTTTCCAATCCCAAGCCTTTGATATGAAATTTTCTCGGCCTAGATCATAGCGTGAGATATCGTTTTCGCGCAACTTAGCTTCAACTTTCGCTTGTGTGGCTATGCCCGCATGATCCATTCCTGGTAGATAAAGTGTGTCGTATCCTTGCATCCGCTTCATGCGCGTTAGAATATCTTGTAATGTCGTATCCCATGCGTGACCTAAATGTAATTTTCCAGTGACATTGGGCGGCGGGATAACAACGGAGTATGCAGGTTTATCATTTTTACCATCTGCTTTAAAAAAACGCTTGTTCAATCCACCAGTCATATCTATTTTTCTCGATATCTTGCGGATTATATTTCGTTGGCATATTCAATTCAGTCATTATTTTTCCCCCTATAAATTGATTTTCAGCATTTTTAAAGCACAAAAAAAACTCCTCTCATCCATAAAGGACGAAAAGAGTAATTTCCGCGGTACCACCTTTTTACCGTACACAAAAACGGCACTTCATTAATTTAACGAGAGAAAGTTTCCCGATATCCCTTACTCTTTTTCAGGGATACTGCTCAGAGGCTACGTTCAAATACTTTTCTTAGAGACTTCCACCAACCGTCTCCTCTCTGTAGAAAGAAAAATATTTTACTCTTCCTCATCCTTGCATTTACGAATATTTAGATTGGATTTATTGTATCAAATAAACGCAGAAACGTCAACGTAGTGCTTTCATAGATGCTTCTATTGCTTCCAGTGTTTTTGAGATTTCTACGTCTGTGTGTTCTGTTGAGATAAACAATCCTTCATATTGAGAAGGCGGCAGAAAAATACCGTTATTAAGCATTTCTCGGTAGTAGTTGGAGAAGTAGGTCAAATCAGATGTTTTTGCCGTGTCATAGTTTGTTACTTTCTGATCCGTGAAGAAAAAGCCGAACATAGAGCCCGCTCTGTTGATAGAAAGCGGAACCTCGTATTGTTTAGATAATAATTCTAGGCCTTCTTCAAGCTGATCTATCAAAGTTCTAAACGCATCATAGTGATGTGGTGTTAATTGTTTTAGTGTTGCATAGCCTGCATTCATCGCTACCGGGTTTCCCGATAGGGTTCCTGCTTGATAAATAGAGCCTGCTGGGGCAATTTGTTCCATAATTTCTTTTTTTTCCACCATAAGCACCAACTGGGAGCCCACCGCCGATTACTTTTCCAAGACAAGTAATATCAGGTGTGACCACATAAAGACCTTGCGCACTATAAAAATCAACGCGGAAACCTGTCATGACTTCATCAAAAATAAGCAGGCTTTCATATTGGGTCGTCACTTCACGCAGACCTTCTAGGAATCCTTCAATTGGAGGTACAACACCCATATTTCCTGCTACCGGCTCAACAATAACGGCAGCGATCTCTGCGCCATATTTTTCGAAGACGAACTTTACGCTTTCTAAGTCATTATATGGGACTGCTATGGTGTCTGCAGCAAGCCCTGGCGTGACCCCTGGAGAATCTGGTAAACCAAGTGTTGCAACGCCTGATCCGGCTTTTATTAGCAAAGAGTCGCCGTGACCGTGATAGCTTCCTTCAAATTTGACTATCTTATTTCTTTTTGTGTAGCCTCTTGCTAATCGAATAGCACTCATCGTTGCTTCTGTCCCAGAGGATACCATGCGAACCATCTCTACAGAAGGTACGCGTTCCACGACAAGTTTGGCAAGTTCGGTTTCGATCTCGGTTGGGGTTCCGAAACTCGTCCCTTTCATAGCGGCGTCTGTGACTGCTTTTATAACCCCTTCGTTCGCGTGGCCTAGAATTAACGGCCCCCAAGATAGGACGTAATCGATATATTTATTGCCATCAATATCTGTTAAATAAGCGCCTTTTCCATGCTCCATAAAAACAGGATTTGCATTGACTGATTTGAAGGCACGAACTGGGCTATTAACACCACCTGGCAACACTTTTTCAGCTTCTTTAAAAAGCTTTGATTGAGTTTGTATATTTATTCATTTAAGCATCTCCTTTTAAATAGAGGGCAACGTCTTTGGCGAAATACGTAATAATTAGACTCACACCGGCACGCTTCATACTCGTCAGCATTTCCATAACAATTCGTTCTTCATCGATCCAACCGTTGGCGCTCGCTGCTTTCACCATCGCGTACTCACCACTTACATTATACGCCACGACGGGAAGATTCGTTTGGTTGCGTACATCTCGAATAATATCTAAATAAGAAAGTGAGGGTTTGACAATCAGAAAATCGGCGCCTTCTCGTTCATCACTCTTTGCTTCACGAAGCGCTTCAAGTCTGTTAGCGGGATCCATTTGGTAAGATTTGCGATCACCAAATTGAGGCGCACTGTTTGCTGCATCACGAAAAGGACCGTAAAAGGCTGAGGCATATTTCACAGCATAGGACATAATTGGGATATCTTGATAGCCTGCTTCATCTAGCCCTTCACGAATAACTTGTACAAAACCATCCATCATATTGGAAGGCGCAATGATATCCGCACCAGCTTTTGCCTGACTAACTGCTGTTTGTTTAAGTAACTCTAGCGATGCATCGTTTTTCACTTCACCATTTTCAATCACGCCGCAATGTCCATGATCTGTAAATTCACAAAGACATGTATCCGCGATAACAATCATTTCAGGAGCTATGTCTTTCACTAATCGTGTAGCTTCTTGGACGATACCGTGATCGTGATATGCTCCCGTTCCTACATCGTCTTTATCATCGGGAAGTCCGAACAAGATAATCGCTTTTATACCCAACTTGGTGAGCTCTGCAATTTCAGATTCCAATTCAGGTAAGGGAAATTGGAATACGCCAGGCATGGAACTCACTTCTGTTTTGGCCTCATTGCCTTCTTTTACAAAAATAGGATAAATCAGATCGTCGGTGTGTAGAACCGTTTCGCGAACAAGGTCCCGTATCGTTGCACTACTACGCAACCGCCGATGTCTATCAAAATTTGGACTCATAGTCATAACTCTCCTTCAATTAATAATTCACATATTTGTTGCATTGTATAATTACCTGGCTCATATGTGACCAAAAAACCAGATTTTATGATTGCCTCGGTTGTTACTGGGCCGATGGATGCGATTTTCAAAGTTGCGGTATCTCCAGCGTAGCTTTTTAGAAAATGGCGCCACGCGGAAGGACTTGCAAATATTGCGATATCAATTGGCCGGAAATTCATAACCGATTGCAACTGATTGGTAGCTTTTTCGGGAAAAACAGTTTCATAAATCACGCGTTCGGTCACTGAATGTCCAGATTGAGCAAAGCGTTTCGCAATTTCATCACGCGCAATGCTACTTTTGGGTAGAAAAACATGTTGCGATATCAAGCCAAGCGCTAGCCATTCCTCAATAAATACGTCCGTTGTAAATAATGCCGGCTGAAAATGAGGCGAATAGCCATATAATGCAAGTTCATCGCCTGTCTTTTCACCAATCACAGCTATCTTTATTTTTTCAGGGATTACCTCTTGTTGTTCAAAAAAAATAACGAACTGTATTCGCACTGGTAAACACAATCCAATCATATTCGTCCAACAGCACATCACATGTGTGTGTCCTAGTCTCAATCATTGGAACTGCCGAAACATAAAATCCTGCGCTTTCCAAAACATCCTGCCATGGCTCATTTTTTCCAGCTTCACGCGTTAATAAAACGTGTTTAGCCATTATCTCTTAATCCTTGAATAATCTCCTTAGCACCGAGTTTGATAAGCTGATCCGCCACACTTAAACCAAGCGCTTTCGGGTCCTCTCCCTGTTCTGTAATTTGATAAAATAAATGACCATCGACAGAACTAACAAGTCCTTTTAATTCCAAAGAACCATCTTTTATAGTGGCATGACCAGCAATTGGAATTTCACAACCACCATCTAATGCTTTTAAAAGCGTGCGCTCTGCTGTTACTGTAAGATTTGTTTCCGGATCGTTCAGTATCGCGAGCATTTCTTTGACAAGGGTATCATCTGCGCGACATTCAATCGCAAGCGCTCCCTGTCCAACAGCGGGCAGACAAATCGATTCATCTAAGAAAATATAGCCTTGCTCCAGCTTATCCAGCCAATCCATACGTTTCAATCCAGCGACGGCTAACACGATTGCGTCAAAATCCTCTTCCTGCAATTTTCTAAGTCTCGTATCGATGTTTCCACGAATAGGTTGTATCGTTAAATCAGGCCGTACATGTAATAATTGCGCGGCACGTCTCAAACTACTCGTTCCAACGACAGCGCCATTAGCTAGGCTTTCCAAACTATCCCCTTGCTTAAAAATAAGGCAATCCAGTGGGTTTTCACGCTTTGGAATCGCACCAATCATTAGTCCTTCCGCTAGTTCTGACGGAACATCTTTCATACTATGTACAGCGAAATCAATTCGCTTTTCGATCAGCGCATCTTCTACTTCCGATACAAAAAGACCTTTGCCTCCAACTTTGCTCAATGTGACATCCAAAATACGATCGCCTTTCGTCACAATTTCCTCAATCTCAAAACTTATTTCTGGAAATCGTTCTTGAAGTTTCGCAATCACCCATTTTGTCTGTGTTAAAGCTAGCTGGCTACGTCTTGAACCAACAATAATTTTTCGAGTCATGCTTTTTCACCAACTTTTTCTTTAGTTACTTCTACTGTGTCTTCTGCTTTTGCTTTTTGAAGGTCAAATATATTTTGGAAAACCTCAATATCATGTACAGCGTCTGAACTTATTGCCATCTCTTTTAATTCAGAAATTGGATGTTTCAGCAGCTGATTAATAATACTCTTCATGTGCTTACCAACAATGACCTGTTCACGATCTGTTAGGTTCGGCAATTTATTCGACAAACTTTGCATCGTTTCTGCCTGTAGCACCAGCGCTTTTTCACGTAAATCTTTAATGATTGGAACGACGCCAAGCTGTTTCTCCCATTCGTAAAAATTCACGCAAGCTTCTTCAATTTGTTCTTCTATTTCGATGACCATCGCTTGCCTTTGTTGCGTGTTTTCTTGGATAACGTCACCTAAGTCGTCAATGTCGAACAAAGTCACATTGGGAATGTCTGCACATGTCGCTTCAACGTTTCGCGGTAAAGCGATATCTACAATGATAAGCGCTTTTTTACGCTCAGATAGCATATTTCGGGTGATGATTGGCGTCGTCGCTGATGTGGAGGTAATGACAATATCTGCATGCTTCAGTTGTTCGCTCAAGCTAGCGTAATCCGACCACTGGATACCTAACTTTTCTGCCACATCTTCCGCGCGCGCGCTCGTTCTATTTAACAATGTGACATCAGCTATTTTAGCTCCCAGCATATTTTGAATCGCCAGCATGCCCATTTTCCCAGCGCCGACAATGACTGTTTTCTTATTTGTAAAATCCACACATGCTTTTTTCACGACTTCCACCGCGGCATAACTAATAGACACGGCATTTTCATTGATTTTCATCGTATGGTGTACGTTTTTGGCGAAATGAACGGACTCGCGGAATAATTGATTTAAAATTGTCCCCGTTGTTCCGCTTGCTTGTGCACTTGTAAAAGCATCCTTGACCTGGCCAAGAATCTGCGTTTCACCGATAATCAAAGAATCCAAGCCACTCGTGACGCGGTACAAGTGCTTCACGGCCTCTTCTTCTTCAAAAAACAGCAAATAAGGCTCCAAAATTTGCATATCCATTTGGAACCAATTGGCTAAGAAACGCTTGATATAGTATCTTCCTGTATGGATTTGATCCACCACAGCAAAAATTTCAGTACGGTTACATGTCGATATAATAACATTTTCTAAAATGCTTTTTTCTTGATGCAAGGAAACCAATGCCATTTCCTCTTCTTCTGGATTGAAAGCTAGCCGTTCTCGTATTTCGATTGGCGCGCTTGTATGATTTAGACCGACAGAGAGAATGTACATCAATAAGCCCCCTTTTACATTAATAAATTCAAGCTTCATTCTATCACTTTTTAGAACAAGCGCCAACTTGTTCGCTTGTGAATAATCGCAAAGACTTACTGCATTGCTTCTTCAATTAATTTCCAAGCTTCTTCTTTGCCCATCTTTGTTTCAGACGAAAACATCACAAAACCATCTTCTGGATCGAAGTCTAGCGCTTCCTTGACTATTTTCATGTTTTTGTGCCATTTGCTACGTGGAATTTTATCTGCTTTTGTAGCGATAACGATGGCAGGAATCTGATAGTACTTCAAAAATTCATACATGTTCCGGTCATCTTCGGTTGGCTTATGACGTAAATCTACAATCTGAATCACCGCTTTTAATGGTGTTCTACTCGTCATGTAAGTTTCAATCATCTCGCCCCATTTTTTTTCGCTCTTTCTTAGAAACTTTTGCGAAACCATACCCTGGAACATCCACGAAGAAAAAGGAATCTTCAATTTTATAAAAGTTCAATGTTTGCGTTTTACCTGGTTTTTGTGAGATCCGAGCCATACTTTTGCGTCGAATCATCGTATTAATGAAAGAAGATTTCCCGACATTCGAACGACCTGCGAGCGCAAACTCTGGCAAACCGCCTTCTGGATACTGCTCTTTCCAAACAGCGCTTATTACAAGTTCTACATTATTTATATTCATAGTTTCCACCTTTATCTAAAATGATCTTTTTTAAGTATAACGGAATTATGCAAATTAAGCAAAAAGGCTCTCCGCTGATGGGAGAACCTTCCTTAAAAAACTAGATTTGAGATACTTCTGCTTGTATGCGTGCGATGAATTCGTCTAGTGGTAATGTTTCTGAATCTTTCTCGCCGTATTTACGTACGTTGACTGTGTTATTTTCTACTTCTTGATCACCAATAACAAGCGCATACGGGATTTTCTTTGTTTGTGCTTCGCGAATCTTATAACCAAGTTTTTCATTGCGTTCGTCAACTTCTACACGGAAACCAGCGTACATCAATTTATCTTTGAGCGCTTTGCTGTAATCCATATGTGCGTCGATACTAACCGGGATAAGCTCCATTTGGATCGGTGCCAACCATGTTGGGAATGCGCCTTTATATTCCTCAATCAAGTAAGCAACGAAGCGCTCCATTGTTGATACAACGCCACGGTGAATCACGACTGGACGATGTTTTTCGCCATCTTCGCCGATATAAGTTAAGTCAAAGCGTTCTGGAAGTAGGAAATCGAGTTGGACAGTAGACAATGTTTCGTCTTTGCCGATTGCAGTTTTAACCATAACGTCAAGTTTTGGTCCGTAGAATGCTGCTTCGCCGTCTGCTTCATAATAATCCAAGCCCATGTCGTCCATCGCATCTTTCAACATTCCTTGCGCTTTTTCCCACATTGCGTCGTCATCGAAATATTTTTCTGTGTTTTCTGGATCGCGATAACTTAAACGGAAACTATAATCTGTAATTGCGAAATCTTTGTACACGGCTAAAATAAGTTCGACTACGCGTTTGAATTCGTCTTGAATTTGGTCTGGACGAACAAATACGTGCGCATCGTTTAGAGTCATTCCGCGAACCCGTTGCAAGCCTGATAAAGCGCCACTCATTTCATAACGGTGCATCATGCCAAGTTCTGCGATGCGAATCGGTAATTCGCGATAACTGTGAATGTCATTTTTGTATATCATCATGTGATGCGGGCAGTTCATCGGACGGAGCACAAGCTCTTCGTTATCCATTTTCATGGTTGGGAACATGTCTTCATGATAGTGATCCCAGTGACCACTTGTTTTGTACAGCTCCACGTTCGCCATAATCGGAGTGTACACGTGGTTGTAGCCTAGGCGTTCCTCTTTATCAACAATGTAACGCTCAATCACGCGGCGGATTGTCGCGCCTTTTGGAAGCCACAGCGGCAAGCCTTGTCCAACTTCTTGACTATTGGCAAACAACTCCAGCTCTTTACCAAGTTTGCGGTGATCACGCTCTTTCGCTTCTTGTTGCATACGTAGAAATTCTTTCAAACCATTTTTATCGAAAAAGGCTGTACCGTAAATGCGTTGCAACATTTTGTTATTGCTATCGCCGCGCCAGTAAGCACCAGCCACGCTTAGCAATTGGAATACTTGGATTTTGCCGGTAGATGGGACATGCACACCACGACATAGGTCGAAAAATTCGCCTTGTGTGTAGATAGTCACTGTTTCATCTGCAGGAATCGCTTCGATAAGCTCTAATTTATAATTGTCACCGATTGCTTTGAAACGCTTGATTGCTTCATCACGGGAAACTTCTTCACGAGTAATCGGCAAATTTTCACGAATGATGTTTTGCATTTCTTTTTCGATAACCGGGAAAGTTTCTTCGCTGATTGCCACTTCTGTATCGATGTCGTAATAGAAACCAGAATCGATGGCTGGACCTACTCCAAAAGTCACATCCGGATATAGACGTTTAAGCGCTTGAGCTAGTAAATGCGCGGAACTATGTCGCAAAATTTGCAATGCATCTTCGTGATCTGGAGTCACAATTTCGATTTTTGAATCCTCAAGAATCGGTGTTACTAAGTCGACCAATGTTCCGTTCACTTTACCTGCTAGTGCCTTTTTCTTCAGGCCTGGGCTGATGGATGCGGCGATATCTGCTGTGGAAACGCCTGCCTCAAATTCTTTTACTGCACCATCTGGAAATGTAATTTTCATTTTCTTCGACTCCTTCTTCCAATTTTTTAGACGAAACGCGGACTTTTTTCAAGCGCATTCTAACTTTTTGGGGAACAAAAAAACCCATCCCTAGCTTATGCAAGGGACGAGTCTTTCAACACGTGGTTCCACCCAAGATTCAAGAATTCCGAAAAATTCTACTCTTGTCACAGTTAACGGTGTGATCCGTCTCAAACTACTACTGGGAATACCCAATTTCGAATGAAAAGTTCAAAGGGGGTCACTTTACTGGCTAATTAGGAGGGTCTCAGCAATGCCTCCTTCTCTGTGAATCAGACGCGAGTAAAATGTTGTCCTTATCAATACTTGTTTCATCATTACCTGTATTATAAATCGGATTGGACAAAATGGCAAGCTTTAGTACTAAAGAATTTAATAGCGCCTGTTTCTGCCGTCTAATTCTACTTCTTTCGATAAGTAACGAATTCGCTCCATAATCCGGCGAGCTTTCATGCGTTCTTCCGTGCCATTATTCGAGAACATCAAGTGGTTTTCTAGATGCTCCATACTGTAATTGGACGAGAAAAATGTCGGCAATTCTTCTTGCATCCGGAACTGTAAAATGGCTCCGAGTACTTCATCACGCGTCCATGTCGTCATGGATTCAGCGCCAATATCGTCTAACATCAAAATATCGGTTTCTTTCGCGAATTGGATTTTCTCACCGACGCTATTATCCGCTATCGATTGCTTGATTTCACGCATAAATTCTGGTAGATATACGAGCGTTGTTGAGATTCCTTTTAGAGCTAGATCTTTTGCCATGGCGCCGAGTAAATATGATTTTCCAGTTCCAAAACTTCCATGAATATAAAGGCCCTTTTGCATACCTGTAGCACCTTTTTCATAGGTACTTAAAAATTCACCCGCTGCTAAAAATGCCGCACTTCGCGACTCATTATCGATAGAAAAATCATCCAATGTCGCCTCCATAACCTGTTTTGGCATGTAGAGAGACCGGATGCGTTTTTCTATCGCGCGCTGACGGTCTGCCTGAATTTTCTCTTCGGTCGGGTAGTACGTGACAGTAATATAATCGCCATTCAAGCTAAGTCGCGGTGCATAACCTGGCATCAACGTATCTTCTTTCTGTTGATACTTCTCGTGCTCCGTCATAAATTCGTAGAGCTTAGATAAGTTCTGATTAATGATTTGTTCGTTTAGCTCTGATTGATGCTCGTTTAGAAACTGCTTCACCGGCCCATAAGCAAAAACTTGTTGCTTCAATGTTTCATATTGCTTTTCAAAATCGCGACCTTGGAAAAGTTGGCCCAGCGTTCTTTCGATTTTATCCATCTTCGTCACCTACCTTCTTTTAAGCGTTTTTTCATCTCTTCGACTTGTTTGTCAAGCGTCGATTTTTCACGGACCGTCATTTCTTTCTCGACTGGTTGCACTTCTTCCTTGTCAAACCAATCTGGCAAAATTTCTTTGCGACCCGTCTGATTGAATTTACGGTTGTTATTGCGATAATTAGTAGGAGGTTTCTGCGTACCTTCTTCTTGTAGTTTTTTATATTTTTCATGCTCAGCCCAAGCCATTTCCATCGCTTCTTTGGCCGTCTGTACTTTTTTGCGTTTCCAGTGAGCTGCGATAGTCATCATGTAGTTTTTGGAAATTTTACCATCTAATCGAAGCAAAACATATTCAATCAATACGTTCATGACTGGAATCGGTAAATTTTGTTGCGCCAAGACTTCATCAATGACTTTGAGGTCCGTCTCTGCGGGCACTGCCCCATCGCTAATATCGACCATCAATTGATACGGCGTCACGTTTTCTAAATAATAAGCGAGCGCTTCTGTATCCGTCGCACCTTCTTGTGGCTGAGAATCCTGTAACGCGGCTTTCGGCTCTGTTTTTGCTTTTAATTCTGGCAAACGATTATTCTGTAACTGATAGCCATCGCGTACAATTTTGCGCAAATAATCTAAATCCAGCGAACCATCGGCTTGCACCGCTCGATACAAATAGTGCACCATATCGAGCTCTTCCACCGCATAAATCGCGTGTAACTTCAAAATACAGGCACGAACTTCTTCCGTCACCGCATTTCGCGATAACATTGTTGGCGATAAACTTTGAAGCATCACCGCAAAATCAAATGCCTTATCATCAAGCGTGACGCCTCGTGATACCGCGCGCCCAACAGGTTCGCCGTTTGCAACTGTACTCACCGGCAAATCGCTCCCACTAAACGTCTCAAATACATCTTGAAATGAACGCGTCACCTCATCGAAACCTTCTTCGGGCATCGGCTCATCGGAAAAAAAGCGACGTAATCGTTGGTACTGTGCGTTTCCAATTTTGCTATATAAATAAATGTTCAGTAAGCCATCGGAAAAAAATTGCTCGGGAGAAAGCGGTGCTGCCATTTCATATATGTAATGTCGGGATTCGCCGGTTGTTTGCACGAAACTTCGCAACAAGCCGAGTCCCTCTAATTTCAACCGAGCTTGGAAGAGGTTCGCTAGGCTGATTCCGAGCAGATTTAGCAATTGGGTATGACTATGACTCTCGGACCAAAGACGGTTTTCCTCCACCTCTGTGACAAGCGTGTCGTAGAGCGCCAAACATTCTGCTCCCATTAGCGGCTGATATAAAAAAAGTCATAATTTTGCGGTCTTTCTCCGATAAAACCCCATTTGCCTTCACTTGATAGCTATCGACCGGCTGTAACTCCATCCAAAATTCTGCCACTCTACTTCACCTTTCTTACTCCTGTTTTGTCTTATTCATTAAATCTTTGAGTTCATCTACAAAAACGCTAATATCTTTGAACTGGCGGTATACAGAGGCAAATCGCACATAGGCAACCTCATCTAAAACAGCCAATTTATCCATTAATTTTTCCCCAATCAAATGCGAAGATACTTCACTTTCACCGATGCTTCGTAATTCGCGTTCGACTGCGTTCACAACGTCTTCCAGCTGCTCCACAGAAACTGGTCGTTTTTCACATGCACGAATGAGACCACGTAATATTTTCTCTCTGGCAAATTCTTCGCGAACACCATCTTTTTTGACGACGATGAGCGGGCTTTCTTCTACCTTTTCGAATGTTGTGAAGCGAAAGCCGCACGTTTCGCATTCTCTGCGACGTCGAATGGAATTGCCATCATCCGCCGGTCTTGAATCCACAACGCGTGAGCTATTGCCTTTACAAGATGGACATTTCATTGTCATCCACTCCTATTTTATGTGATTACTTTTCCCTAGTATACCACGACTACCGCCAAAGCTTCTACTTTGAAAAGGTGCGGATCAGCGCGCTTACTTGTTGTTCTGTTTCGGCTAAACTTTGCGAATTATCAATCACAATATCTGCCAGCTTTATTTTTTCAGATAGCGGTAATTGACTGGTGATTCTAGCTTGCGCCTCGCTTTTCGTTAAATTATTCCGCCTCATCAAGCGCTCTAATTGCGTCTGTTCGTCCACAAAAACAACCACGACCGTATCTACCATTTCTTGCAGCTTACTTTCTATCAAAAGTGGAATATCAAAAACGATAATCTCGTGTCCAGCGGCTATCCATCGATCTCGCTCAACCAGCATCCAACGTCTGACAAGCGGGTGCACAATCGCATTTAGTGCCTCTCGTTTCTCGCTGTCATGAAAAATAATGCTGCCCAACTTCTGCCGATCAAGCTCCCCGTCCTCTTGAAAAACCTCCGCGCCAAAAGTGGCTCTGATTTGCTTCGCGCCTTCTGTGCCGGCCTCGACAACTT
This sequence comes from Listeria cornellensis FSL F6-0969, assembly GCF_000525855.1. Classification (GTDB taxonomy): domain Bacteria; phylum Bacillota; class Bacilli; order Lactobacillales; family Listeriaceae; genus Listeria_A; species Listeria_A cornellensis. The sequence goes on from NZ_AODE01000019.1 coordinate 86,366, forward strand.
TCCTAGCAGCGATATCCGCGTCAACGATCGGAAAACCTGCATCGTGAAGCATTTGACTAACCGTACTTTTCCCACTCGCAATTCCACCTGTCAAACCGATAATATAAGCCATCCGCATCACCTATTTCTGACATGTCGGGCAAAAATGCGTGCCCCTGCCGTTCAGTTTGATTTTCACGATTGGCGTGCCGCATACAGGACACGGATTATCTTTTTCGCCGTAGACTTGCAGTTTATCCTGGTAACCGCCAATCTTTCCTTGCGAATTCACGTACGTACGAATGGTTGAGCCGCCAAGCGCTACCGCCTCTGCCATAATTGATTTTGTGCTTTCGTAGAGTCGCGTAATTTCTGCTGGCTTTAGTGTGTTCGCAGGACGTTCTGGAAGCACTCTCGCTTGGAAACAAATCTCGTCTGCGTAAATATTCCCAATGCCTGCGACAAGGCTCTGGTCCAATAACACTGTTTTGACGGCGCGACCTGATTTTTTTTAACTTCGTCGCAAAAGCGGTTTTTTCGAACGTTGCGGAAAGTGGTTCTGGTCCGAGTTTTTGAATGGATTTTGTGAGTCCTTCTTGCCCTTTTAATACGAGTTCCATCGTGCCAAATTTGCGGACGTCGAGATAGCGCAGTTCTGTGTTATCCGTGAAATGGAACGTGACGTGTGTGTGCTTGTCCACCGGATCTGTCGCATTATTGAGACGGTATTTGCCCTCCATGCGCAAATGCGATAAAAGCGTGCCGTCCGTTGTGTCAATCAGCAGAAATTTGCCGCGACGACGAACGGCTTCTATTTTTTGCCCAATCATATTGCCAACAAATTGTTCTGCCGGCATGCCGACGATCATCTTTGGAACGCCGACGATAACTTGATCGATTTCTTTTCCTATAACAAGTTCGGCGAGTGTTGCCCGAACATTTTCTACTTCTGGTAATTCTGGCATGATTTTAACCCCTTACTTCTGTTATTTCGCGTCGTACCATGTATTTCCGAAAGAACTATCGACTTTTAGCGGCACAGAGAGCTCTACAGCATTCTCCATCACATCTGGAACAATTTCTTCGAGTTTCGCGATTTCGCTTTCTGGTGCTTCAAAAATGAGCTCATCATGTACTTGGAGTAGCAAGCGCGCTTCGAGTTTCTCCGAGATAAGACGGTCGTTCATGAGAATCATCGCTTTTTTGATAATATCGGCGGCACTCCCTTGAATCGGCGTGTTCATCGCGGTTCTTTCGGCAAATCCGCGAACGTTGAAGTTGCGACTCGTGATTTCAGGAATATAACGGCGACGGTGCAAAATCGTTTCCACATAACCCTTTTCCTTCGCAGAACGCACAATTTCTTCCATGTACTCTTTTACACCAGGATAGCTCGCAAAATAACGATCGATAAAATCGCGTGCGTCTTTTCGAGTGATACCCAAATTCTGTGACAAACCGTAATCACTAATACCATACACGATGCCAAAATTAACGGCCTTCGCTTGGCGGCGCATCAATGAATCGACTTCTTCCTGCTCCACGTGGAAAACGTCCATCGCTGTTTTGGTATGGATATCATAATCGTGTTTGAAGGCATATTGTAGGTTTTCATCTTCTGAAATATGCGCCAAAACGCGTAATTCAACTTGCGAATAATCCGCAGAAAAAATCTTCCAACCAGGTTCAGATGGGACAAAGACTTGACGAATTTTGCGTCCTTCTTCCAAACGAATCGGGATATTTTGCAGATTAGGGTCAACAGAACTCAAACGACCTGTTTGCGCCAGTGTCTGGTTAAAGCGCGTGTAAACTTTTTGTGTATCTTGATGCGTCACTTTTAGCAATCCTTCGATGTAGGTTGATTGAAGCTTGCCAAGTTGACGGTACATGAGAATGCTTTCAATGATTGGATGTGAGCCTGCCAATTTTTCCAAAACGTCAGCGGATGTAGAATAGCCTGTTTTCGTTTTCTTTTCTGCTGGGAGTCCTAGATTTTCGAATAGGATAACGCCTAGTTGTTTCGGCGAGTTGATATTAAACTCCGAGCCCGCATAGTCATGAATCGTTTTTTCAAGTTCGCTTAACCGGCCTGCCAACTCAACTTTCATAGCTTCTAGACGTGCCGTGTCCACTTTGACGCCATACATTTCCATTTTCGCTAAGACCTTGGATAGCGGTAATTCGAGGTCTTCAAATAAGCCTAACTGCTCATTGTTTTCGAGTTCCGTACGCATTTTTTTTCTCTAATTCTGAAACTGCGACAACCTTACGCGCCAAATGTTCCGCAACGATTGCTTCTTCTGGAATCGCGCGTTTTGCCCCTTTTCCGTACACTAATTCATCCGTTTTCACCGCGTCGAAATCGTGGCTGAATGCTACACTCGCAAAGTCTCCAATCGTGTCGGACGGGTTGAGTAAGTAAGAAGCTAGCATAATATCGAATTCGATGCCATCGACCGCAATATCAAATTTGGAAAGTCCAACAATGGTTTTCTTCGCATCATATACGACTTTCTCTTTTTTAGGTTCTTCCAGCCACGTTTTCAGCGCTGGAGACTTCGTGAGCGCATCCGCATTCGCGAAAAATGTGCCCGCTTCCGAATGAAAAGCCATCCCGATAAAAGGCGCCGTATGGTAGTTATCGTTATCCAATTCGACATAAATCGCGGTTTTATCGCTCAGATGTGCGGCCGTAATCTCATCTACTATTTCAAACGAGAGACTTTCCATCTCTTTCTCAGGTTCGCTTGATTCCCCCTGTATATTTTTTAAAAGTGTCGCAAAACCAAGTTCTTTCAGTAGTGGCACCACTTTTTCTGTATCATAGCCAGTGTATTTCAGATCCGCGACTTTGATTTCTAGCGGCGAATCCGTGTTAATCGTCGCCAATTCTTTACTCATGATTGCTGATTCCTTATTATCCATTATTTTTTCTTGTAGCTTTTTACCAGAAATCTGATCAGCGTTGGCTAGTACTTCTTCCACCGTACCAAATTGGTGTAGTAATTTTAATGCCGTTTTCTCACCGACACCAGGAATTCCAGGAATATTATCGGAAGCATCGCCCATTAAGCCCTTCATATCAATGATTTGCTCCGGCGTAAGATCATATTTTTCTTTCAAACTCGCCGGTGTATTTTGCTCCATGTCCGTGATACCTTTTTTCGTAATATACACCGTCGTTTTATCGCTCGCAAGCTGGGTTAAATCGCGATCTCCCGTAATCACAACGACCTCTAGCCCATCTTTTTCGGCGTGTTTTGTAATCGTTCCAATAATATCATCCGCCTCGTAATTCGGCAGTTCATAGCGCGGAATCGAATACGCATCCAACAACTCACGAATAAACGGAAACTGCTCAGACAGCTCACTTGGCGTCTTCTGGCGTCCACCTTTATACTCTTTATACTGACTATGTCGAAAAGTCGTTTTCCCCGCATCAAAAGCCACCAATACGTGGTCCGGTTGCTCTTTTTCCAACACATTCATAATCATCATCGCAAAACCATATACAGCATTCGTGTACACACCTTTATCATTACTCAAAAGCGGCAATGCGTAAAAGGCACGATTCGCGATACTATTTCCATCAATTAGTACAAGTTTATTCACAGGGATTCCTCCTCAAAATTTAGCGCTCATTATGTCCATTTTAACATAGAAACACTGAATGCGCCTTTATTCAGACACACAAAAAAACCATGTTTTGAAACAGGAGTCACACATTCTCTCCCACTTCAAAACACGGTATCATGTATCGCTTAAAAATTACGAATCAAGGCATCTGCAAACTCAGAACATTTCACTTCTGTCGCGCCGTCCATTAAACGTGCGAAATCGTAAGTAACCGTTTTGTCAGCGATTGTTTTCTCCATCGATTTAATAATCAAAGCTGCCGCCTCGCCCCATCCGATATGCTCAAGAAGCAACGTCCCAGAAAGAATAACCGAGGACGGATTTACTTTGTCAAGGTTCGCGTATTTCGGAGCCGTACCATGTGTCGCCTCAAAAATGGCATGTCCTGTCAAATAGTTAATATTCGCACCAGGCGCAATACCAATACCGCCAACTTGAGCCGCCAACGCGTCGGAAATATAATCCCCATTCAAGTTCATTGTCGCCACAACGTCAAATTCTGCTGGACGTGTTAAAATCTGTTGCAAGAAAATATCCGCAATCGAATCTTTGACTAAGATTTTGCCTGCTGCAAGTGCCGCGTCTTGCTTCGCATCAGCCGCATCAACACCGTCTGCTTCCACGATACGATCATACTCAGACCAAGTAAAGACTTTATCGCCAAATTCGCGCTCTGCAAGGTCATAGCCCCACGTTTTAAACGCGCCTTCTGTGAACTTCATAATATTTCCTTTATGCACAAGTGTTAATGATTTGCGGTTTTCTTTTATCGCGTACTCAATCGCCGCACGAACTAAACGCTCTGTTCCTTCTTTAGAAACTGGTTTCACGCCAATTCCAGATGTTTCAGGGAAACGAATTTTATTTACACCAAATTCATCGCGCAAGAAAGCAATCAATTTCTTCGCTTCATCACTGCCTTCTTTAAACTCAATCCCAGCATAAATATCCTCTGTATTCTCACGGAAAATGACCATATCTGTATCCTCAGGACGCTTCACCGGAGAAGGAACCCCTGTAAAATAGCGAACTGGACGCAGACATACGTATAAATCCAATTCTTGACGTAGCGCCACGTTTAGCGAACGAATCCCACCACCGATTGGCGTTGTAAGTGGTCCTTTAATCGCGATTAAGTATTCATCAATTGTATCGAGTGTTGCTTGTGGTAGCCATTCCCCCGTTTGTTTGAATGCTTTTTCACCTGCCAGAACCTCTCGCCAATCGATTTTTTTCTCGCCATTATATGCTTTTTCAACAGCCGCATCGAGTACGCGCTTAGACGCACGCCAAATGTCTGGACCTGTGCCATCGCCTTCGATAAACGGAATCACTGGATTATTTGGCGTTTTTAAAACACCATCTACTACTTGAATTTTTTCACCTTGTGTCAAATTAATTTCCCCCTCGTAATTTTTAGTCCCGTTCTGTGACAGGAATATAGTCTCTTGAATCTGGGCCCACATAAATAGCACGCGGACGAATCAAGCGGTTATCGCGGTATTGTTCAAAGATATGCGCCAACCAACCAGATACGCGACTCATCGCAAAAACGAGCGTAAACAAGTCGTGATCGATATTAAGCGCGTGATAGACAGATGCCGAATAAAAATCGACATTTGGTTTCAAGTGTTTAAATTCCCAAACTGCCTCTTCTACTTCCGCCGAAATATCGTAGTATTCTGGTTCGCCTTTTTTCTCTGTAAGCTTACGAGCCATCTCTTTCAAATGCATCGCACGCGGGTCGCCACCTTGATAAACACGGTGTCCAAAGCCCATAATCTTCTCTTTGTTATCGATCTTATTTTGGATATATTCGCGCGCATGACCTTGTTCTTTAATTTCTTCAATCATATCGATCACTCGCTCATTCGCACCACCATGAAGCGGTCCTTTAAGCGCACCAATCGCAGCGGTTACGCCAGAATAAACATCGGATAACGTCGCCACACAAACACGCGCAGTAAACGTAGATGCGTTGAACTCATGATCGGCATGCAACACAAGCGCCTTATTCATCGCTTCGATTTCCAAATAAGTCGCATCTTCGCCAGTCAACATATATAAAAAGTTCGCTGCCATGCTCAAATCATCGCGCGGCGGAATCGGATCCAAACCACGACGAATCCGTGAAAATGCTGCCACAATCGTCGGCATCTTCGCCTGCAAACGAATCCCTTTACGGTAAACAGCCTCCCCGTCATCCATCTCCGCTTCCGTATCAAAAACGCCGAGCATCGAAACCGTAGTCCGCAAAACGCTCATCGGATGTAATTTTTGGTGATGCTGTAAGCGCAAACTCGTAATAATCGTCTCTGAAACCGCCATATTTTCACGAATTTCGCCCGTAAATTTCGCCAAATCTTCCGCATTCGGCAAGCGTAAATGCCACAGTAAATAAATAACCTCTTCAAATGTCGCATTACTCTCCATCAGATCATCAATGCCATAACCAACATATGTCAGCATGTCATCTAAAATAGAACTAATCGACGTCTCCGCAACATATACATTCTCCAAACCTCTTGAAACCGTCATTATTTTTCCCCCTAACAATATAAAATTTAGCGTTATCTGCTATGTAATTGTCTTTTTTGATAATTTACTTAAATAAAGCTACACCTTGCATAAGCACATAGGCAATTCCTGCTGCAATGACTGGTCCTGCCGCAACCCCACGGAATAGTACCACAGCTAAAATCGTACCAAAAACAAGTGAAACCGTCACTTGTGGGTCTACCGCCATATAACCGACGCCCTTTTTTTGCCAAGATAGAAACAGCGATCCCCGCTAGCAAGCCAATCCAACCAGCCGCTGATTTAAAGGAATCGATTAAGTCTTTAAAACCAATTTGTCCCGTCGCAATTGGAATCAGGATTGCAACCGTAATCACCGTTACGCCCCAATTTATTCCTCGCGATTGAATCGTTTCCATAATTCTGCCATCCACATGGAAAAGTTTCAGCAAAATCACAACGGCAACCGCAATGATTAACGAGTTATTTTTTGCTAGTAATCCAAGTCCGAGAAATAGTAGTAAAAATAGCATACTTTCTGTAAACAAAAAGAACAAACCTTTCCTTCTGAGAAAACGTCAGATTAGTTGTATTATAACACATCTGCACCCCTTGATGTAAAGCGATACTTATTGTATATCTGAAAATAGATAAGAAAAGTCAATGACCTGTTATTTCATGTCGAAATAGGTAAAGTTACCTTGGCTCATTCGGCGTTCTATCCACCGATTGATACGTGGTTTTATCCATGAGCGTATGAGTGGTAGGAATAGGAGAAGTCCGCAGATAGATGTGATAATGCCTGGGATAACGAGTAGGAATCCAGCCAAGAGCAGGCAAACCGTGTCTAGTAGATATGGTGAGATTGTTTTTCCTTCGTGCATGTTTTGAGTGAGTCCGCGCCATAAGCGTTTGACGATGAATACGCCGAATACTGTGGAGGCGATTTGGATGAAGAGTAATGGCCAGAAGCCAATCCATTGGAATAGGAGGATGTAGGTGAGCAGTTCGATTACGCCGTATGCCGCCCAGTAGTAGATTATTTTTTTTCAAAATGGTGACCTCCTTTGTGTGGTTTCTTTTTATTATAACGTAATTTTGGAGAAATGAGAAAGATTAGAAAAACCAGATCGGCATCCGGGTTAGGGATTGTGATCTGGTTTTGTGTTTTTAGTTTAGAGTAGCTCGTGACTTGCGCCTTCGGATCCAGCTTTGTTGTGGTTCTTGAATTGCTTTTTAGAACCTCAATATGCAGTTGAATGCAATGAAGCTGCCTTCCTTGGGTTGCGTCGTGACTCGCGCCTCCGGATCCAGCTTCGAAAGCCAGACCCTCGAAATTTTCGTGCCCTCCGCAAAAACCAAGAACAGGTTTTCACTGCGGCCCCTAACAAATAAAAGGTTGTCAGTCTCGCATTGCTCAACTGCCTATTGATTCACTAAATCAAACCAAACAACGGTTTGAAAGTTCATCAACATAACGGGCTTCCTCAGCTTTTCTATTAATGAGTCGCCGTTTTACCATTGTAAACATTACCTTGGCGTGCGTCGACAGTCACTGTTTCGCCGTCTTTGACAAGGTCTGTTGCGTTTGTTGCGCCTACGATTACTGGAATTCCTAGTGTGATTCCAACAACGGCTGCGTGGCTAGTTAGGCCGCCTTCTTCTACAACTACTGCTGCACTCTTCTCGAATGCTGGCAACATTTCTTTGTCTGTCGTTTTCACAACAAGAATGCCACCTTCTATAGCTTTTTCTAATGCTTCTTTATTCGATTTAGCAACAACTGCTTGACCGATAACGGAAGTCGAACCAATTCCGTGACCTGATACTGCTTTGTCGCCGATTAATTGAATTTTCATTAGGTTGGTTGTACCGGATTCTGTAACTGGAACACCGGCAGTGATGATGATTAGGTCGCCTTGTTTTGCAAGTCCTGATGCTAGGGATTCTTTTACTGCAAGGTCGAACATGTCATCTGTATTTGCAATTGGTTCTGCTAGACGTGGGTATACGCCCCATACTAGCGAAAGTCCGCGACATACGCGTTCGTTGAATGTTACTGCTAGGATATGTGATTTTGGACGGTATTTCGAGATCATGCGTGCTGTGTGACCACTTTGCGTTGTTGCAACGATTGTGTGTACGTTCAAATTGCGCGCTGTGTGACCAACTGCTTGACCAATGGCTTCTGTCATATCAGAATTTTGGTGCGCTTTTAAGGCAAATTTATCTTGAGCTACTAGGGCTTCTTCCGCACGTAACGCAATTTTAGTCATCATTTGTACGGATTCTACTGGATAGTCCCCAGCTGCTGTTTCACCGGAAAGCATGATTGCATCTGTACCATCAAAAATGGCATTGGCTACATCACTTGCTTCTGCGCGAGTTGGGCGCGGGTTGCGTTGCATAGAATCTAACATTTGTGTTGCTGTAATAACCGGTTTTGCAAGCTTATTACATTTTTTGATTAGTTGTTTTTGTACAATCGGAACCTCTTCAGCAGGAATTTCAACGCCTAGGTCACCACGAGCAACCATTAGACCTTGAGATACTTGTAGGATTTCGTCGATATTGTCAACGCCCTCTTGGTTCTCAATCTTAGGAATAATTTGAACGTGTGTTGCATTGTTTTCTTCTAGAATTTTTGTGATTTCAAGAACGTCTGTTGCGCGACGAACGAATGATGCCGCGATAAAGTCGATTCCTTGTTCTAGACCGAAACGGATATCGTTCGCATCTTTTTCTGTAATACCAGGTAGGTTAATCGATACGTTTGGCACGTTCACGCCTTTTTTTATTTTTAAGTACGCCTGGGTTTTGAACATATGTTACTAGTTCACGGTTTGCAGCGTCTTTTTCGATAACTTCAAGACCAATTAGGCCGTCATCTAAAAGAATTGTTGAACCGATTTCTACGTCATCAAATAGTTCTGTGTATGTTACGGAGAATTTTTCTTTTGTTCCAAGGACTTCTTCCATTGCTACACGAACAGTGTCCCCTTTTGCAAATTCTAATTTCCCATTTTCCATGTTATTTGTGCGGATTTCAGGGCCTTTTGTATCAAGTAAAATCGCTACTTCTGTTCCCGTAATTTTGACAGCTTCACGAATATTTTTGATACGCGCGCCGTGCTCTTCATAATCACCATGTGAAAAATTAAGACGACATACGTTCATACCTGATTCGATTAATTGTACTAATGTTTCTACCGTTTCACTTGCAGGTCCAATCGTACAAACAATTTTAGTTTTTTTCATCTTTTATACTCCTCCTAAGAATACCTATTCATTCATTACTTATTATAAACGCATCCGCCCTATTTTACCAGTAACTTCACTAGCGTACAAGGGTTTTGTGAATTTATGCGCATGTTGACAAGACTTTCTATTCTTTTTTAGGCACGCTTTTATGTAGCCAGTTTTCATGCCTATTTTCATTTTAATCCGTAGGAAGAGGCTTCTAAGTTATGCAAAACTAGAAACCTCTATCGTTGTATTAAATGGATAGGATTGTTGCTAAATCAAACATTTCTTTATCAATCACGTGTTTTTGGTTTCAAAACTTCCGTGATATCATTTTCGACGATTTTATTATTTTGGATACCGACAGCAAGACCACCACGGTTTTCCATTAATAAATCGACAGCACGCGCGCCTAAACGACTTGCCAATACGCGGTCAAATGCAGTTGGGCTACCGCCACGTTGAACGTGTCCTAGAACCGTTACACGAGCATGATAATCGCCAAACTCAGCTAATTGGGTTGCGAATTCGTTACCGGAAATAACGCCTTCTGCAACGACGATGATACTATGTTTTTTACCACGAGCAAGTCCTTTATTCAAGCGTTCGACAACATCTTCCATCACAAAATTATGCTCAGGAACGATAATAGCTTCCGCGCCTCCTGCTAGACCAGACCAAAGTGCGATATCACCAGCATCGCGGCCCATTACTTCAATGATAAATGTACGTTCATGACTTGTTGCCGTGTCACGAATTTTATCCAATGCGTCAAGCACTGTGTTTAAAGCCGTGTCAAAACCGATTGTAAAATCAGTACCAGAAATATCATTATCGATTGTTCCTGGAATACCAACTGTAGGGAAGCCACGTTTCGTTAAGGCTTCAGCTCCGTGATAAGAACCGTCTCCACCAATAACGACAAGGCCTTCAATACCGAATTTCTTCAACTGTTCGATGCCTTTTAGTTGACCTTCTTCTGTCGCAAATTCAGGATAGCGCGCCGAATAAAGGAACGTTCCTCCGCGATGTAAAAGATCTCCTACAGAACCTAAATCCAATTTATGAATATCTCCGTTTACTAGACCTAAAAAGCCGTAATCGATACCATAAACTTCTAGCCCTTCATAAATACCTTTACGAACAACGGCACGAGCCGCAGCGTTCATTCCTGGTGCATCTCCACCACTTGTTAAAACTGCAATACGTTTCATCAAAATCCCACCTCAAACAATGAATATATTTTTTCATCACATGGTTACATTCTACATCACTTTTCCTAAAAATGAAAGCAGGAATCTAGTTCTTTTTTCATGTTTTGTGAAACTTTTCATTAAATACACCCGCGAATCGTGTATACCAATTGCTTTTTATTAGGAATTGGTATTGGTTTATTACCCGTTGGTGGAGTAGACCAAACATCATATAACATTGAACATGATAAGCATCTCGACACCTTCCTGTAGCTAAACCTAAAAATAAAAGGCATTAAAATACTCACCAACACCGGTTGACTCGTACTTTAATACCTTTTCCTTATCATCTATAACTCTTCATAAACACCGATTTTCTTAAACTTCTCATACCGTTGATCCGCTAATTGCTCGCCGTCAAGTGCTGACAACGAATTCAAACTTTTGCGAATGACAGCAGAAATAAGTGCGGCTTGTTCTTCCACGTTGCGATGGGCACCACCGCGTATTTCAGGGATAATACCGTCTGTGATACCTAGCTCAAATAAGTCTGTTGCCGTTATTTTCATCGACTCTGCGGCTTGTTTGGCAAGTCCTGCGTCTTTCCAGAGAATGGCTGCAGCGCCTTCTGGTGAAATAACGGAAAATACGGCATTTTCTAACATGTAGATTTGGTTGCCGACGCCAAGCGCCAAGGCACCGCCACTTCCACCTTCACCAATCACAATCGAAATAATCGGTACAGTCATATCGCTCATCTCATAAAGGTTACGCGCAATCGCTTCGCTTTGTCCGCGTTCTTCTGCGGCGCGACCTGGATAGGCACCTTTCGTATCGATGAAACAGATAATCGGGCGTCCAAATTTATTGGCTTGTTTCATTAGTCGCAAGGCCTTACGGAAGCCTTCTGGGTGCGGCATTCCGAAATTACGATGCAGATTATCTTTTGTATCTTTTCCGCGTTGATGACCAATAACTGTGACAGGTGTACCGTTAAATGTCGCCACACCAGCTACAATTGCTGCGTCATCGCCGAAATAACGATCGCCGTGCAACTCCATAAACTGGTCGAACACGAACGGAATATAATCTAGTGTCGTCGGGCGTTCTGGGTGACGCGCTACTTGGAATTTATCCCATGCAGACATGTTGCCGTAAATCGCGTCCTCTAGCTTACCAAGACGGATTTCCAACTTCACAATTTCCTTCGACAAATCGACATCGGATTTTTCATTGTATTCTTTGAGATCGGCAATTTTTGTTTGTAATTCTAAAATCGGTTTTTCAAATTCTAGCTCATTTGCCATCTGCCGAATCCTCCTTTTTTGTATGGATATCTAAGAGGAATCGTAGTGTTTCGCGCATTTCAAGACGTGATACGACTTCATCAAGCTGGCCGTGCTTTAATAAGAATTCCGCTGTTTGGAAGTCCTCGGGTAAATCTTCACGAACCGTTTGCTCGATAACACGACGTCCTGCAAAGCCGATCATTGCCCCCGGTTCTGCAAAATTATAATCACCGAGTGACGCGAAACTTGCGGAAACGCCTCCTGTTGTGGGATGCGTCATGATGGAAATCGCTAATCCTCCGTGATTGCTGAATCGTTTGAAGGCGGCCGATGTTTTCGCCATTTGCATTAATGAGACCATACCTTCTTGCATTCGAGCGCCCCCTGATGCTGTAAATATCACAAAAGGAACGCCTAATTCGTCGGCTTTTTCCACGGCACGCAATATTTTTTCTCCAACAACAGAGCCCATGCTGGCCATCCGGAATCTAGAATCCATCACGGCTACCACCAATGGCAGTGTCTCAATCGTTGCGGTTCCAGTCAAAATAGCTTCGTTCAAGTCCGTTTTTTTTCTTATCTTTCACAATTCGATCCATATAATCTTCAAACCCAAGCGGATTTGCGGTCGTTAAATTGCCATCCAGCTCTGAAAACGAGCCCTCGTCTACTAAATATGCGATTCTTTCTTGAGCCCCTAGCGAATGATGATAGCCACAATAGCTACAAACCTTCAAGTTCTTCTGTAATTCTTTGGAGTACATAATTTTCTTGCATGAAGGACATTTGGTCATGATACCTTCTGGAACATCGGGCTTGGAGCCGTCTGAAGGAATCGTTGCATATTTTCTTTTCTTTGGTTTTGTAAATAAATCTCCTAACAAAGGATGAACCCCCTTTTGAAACAATCTCTTTTCTAGTCAGACTTCAATTATTTTTTGTCCACTTTCCATAGTAGCATTTTTTTGGCGTATTTGTCTTATCTAAATTTTTCTATATTAGTACAACTGATGTAGCTATGAGTCGTTGCCAATGATTCAGCCTCATTACTATATCATATTTTTTTTTGTTTTTTTAAAAGGCTAACGAATGATCAAATTGCCTTCGCCTAGAAGTTCTGTGATTTCTTTCGCCGTTTCAGAGCTTCCATTAATGCTAAACTTTGGCTGTAGTTGTGTGGTTTTCTTCGTTGTTTCATCGTGCAAAATAACACTGATATCCCCGCGATTAGCTAGCAAAATCGACTTTAATTGTTCCCATTGGCTTGCTTCCTTAATACGTAAAAAAGCGCGTTTTGGAACTTCGATGTCTTTTACATTCTCTGCTTTATTGATGACAAGTTGTAATTCCCCGTTTCGCTGGTCTACTTTGGCTTGAAGTAGTATAATAAGCCCTTTTTCGGCTAGTTCTGTGTATTTTCGATAGGTTTCTGGGAACATGACTGCACTTATTTCGCGGCTGTCATCACTGATTGTAAGGAAGCACATCGACTCGCCTTTTTTCGTACGGATTGTTTTGATATCGTGAATATAGGCCGCAATTTTGTAGATTTTACCGACTTTGATTTGTGATAAGGGCGTTATTTCAAGTAGTTTTAATTTATCATGATAGAACGTGACGGGATGCGCCGAAACATATTGCCCGACATATTCTTTTTTCTTTTTTCTAGTTTTTCGTCAATTGGAAGTGGACTGGCTTCGCGGTATTTCGGCTTCATTTTGCGGAACAATTCGTCATCGGTTGTGAACAGATTGATTCCTTTTTCATCGTCGCCAAGCAAACTAACATATTGTAGTGCCGCGTCCATCGAAGCGATATATGTGGCACGGTCTTTACCAAATTCATCGAAACACCCCGCGTAAATAAGCGCCTCTAATACTTGCTTCGTTAGCTGTTTTTGAGGCATTCGCTCGCAAAAATCAAAGAAATCCTTGAACGGCGCTCCTTTTCGTTCGTTGACTATCGCAAGAACGAATTTACTTGGAACCTTACGAATGACGCGTAAACTGAATCTAATCGCGTCGTCCTCCACTTGAAAATGATAGTAGCTGCTATTGATCGATGGTCCGCTCATTTTGATGCCGTAGTTTTTTGCTTCCGTGATATATTGGCTTATTTTATCGTCGTTTCCAATGACTGCGCTCAGAAGTGAGGCCATGAATGCGGCTGGATAATTGGCTTTTAGGTAAGCTAGTTGGAACGCGATTTTGGAATAGGCAACCGCGTGACTTCTATTGAAACCGTAGTTGGCAAACCGGACAATGAGATCGTAAACTTCATCCGCACTTGCTTGTGTGTAGCCTTTTTTGACTGCACCTGAAACGAAATGTATCCGTTCTTCTTCTAGGACATCCGCTTTTTTCTTGCTGACAGCCCGGCGAAGTAAATCGGCCTCACCGAGCGAAAAACCTGCCATGGCAGAGGCGACTTGGATAATCTGTTCTTGGTAAACGATGATACCGTAAGTAACACCTAGAATCGGCTCCAAATCTGGATGCGGATAGACAATGTCTTGCTTCCCATGTTTCCGAGCAATAAAAGTATCAATTTGTTCCATCGGGCCTGGACGATAAAGCGCATTTGTCGCGACAATATCTTCAAATGAAGTCGGTCGCAAATGCTTCAATACACGCCTGATCCCATCTGATTCAAACTGGAAAATCCCAGTCGTATCTCCTTTTTGGAAAATTTGGAGCGTTTTAGCATCGTCGAGCGGGATGTCTTGCAACGTTAGTTCTGTGTCACGAATATAATTGACGTTTTTCAGCGTCCGATCCAGTAATGTTAAATTGCGAAGTCCTAAGAAATCCATTTTTAGAAGTCCGATTTTTTCGAGATCACCCATGGCAAATTGCGTCAGAAGCGCGTCTCCACTCCCTTTTTTGTAAGGCGATTTGATCAACGAGTGGTTCGTCACTAATAACGACTCCCGCGGCATGTGTGGAAATGTGGCGCGGCAAGCCTTCGATTTCAGTTGCTATTTCCCAAATAAGTTGGTTTTGCTCGGAGCTGATGATGTGTCGTTGCAATGCGGTCGATTGTTCGTATGCCCTGGTTAGCGTCATACCGAGTTCACGTGAAATGAGTTTCGACCAGTCGGATAATTGCACAGAATTCAAGCCAAAAGTCCGCGCCGTGTCTCGTACCGCAGCTTTGGCCGCCAATGTTCCGAATGTGCCAATTTGAGCGACGTGTTGCGTGCCATATTTACTAACTACATAAGAAATAACTTCATCTCGACGATTGTCAGGGAAATCCAAGTCAATATCTGGCATACTGATACGTTCTGGATTCAGAAATCGCTCAAATAGTAACTGATATTGAATCGGGTCCACATCTGTAATCTGTAGGACGTAGGAAACTAAAGAACCCGCCGCCGAGCCCCGTCCTGGTCCTGTTAAAATGCCGTTTTCTCGCGAATATTTCATGACATCCCAAACAATGAGGAAATAATCGGAAAAACCCATATCCTGAATGACTTTCAGCTCGTAATCCAAGCGCTCCCAATAGGTTACATCAGGATTCACGACACGGATTTTCAGCGCGTCATAGCATAAATCTTTCAAAACGGCTCCTGCCTCAAAACCTTCTGCCAGCGGAAATTTAGGCAACAAATGTTGATCCATCGCAATTTCCACGTGGCACATATCCGCAATTTTAGACGTTAAAGCCAATGCTCCCTGCTCAAACGGGGTTGTAAACAGACTTTCCATATCCTCTGGCGCAGCAAAATAAGCCCCTCCAGCAAGCGGTAAATTGTGCCATGATACAGTTTCATTATCACGAATCGCACGCAAAATCTCTGTGCTGCGAACTCCTTTAGGTTCTAAATATTGCACGTTTTTCGTGGCAACAGCAGGAATTTGCTCCGCTTCGCAAAAATCACGAACCGCCTCATAATGTGGATTTTCCTTTTGTAGCGTCATATAAAAGCCGAATTCACCAGCGATTTCCTGCCATTTTGCAACAACTAAACGCGCATCTTCGTGTAAACCTTGGCGAATCAAGCGTTCGATTTCTCCGGCTTCACCAGGCGAGAATAGCAGCAAGCCATCTCGATACGATTCTAGCCACTTTATAGGTAGTTTTTGCTCCTCACGCGTTTCGATGGCACTTGAAATTTTGAGTAAGTTGCGGTAGCCTTGTGTCGTTTTTGCGAGCAGGAGTAGTTCGTAAGTCTCGAGCGGTTGTGTCACGCCTTCCACTGAAATCGTCATCCCGATAAGCGGTTTAATCCCCGCAGCATGGCACTTTTGATAAAATTCGATGACGCCGTACATCACATTATGGTCGGTAATCGCGACTGCTGGATAATGAAATTGTTGCGCTTTCTCAATAATCCCGTCAATAGCTGCCGTACTTGATAGCAAATCATACGCACTAGCCACCTGTAAATGAACAAATCCCATTATCCATGTCTCCTCTCTGAACGATATTCTCCATTCTATTATATCGGTTATCCTCCGAAAAAGAAACCATATGTTCGCTTTTATTTATCCACCTCATAATTTTTGACAGCCTTTTGCAAGTTTGCCTTTATTTCTAGGCGCAGCGATTCAGGCGCCATGACTCGCACATCCGATCCAAACGATAATAAGAAGGAATACAACCAATCTGTTTTCGGAATTTTCATTTTCACTTCGATGCGACCAGAGACCATCTGCAAAATTTCTGCTGGAAAAATCGCTAATAGTCGATAATATACGGACATACCGAACTCAATCGAAGTTACCTTTTTGACTACGAAGAATATGCCCCTGATGGCTCGATTCGAATTTACATTGGACTAAACGCATAGAAAAAGAGCAGTACGCCAAATTTGGTTTACTGCTCTTTTCATTAATCACATAATGCTTCTAATTTTGCCACCATTTCTGGGATTTCTGACTCCGATTCAAGCGTCGCGCCAGATGCTAAAGGATGCCCCCCGCCACGATATTCCTTTGCCAAACCATTGATAACAGGACCTTTTGATCGTAAACGAGCTCGGATAATATCGCCATCTTCTATGAATAATATCCACGCTTTAATCCCAATAACGCTATCAATCCGATTCACCAACTGCGCTGCATCGCGCGCGGTGACGTCAAATTGCTCCAGCAAATCTCGATTAATATAAATATGAGCCGCTCCATTTACCGCCATCTGGAAATTTTGCAAAATATAGCCTGATAATTTAACCGCATTCAGTGGTGTCTCGTACATTTTTGTAAAAATTTCTGTCCGATCAAATGGGAACACAACAAGGTCCGCCGCATAACGCAATGTTTTCGGCGTCGTATTCGGGAACAAGAACCGCCCAGTATCCCCGACAATTCCAGCGTACAACAACCGCGCCGCCTTCTCGTTCAGCGTCAACTCTTTCGGAAACGCCTCCACAAGTGCCGTAATCATCTCACTACAAGACGAAGCCGCCGTATCGACCCAGCTATAATCACCATACGCATCGTCATTCGGATGGTGATCAATCTTCACAAGCTCTTTGCCAAGCGTATAGCGCGCGTCATCAATCCGCTCCGTGTTCGCCGTATCACAAACAATCACAAGCGCACCATCGTAAACCGAATCCTCAATTACATCCACTTTCCCAAGAAAATCAAGCGACGGTTCACCTTCACCAACACAAAAAAATTTGCTTATCCGGAAAATTACCTTCTAAAACAGCCGCGAGTCCCATTTGCGAACCATACGCATCCGGATCTGGCCGCACATGCCGATGAATAATAATCGTCTCATATTTCTTAATTACATCTAAAATTGCTTTTTTCATCCTATTTCCACCAATCCTTAACGTTCCATCATTTGGCAAGCCACAATCGCTTTACCCACTAAAATACCTTCCAAATACAGCTCGATATCAATTTTCCCCGCCTTACGCCCAATCTCCAAAATCCGCGGTTTAATCACAATCGTTGCATCCATTTGTACCGGTTTCAAAAAGTAAATCGAAATATTTTCAATCGCCACATTGCGTTTCTTCAAAGAAAACAGTTTTTGCTGCACAGCATCACACACAATCTGCGTAAAAACGCCATAAGAAAGCGTCCCAATATTGTTCGTCATCTGCGGCGTCACCGTAAATTGAAAATCCAGTTCTGATACATCATCTGTCGTTTTCTCAATCAACTGATTCGTAATCGTATCATCAATCGTCTCCCCAATTTGCGGCTGCCGCTGAATCATTTGCAGCGACTTCAAAATATCCTGCCGACTCACAATCCCAATCAGCGTCAAATCATCCTTCACAACCGGAATAACCTCGATACCTTCCCAGATCATCATATGCGAGACGGAAGCCACGCTCATTTTTGGGCCAACCGTCAGCGGATTTTTCGTCATCACCCGCTCGATGGACAGCGACAAATTCTTATCAATCACGTCTTTACTCGTAATCATCCCCGACAACCGCATCGCCTTATTCACCACAGGAAAACGGCTGTGCCCCGTCGACGTTTCTTTCTTATACCAATCCTCCACCCGATCCGACGTGTTCAAAAAAGCTGTCTTCTCAAGCGGTGTCAAAATATCCTCCACAAACACGACTTCCTTCTTAATCAACTGGTCAAAAATTGCGCGGTTAATCATCGTTCCAACCGTAAACGTATCATACGTCGTCGACAAAATCGGCAATTCCTTCTCGTCCGCCAATTTCTTCACCGAATCCACCGTATCAAAACCACCCGTGATTAAAACTGCCGCACCACGTTCCAACGCCAATTCCTGCGCATCGACCCGATTTCCGACAATCACCAAGTTTCCCGCATCCGTATAGCGCTCCATCGCCTCCACCGTCATCGCCCCAATCACAAACTTATTCAGCGACTTATGAAGCCCCGCACGGCCACCGAGCACTTGTCCATCAATCATATTCACAATTTCCGCATACGTCAGCTTCTCGATACTATCCTTTTGCTTCCGCTCAATCCGAATCGTCCCGACACGCTTAATCGTACTAACAAAGCCAACAATTTCCGCATCCTTAATCGCCCTGTAAGCCGTCCCCTCACTGACATGCAAGTTTT
The DNA here is from genome assembly GCF_000525855.1 of Listeria cornellensis FSL F6-0969. Classification (GTDB taxonomy): domain Bacteria; phylum Bacillota; class Bacilli; order Lactobacillales; family Listeriaceae; genus Listeria_A; species Listeria_A cornellensis. Next base: position 105,248 of record NZ_AODE01000019.1, read on the forward strand.
TCGCGATTTTCCGAACCGAAATTTTCTCGCCCACCGCAAGCTCTTCAATATATTTCAAAATCTGCTCATGCTTTGTCGCCAAGCCACTCACCCATTCCCTCTAAATTGTCATCGACGCGCCAATATCCAGCACTTTCCCACGCAATTCCGTATTCAAACTCGCCACAAACGCGTGCGGATCCTGCGCAATAAGCGGAAACGTATTATAATGCATCGGCACAACCACTTTCGCCTGCAAAAATTCCGCCGCGATCGCCGCATCCTCTGGCCCCATTGTAAAATTATCCCCAATCGGCAAAAACGCCACATCAAGCTCGTTCAACTGCCCAATCAATTTCATATCCGAGAACAATCCCGTATCGCCAGCATGATAAATCGACTTCCCATCCATCGTCAACACGAATCCAGTTGGCAAGCCCAAATTAATAATTTTGCCATCTTGCACTGTCGACGAACCATGAAACGCCTGCGTCAATTTCACCGTGCCAAAATCAAACGGACGCTTTCCACCAATATGTAGCGGCGCCAAATTCTCCACACCTTGCATATTTAAAAACGTTGCCAATTCCACATTCGCAATCACCGTTGCACCTGAGTGCTGCGCAATCGCCACCGTATCCCCAACATGATCGTCGTGCCCGTGCGTCACAATAATATAATCCGGTTTCTCATCCTCCATCACCAAATCACACTGCGGATTCCCCGAAATAAACGGATCCACAAGAATCGTTACATCCTCTGTTACCACTTTAATACAAGATTGACCATGAAATGAAATTTTCATATTTTGACTTCCCTTCTGTATTGTACTAGTTTCATTATACTCTATACTATAACAGTATTTCAAAACATTTAATTTCTGCGCGATTTCGTGTTATGATAAAGTGGACGAAACACGGAAAGAAGGATGACTGATGGAAAAAAATATTGATATTCTGCAAGACTGGCTAAAAGAGCAAGGAGCGGAGGTTGCGTTCATCACTGACCCTGAAAACATCGCCTATTTCACCGGCTATCATAGCGATCCACACGAACGCGTTTTAGGCCTCGCTGTATTTCCCGAAGCAGCACCGTTTCTTTTCACACCTGGTCTTGAAGTAGAAGACGTAAAAAATAGCGATTGGTCACATAATGCATACGGTTACAGCGATATCGAGAACCCATGGGAAATCATCGTAACAGAGATTACAAAACGCACACCCGCCGTGAAAAAATTTGCCATCGAGAAATCCCATATGAGCGTAGACCGCTTCGAAATCTTATCCAAATACTTAACTGATGCGACGTTCATCTCAATTGAAGAAAAAATCCAGATGATCCGCCTCATCAAAACACCAGAAGAACTGGCCATCCTAAAAGAAGCCGCACTGCTCGCCGATTATGCCGTCCAAGTAGGTGTTGACGAAATCGCAGAAGGCAAAACCGAGGCCGAAATCGTGGCAAAAATAGAGTACGAAATGAAGAAAAAAAGGCGTAACCGCAATGTCCTTTTCAACGATGGTTCTAACCGGCACGAACGGCGCTCTGCCACACGGTACACCCGGCGACACTAAAATAAAAAAAAGGCGACCTTGTCCTCTTTGACCTAGGCGTTGTCCACAAAGGCTACTGCTCTGACATCACGCGCACCGTGGCATATGGCGAAATCAGCGCAGAACAAGAAAAAAATCTACAACACCGTGCTAAAAGCCCAACTCGCAGCCATCGATAAAGTAAAAGCTGGCGTTCCCGCAAAAGAAGTGGACCTTACAGCTCGAAACATCATCAAAGACGCAGGCTACGGCGACTACTTCCCACATCGACTCGGCCATGGACTAGGCGCAAGCGTCCATGAATTCCCATCAATCACGGAAACAAACGAGATGGCGCTACAAGAAAATATGGTCTTCACCATCGAACCCGGCATTTACGTCCCAGGCGTTGCAGGCGTGCGGATTGAAGATGATATCGTGGTGACGAAAGACGGTTATGAAGTGCTAACCGAGTTTCCGAAAGAATTGACGTATATAAAATAACCAGAGAAGTAGTTCAGCCACCAGCCGGACTACTTCTCTTTATATTTACGTAACCTCTCCCCAAGCGTCCCTGTATGCAACTCAAACAAATGGTTATCAAAATCATAAAAATAAATCGAATTCGCCTCACCATCCACCCTTGGACGCCCTGCTTTGATCTCCAATCCTAACGCTACAATCTTCTCCAAATAAGCCTCATAATCCGCATCATTAATCTTAAACGCAATATGGTTATACGTCCTACTCGGCAAACTATCCCCTTCCATGATCGCAATCCATAAATCCCCGATTAAGAAAATTTTTCCCGTGACAACGAAAATGTATCATCCCCACTCGAATAAACCCCCTTCGCATCAAAAATCCGTTCAAAAAACATAGTCGCCTTCTCCAAATCCCTTACAATGAACGTTATATGGCTCAAACCTTCCAATAAAATCACCTCTCCTCTATACTATAAAACTTCTCCCCTTTGAGCAACAAACTTCCCAATCCCAACAAATCGCCGTACAATAAAAATAAAAACGAGGTGACACCAAAATGAACCTAACATTTACACCAGCAGCCATTTCCCGTGTCCGGGCACTTCGCCAAAACCTTCCCGGCGATCTCTATCTGTACTATTTAACAGAAGGGTGCGGCTGCGAAAACAGCGGAATTTTCACATTGAAATTAGCCACCGAGACAACACCCGAAGACATCGCGTTCACATCCAATCTCGGTCCCATCCTAATCGCGCGCTGGACAGCTATTTTCCTAGAAGAACAACTAAAAATCGACTTCGACTCCAAATCCAATGCTCTTATCCTAAAAAGCGACAGCCAGTTCTACAATCGCAATCTCCTACTCATGGACGCTGACAATAACTTCGTGTATACACCAAAAAACGAGCAGTAACCTCCACAAGAGATTTCTGCTCGTTTTCCTTATATCCGCTTAAGCCAGTGCTTCTTCCACTGCTTTATATTCATATCCCAAATCATCTGCAACGGCTTTGTACGTCACATAACCACCAATCGTATTCACACCTTTATACAGCGATAGATTTCCAAGAACCGCATCAGCAAGCCCTTTGTTCGCCAGTGTCAATCCGAATTGCAAGGTCGCATTGGTCAGCGCAATGGTCGATGTACGTGGCACGGCACCCGGCATATTCGCCACCGCATAATGCACAACACCATGTTTTTCATATGTCGGATTATCATGCGTCGTCACACGATCCGTTGTTTCAAAAATACCACCTTGGTCAATCGCGATATCCACGATAACCGCACCTGGTTTCATCTCCTTTACAAGCGATTCTTTCACAAGTTTCGGAGCACGCGCACCAGGAATCAATACCGCACCGACAACCAAGTCAGCTTTTTTCACAGCCGTTTCGATATTAAAGGAGTTACTCATCAACGTCGTAATTTGATTGCCAAAAATATCATCTAATTCGCGTAAACGATGCAAGTTCAGATCGAGAATCGTCACGTTTGCGCCAAGTCCAATCGCCACTTTTGCCGCGTTTGTTCCTGCCATTCCGCCACCAATAATGACCACTTCGCCACGTTCCACACCTGGCACACCACTAAGTAAAATACCACGACCACCATTATTTCTTTGCAAAAATTGCGTCCCAATCTGCGCTGCCATACGACCAGCAACCTCACTCATTGGGCTAAGTAATGGTAATGTACGATCATCCAGTTCCACCGTTTCATAGGCAACACTATTTACTTTGTTATCCGTAAGCGCTTGGCAAGTTCTGGTTCGTTCGCTAAATGTAAGTACGTGAACAACAGCAATCCTTCGCGGAAATAACCGTATTCAGATGCAATCGGTTCCTTCACTTTCACAACCATATCCGCCGCCCAAGCCTCAGCCGCTGTTCCCACAATCGTCGCACCTGCCGCAACGTAATCCTCATCGTGAAAAGCTGAACCTATACCTGCATTCGTCTCTACTAGTACTTTATGACCTGATTGAACGTACGATAAAACACTAGCCGGCGTCATCGCTACCCGATTTTCGTTATTCTTAATTTCTTTTGGAACACCAATTAACATAAGAATCTCCCCTTTTAAGTATATTAGCCCACAAAGTATGCGCTTACATATACACAATAACACATATGACCCGAATTGTAAAAATATACGGGTTAAAAAAAATTTGCAATGCTTTTAATGGTTGTTTTCGCGAAAAAAGGGTACAATAACAGTATAAATAGATTTTCCAAAGTGTTGCAAAAATTGTCTCCCGTGAAAGTCCCGCCAAACCCCAGCGTGTCGACAAATGCTTAGATCCTAGGCAAAGTCGAGCACTGGAGCGGAGCATACTCAGGTATGTGAGCACCGGCGCGCAGACTTTAACGACGGAGATGAGCGTTTGTCGACACGCTGGGCAGGAGGGATTTAGAATGTTACAACAATATAGTAGAGTTTTAGTAGCAGTTGACGGGTCTAAAGAAGCAGAAAGTGCATTTCAGAAAGCTATTCAAGTTGCAAAAAGAAATGAAGGGTCACTAGGACTTGTTCACGTTATTGATACACGTGCCTTCTCATCCGTTGCTAACTACGACACTTCCATGGCCGATAAAGCCACAGAATACGCGGACGAATTGTTAAATGGTTACAAAGACGATGCATTAAAACAAGGAGTTACCAATGTAGAGACGTATATCGAATACGGTTCACCAAAAACAGCCATTACAAAAGAAGCTGCCAAAGCCTTCAAAGCCGACCTTATCATGTGTGGTGCGACTGGTCTAAACGCAGTAGAACGCTTACTTATCGGTAGTGTTTCGGAGTACATTATCCGCCACTCCCCTTGCGACGTACTTGTCGTAAGAAATGAAGATCCGGTTTACAAAGACTAATCGCATAAATCAAAAAAAGTAGATTTCCTTTTGACAGGAAATCTACTTTTTTATCTTGTCTTATCCACGTTCTGCGCGAATAACTTCCACATCACGTGCAATCATCAACTCTTCATTTGTCGGAATGATGATAACTTTAACTGGAGAATGCGGGTAGTTAAGGAATGCTTCCACGCCACGAACTTGGTTTAAAGCTGGATCCCAGTAAACGCCCATGAACTCAAGACCACGAAGCACGCGCTCACGAATGTACGAACTGTTTTCACCGATTCCGGCTGTGAAGATAATCGCGTCAACACCGTTCATACGAGCAGCATACGAACCGATGTATTTATGAATACCATCAACAAAAACGTCAAGCGCTAGTTCAGCGCGATCATTTCCTTTTGCGGCTTCGCTTTCTAAATCACGAAGGTCACTTGAAATACCTGATACGCCAAGCATACCTGATTCTTTATTCAACACGTCAAGCACTTGTTCCGCAGACTTTCCTGTTTTCTCCATAATAAATGGCACGAGCGCAGGATCGATATTACCTGAACGAGTTCCCATCGAAACACCAGCAAGCGGCGTGAAGCCCATCGATGTATCCATTGATTTACCGCCTTCAATCGCAGCAATACTTGCACCGTTTCCTAAGTGACATGTGATCAGACGCAATTCTTCTTGTGGACGACCAAGCAAGTCAGATGCACGTTCTGTCACATATTTATGACTCGTACCGTGGAAACCATATTTACGAATACCATAATCTTCATAGTAGTTATACGGTAAGCTATAAAGGTAACTTGATTGTGGCATCGTTTGGTGGAATGCTGTATCAAAAACGGCTACAGATACAATATCAGGCAAAACTTTACGGAAAGCGCGGATACCAGTAACGTTCGCTGGATTATGAAGTGGCGCAAGTTCCGATAATGCCTCGATGTCTGTGATAACTTGATCTGTGATGGAAACAGATTCCGTGAATTTTTCGCCGCCGTGAACAACACGGTGACCAACACCCGTAATCTCATCATATGATTTAATAATGTTATGTGAAATTAATTTGTCTAGTAACATTTGGACCGCGACTTCGTGATCCGGGATGTCCGTTACTTCTTTGATTTTTTCATCGCCAACAGAGATTGTGAAAATCGAATCTTTCAAACCAATACGTTCTACGATTCCTGCTGTAATAACAGTTTCTGATGGCATATCATATAGTTGGAATTTTAGTGACGAGCTCCCAGCGTTAATTGCAATTGTTTTTTCCATGTTTATTTCATCCATTCCCTTCAACTACTTGTTTTCGTTAAACCAGTTTTCAATTTTTGCCAATATGTTTGCCGTCGCCCTTGGATCGGTCAAACTCGGCAGGTTCGCGAGCAATACTTCTTTTGGCGGCTGCAAATCATCTGCCCCTTTTTGCAATATCAGAATACTTTTCCGAGCTCCCTCAGATGCAAAAAGTGTCTCCGGCAATTGCAGAATTCCTTGAATGTGACCATGTTTTTTAATGAACCTGTCCACCTTCGCGAAATCCTCCGTTCCAAACATCGCACTCGGCACGAGGAAAAATAAGTATCCTCCTGCTTTCGTGTACCGCATACCTTGCTCAATAAATAAGAAATGCGCAAAAGAATGACCATCATCGCGGCTTAGCTCGAACTCTTTCGCACGCGTATCGTCTGGATAATACCCAACCGGCAAGTCACTCACAACAACATCGACCGGATCAACAAGCAAGTTGCCCAGGCCATCTTGATGTAAAAGTTGGATTGGTTGGCGCTCCAAATCAGCACCGACGTAAGCAAGCGAAATGAGCAAATCATCGACATCAACGCCAGTAGCATCGAGCTCCAATTTACCTTCCAATTGATTGACAATCGTTGCAATTAAGTTACCTGTCCCACACGCTGGGTCAAGTAAACGGATTTGTTTCTTACCAGCAAAAGCCTTGTCTACCAAGTAACCCATAATGAATCCAATGGAGTCCGGCGTCATTTGATGATTGACTTGAATGCCGTGCTTCATACCTTTTAAGAGTGCAAGTTGATAACTCTTACGGATATCTTCTTTTGCAAACTCCTCCAACTGAACAGAACCATACCGCTCTTCCAGATTCAGTGTTGCCTCAGCAGAAAGTTCATCCTTTTGAAGTACCTCTTTCTGAAATAAATTCTCTCCTGTCTCATAGACGGCCTCCAGATAACTCATTTCGAGCTCGTTCTGAATAATAATGGCTGTATCATCGAGAACACGGAATAATTCCTCAACTGTTGCATTTGTCAAAAGTGAACACCTCGAATTCCTTCATTTCTAACACCAATTAAATATTATACAGCATTTCCAGTCAAGATGATAGCATTTTACACTATCAAAAAACAAGATTTGTAGCAAAATGAGCAAGCGCTTTATTTTTGTGGATTTTCCGTATGTATTGTTTGTTGTTATAGTGCTTGGCCCAATATTCACTATAACAGAAAAACTAGCAAACCCAGATGGATTCACTAGCTAATTCGTTCTTATTTCGCTTCTTTTGCCTTCGCAATTGCTGTTTCGTAGTCTGGATGATTTGTTCCTTCGCCAACATATTCCGCGTGAACCACTTTATTATTGCTGTCCAGCACGAATACCGAGCGGGCGAGCAGACGCAATTCTTTCATCACAACACCGTACGCCTCACCGAAAGAAAGGTCACGATGATCAGAAAGTGTAATCACATTAGGAAGTCCTTCTGCTGCACACCATTTCTTTTGCGCGAACGGTAAATCTACAGAAATCGTAAGTATCGCTGTATTTTCTAAACCAGACGCCTCTTCATTGAACTTGCGTGTTTGTTGCGAGCACACGCCTGTATCAATCGACGGAATCACGCTGATTATTTTCACTTTGCCATCGTAATCGCTTAATGTAACCGGCTCCAGACCTTGATTTAAAACCGTGAAATCTGGTGCTGTGTCACCAACTTTTACTTCTTTCCCAATCAATGTCATCGGGGTTCCCTTAAATGTAACTTCTGCCATATTGAATTGCCTCCTTTGATTTGTATCTACGCCTTCTATTCTACCGAAGTGTCGGGTGATGTACTATTTTTTTGCCTATAGTAAAGCGCTTTCCAATATGTCCAAGCCTCTAAATACGCCGCCAAGTCCTCTGGATGATGCAAAAGACAGCGCGCAATCCGAATGTATAACCCGATTAAAACCGGACCATAGAGCTCCCCCGCAATCTCACTATCGAAAAATAACAAAGCATCCTGCAACGTCTCCTCATCCAGACTATCTGGTGAAGAACAAAACGCAAAAATAAGATCGTAAATCGGCGGCCCAAAAAGATGAAGTGGATCAATAACGCCACACAACTGCCCGTCTTGAAACAGAAAATTATGTACACCACAATCACCATGTAACAGATACAAACGCTCGCGTGGCTGATTCCGGACCACTTGCATAATGAGCACCGCATCTTCATTTGGTAAATGCTGACCAATAATAGCCTCAGCACCCATGATTTCTTGTTGTAAAAACTCCTGCCATGTAAGCTTTTCATGCCAACCCCAACCACGTATAATCGGCTTATATTCATTGATTAAGCCTACCGTCAAATCCTGCAACATCTTCGCTTTTTCGGGCCGCGCACCTAATGTATCCCCTTTCATAAACATATACACTAAATAATCTTTCGTGGCGTACATCAACCTTGCCAACAAGGCATTCTCCTCATAAAACCGCAGAAATGTTGCTTCCCAATAAATCAGATTCGCGTCATTTCCCTTCACAACATAGGATTTGCCGTCTTCACATTGTATTTTAGCAACCACACTCGATGTCCCACCACTCAAATAATCCCACGTGATAATTTCCGAACCTAGCACATTTTCTCGCAGCAATTCACCGATAATTGATTTCATATCCATTAAACCCACTCACTCCCTTCCAAAAAGGACTTACAAGCCAAGCCCGTAAGTCCCCATTTTACATACTACTTCCAATCTTTATCTAATTTCAAGTACCCTTCATGCACAACGGCCGTGCTTTCCAGCAAATCCGCAATTCCTTGTTTTTTCGGCGTAAAGGCACAGACAACGTATAGTCCCCAAACAACGGACGTTACAAAACGCAAGGCCCCTTCACGAAAAAACACCGTTCCCCACGTTAACTTCTCTGTTTTCAATGACACGACGCGAATTCCAAAAATCATTTTTCCGAGCGTCTGTCCCCAAAGCTTCGTCATCACAATAAAATAAGCAAGAAAAACGAGCGTTACAAGCGCGCCGTAAATCGCGAAAAATGAGCCGTCCATCTTCCAATTTGCTAATCTGAAAACCGGGCTGATCAAGATTCCCGACACCGCCGTCGTCACGAGCAAGTCAACGAGGTACGCCATAAAACGAATCCAGAATCCCGCATAATATTGTGATGGAAAACCGCTTTGTTCTTCTTTTGGAGGCTCATATTTAAACACTGGACGCTCCGTGTGTTGCAACGTTTCCTGTTCCATTCGAACTCCTCCTTTATTTTCCATACAAGTACATCAGACGCGGCGCTTCCATCATGTTCATTAGCTGTAACGCTTGATGTGCCTCACTTTTTTGACCAACGATTTGGCTAACTGATGTGGAGAAGATCGATGCAAAACCACCACCGCTCGAATCATATTCAAATACTTCTGCACCTTTCAAATCTTGCTCTTTTTTCAAAGCATCCAATGCATTTTCTTCATATCCGAAAGCGTCGATTAAGCCATTTGCCTTCGCTTGGCGACCATCGTAAATCCGGCCGTCTGCAATTTTACGAACTTCGGCTTCTGTCATGTGACGACCTTGCGCGACAACTTTCACGAATTCACCGTAAGAATCATCAATCATCGACTGCATAATCGCTTTTTCTTCTGCCGTCATTGGCCGTGACGAACTCATGATATCCTTGAATTCCCCACTTTTAATCGTATTATCCGAAATTCCGACTTTCTTCATCAATTCGCTAAAATCATAGCCCTGCATAATGACACCAATCGAACCCGTCAGTGTTTCAGGGCTCGCAAAAATTTTGTCAGCTGGCGCAGAAACGTAATAACCACCTGATGCTGCCATGCTGCCGAACGAAACATAAACCGGCAACTTCTTCTCTTTCTTAATCTGTAAAATTTTATCGCGAATTTGAGCGGATTCCACAACGCCACCACCTGGTGAATTCACGTTTAGGATAACTCCTGCGACTGTGTCATCATCGCGAATCCACTCGAGCTGATCCATAAAATCCGTGTGATTGTAGCCTTCACTGCCACCGAGAAGTGAGTCGCTCGAACCAGTATCTTGAATCGCGCCATCAATATGAAGCACAGCAATTCGTTTATCCTGACTACCGTCCTCAAGCACCATTTCCGTCACTTCTGTATCCATCGCGGCCAATGATTCTGTCCACGACATGCTGTACTCGTCATCGCTTGCCAAGAGCGTGCTCGTAATCTTCGTAATCCCGCTCACTACTAATAAAGCGGCGACAATCCCGATCGCAATCCATCTTTTTGCATTCACATTATTTCCCCCTTTTTTTATTACCATAGAACTATCATAACGGAAAACAGCTACTTTTTACAGCGAAACTTGAAAAATTCTTATTTTTTACAAGATTAGTAGTGAGCATTCGTGTTATAATGGGGTAGAGATTGAATTAATTAAGAACTCTGGAGGTTTTAGTATGGCTGAGACAATTTTTTACTTTTCCTATCGCAAAACAGAAGAATTACAAAAACATGCCGATGAACTAAAAAAAAGTAACGAAAGAATATGGTTTTGAAGTAACCGAGGATTTCGAAGCTGCAACAGCGATTATTAGTATTGGTGGAGACGGCGCTTTCTTGAAATCCGTGCGCGAAACTGGTTTCCGTTCCGATTGTTTATATGCGGGCATCGCCTTGACAGAACAACTTGGACAATATTGCGATTTCCACGTACACCAAATCGATGAAATTATTAAGGCCGCGGCAGAAGATCGCTGGCTTGTTCGCCGTTACCCAACGATTTACGGTACGGTCAACGATTCGAAGGCTTTTTATGTACTAAACGAGTTCAATATCCGTTCGTCGATTATTCGTACGCTACAAATCGATGTGTATATTAACGACAGCCTGTTTGAAACATTCCGCGGTGATGGCATGGTTATTTCGACACCGACAGGAAGTACGGCTTACAACAAGTCCATCAACGGCTCGATTGTGGATCCATTATTACCTTCCATGCAAGTGAGTGAGCTAGCTTCGATTAATAATAACCGTTTCCGGACGCTGGGTTCTTCGTTCATTTTGAGCCCAAAACGTAAATTGCGGCTAGATATGCGCGCAAATGGCGTGAATGATTTCCCGATTATGGGAATGGATTCCGAAGCGCTTAGCATCCAACATGTTGACGAGATTAAGCTCGAAGTTGGCGATCGCTTTGTGAATATTATCAAACTGCATAATAATTCATTCTGGGATAAAGTAAAACGTAATTTCTTGTAAAATCCGAATTAAAGCTTGTTCGTACTGCCAAATTGGGCGTGTGCGAACAAGCTTTTTTATCGTAAAAAAGCCCCATTCCAAATTTCTAGAACGGAGCACATATCCTTATTTATTCCAACAATCCTTAAATTCCTGCCAACTACCAAAATAATATTTAACCACGCGGTAATCATCAAAATCTGTCATTTTTGGTGTTCTGCCTAGAATCCGGATGATTTCATTAGCCTCTTTAATATAACGTTCTTTCGTCTCTTTTCCCTCACCCTCAGGAGCTACTAACGTCAAATCCGCTGCATTCAAAAACTGCTCCCACGAACCAAAGCTTTTAGTAGCAGCTCCAACACCTGGGAACTCCGATGCCGCGCCTATTGGTGGCCTGCCAAGTACTTTCGTAATGCGTTTTACTTCATCTATCAAATATTCATCCGTATATCGTTTTGCCGCCAATTTAATCAACCTCTCGCTATTAAAGTATTCACAAGGATTATTGTACCATATAATTCTTTCTCCAGTCACTAGATAGCCTTAGATTCCGCAAAAATTTTCCTCACTTCAAGGCTCCTCTATCTGGATAGCTATTCCAATTCCTAAAAGATCAGATAATTCATCTGGACTGAGCAATCCACCACGTCTCATAATCATACCATTAACAATAATGATAGGCAAAACTTTTTGACCATTTTCTGTAAGTTCTGCATGCACTAACTTGTTTTGTATAAATGGAATGTCCGATTCTGACTTCAAGTACAGATGCGTGTTGAGCTCTTCTCCAGCAAAAACGAGATGCGCATTTCTGAACGAATCGTTGTGTATACTTTTGAAAACTTCTAGCTCTATATTGCCATTATCATGTGAGCAGTAGTAGCTAATATCCATCTCGTTTATTTTTTCCCAGTAGAACCAAATCCGCCACGATCCGTATTTCCAAGTGACGTGACCTCTGTAATTCTAACCTCTGGCATTTTCGCCATAATTCTAAACTGGCAAATTCGGTCCCCTTTTTCGATAACCGTATCACGCATCGCAATCGCAGGGAATTTCCAGAAATCATTCTCGCCGCAATAGCTCTCATCGATGACTCCCATACTATTCGATTGGATAATCCCAAAATGCTTATATGTACTAGAACGAGGCACGACATGGGCTTCATAACCTTTTGGCAGCTCCATAGCGACGCCAAGTTCGATTAATTTGTAGTCACCAGCAGCTAAGTGGACTCCTTCATTTGCATGTAAATCAATCCAATCACCTTGCTCGATTTTATTTAGCCTAGCATCTTGATCCGCCGCATATTTCACTTTAATTTCCATTTTATATCACTCCAAATAGTTGAATTCTCTACACTGCTAATCCTATCATATATGAAGCGTTTCGGGAATCAACTTTCTCTAAAAAAGAAGCCTGAATGTAGCGTCTATATAAAAGACGAACACTCAAGCCTCCTATTTAAGTCATCTCAGCGCTAATGTATAGTCAATACCATTAATCGTAACTTTTATCAAACTTGGCCACGATTTTTGATCCCATTTACCATCATTCCCTTGTTTTGCAATTTGATCTGCGGCTGAATTATAGAATTTCTTTTGATTTTTATTGTACCACGGATCGTTATGAGGATTTGGCGAAAATTGATACACATGATTACCAGGATTAAAAGTTAATCCTCGATTCTTACTCCATGATGTTTCCACCCATTTATAGTTAATTCCATTTATTTTTATGTTTCCACCTATGCCTGCTGCTTCCGCTCCAATTACGCCTAGGCTTTTATCCAAACTTACATGTCCCGTATTCACCAAGCTGACACCAATAACCGAAGAAAGTCCAAAAAACACAGCAACGGAGAGCCCAACAATTCTTTTTTTCATGTGCATAAAAATCTCCTACTTTCTCTTATTTTTTGTAGAAGGAATGATGCTCCGAACTACTTTAAAATCGTAACATAGAATCGTTACATCTATGTTACGATTTTAAAGTAGTTGTGTATAGTGTTTCCAATTTTTCATGCACATAAAAAATCTCAGAAAAAGCTAGTAGCATCTAGCAATCCCCGAGATTATCTTATTATACCTTGCTTATCTCCACATATTCTGCAGATGGGCTAAGCGTTGCCCGACAGTCTGTTTCCGTATTTATCGTATGAATAAATCTAGGTATCTTGTCATCTTGTACTTTGAGTCTGATACTTCCAATTTCATTCAGAATAGTAGAGTAGTTTGTGTGTACTTGGAAGCGTTTGAAAACTGCTACAACACGCTCCATTTTAGTGATTCCTCCTCCCCGTTATTTTTATAACATTCTAAAAAATCACGAGATACAACAACATTCCCATGCATTACCATTTTACCTTCCTATGTAAGCACTGTCAAATAATACACAAAATCCAATGCATCCGAATAAATGATGCATTGGATTTCAATTTTCATCCTAAAATCATAACTAGCAAGGCTTTCTGCGCGTGGAGCCTGTTTCCAGCTTGTTGATATACGAGTGATTGTGTGCCGTCGATAACTGCTGTTGCGACTTCTTCCTCGCGATGTGCTGGTAAACAGTGCAAGAAGTGATAGTCTGATTTGGCGTGCGCCACTAACTCGCTCGTCACCGCATAGCCTTCAAAATTGGCAAAACGTTTCGCGTTCTCCTCTTCTTGCCCCATGCTCGTCCACACATCTGTATACACAAAATCAGCGTCAGAAACCGCAAGAACGGGGTCCGTCGTAATCTCGATTTTCGAACCAGTTTTAGCGGCGATTTGCAAAGCTTGGTTCCACACAGTTTCGTCTGGCTCATATCCCGCTGGCATTGCGCACGAAATATCTAGGCCAACCATTGCAGCCGCTAGTAACAGCGAATGGCAAACATTATTTCCATCTCCAATATACGCAAGTTTCACGCCTTCAAATGTGTTTTTCACTTCGAAAATCGTCAGCAAATCGGCAAGCGCTTGGCACGGGTGATGCAGATCCGTCAAGCCATTAATAATTGGAATCGACGCATGTTCCGCAAGCTCCTCCACACCTTCATGGCTGAACGTCCGAATCATCACGGCATTTATATATTCGCTCAAGACATGCGCGGTATCCTTAATCGGCTCGCCACGCCCAATTTGCAACTCTTTTGAGGACATCACAATCGCCTGCCCACCTAATTGCAAAATTCCTGCTTCAAAAGAAATCCGCGTCCGCGTCGATGGTTTATCAAAAATCATCCCTAAAATCTGTCCACTTAATGTATGGCTAAAATGCGCGGGGTTTGTCTTAATCGCAAGCGCCAACTGAACCAATTCCGCGATTTCCTCATTGCTCCATTCCAGTAAACTCAACATATCTTTTCCTTTAGTCGTTTCCTTATAGTACGTCATTATTTCATCCCTACTTCCTGTTTTATTAAGACAGATTCAATCAAATTCGCCGCGCATTTCAACTCTTCTTTTGTCACCGTTAATGGTGGTAAAATACGCAATACGTTCGGTCCCGCTGTTAATGTAAGTAATCCTAGCTCTTGCAACGCTTTGACGACTTCTCCAGCTTCTGATTCTAACGCGATTCCCAGCATCAAACCTTCTCCACGAATTTCAACCACGTTTGCCGCTACTTTTTCGGTGAGCAGTTGTTGGAAATAGGCGCCTTTTTCCGTCACATCCACGAGAAATGCTTCATCAAAAACAATATCAATAACCGCGTCTGCCGCTGCCATCGCAATTTTATTCCCGCCAAAAGTCGAACCATGAACGCCTGGTCCAAATGTTGCGGCAAGTTCTGATTTACCAACCATCGCACCAACTGGCAAGCCGTTTCCAAGCCCTTTTGCTAAGGTGAAAATATCTGGTTCAATCCCTGCATGCTCAAAAGCAAAACGTTTACCTGTTCGCCCAATTCCGGTTTGGACTTCATCGATAATAAGCAGCGCGCCGTGTTTTTGACATAGCTCGGATGCGCCAACTAAGAATGCCGTCGTTGCTGGTAGTACACCGCCTTCACCTTGAATAACTTCCAACATGACAGCTGCTGTTTTTGCCGAAATTGTGTTTTCTAAAGCTTCCAAATCATTGTATGGTAAATATGTAAAACCTGGAAGGAGTGCGCCGAAACCATCATGAATTTTTCCTTGTCCCGTCGCCGTCATCGTCGCAATTGTTCGACCGTGAAACGATTGTTGAAACGTGATAATTTCATCACAACCTGTATGTTTTTTCGCGAGTTTTAAGGCAGCTTCATTTGCCTCAGCGCCACTATTACAGAAAAATACGACACGATCCGCGTCCGCTGTTAATTTTGTCGCGACTTGTTCTTGAATACTACTTTCAAAAAGGTTCGACGTGTGCCAAATTTGACCAAGTTGCTTCTGCACGGCGGCTAGAACCGTTTCGTGGCAATGCCCCAAGTTGCAAACCGCGATACCCGAGGTAAAATCCAGATATTCCTTCCCATTAGCATCCTTCACAACCGTCCCTCTTCCTTCTACAATCTCGATTGGAAATTTGGCGTATGTTGGAAATAAATCACTCATCCTATCTTCACCCCTTCGCTTATTATCGTTCCTTTAGTCGTAATTTCATTCGTGATAATGACTTGTCCAACGCCTTGCATCACTGCATTTTTCGCACTTTTAAGCTTTGGAATCATGCCCCCCGTGATGATTTCTGTCTCGAATAAACCGTCCAATTCGGCCGTATCAATATGCGACACCACTTCCCCCGCGTCAAGAACTCCAGCCACATCTGTCAGCAAAATTAATTCCTCCGCTTGAAGAGCTGCCGCCACCGCACACGCCGCCA
Source organism: Listeria cornellensis FSL F6-0969 (assembly GCF_000525855.1). Classification (GTDB taxonomy): domain Bacteria; phylum Bacillota; class Bacilli; order Lactobacillales; family Listeriaceae; genus Listeria_A; species Listeria_A cornellensis. The sequence continues at coordinate 121,383 of NZ_AODE01000019.1, forward strand.
AATCCGCATTGACATTCAACCATTGCGTCGACATCGTCAAGCCAAGAGGCGCAATCACTGGCACGATTTGTTGCGCAATTAAACTCTCCATCAAGTCCGTTTTGACATGTGTAATTTCCCCAACAAAACCTAGCTCGCTATCCGTTAATTGTTCTGCTTGCATCAAACCTGCATCTCCTGCATGTAGACCAACCGCCGATATGTGTTGCTGTTCTAACGCTGTCACGATTTCCGGTTGCACTTGCCCAATCAAGACCATTTTCGTCACCGCCAGCGTTTCTTTCGTCGTGATTCGCAATCCAGCCTTCGTTTCGACCGGAATCTGTAGCGCCTCCATCATTTTACTGATCTGAACGCCACCACCGTGAACCAAGACGACCTGTTTGCCGTCCCCCTGCCACGTTTTGATTTGCTTGAAAAAACTTTCATGGAGATGACTTCCCGCGACGCCACCTATTTTCACAACAATAATTCCACTCATCTCATTCACCCCTTTTTCACGTCCGGTAACACGCGTTTATTTTGACATAATCATAGCTTAAATCGCATCCCCAAGCAGTTCCTTCCTCTAAACCACTATGCAAATTTACTTCGATACGTATATTTTCCTTTTGCAAATAATCGGCCAGTACATCCGGATCGTAGTCTGCCGTCTCGCTTTTTTCTAAAATCGCCGTTTCACCAATTCTAATCGTGATATTGTCCGGTGAAAAACGACCACCACTGTAGCCAATCGCACAAATAATTCGCCCCCAATTCGCATCTTCACCGAACATCGCTGTCTTCACAAGGCTGGACGATACAATTTGCTTAGCAATCATTCTCGCGTCTTCTTTTGATGTCGCGCCTTTCACTTGGGCTTCAATGAGTTTCGTTGCTCCTTCGCCATCTCTCGCAATGCTTTTTGCTAAATGTTGGCAAACCGCGTAAAACATTTTTGTGAATGTCGCAAACTCTGTTGTGCCTTCTGAAAAAGCCGTATTCCCCGCGCAACCATTGGCCATCACGACAACCATGTCATTCGTCGATGTGTCACCATCCACCGTTATTTGATTGAACGTTTGGTCTACTTTTTGTTTTAGCAATTTTTGCAATAGTTTAGCTGGCACTGCTGCGTCTGTCGTAATAAAGGAGAGCATCGTCGCCATATTCGGATGAATCATCCTGAACCCTTTGCTACTCCTGAAATCGTGATGGTTTTACCGCCAATTTCCGCTTGTAATGTGAGCTCTTTTTGCACCGTATCCGTCGTTAAAATGGCTTCATGAAAATCAGCGCTCGTGCCAGATTTTGCATCCAATGACGCAATCCCTGTCGCCACTTTTTCCATTGGTAAGTAGTCACCAATCACGCCCGTTGACGCAACCGCCACATCCGTTTCTGCAATGTCTAAATGTTTCGCCGCTAGCGCCCGCATTGCAAAGCCATCTTCCAAGCCTCGTTTCCCAGTGCACGCATTCGCCACGCCACTATTGACCACAATCGCCTGCAACGTCTGGTTCACCGCTAAACTATCCTTTGTTATAAAAATTGGCGCCGCCTGCATCTGATTCATCGTGTAAACCGCTGCCGCCTCAGCTGGCGTTTCCGAAAAAATAATCCCGATATCCTTCCTTTTGCGCTTTAACCCACAATGCTTGCCATCCGCGAAAAAACCGAGTGGCGTTGCAATTGTGCCATTTTCAACCGTTATCCAATCCTCTTTTTCCAATACCTTCTCCATCGTATTTCCCCCTAATCAAGGATAAACCGGTATAAAATCAAGCCCAGCCGTCTCCTCAAATCCGGCCATCAAATTCAAATTTTGAATTGCTTGTCCCGCGGCCCCTTTGACCAAATTATCAATCACCACAACAATCGTAATCATATTCGTTCGTTCATTATAACAAAGCCCAATATCGCAAAAATTCGAAGCCGTCACCTGTTTGAGCGTGGGATAAACATCCTGATCCTGAATACGCACAAATGGCTTCCCATCATAACTTTCTCGGTAAAGCTCGAGTAGCTCCTCCGTCGATGTCTCCCCCTTCGCCTTCACATAAATCGTTGCAAAAATACCTCGCGTCACTGGAATAAGCGATGTCGAAAACGTAATCGCATCAATTCCTGCATCCCATACTCGCAACTGCCGAATAATCTCTGGAATGTGTTGATGCTGATTCATCCGATACAGCGTCATGTTCTCATTCGTCTCCGGAAAATGCGTATTCGCGCTCGGCGTCTTGCCCGCCCCAGAAATGCCCGATTTCGCATCCACAATAATCGAATCCGCCTCCACCTTGCCATGCATCACAAGTGGCGCTAAACCAAGCAAAGTCGCCGTCGCATAGCAACCAGGATTCGAAATAAATGTCGTATCCACGTTTTCTCGCCATTCCGCCAACCCATATTCTGCCTGATCCAAGTAAGCAACCGGCGCAGCGTCCTTGTTATACCACTTCTCATATTTTTCCTTCGTCAACCTGAAATCTCCCGATAAATCAATAACCTTCATCCCAGCATCGATAAACGGCTGTGCAGCCTCCTTCGCGACCCCACTCGGCGTTGCAAGAAAAACAGCTTCACTTTCCTCCGCTATTTTCGCCACGTCAATCTCGGCAAGCTCATGATGGTAACCCGTATGTAAATGCGGGTAAAATCGCGAAATATCATCCGTCTGAGCGGAAAAACTATGCAAAGAAGCAATCTCGACCTGCGGATGTTGATGTAATAGTCGAAGTAATTCGAGCCCTCCATAACCTGTTGCCCCAATAATCGAAACTTTCATGATTTTCCCACCCTTCTTATTTTTTATGATAAAACTTATTATAAACTTGTATATTTATAATGTCAAATGGTTTTTTATAAATTATAAAACTATTTTATACACTTTTTTATGTATATAACCTCTTTTTTTTATGCAAAATATATTCACATACAGACTCGCAAAATCCATCAAAAAAGACCGCTCCTTAGAACGGCCTTCCATCTTATTTCTCTTTATCCGAGTCCTTCTTCACAGCTTTCCTCACACCTTCTGCCGTTTCTTTTGCGTCCGATGCTGCTTCTTTCACCTTGCCCTTCGCTTTTTCCAAAAAGCCCTCTGTTTGCTTCTCCTTATCGCCAGTCAATTTCCCTGTTTTTTCCTTCACTTCACCTTTTACTTGCTCTTTCTTGCCTTTATCATCTACCATACATCTATTCCTCCTTCTTATTTTTAACTAATGATGTGCAGACAAAACATTTCCTTGCCTCTATTTCATTTTTACCCTGTTAGTTATAGAAAAAACATATCTGAAATATGAAAAGATTCCCACCAATAAAAAAAAACGACACCCCAATCGGCATCGTCTCCCTTTTAAAATAGATCTGAAAATTCATCCTGTACTTTTTTTTTCATCTGCAACTTCTACTGAAAATGTTTCTGTTGCATTCACCGCTTCTTGCACTAACGCCTCAAAATCAATAAAGCTCTCATAACGCTCCACTTTATCTAACTTAGGACGTGTTTTCGGAGATGGCGGCGTGAAAATCGTACAGCAATCCTCGAACGGCTGCACAGAAATATCATACGTATCAATCGCCTGCGCAATCTCGATAATCTCATTTTTATCCATCGATACAACGGGGCGAATAATCGGCGTTGTCGTCACAGCATTAATCGCTAGCATACTCTCCAACGTCTGACTCGCTACCTGACCTAAACTCTCACCATTCACAATCGCCAAACCTTCCCGGCGTCGGCGCAGTTCATCCGTCACCCGCAACATCATCCGGCGCGTCACCGTCATCGTGAAACCTTCTGGGATTTGCTTTTTAATCATTTCCTGAATCGCGGTAAATGGCACCACATGCATCTGCACCTGTCCGCTATACTGCGCCAATTTTCCAGCTAAATCAACTGCTTTTTGCTTCGCGCGCTCACTCGTGTATGGCGGACTATGGAAATGCACCGCCTCCACCTCCACGCCACGCTTCATCGCCAAATACCCCGCAACAGGACTATCAATCCCACCCGAGAGCATCAACATCGCGCGTCCCGAAGAACTCACCGGCAAACCGCCCGCGCCTTGAATTGTCTGACACGATAAAAAGATTCCCTCACTGCGAACGTCCACAAGTAGCTTCACATCTGGATTTTTCACATTGACATGCAAGTCATCGATATGCTGCAAAATAAACCCGCCAAGCTCGTGATTAATCCCATTCGTATCCAGCTCAAACGACCGATCTGCACGCCGAGCATTCACTTTAAAGCTCCCGCCAGCCTGATGCATCGCGCGAACAAGTGACAATCCAGCTTGCTTCATCTCCTCTAAATCTTGAGGTACCCGAACCGCCGGACTAAACGACTGAATCCCAAAAATCGGACGCAATCGCTCTAAAATAACCTGATCATCCGCTCCATTTAATAGTAAATACATCCGATCACGCTCTCCAAACACTTTCACTTCTGGAAAATCAGCAATCGCGCGCTTCACATTATGTGCTAATTTCTTAATAAACTGTTTCCGGTTCCGGCCTTTTGTTGATAATTCGCCGTACCGAACGACTATACGATCATATTTCATCATTTCACCACTTCATTCAAATTTTTGATAATTTCTTGTATTGCTTCCATAAAACGCTCTGCTTCCGCCATCGTATTTTGGTAAGACAAGCTCACACGAACGGCGCCCACAGCTTCTTCATCTGTCACCCGCATCGCCTTCAATGTACTACTAGCAAGCTTGGCACGCGAAGAACAAGCGCTCGTCGTCGAAACATAAATCTCATATTTCTCCAGCGCATGCACCAAAATTTCGCCACGATGCCCAACAACTGAAAAACAGCAAATATGCGGTGCCGCTTGGTTTTTATCCGTATGAATCGAGACGTCTGGAATACAGACAAGCGCGTCCAGCAAATAATCACGAATCGCTTCTAAATCAGCACTATGCTCCTTCTGCTCTTCCAAACCAATCCGCAAAGCCTTCGCAAAAGCCACCACGCCAGCCGTATTTTCCGTGCCATTTCGCAGACCAAATTCCTGCCCACCACCATCCAAAAGTGGCGTAACCGAAACGTGTTTCTTCTTTATTAAAACGCCCGTCCCATTCAAGCCATGTATCTTATGCCCAGAAATACTCACCAAGTCAACTCCCGTAACATCTAGCATCACTTTCGTCAACCCTTGCACATAATCCACATGAAAAAAGGTCTGCGGTCGTGCTTTCAAGACATCTGCAATCGCTTGAATCGGTTGTACAGAGCCAACTTCATTATTCACATGCATCACCGACACTAAAATCGTATCTTCCCGTAGCGCACTTTTCAAATCCTCCACCGAAACAACGCCGGATGCATCGACCGGCAACCGCGTCACTTCAAATCCTTGCGCCTCTAGGCTATGCATCGAATTTTGCACCGATGGATGTTCGATCGCCGTCGTAATCACATGCTTTCCGCGATGACGATAAAATCCCGCCACGCCCTTAATCGCCATATTATTACTTTCCGTCCCACCAGAGGTAAAAATAATTTCCTCAGGCAACGTCCCGAGCATCCCAGCCACAAGAACTCGCGCCTGTTCGTGCAACTCACTGACCTTCGCACCATAGCTATGAAGAGAAGACGGGTTCGCAAAATAGTTCGTCGCTACTTTTGCATACGTCTCCACACAAGCATCCAGCGGCTTCGTCGTCGCACTATTGTCAAAATAAATCATCCAAAAAGCCCCCATGAATTAATTCTCATTCATTATTCTATCACAGAATAGCAAAAAGAAAAATCGTCCCATCCTTCTTACTCGGATAAGACGACATTTCCCACTTCACTATTCCTCTACTTCATCCACATTTATCTTCATTTCATACGCCTTCTCAATCTTCTTAAACGCACTCGGCTCCACTTTTTCCAAAGCAGTCACCGAAAGTTCCAGCGCTTTCTTATATTGATAATCATCATAAAAATGATCTTCTGCTTGACGCAGCGCTATTGCAAGGTCCGGCGTCTGCAAACGATAACGGTTCGCATACTGAATCACATGCTCAACTAAATGCGCATTCTCAATCATTTCATCCGCTTTTTCAGTCAAATGATCTAAATCCTGTTGCGCTACTTGCCACTCATGGTTCACCGATTTCATATTCAGCGGCTTCTCTTCCAATTTCTGTTCTAACTTGGAAATCGATGCTTCCATGTGCTCACATAGCGCCAAGTAGTCCTCTGGCTTACCAGGAAGACGCTCACGATCCAATCTGCGGTTCAGATTCAGAATCGCCCGACGCATTCTATCTGCATCCTCACGCGCCTCTAATTCATCTTTTCGTAAGGAGCGCAATTCTTCTGCAAACGCGTCTTGCTCTAGGGAGATCGTCGACACAACCGCATCGATTTCTTTCAACGCATCCTCTGCCGCAGAATACGCAATTTTGACCTCAGAAAGTCGTTCCGTAACGGTCGCCAATTGTTCTTTTTGGAGCTCTAACTGGCTTGCAATTTTCAGGTAGCTCGCCAAGTCTTCTTCCGTCACATGATAGGTCTGCTTCACTTCTTTGATTTGCTCTGCTAACGCGTCCGACACACCCAGCTGTTTCTCTAGTTTCGCTTCCACCACAATGCGATTTTCCTTCACAAAATGGCGCGCCTCGACCTCATGCTCTAACGTATCGTAAAACAAGTTAATTTCCGTATGCAGTTCTGCCACACCGCTTTCCACGGCTTCCAGTTCCCCTGCCACAATCTTGTCTTTCAAATCCGTCACCCGATTGCTCATCCGGCCCAATTCCGCAGCCAGTTGCAATTGTTCTAAGAAATAGCCTTGTTGCGCCATTTCATCATAACCCGCTTGCAACTTGCTCATTTCGTCTGGTAAAATAACGTCGCTCTCACGCAGTAGAACAGGTATTTTTTCCAGTTTCACGCCTAACTTCTCCAGATCATGTTGGACATTCAACACCGTTTCCCGTGCCTCCAAATAATCTCCTTGATCCGTCAGCATATCAAACCGATTCAAGTTCTCCGCAATCGTATCTAACTCACCTTCCACGCTATGTAACGCGTCACCAAGCTTATAACCATTACTCAAAACCTCACGGCGCAACGTCGTGAACTTATCCTTCGCCATCCGAATATCCTGCGCATTGCGTTCCTCACTAGCAATCAATTCCTTCAACCCACGCAAAATTTGCTTCATTTGCGTATCGATTTCATGAATCACCTGCTCGACCTGATTCTCCATCTGCGTCGCTTGGCGGAACTGATAACGATCCGTATGTTGCTCCGCTCCAAGAATATACTCTTCCAGGTTCGGAAATAACTTCGTTGCAATATCATCCCACGAGTCGCGCCATGATTCAAACAAATCCTCCGTCTGCCCGGTAAGCCTCAACTTCTTCACCTTCGTGAGCTCATCAATCACCGGGCGCTCCATCAATTCTATTTTTTGCTCCTCAAGTGCGTTGATTCGCTGATAATGCTTTTTCTTCATTATGTATCCGACCGCAAAAACAACGGCTACTATGACTACAAAGCCAACTAAATACCAAACAAACATGTCGTTTCCTCCTATTATCCCATTATCTCTATTTTTTAAATCGATTCATTAAGTACAAATGACAAATCCATGCTATACTAATTCATTATACACATACACTATTCTAACACGATTCCGCTGTATTTGCCTTATTTAAAATCAAAAATTATGAAAAAGTGGTGAAAAAAATGATTGAAATTCCAAAATTCACTGGAACAAAAGCAGAAAACTATCAATTATGCGTCAAACAAGTCGAAGCAATGATCGCAGGTGAGCCTAACTTCCTAGCCAATATCAGCAATATCTCCGCTCTATTGAATCAAGCGCTAACCGACATTAACTGGGTTGGCTTCTATTTATATGAAGAAACGAGCAATCAACTCGTCCTCGGTCCATTCCAAGGCCTTCCAGCATGCATCCGAATTCCACTCGGTCGCGGTGTTTGTGGGACAGCCGCAGCAGAACAGAAAACGTACCTCGTCCAAAATGTACACGACTTCCCCGGGCACATTGCTTGTGACGCAGCATCCAATTCCGAAATCGTTATTCCGATTGTTCATGATGGAAAACTGCTTGGCGTTTTAGATGTCGACAGCCCCTCTGTCAACCGTTTTGACGAAACAGATCAACATTACTTAGAGCAAGTCGTCACTATTTTAAAAGCATCCATACAATAAAGTTTGACAAGCGTATGCAAAATGTACTATACTAGAAAGCGTGTAAAATGCAGCTTGAGTGATGATGAATATGACCGTTGTTTATCCCCGATTTTTTTTCGTGGTGTATCCTGTAACCTGCTGCTGCAAGGGCGAAGATACATGAAGATAAACTGCACGTATTTGGTTGGTCACACTTGTTTGTTTTATGCTAAAACAAATTTAAAGGAGGAGTCAATCAATGGCTCGTTATACAGGTCCAAGCTGGAAAATTTCCCGTCGTTTAGGGTTATCACTTTCAGGAACAGGTAAAGAATTAGAACGTCGTCCGTACGCTCCAGGGCAACACGGTCCAACACAACGCAAAAAAAATCTCTGAGTACGGTTTACAACAAGCAGAGAAACAAAAATTACGTCACATGTACGGCTTAACAGAACGTCAATTCAAAAACACGTTCATAAAAGCTGGCAAACTACAAGGTAAACACGGTGAGAACTTCATGATCTTACTTGAACAACGCCTTGACAACGTGGTATACCGTTTAGGTCTTGCTCGCACTCGTCGTGCAGCACGCCAATTAGTAAACCACGGTCACATTGTAGTAGATTCAAAACGCGTAGACATCCCTTCTTACCAAGTATCACCTGGTCAAGTAATCAGTGTTCGCGAAAAATCTCTTAAATTATCAGCAATCGCTGAAAGCTTAGACGTTTCGGCATTCGTGCCTGAATACCTAACTTTCGACGCTGAAAAACTGACAGGTACATTAAGCCGCCTGCCAGAACGTTCAGAATTACACGCTGAAATCAACGAAGCATTTATCGTAGAATTTTATTCACGTTAATAGCCATAAAAACCACGGATGCCACTCGCATTCGTGGTTTTTTGTTGCAAAAAAAGCAAGATATCACGAATCCCCTTCTCGGATTAGACGTAATATCTTGCTTCGAACAAAACGAACACTTTATAAATATTTTCTCATTGTAATATCGACTACTTCAAAGCCCATCTTTTTATACACGTGAACCGCTCGCTTATTATGCGCAAAAGCATGTAACGATATCTCCGTAATTCCTCGTTCTTTTGCATTTTCTTCAAGCAAAACTAACAATTCACTGCCGAGGCCTTTATTTTGAAACGCATCGAAAATCAGAATATCATAGATAAAATACGTTTTCTCTTCTTGAAAAACCCATAATGTCCCGACAAATTCCTTACCTTGCATCACTTCCCAAAGAAAATGATCCTTTGTTGCAACGCCATCAGGAAGCAGTTCCATTGTCGTCATTCTCGCTTTAAACAACGCTTCATCGCGTGGCCAAATTCCTGCATCCGCTTGATCCTTTGCATAGCCCACACTAAGAGCCTCCGCAAAATCAGAGAAATGTTCTTTTGGCATCGCCGTTAAACGTAACCCCTCAGACATAGCGCACCAAGAAATATTTTTTCTTACCGCGACGAACAATCGTAAAACGGTCTTCCACACGATCCTCTTTTGTCACTACTTTCTCCAGATCCTGCACACGTTCACCATTGATATAAATCGCGCCATTCCCTATATCCTCACGTGATTGGCGTTTCGACGGCTCAATACCAAGGTCCACAAGCCAGTCTACAAGCAGCTTCTCTTCATGCGTCGCCTCAAACGTTGGCACATCTTTAAAACCTTGCTCAATCTCATCCGCCGTCAACACTTTCACGTCTCCACTGAATAAAGCTTCCGAAATCTTAATCGCTTGATCCAGCGCCTCTTGCCCATGAATAAAGCGCGTCATCTCAGCCGCTAAAGAGCGTTGTGCCGCACGACGATGTGGTTCCAATTTAACCGCGGATTCCAAATCACTAATTTCGCCTTGATCTAAGAACGTGAAGTATTTCAAGTATTTCACAACATCACGATCATCCGTATTAATCCAGAACTGGTAAAACTCGTACGGTGTCGTCTTCTCCGGGTTCAGCCAAATCGCGCCACCTTCTGTTTTACCAAATTTCGTACCATCTGCTTTTGTTAGCAATGGGATCGTTAAACCGAACGCTTTGGAGCCCTCACCTTGTTTTTTACGAATCAAGTCAAGCCCCGCTGTAATATTTCCCCACTGATCACTACCGCCAATCTGCAAACGACAATGATGATTTTCATATAACTCATTGTAATCCATCGCTTGCAAAATTTGGTACGCGAATTCTGTGAACGAAATCCCTACTTCTAGACGATTGGCCACGATATCCTTCGCCAGCATCGTGTTCACATTGAAATTTTTACCAAAATCACGTAAAAAGTCGAGTACCGTCAAATCTTTCGTCCAATCGTAGTTATTCACCATGATTGCACCATTATCACCAGCAAAATCAAAAATCGTTTCTAACTGACCACGCAGGCTCTCGACGTTTTTATTGACTTGTTCAAGCGATTGCAATTGACGCTCTTCTTTCTTACCGCTTGGATCACCAATCGATCCGGTCGCGCCACCAACTAAAATAATCGGACGATGCCCTTTGTTTTGGAAACGACGCAAAATCATAAATGGAATCAAATGCCCAATATGCATCGAATCTCCCGTCGGATCAATCCCACAGTATAGGGAAATCGATTCCTTCTCGGTTAATTCACGAAGTCCCACTTCATCGGTCTGTTGGTAAATCGCGCCACGCCATTCTAATTCATCAATAATATTCATTTCATTCTCTCCTTTTCCTTTATGGACTTCCTAACAAAGCAAAAAGTCCCTCCGTCTATTGACGAAGGGACGCAAAATATACGTGGTACCACCCAACTTAGGAAAGAAATCTTCCTCGCTTCATTAAGATAACGGCAAAAACCGTTTGCAAATGCAAATATGCTCCAGGATGTAATTCGTCCGCCTTATTTGTACTGGTTTGCAGCGACCACCAGCTCTCTTTTCCACAGGGATAAGCGACTACTCCGTCCGTTCATAGCTTTTCGATATGATATTGTACTTCTATTTTTAACACAGCCCAAAACAGATGTCAAGAAACTATTAAAAAAAAAGCCAAACAAATCTATTTCTAGACTGTCCGACTCGCCTTAAAATTAACGCGTTGTTCCGCGCATTTTTTTCGCTATGAGGTAAAATGACTGTTTTTTCTTCTACTTCTTCGTTTGCCATTAATTTCGTCAATAGACGCATCGCCACCGCACCAATATCATAAAGCGGTTGAACCACCGTGGATAATTGCGGACGCGCCATCAATGTCAATTTCGTATTATTGGAAGTCACGATTTCAAGCTCTTCCGGCACTTTCACACCAGCATCAAGCGCAGCGTTCAAAACACCCATTGCAAGCTCGTCATCCGCCACATAAATCGCATCCGGCGTCGCTTTCAAACTGCTTAATTGTGCCCAAGCTTTAACACCTGCTTCATAATTATAAGCCGCCTCCAACACATAGTCTTCGTTAAATTTAATTTTAGCTTCTTTCAGCGCTTCACGATACCCGCCTAATTTCAACTCGCTGTTTACCGGTTCATCTAACGAACCGCTAATGAACGCCACCTTTTTATGTCCATTCTTCGTGAAACGAGACACAGCCTCATAACTTGCTTGTTTATAATCGATATTTACCGATGCAATCTTATTTGCTGCATCCACAGAACCCGCCAAAACAACCGGCGCTGGTGAACGATCAAATTCCTCTTGTAACTGCTCGGAAATACGCTCACCCATGTAGATAATGCCGTCCACTTGTTTACCAAGTAACGTATTCAAAACTTGCAATTCCTTATCTTCATTCTCATCCGAATTACTCAAAATGATATTATATTTATACATCGTCGCAATATCTTCAATTCCACGTGCCAATTCTGCATAAAAAACGTTTGAAATATCAGGAATCATCACACCAACCGTCGTTGTCTTCTTACTAGCCAACCCTCTAGCCACTGCATTAGGACGATATCCCAGCTGTTTAATAACATCCAATACTTTCTTTCTAGTAACCGGCTTTACATTCGGATTCGCATTGACAACACGAGAAACCGTCGCCATCGAAACATTCGCCTCACGCGCCACATCATAAATTGTTATATTCATTCATTTCACTCTCCAGATTCATTTATTTTAACGGTTAGCCATATGTAACCATTGTAAACGTACACAACCGTGCCTACACTTAATAATACGATAGTTTTTTTTCGTTATGCAATTGTTTTCACTTATTATTTACATTACTAAAAATTCAGAAGAAAGCGTTTCATTTGATTATTCAGCCCCTAAAACCATAAAACCCATTCGCAAAGCCAATGTATTCCCTTACATATACTCAAGTAAACCAACCCATCCCTGATTTTTATACACAAAAAAAGCAGCTAGGAAATCATTTCCTAACCACTCTCTGCATACGACTAACTAAAAAATCCGGCTTCCCCACCAAACCTCAGCGCGGCGACAAATGATTAGCCCCTAGGAAAAAGCGAGTACCGAAGCCGAGCCTACTGGTGTATGTTGACTAAAAACAGGGAGGGAGTCTTATCCCCGACCATGTGGGAAGTTATGCGAAACATGGTGTAGAAGAGCATCGGAACACAGCTTTTAACGACGGAAGTGATCGTTTGTCGCCGCGCTGAAGACTTTATTGGATGTTGGATGGGACCAATTTCGATTTCAAAATTTCTTCCCAGAAAGCGTCGAATTCTTTTAAGTCCATTTGTTGCGCTGAATCAGATAAAGCTACTGCTGGATCTGGATGCACCTCAGCCATAACGCCATCCGCACCAATTGCAAGTGCTGCTTTTGCACATGGAAGTAATAAATCTTTACGCCCTGTAGAATGCGTTACATCAACCATAACTGGTAAATGTGTTTCTTGTTTTAAAATTGGAACAGCAGAGATATCTAATGTATTACGTGTTGCTTTTTCGTACGTACGGATACCACGTTCACAAAGAATAATTTGATCGTTTCCTTGCGCCATGATGTACTCGGCTGCACCAACAAATTCTTCAATCGTCGCAGATAACCCGCGTTTTAGCAAGATTGGCTTGTCTACTTGACCAACCGCTTTTAGAAGTTCAAAGTTCTGCATGTTACGTGCACCGATTTGAATTACATCGATATGATCTAACGCCACTTCGATATCACGAGGCGTCACGATTTCACTAATCACGCCTAGGCCAAATTCGTCAGCAACACGTTTCAAAATTTGTAATCCTTCAACGCCAAGTCCTTGGAAATCATATGGGCTCGTACGTGGCTTAAATGCGCCACCACGAAGTAATTTCAACCCTTTATCACGGACAGCGCCAGCAACCGTTGCAACTTGCTCATAAGATTCCACAGAACACGGACCGAATACAAATGTTGGTACACCATTTCCAATCGGCACGCCATTGACATTGACAATCGTGTCCTCTTTCTTATTTTTGCGAGAAACAAGTAAAGCCTTCGAATTGTCGTCTTCTTGTAATTCCAAACCAGCTTTAAAAATTTCTTTAAATAATTTCTCAATCGTGCTATCTTCAAAAGGACCTTTATTCACATCTGTAATCGCATTTAGCATTTGACGTTCACGAACTGGGTCAAAGCGAATAACTCCCTGCATGCCTTTTATTTTGCCGATTTCTTGTACTAAGTTTGCTCGTTTATTGATAGCCTCTAAAACCTCGATATTCAAGCTATCAACTTGTGCGCGTAGTTCTTCTAAATTTGGATTTCCCATATTTTTTGCCACCTCTCCAATTCCCTGTACATCTTTGTAATGTATACCTACTCAATTATAGATGAAAAATAATGATTTGTCACCATACTACTTTTCCGCTTAAGCGCTTTTAAGCATTAAAGTGAATAAAATAATATTAACATTACTTCCTCCCAATTGCAAGCTTATTTTTATACACATCGAGTAGAAGCCTAGAAAACACAAACCTATGTTATAAAAAGAGACAAGAAAATATACGTTAATCCACTGCATTCAACAATCCCATTTTTCCCAAGAAGAATACTATGCGCGTCGTCGTAGCTTTCTGCCTCCTCCAGATTCTAGCTCACGGTGAACAGCCTAACAGTTCTTACTACCTAGCCTATTATTGATTTCCACCACCTAGCACTGGCGCATGCTGGCGTACAAAAAAAACATGTAGCAGCTTTTGCCACCACATGTTTTTTCATTCTTATTTCGTTATTTCTAGTTCTAACTGATCCATTTCTGAACATCTTGCATCGTAGCCACTTGTACCACTTTTCCTTCCACAATAAGCTTAATGGAAACGATATCTGGTGCTGTAATCGAAATACTGGTATGTGGCTCTTCCATCGCTATTATTCCGAGAACAAACTTGCATATTTTCCAACCCATTGCGATTTTGCTGGTTCAGATAAAAGTTGGATTGCAACCCATACATCATCTTTCATCTCCGAATTCACAGCATTCGCCAAGGATGGATTAGCTTGGATTCTTGCTACCACTTCGTTAATTCTTGTGATCAAACTCTCTTCAGGATTATTTTTAAGCCGCTCATTTTCCAAGCCTTTGTTTGTTAGGATAAATGTATTTGTTTTTTGTGATACGTCCACAATGTTTGCGCCGCCTACTTTTAAGCGACCTGGTTCCGCATGATAAATCCGCAATTTATACCCTGCTTTGATATTTATTTCAGCTTTATCAACAACAGTATTCTTACCAGTCATTGATTTCGTATACACAACTGTATCATTTGTATCTAGCACTTCTAATTTTGCGTAAACAACATCAGCAAAATAATCATGCGGCGTAGCAAAACTAGTATTGACGACTAACTTACCTTGCTCTAAATTCACCGTAGCAGAAGCAAACTCCCCATCCGATAATCCTAAGAATCGAATTTTTTGATCTGCTATAGGTCCCACGGTTTTTGGTGTATATTTGATTGTACAATCATTTGTCGTCTCTTTTACGCGTAGGTAGTAATTATCTAGGCTATATTTCACTGTATTACCCGTTGGTGCATCAATTGTGTAAATACCATTAGGTAACGTTCCAAGTGAAATATCTTTCCCCGTTATTTCTACTTTCTTGATTTCTTTCTTCCCGTTCTTGATAGTTAAATATTTACCTTTTAATTGCGTGATATCGTCAATATCTAGATGGATTGTAGCTGTTCCTGATAGACCACTTTTTGCTAATTGTTCTATATCTACAAAGTTCAGATACGATTTCAAACCTAATAGATTTTGAATAGCCTCAAGTTTAGACGCGGGCACAAGTTCTACCAATGGAGCGACTGCGGTGTAGCCCTCTGCACGATTTTCTTCTTGCTGTGTTTTTGACATGACTCCCCCTGATGTCTGAATAACTGGTGTAAAATCAAAGCCACTAGCCTGCCCAAAATATTTTGAAACTAAATCCAGTAAATAATGTTCATTAGCTTTAAAACCTTCTGTATTAGCTAGTTTACGATATTCTTGATTAAAAGTTGTTAAGCCCTTATCCCCAGCTTTTTCAAGGAACATCCTTAAATATAGTTGCTTAGCAATGTCACCCCAATCGTTCACCGGACCCTTACCCGCACCATGCCACCATTCATCCATCGTGTCGTCATTAAATTTCTGCGCACTTTTAGCAGTAGCTATCCCGGCTTCCGATGTATCCTTTTTCTGAACACTATCACTATAAGTAAATGCATATAGCATATTCCAGACTTCGCCAACAGTGAACGATCCGTCATTAAAAGTACCTTGATACCCGTGACCTATCTCATGTAAAGCAGTTACATTAGTTGTTAACAAATCCTCTACACTGTCACCAGAATTGGCTGTATGACTTCCTCCATAATAAGCATAGTTCTTGCCAACACTACTTTTATCGGCTTTCATGAAATACTTGTTAGGAATATTTTTATCTGTAGGATTTTCTGGTGTAAATGATAAGCCCGCTAATTCATTGTATTTCTCAAATGCACGAGTGAAATAATTACATAACTCATGAACCGTTTTAAAGTCACGCATATTTTTCATATAGGCCTTATCTTTTTCGGGGACCAAAATTTGGAGATACTTTGTTTTTATAAGAGCAAATTCTGCATCTGTACTATCCCAGTCTTTAAAAAAGGCAGCTTCGATATCGCCTTGCATATAGTTCGGTAAAGCTTTCATTGCATTTGTTAGCTTAAATTCGATGATGGGTGCCTCACTCCCAAATGTTGTGTCAATCAATGGAACTGATGTAACCGTATTACTTACTTTAGTCCAAGAAGATGTGATTGAAGCACTTTTTTTCTGTTCTTGAATCATCGTTTAAGAGCTCTATTCTTAGGTTCTCTGTAAACTTTGGATTCACTTGACGAACCTCTAACTCCACATTGGCTGGTAAAATAATTCCAAGGTCTTGTTTGTCATGCCCAATCCCTTTACCCAATCCCGCATTGCTCAGCCATGTTGGATTCTCCAGTTTATATAACTTCATCGTCTTGATTTCGTCAGCGTTCGCTTGCATTGAAAAGCTGACACAGGTAATCGCTAGTAAAATTACTAGGAATCCCGCCATTTTTAACTTTTTCATCTCAAAACCCCTTTTCCTTTTTTGTATGCATTTATTGGAACACACATACAAATCTAGTCTACCATTTTAAATATTATTGGTACATACGTTTATGTTGAAATTCACCATAAAAAATCTATTTATGTATTTTTTGTGACTATTATCAATTATTATCATTAAAACTACAAAAAAGGCTATGAATCATGTACAGAAACACATGATTCATAGCCTTTCGCTCATTATGATTCGTCCTTACTTTTTCAGTTCTTTTTGCGCGTCCTCTACAATTTTCTCTGTCTTATCTTTCGCTGTTTTCGAAGCGTCTTTTACTTCTTCTTTTGATTTATCTGCCGCTTGCTTCACATCACCGCCCGCGTCTTTCACTTCGGACTTGAACGTTTCGCCTGCTTTTTGCGCCGCTTGCTTTGTTGCTTCCATGCCTGCTGCAGCTGTGTCTTTTACAGTTTTCGTTTGTTTAGAAACCGTTTCATATAGTTGACCAGACTTATCTTTTACTACGCCAACAAAATCTGACGCAGAATCAACAAGGGCATCTTTTTTTGTCTTTCGCTACGTTGCCAATTTCAATGCCTTTTTCGTACGCAACATCTTTCCATTGCGAACCTTTTTCTTTCATCACATCTACGTGCTCGTTTAAGTCGCCGCGTAGTTCTTTACCTGATTTTGGAGCTAAAAGTAGTGCCGTTACCGAACCTACGATACCTCCGATTAAACCACCGATTAGAAAATCTTTTACGTTAATTCCATCTTTTCCAGACATATATTTTCCCTCCATCTTCATTTTATAAAGTGATTGTTTCTTCTTTCGCTTCCGCCGCAGCTTGTTTGGCAGCTTTATTGGCTTTCATCTTATCACGGAATGATAAAATGGAGTTACTAAATGATACGGCTTGTACGATTTTCGTCTCATTTGTGTGGACTTTATTCGTTGCAAGCGTTGCTAATTCACGAACAGATTGACTTAGCCCAAGAAGCGATACTCCGATGTCTCCAACAGCGTCGAATACTGGATCTACTTTTGCTACTTTGCCATTGATATCCTCGAGAAGATCGTTCGTTTTGCTCATTAGTTTCTCGGCCTGATCCGTAATACCCTTGACCTCACCTGTCATTTCCTCGAGCGATTTGGCCACTTCATCCATTGTTTTTGAGGTTGATTTAAGCGTCATGCCTAGATAAACCGCAATGACAAGTAGCGCGATTGCAGCAATTAGAGCCGCAATGTATAAAATTATTTCCACCTTCTCCACACCTCCACATATATCTAACACTTTACCCCTAATGCGTCTATGTAAAACGACCATTTTTAAAGAACGGGCTGTCTTCATTTTAGCAATATTATGCGAAAAAGGGAAGTAAAATAGCATGGCGGTAACAAGATAAATTCTTTTTGGAAGCATATTTCGTAGATTTGAAGTAAACTATAGGGGTGCCGCGAAACGGTGGAAAAAATGAAATGGAGTGATTTTCTTGAAAGACCCACGTATTGAAAAACTAGCGTATAACTTAATCAACTACTCTGTAAACCTACAACCAGGCGAAAAAGTACTTATCGAAAACTTTGGCTTGCAAAAGGAATTGGTGACATCCCTTGTTGCTGAAGCCTATAAAGCTGGCGGATTTCCATTTGTATCCTTGAAAGAACCGCAAATTGACCGGGAAATGATGCTGGGCGCAAATCCAGAACAATATGCGAAAATTGCTGAATTTGAAGGCAACGTGATGAAGGAAATGGATGCATACATCGGCTTGCGTGCTGGTGATAATATTAATGAGTTATCAGATGTTCCTGCTGAGAAATTAAAAATAAACGGCGAAACAGTCGGCAAAATGCATACGAGTATTCGCGTGAAGCAAACGAAATGGGTCGTTCTGCGTTATCCAAGTGCTTCTATGGCACAATTATCTGGTATGAGCACCGTTGGCTTCGAGGATTTCTATTTCCAAGTTTGTACACTTGATTACAGCAAAATGGGCGAAGCGATGGAGAGTCTTGTAACGTTGATGAATCAAACCGACCGCATTCGTCTCGTCGGAGAAGGCACAGACCTACGTTTTTCGATCAAAGACATTCCTGCAATCAAATGTGCTGGTCAATTAAATATTCCTGATGGCGAGGTTTATACGGCTCCTGTGCGCGATTCTATCAATGGAACCATCACCTACAACACACCTTCCCCTTATCAAGGTTTCGTTTTTGAAAATGTTTCCTTTACTTTTGAAAACGGAAAAATCGTGAAGGCTACTGCCAATGACACCGAACGTATTAACAAAATTTTGGACACAGATGAAGGCGCACGCTTTATTGGTGAGTTCGCGATTGGTGTGAATCCATTCATCCATGAGCCGATGCAAGATATTCTATTTGATGAGAAAATCGAGGGTAGCTTCCACTTCACGCCTGGTCAATGTTACGACGAAGCACCAAACGGCAACGACTCTGCAATTCACTGGGATCTTGTGAATATTCAACGTCCAGAATACGGCGGCGGCGAAATTTACTTTGATGATGTGCTTATTCGTAAAGACGGCCAATTCGTGATTCCAGAACTTGAGAAATTAAACCCGGAAAACTTAATTTAAGCAGCAAAAAGGAATCCCCTTCTCAGCATCGGGATTCTTTTTTTAGGCATGCAAAAAAAGAACTGCAAACCAGGAATCATCCCCATCTACAGTTCCTCATTTATTCTATTAATTTACTACTCGCTTTTCTTCCATTATTTCCACACCTGCGTCGAGAACACCTTCATATGCTGCTTGGAACTTTTGAACATCTCCTGCACCCATAAATAGGATGACTGCATTCGGGTATGCCAATAAACTCTCCATATGCTGTTCTTGAATCACGTGATTGCCTTTTGTTTTCGCTGCTAAGTCTTGAATCGTTAGTGTGCCACGATTTTCACGGGCTGAACCAAAAATATCACACAAATATACTTCGTCAGCTAAGTTCAAGCTATCCGCAAAACCTTGCAAGAACGCTTGTGTACGCGTAAATGTATGTGGTTGGAATACTGCAACAACTTGACGATCTGGGTACTTTTGTCTTGCTGCATTAACGGTCGCTCGGATTTCAGAAGGATGGTGTGCATAATCATCGACTAGCACTTGATCCTTTTTCTCCGTAATACTAAAACGGCGCTTCACACCTTCAAATGTGCGCAGTTCTTTCGCTACATCTTTGGCTGTAATTTTCTCATATTCACTCAGCGCAATCACGCTGAGCGCGTTAAGTACATTATGATCACCATAGGTTGGGATGACAAAATTACCGTACAACTCACCATTATGATATACGTCAAACGTCGAACCTGTCGTCTCTTTAATAATATTTTTAGCTTGGAACTCGTTACCGTCTTCGAAACCGAAATAAACAATCGGAACATCTAGTTTTAAACGACGCAATTGCTTATCATCGCCCAATGCAAAAACGGCTTTCTTCACTTGTTTCCCAAACGATTCAAACGCACTGAAAACGTCATCCTCGCTCTTGAAATAGTCGGGATGATCCCAATCAATGTTTGTCATAATAGCATATGTTGGGGAATACGCTAGGAAATGACGTTGGTATTCACACGCCTCTAACGCAAAATATTTAGCATCACGGTTTCCTTTTCCGGTTCCATCACCAATCAAATAAGATGTCGGGCACAACTCTTCCAGCACATGAGAAAGAAGCCCCGTCGTCGATGTTTTCCCGTGCGATCCAGTAACAGCAATACTCGTATAGCCATCAATTAATTGTCCTAAAAACTTGTGATAACGAATAACCGGTAAATCCATATCCAGTGCTTTCTTAATCTCTGGATGATCGTCCTTAAACGCATTCCCAGCAATAATGGTTAAGTCTTCATGAATATTATCTTCAGAAAATGGTAAAATCTTAATGCCATCCTCTTCTAGTGCTTTTTGTGTAAAGAAATATTTCTCAACATCGCTTCCTTGCACACAGAAACCTTTATCAAACATAATTTGAGCCAGTGCACTCATACCTGACCCTTTAATCCCAACAAAATGATACGTCGTCATTAATTGAACCCCCAGAATTTTAATCTTTGAAGAGGTAGCCTAAAAAATAGTGTGTTGCCCAACTAAAAAAGCATTGTCATTATTTTTATTATTTCTAGACATCTTCTTGTACTACAGTTTAAACGTGTGTTTGATGTTCATCTACGCTGTGACCGAAAAATCTCACTAATTAATTATAGCACTTTCTCGCGCATTAAGAAATCCTTGTAGAAAATTTATATCCAAGGACTTATGTTTTTGCCCTTTTATGCGCAGTAAAGTAGATTTTTATACGCTAATAGAACTACTGATGTATTAATTATCACGTACTTTTTCTAATTGCTCTCGGGTGATAATAACGTCACGTGGTTTTGATCCGTTCGTTTCTGAAACAATACTATGTTTTTCTAGCGCCTCCATCAATCTAGCTGCACGATTGTAGCCAATTCGGAAATGACGTTGCAAAAGCGATGTGGATGCACCGTTTTGCGCCAGTACAAAATCGCACGCTTCATCGAACAAATCGTCCTCCGCCTCTTTTGCTATTTCACGCTCTAAAAGCTCTTCTTGTTTAAACAGATAGTTCGGCTCTGCCTGATTTCGCACATGAGCGATGACGGCATCAATTTCTTGGTCGCCAACATATGTTCCTTGTAAACGAACCGGCTTGGATGATCCACTTGGTAAGAAGAGCATGTCCCCTTTTCCGAGTAGTTTCTCAGCTCCACCAGTATCGATAATCGTTCTAGAGTCAATTTGGGAAGAGACAGAGAAAGAGACGCGCGTCGGGATGTTTGCCTTAATAAGCCCTGTAATAACGTCTACAGAAGGCCTTTGCGTCGCGACAATCATATGAATACCGCAAGCTCTAGCTTTTTGCGCAATACGACTGATAGCTTCTTCTACATCGTTTGGGGCAACCATCATCAAATCTGCTAATTCATCGATAATAATTAAGATATACGGTAATTTTTCACCAGAATGTTCCGGATGGGAAGAATATTCGTTAAATTTCTCCATATTCCGAACACCTGCATGCGAAAATAACTGATATCTGCGCTCCATCTCTTCCACCGCCCATTTGAGTGCCGCCGTTGCTGCTTTAGCATCTGTAATAACCGGGCTAACAAGATGTGGAATACGATTGTAAGGAGCAAGTTCGACCATTTTGGGATCGATGAGTAATAGTTTTAGCTCGTCCGGCGTGGCTTTATAGAGCAGGCTGATGAGTAACGAGTTGATGCACACACTCTTACCAGAACCCGTTGCTCCAGCGATTAATCCATGGGGCATCGTTTGCAAATCCGTCACGATGGGCATGCCAGAAATATCGAGTCCAAGCGCCGCTGTTAACGGAGACTTACTCGTTTGGAACGCCTGACTATTCATAATTTCCGAAAGCATCACGGGACGGCTCGTTTCATTCGGAATCTCAATGCCAATCGTGCTCTTCCCAGGAATTGGCGCCTCGATTCGAATATCTTTTGCAGCTAGACTTAACTTGATATCATCCGTCAAATTCGTGATTTTGCTTACCTTCACGCCTTTTTCTGGTTGCACCTCAAATCGCGTTACCGCCGGACCTTGTGTGACGTTAACGACTTTGGCAGATACATTGAAATTCTCTAGTGTCTCATTTAAAAGCTCTTCTTGGAATGCTAGCCATTCGGCATCCTCATTTTCAAAGACGGGTGGCTTTAGTAAGTTAAGAGATGGGAAATAATAGCCACTTGCGTCTTCTCTCAGATGTTGCTCTGTAGGGAAAACCGGGGCTATTTCTGGTTCTTCCCCTGTCGCTATGATCGGCTCTTCAACAATCGCTCTCTTCTGCTCGACATGTTGTTTGTCTTGATTCACCATCATCACATTAAATGGAATCCTCGTTTTAGGTGGCGTACTAGGTTCTGGTTGCTCTATCTTTTCCGGTTTCGGCGCTTCGTGAATGAGCTCAATGCGTTGTGGCGTAGCAGGAATTTCTTCTTGTTGCATAATTTCCTCTTCCTCTACAACTGGCGAAATTTCCTCTATTTCTTCTAAAACAACTGGTTCTGATTCAACCTCCAAAGCTGCTACAAACTCAGATTCAACTTCTTCCTGCATCGGTTCCACAACCGCTACTAGCTCCTCAATTACGTCACTCGATTCTGGTTCTTTTGTGACATTAAACTCAAAACGACTCGGTCTTTTTTGGAAAGCAAAAACTGGAGAAGGGACATCTGTTGGTCTGAATGGTCGTTTCTTCTCGAACTTTGGCGCCTCTGCATTTTTCGAATGAGCTCTCGGTTTTTGGCGCGGTATCGGTGTTTTATGTAGTGCTGGTTTTGTTTCCGCTTGTTTTTGTCCATCAGGAATGAGCGGAAAGCGGAACTCGCCTTTTGGATATTGATAAACCACTTTGGCATGGACTTCACGCTTTTGTTTCGTCGATTGCGTATTCCCACGTGGTATATTTATCGTTTTCTTGATTTCATTTACGGCTGCTAATTGAACTGGGGGCGCTGTTTCTGCCTCTTTTTTTTGGCTTAGCCACTTCTACTTCTTCATATTCCGCATCTCGATCAGCGAAGAAAAATTCTTTAAACCATCCCATACTATCATCACTACCTATTATATTTTTTAACCGTTTCTTAAACTGATTCTAACAGAGAAATTTAGATAAAGCTATCATGAATGTGCGGTGAAGATGCTACCTAATTAAAAAAAATGTGAAAAGTGGCTGTGCATAAGCATTTTCTCGTGCATAACTTAAACTTATGTCACGTCCCGCCTCGGAATAAAGAACATTTTATAGGTTTATTGTATACGATTAATCACGAAAATAAAACAGCTTTTCGTTAAAAAAGCTGTCCTATTTATACTAGAAGGAAACCGGGAATTCTACGCCAATTTCGTAATTAGCATCCAACACCATAATTCCTTTTTCTTCCGGCGCATTCGGTATCGCTAACTCACGTGCCGCACAAATCATCCCAAATGAGTCTTCCCCACGAAGGTTAGATGGTTTAATAATCAAGCCGCTTGGCATCACCGCACCAATTTTTGCAACGACTACTTTTTGTCCCGCATCGACGTTTGGCGCACCGCATACGATTTGCACTGTTTTATCTCCCAAATCGACTTGACATACATTTAATTTGTCCGCATTTGGATGCTTTTCCTTCGACGCAACATAACCAACGACGAATTTAGGCGAAAGATCCGCTTCGATCACGAAGTCAAAACCATTATCCGCTAATTCTTTGTTGATAAACGCCACATCTTCAAGCGTCAACGAAACCTTACCATTCGCATCAAACGCGCGCTTTTTCGATACGTCGAAAATATTAATCGCAACCGTTTCGCCAGTTTCGACGTCAAAAATACGCGTTACATTCCCTTTTGATTCAAAATCTGTTTTTTCTACATCATTGAGGTGGACTAACAGCGTGTCCCCTACTCCTTTTTCGTTATAAAATGCATTTACAATCACGTTAACTACTCCTTTGGTCTGTTTTTAGCCATAATAAAGATCGGTTCTAGTTTACCATCATTATATACGAGAGGTAAAGAGGTAATTGGTGCAAGGCCGTCCGCAAAAAACTGCATCGTCATGTGCGCCAAGACATCATAGCCTGTATTATTTCTAATGTCCGCGATAATTAAAACGTCCTGATGCGGCACGGCAAGCACCATTTCACCCTCGATACGCGCACGCATTTCTTCTAAAAATGGCTCATTCAAAATCCGACTTGCATCATAACCATCATTTGTTCGCACGAAATAATAATCATTGCCACTCACAGAATCTCTTTTCATCGTCGTTTCTCGCGTACGCAGATTCGCAAACGCCGCAAGCCTGACATCGTCTATCGTTACATCCGTGTTTTCCAAACTCTCTTCCTCGATAAAACGATACGAAGCGCCAACATCCACCACGTAAAAAATAGCTGTTTCCGCTGTGTGTTTCTCCGTCAAAAGCGCCTTACCATCTTTCGTTTCCCGAGGGAAAGACGTTGCTCGGATAACCGGATAAACGTTCGGTAAACTTACCTGAATATCCATTTTGTGTTGCGACGCTTTTAGGCCTTCCTCGACATAATATACGATTTTTTCAACCGCTACATCCGCCTGTTCCTCCCAGTTCGCAATAATTTGTGGGATAGACAGCGTAATTGAATTGCCCGCTTCCGTCACTTTCAGCATGTCCTTCTCCCGATCATAACGAAATGTCCGATTCGCACCAGCAAGCTCTTTTTCAAGCCTTTCCTTCATCTTCATCGTTGTCATTTTCATCGTAGCGCCCTCCCCTCTTCCTTATAACGCGTCAATAAAATCCGTAATTTCTTCTTTTGTTTTGCGATCCTTACTGACAAATCGGCCAATTTCCTCGCCATCTTCAAACGCCAAAAAGCTCGGAATACCGAAAATTGCCAAATCAGCACACAGGCCGATAAACTGGTCACGATCCACATGAGAAAAGGTAAAATCATCATGTTCCGCCTCAATTTCAGGCATAATTGGCTCGATAAACTTACAATCCCCACACCAATCCGCACTAAACATAAAAATCGTTTTACCATTATTTTTTAACACATTAAATTCTTCAACTGTTTCTAAATGTTTCATCGTTCACTCGACTCCTTCTTATCCCTACTTACCTAATCCTAAAGCCCCCACGAAAATTAGTAAAGAATTACGCTCACAAAAGTTGCTATCGGACGCATTTTCTTCTATCATAGCAAGGAAGGAGGCGTTTTTTGATGGACTATCATATTTATTTAGCAGGCGAAATTCATTCGGATTGGCGGGACCAGTTGCGAGCTAGCCTGAAGGAAAAACCAGGAATCCACTTCCATTTTTCCGGACCGCAAGAAAATCACGATCTATCTGACGCTATTGGCGAACACGTGCTAGGCGAGCAACCAAATGCCATTTACAAAGACTTACAAGCTTCAAAAATCAATAATTTACGCACCGAACTACATTTGAAAAAAGCAGATTTAGTGATTGCATTATTCGGCGAGAAATTCAAGCAATGGAACACCGCCACAGATGCCGCCACAGCTATCACGCTCGGAAAACCAACGATTATTATCCGACCAGAATCACTACACCATCCGTTAAAAGAGCTATCTGAGAAAGCGAATGTCACCGTGGATACGATCGAACAAGCCGCGCAAGTTATTGATTACATTTTTGCGTAATCCCCCATGAAAAAGCGCCCCATTCAACGGAGGCGCTTTTTCGCATTCACTTGATCTTTCCAATACCACATAAAACCGAATCCTAAAACGAGCACGCCACCGATAAGCGTCGTCAGAATCCAGCCAAGCTCTGTCTCTCTTAAATAAGGAATACGAAAGAAATGCCCTATCAAGAAAATAAGCGCAGAGAGGAACATGACACTCCCCGTCAAGATAACAGGATGCCGCCATATTTTTTTAAGCATTGTCACGAATCGTTTCCCATGTTGTTTTATCAAGGGCACGAACAATCGTTGTAATCATTTCTTTTGCCGCCGCGTAATCATCCACGTGCAGAATCGAGTTAGAGGAGTGGATGTAACGCGCCGGAACACCAATAACCGCACTAGGAATCCCGCTGTTAGACGTGTGCACTTTCCCTGCATCCGTTCCACCTGGCGAAATGAAATATTGATACGGGATCTTGTTAGACTCCGCTGTATCTAGCAAAAATTCACGCATACCGCGATGCATAATCATCGTCCGATCAAAAATCCGCATTAAGAAACCTTGCCCAATTTGACCGAACTGCGTCTTATCACCTGTCATATCGTTCGCTGGACTCGCATCAAGCGCAAAGAAAATATCCGGCTGAATCATATGCGCACTCACACCCGCACCACGAAGCCCAACTTCCTCTTGTACATTCGCACCTGCAAACAATGTATTCGGCAACTTATCATCCTTCACCGCTTTTAAAAGCTCGATTGCAAGACCCACACCATAACGATTATCCCACGCTTTGGCCATGATTTTTTTCGGATTAGCAAGTGGGGTGAATTCTGCAATTGGAACGATTTGTTGTCCAGGTTTCACGCCAATCGCAATCGCATCCTCGCGATCATCCGCCCCAATATCAATCAAAAGATTTTTCGGATCAGTCGGTTTGCTCCGTTCTGCTTCTGTCAGTAAATGCGGTGGAACAGACGCCACTACACCAATAACTGGTCCATTCAGCGTGATCAATTGCACACGTTGCGCTTGCAAGACTTGCGGATTCCAGCCACCAAGCGTTTGAAAAGCAATCATCCCGTTATCCGTAATCCGCGTCACCATGAAACCAACCTCATCCAAATGCCCAGCAACAAGGATTTTCGGCCCATCTTCCACGCCGTGACGCACACCAAAAATACCGCCTAAACCATCTTGAATCACCTCATCTGAGACAGGCGTAATTTCTTTTCTTACAAAATCTCTCACAAACTGCTCATTTCCAGAAGTGCCCGGCAACTCCGTTAATGTTTTAAATAACTCCAACGTTTCTTTTTCCACTTATAATCAGTCCTTTTCGGTGATATCTCTAGCATTATACCACTTTCAGAAACGTTACGTCTAAGAATTCGGTTAGCCAAATCAGCACGCTCCGATGTAAAGGCTTTTATATTTTTAGTTTAGAGGGTATAATAAGACACAGTAAAGCTATAAAAGAGAAGACAAGTAAGATTTAGGGAGGCAAACAATGAACTGGAAAGTATTTATGACAGGTGTCGCAGCAGGAGCAGCCGCGGGTCATCTTATCAACTATTACCTACTAGAACCAAAGACCATTTCAGGCGATGTAATTCTTGAAAATGTCAAAGAAGCATTCAAAAAAGAGGGGCCAATCGAAGGCTCATGGATTCAATTGAAAAAACAACACTACAAAAAAATTCGCGATGGATACGTTCGTGTATCACGGAGGCATCACAGCCATTCGCGATGGCGAGAAGAAACAATTCGAATTTATCGCAGACGCGACGACCGGGACGGTTATCGACGTTTACTTAACTTGATAGAAATACGAAACTGCAGGCCGATTGCGCGCCTGCAGTTTTTTTATTTGATAAAACTATCCACGCGTTTTTGATCGTACGCTCCTCTTTCAACCATATCTTTCATCTGTTCGCTGAAAATAACTTTTTCGGCACTTTGTAATGCTTTTTTCACCGCAGCAACTTGCAACATAATGTCCTCAAAAGAACGCTCTTCATCTGTCATTTTCTTGATGGATCTAACATGCCCTTCGATTTTAGCGAACCGATTGGAAATGGATTTCCTAACCTCTGACATCGATATACCCCCTAACAATTAAAATAATATTTTTAGACATGTACCGAAAAACAACTCATAAACAGCAATTTTCGTAACCCCCTACACAGGTTACTTCCCACCATACTCTATAGGGGTATGCTAAATTCCTCTTTCCACTCTTACTTTATCCATCACATTTCCATCCACATCAAACTGCAAAGCACGATAGAAAGCATCATGATAAAATAGCAACCATTTTCCCGTTCCATCCAATTCATTCCGAATCCGTTCTTTCGCAAAAATAGAGTCCATTGGATAGTCATCGTATGCCGTCACCCATAGAACATTTTGATGGGCATGCGTTGGAAAAATATCCGCCATATGGATAGCTGATTCACCTTGATTATCTATCCGAATAACCGCGTGTCCATTACTATGTCCGCCCGTTTTCTCCAACGAAATCGCATCATTTAATTCCAAATGTTGCGAATAGGTCTGAATTTGACTCGCAATTCCCTGCCAATTTTCAGGCCAGTATGTCGCTTTGGAACGAATATTGGGTTGGCGAATTTCTTGCCATTCCGTTTCCGTTGTATAAATCGTCGCGTTCTTGAAAATACTTTTTCCACTCGTATCCGTCAAGCCAACGATATGATCAAAATGCAGGTGTGTCATCAGGATACAATCAATGTCTTCCGGCTCAACACCAAGCATTGCTAAATCTTCCAAAATAAACGATTCTTCCACGATGCCGAAATTACGTTTTTGCTTCTCCGTCAACCGACCAACGCCAATTCCCGCGTCAATGAGATAATGCTTGCCCTGATATTCAAAATACATCGGATCCGTCACGCACCGAATTTGATTTTTTTTCGTTCGCTTCATATTTTTTGCTCCATAACGCCTTCGGAACAACGCCAAACATCGCGCCGCCATCGAAATGAGTCACACCACCGCGCAACCAATGAATCGTTATCTCCCCTACCCGCAAAGTATCCATCTTTTTCGCCCTCCTTTAAACTAAAAAAGGCCAGAGTAACCACAATTACTGGAAACTCTAGCCTTTCACTATGATTTAAACGTCGCCTCTAAGCGATAAATCGGAAAACCTTGTGCCGAAAACTTCTCTTCATACTCCGTCATAATATTACCTTCAAATTCACTGTTATGAAGATCAAGCGACAAGTAAGTTAGCAAAACACCATACTCCGAAAACGCCACAAGCGAATATTCAAACAAGCTGCGATTATCCGTTTTAAAATGAATCTCGCCTTCCGCTGGCAACAACGCCTTATAAATATCCAAAAAGCTCGAATGCGTCAATCGACGTTTCGCATGCCTTTTCTTCGGCCACGGATCAGAAAAATTCAAATAAACCCGCGCGACTTCATCAACTTCAAAATACTCCAATAAATCCGCACCATCCACAGACAACAAACGTACATTCGGAATTCCCGCCGCCAAAGCCTTGTCTAATGCCGTAATCAGCACACTTTCTACGACTTCAATACCAATATAATTAATATCCGGATTCGCCTGTGCCATCCCTGTCACAAACTGACCTTTTCCAGTCCCGATTTCAATATGAATCGGATTCTCGTTTCCAAACAGTTGGTGCCATTTCCCTTTTAACTCCTCAGGATTTGCCACACACACTTCTGGGTGAGCCAGAATTTTCTCCCGCGCCCACGGTTTATGTTTTACTCGCATAACGTTTCGTACACCTCATTATCTTCCATTATTTTTTTCAAAAGTATTTCCAAACGGGCAAGTTCTGGCTTTCGATTATGCTCAAACTGCCAATTCATCGCCATTAGAACCTGACAAATAGAAAACCATTTCACCCGTGTATAAAAAGCTTGCGTTAGCTCCTGACCATATTCGCCGAGCCATCCGTCCCACTCCGAATAAGGAATATACTGATACAATAAAACACCAAGATCACTCGCAGGATCAGCAAGCATCGCGCCATCCCAATCGACCAGATAAAGTTCATCCCCTTCCGAGAGCAACCAATTATTATGGTTCACATCGCCATGACAGACAACATGACGTCCCTCTTCCAGTTCATCCACATTCTCTATTAAATATCGATACGCCTCTGAAACTTTCGTATCCACTTGATTCAAGTTATGAATACCATCTGTCACCTTTTCTAACATATAAAAGCAGGAATAGTCCTTTTTTTTCAATGCGCTGCAACATATCCCGCAACGCCTCTGATTGGTGAATTTTTCCTAACAACCTTGCCACACGCGGTTCTCGCATCTCTTTTGCCGTTAATGTCTGCCCATTATTAATCCATTTCTGCGCCGTAATGACGTCTCCATTTTCAACCCGCCGCGTCCAAATTAATTTCGGTACAATATTTTCAACAGAAAGCGCAGCTAAAAAAGGCGAGGAATTCTTTTTTAAAAAGAATTTTTCGTCTTCATGAATCGCAACGAAGGCCTTTCCAGTTTCTCCGCCCGCTGGCTCTATTTCCCAATCTTGCCCAAACAAATTATCTTCCATTCTACATTCACCTTCACTTACGTCGTTGTCTTTCTATTATTTCATTATTATTAACGACGAATCTAGCTCTTACACAACCCCTGTTGATACGCCAAAAATTTCGAGATATAATAAAATTCCAGCGCAATACTTATGTACTTTAGAAAGATGGATAAAAAAAGAGCTATCACAATCCCTTAATAGCTACCCTTTAAATTTTACTTCTCTTCGCGCTTCCCGTCAAGTCAACATACGTTCGTATCCATAGGGCTGCTCCCAACACAAAAAGCAGCAACCCTCTTCCACCGTGAAAACATAGTTTAATTTCTCTTAAACAAAAGACGGGTCATCGTTACTGTATTCCGGAAAAATCGCAACCGCATCGATAAGAAAAGCGGCATTTAAAACCGTTCCGTCTTTTAATACGCCTTGCACTTTTATTTGCGGCGTGACTGGCGTAGTTGGTGGTTGTTTTGCTGCCGGGTCGATTGTTTTGAATGTGTATGAAATTTCATGCCACCCTACCGCCTCACTATTACGTAATTGCGCCGGCATTTCTGTCGTTGTTGCAACATCACCAGACGCAGCAAAATTAATATAAGCGATATTAGTCAATGGCTTTACTTTTAGTCGAATCGTATGGCTGAAGCCCGTCCGGATTGTTGGCAACACGATTGTCACGCCATGATAATTAGCTTTTGTTGTTACTTTAATTGCCTGATTTCCAGAAATGTAATCTGTCAATTCAGAGGTGAGCGCTGACAAGCTAGCATTGGACGATTTGATAGGTAGCGTCTGCCCACTCATAAGCGATGGATTAGCTAACAAGTTCTTGTGTGTTTGTTTAGCATCATAGACGATGACCTCCCCGTCAGCAAGGCTTGCATCGGCATGGATATTTTGTAATCCTAACGCTGCCATATTGAGTGATAACATAGCTCCATTAAGATAACGAATCCCATTTGCATTCTGACCAAAAGCAATACTTTCAATCGTGGCAGCTCCACCATCTACAAAAATAGATCCCGTCGCAATATTCAAATTGCGCACAGCTATTGACTCGCTATTTGTCAAATCAATCGCATGAGCATAGCCGTTCTCCAAGCCAGTCTCATCTAATTCTTCAATCCAACCATTCGAAATAGTCCCCACGGAGCAATCCGTTACACGAATCGAATTTCCCATTAACGCATTAGGGCCTCCCGCAATATTAAACCCCTCTAATTGAAACACATTAGCGTTCGTCAGCGCTAGACCAGAACTATATTTCCCAATAATTTCAATATTCGTCATCATCACAGCATTACCTAGTATTTCCAACGCACTATCCCCCATATTCGTGCTGTTTTTATTGTATATGGAAAGCTTGTCAATACTAAGCATGCTATACATCTTCAATCCAATATTCAAAACACGTTGAAAATTCATCACGCGAATATTTTGAACCGTACACGCAGAAACATTATTATCACATTTCAAAAGTCCAAAATGCGGGGTATTAGACGCTGGATTTGCGTTAAAAGTTAAGCCCTCTATTTCCCACCCTTTTGTCTCTGCACCTAAATTATCAAATAACCACTGATCCTCGGCCAATTTCACCGATAGCACACTCGCTTCCTGAATCCCAAATATCGTTAGCCCACTTGGAAAAGGCAACGTCCCTGTTACTTTATAAATACCCGGTGGAAAATATACTTGCTTTACGCTTACCCCGCCAGAAAGCGCCGCATTTATAGCACTCCTTAACGCTTCTGTATCATCCGTTTGTCCATCCCCTAACGCCCCAAAATCCTTTACATCAATACGTACACTACTCATAAACACCATTCCCCTCCTCGAAAACGAACGAATGTTCTTGTTCGTTTTTTTAAAATTATACAGGATTTAGAAGAATTGTCAAATAAATAGCAATAAAAAAAAAGGCTGCACTTAGTTAGGAGCTAAGTACAGCATGTTTGATTAATGTTCGATGACTTCCGTTTTACTTACAATCGGAGCCAATGATTGTTTTTTCTTTTTGATAAATATTGCCAAAATGACAGCGATAACCGAAAGAATAGAGGATACAAGGAAAGCTGTCTCAATACCATGAATCAACACATGGTTCGCAATTTGTTCTTTTGTTTTCCCCGCAACATCCGCTGCAGTTAAATTCTCACCAAAGCTTTTCGCACTTTTTGACATGGTGGTTATGAGTAGTGCCGTTCCTAGCGAGCCTGCGATTTGCCGGACAGTGTTAAACATCGCCGAGCCGTGCGCCGCCATCGAAAGTGGTAATGAGTTGAGCGCTGCCGTTTGAAGCGGCATCATCACCATCGCCATTCCGCTTGCCCGAATGGTTTGCACGATGACGATATACGTTAAAGTCGTGCTTTCATCGAGATTTGTAAACATAAATGTCGTCACAGCCATGATAATAAGGCCAATTAATGACAAATATTTCGCGCCGAAGCGGTCAAACATAACCCCAGTTATTGGTGAAAGTGCCGCGGTCATCACAGCCCCTGGTAAAAGCACGAGCCTGATTCTAGCGGTGTGAAATGTCGTACACTTTGCAAGAAGATTGGGAATAAAAGCATACCGCCGTATAATCCCATCATAACAAAGAAACTAATGGTTGTTGTCAAAGTAAATGTTCTGTGCTTAAATACGTTGAAATTTAGTAACGGTGCTTTCGCGCGACCTTGGTACCAAATGAATACAGCCAATACAACAAATCCTACTAACACGAATCCAAGCACTTTCGCAGATAGGAAATCATGATCCCCCGCGTTACTGAAGCCTAGTAATAGACTACCAAACCCGATAGTCGATAAAATAACCCCGAAAAAATCCAATTTTGGAAAAGTACGTTTCCCGACATTTTTCAGTAAGAAAAAGGCCACGACAACATCGAGAATTGCGAATGGGATAATAATGTAAAAAAGATTTCGCCAATCATATTCCTGCACAATCCAACCAGATAACGTCGGCCCAATCGCTGGTGCAAAGTTCATCGCAAGGCCAATCAGTCCCATTGCTCTACCGCGTCGCTCCATTGGGAAAAGATTTAGTACAACCACGGTTAAAAGTGGCATCACGATACCCGCACCAATCGCTTGCACCATCCGCCCAATAATAAGTACGGTATAATCCCCTGCAAAACCAGAAATCGTTGTACCAATTGCAAAGGTAACCATCGCAAATAAGTATAGTTGTCTCGTCGTAAATCGTTCAATTAAGAAGGCCGTCATCGGAATCATCACACCATTGACAAGCATAAACCCTGTCGTTAGCCATTGTCCTTGACTCGCCGTAATATTGAAATCTGTCATAATACTTGGGAGTGCCACATTCATCAACGTTTGGTTCAAGATTGTGACAAATGCCCCCATCAGCATCACGATTAAGATACCATTTGTTTTAATTCCATCACTCGCTGCTTTCATATTCATTATTCCGCTTCTCCTTTTCGTTCTAGTAACGCAATCATTTTGTCATGTGTTGCGAGCATAGCCCTCAGTTCTTCCGAGTCTATTTCTAACACCGCCTCTAAACGGTCAAAAAAAAAACATCGTACGTTTCATCCACTTTTGCGAGGCCTTCTGGGGTTAGTTGTAAATTCAGCGCCCGACGATTGCCTTCATCGCGTCCCCGCGTTAAGTAATTCGCCTTCACCAACCGATCAACAATCCCACTCATCGTGCTCTTATTCACGCGCACACGTTCTGCCAGTTCACCTAACGTCAAATGCGGCTCCCTTTTCAACGTACCTAATGAAAATAATTGTACGGTTGTAATGTCACGTTTTGTTGCCTCTTCTTGTAAGTAATGATGTATTTTACGCTGCATCGTTCGAAAAGAGAGAACTACCTCACGTATTAATTTCTCATTCAAATTCCGTTCTCCTCCTTTAATGTTCACAAGCGAAAGATTCGCACGCGAACTATTAACAACGCTTATTATACGCCGATTCCACATGATGTCAAGTAGCTTTTTTCATGAAAGCGGGCACAATAACCGTATAGCAACGAATATTTTTTATATGTCATTATTTATATACATTTCGTTCCCTGATGAAAAACGAGTTGCCATCTAGCATCATTGAATTTCCAGATCGAGCTTCGTAGTGATTCTTGTTTTTGCGCGGCATTAAAAATACGATACGTCGCCAAAACAACATTTTCCGCTAATTCCCGTATTTCAAAATCGCTCAAAGCCATCTCCACTTCCCCGATACCATCCTCGCTAATCGATTCATTTTTGTAAAGCACGCGTCCAGAACTCCCAAATTCGAAAAAATCCTCCGCCAAAATGCATTGCAACGCTTCCCGAGATGATCGAATTTCTGGCTTTAGTAATTGTTCCTCCAATTGTTGCAAGGCCGTTTTTAGTGAATTATCCATTTTAAAAACCTCTCAATCAAAAAAAACCGAATCGATTCATCTACTCATGAATCCATCCGGTCTCATCATTTTTAGTTTACTGCCAATTCCCCACATTGCTGCATAATTTCTTTTGTAAAGGCGTCGTGCAATTTTTTCGTTATCGGTCCGCGTTTGCCATCGCCAACGACTTTACCATCAATTTCGACAATCGGTGTCACTTCAATCGTTGTGCTGGAAATAAACACTTCGTCCGCAGCCGCCAAATCAGTTAGCGTAAAGCCAGATTCAACAACTGGAATACCGTTCTCTTCTGCCACTCGCAAAATAATTTGGCGTGTAATACCTTCTAAAATCAGATTGTTAGAAGCATGCGTCATCAGTTTGCCATCTTTAATCATGTAAGCATTCGCAGCAGAACCTTCTGTCACGTTTTCCCCACGGTGCAGAATCGCTTCAAACGCCCCGGCTTGATGCGCTTTATTTTTTGCAATCGAATTTCCTAGTAAGTTAAGGCTCTTAATATCGCAGCGCAACCAGCGAACATCCTCTTCCAGAATTGCTTTTCGGCCGTTCTCAAATAGCGTCGTATCACGCGGAACTTCGCTAGCGGAGGCCGTGAGAACAGCTTCAGGCGGCGTGCTTGGAATCACATGATTACGTGGCGACTGCTCCCCACGCGTGATTTGAAGATACACATTACCAGTCCCAATATTGTTCGCTTTCATCAAACTGTCCACAAGCGCGCGCAATTCCGGCTTGCTATAAGGAATCACAAGATCAATTTTGGCCGCGCTAGCATACAAACGCTCGATATGCTCATCATATGTAAAAAATTGGCCATTATACATACGAATAACCTCGTAAACCCCGTCTCCGAACTGGTAACCTCTATCTTCAACATCAACTTTTGCTTCATCACGTTCTATTAATTGGTTCTTCACTAATACTTTCATCTCTTCAGCACTCCTTCGCGAATGTTTTTGCAACTATCTAAAAATTCCAATCAAGACCAGGGCAGAGGGCAAAACCTGCGTTTCGTTCCTCTGCTACATCCAGTCTGAATCTTAATTTTTTTCAATTATATACTTTACTTCGCTAGTTTGTAAAGGGCTTCGGCGTAAATTGCAATGGTTTTAATTAAATCGTCGAAATACGCGAACTCATCTTTTTGATGCATGGTGTCTTCGCGGCCTGGGAATAGCGCTCCAAAAGCAACACCAGTCTCCATGTGACGCGCATAAGTTCCACCACCAATAGCGAGTAATGTTGCTTCTTCGCCAGTTTGGTTCGTGTAGACTTCTTGCAACGTTTGGATTAGCGGATGGTCTTTTGGTACGAATAATGGTTTAGAGTCGTCGTAATGCGTGTATTGACCGTTATACTCGTTCACGACTGTCTCCATTTTAAGCTTCAGCTGATCCATGTTTGCTGTCACCGGATAACGGAAGTTCAGGCCATAACGACCGCCTTCTTCTACACTATAACGAATCACACCAACGTTCATCGTCAACTCGCCGCTCTCGTCGTCTTCATAGCGAATGCCAAGTTTCATCGCGCGCGAATCACCATATAAGTAATCTTTACCAAATGTTATAAAATCACTTGCAGCTCCCGTTTGCGTAAATTTGCCAAGGAATGCAACGAGATGAAGTCCAGCGTTAATACCATTATTTGGTTCCATCGCATGTGCCGCTTTACCGACCATGGAAATTGTCACCGTGTTGCCTGATTCTACTAGTTCACCAGCTAGTTTTGTTTCTTTTTGATACGCTGCGAATTTTTTAGAAAGCACGTCAAAATCTTTCACGTTCTCTAAAACTGCTTTCGCGTGGTCTGGTACCATATTATAACGCGCGCCAGATTCGAAACTAATCAGACGGAAATCAGCGTTTCCTTCTTTTTCGCCGTCTTTGAAAGAAATATCAAGTTCAGAAATACCTTTTTCAGCGTGGATAATCGGGAATTCGGCATCTGGCACAAAGCCCATTGTTGGTTGTTCTTCTGTTTCGAAATAACGCTCTACGCACGACATACCACTTTCTTCATCCGAACCGTAAATCATCCGAACGCGGCGTGATAGCGGTAAATCAAGTTCTTTAATAATTTTCATCGCATAGTAAGCAGCCATCGCTGGTCCTTTGTCATCCGCTGAACCTCGCGCGAATACTTTACCATCTTTTAAAATCGGGTCAAATGGATCGTGTGACCAATCATCGCCAACCGGTACCACATCGACATGACCAAGCGCAGCAACTAGTTCTTCGCCTTGACCAAATTCAGCGTGCCCTGCAACATTGCCAACTTCTTTCGTTATAAAACCGTCTTTTGCCGCTAGTTCTAAAGCAAAATCCAATGCTTTTTTCACGTCTGGGCCAAATGGTGCGTCCTCCGTTGCTTTGGAATCATCGCGCACACTCGGAATGCTCAAAATCGCAAATAAGTCACGTTTGAAATCATCGCGGCGCTTCTCTACTTCCTCTTGCCAATTGATCGTACTCATATTATAACAATCCCTTCAACAGTTAATTTACCTACTCCATTGTATACCCTTTTGCGCTCGTATGAAAGCATTTTGAGAAGAATTACGACATAAATCCTTGAATCGCTTCAAAATCCCACCGGACCATCCGTGAGGCGAACACAACATCCATTCGTTCGAGGCTGCTCGCGTCAAGCGGAAACCATTCGTATGCTTGATGTTCACTTGAAAGCCGTACATCCCCATCTGGTTTTTCACATAAGTAAATCACGCCTGTTATTTGATATTCTGGTTGAAAAAATTCCCACGTGTCATACAGAATAAACGGTTGGACTTGAAGCCCTGTTTCTTCTTGCACTTCCCGAAATAGCGCCTCACCTTTCGTCTCTCCAAAGTTCATTCGTCCTCCTGGAAGCTCCCAGACATCGCCTTCTACACCTGCTTTTTTCAAAACTAAAAATTGGCCGTTATGTATGATGACTGCTTTTACTGCTGGAAAAATTGGTTTCATTTTACTTCACTCCTTTTGTGCATAGGTTATACTATATTGGACAATTTGGCAAGTAGGTTTATAATGGAGACTAAGATTACATACTATAAAAGAAAATTTGGAAAGGTTGTGGCACAATGAAAAAAAATCACGCCCAAGGTTATTTGCGCTTGGATCAAGCAGCGCGAAGAGGAGTCGAATAAAGGTGATTATGGTCGCGTCTTATTAATTGGCGGTACAGAACGGCTTGGTGGTGCGATTATTATGGCTGCACAAGGCGCGATTTATAGCGGCGCTGGACTTGTTACTGTCGCGACGCATCCTGTGAATCGATCGGCACTCCACGCAAGACTCCCAGAAGCGATGTGCCTCGATTATAATGATACGGACTATTTAGTCGAGATGTTGCCACAATTTGATACCATCTTAATTGGACCAGGACTTGGCGTAGACAAGATGGCGCAACAGCTTTTGTCGCTCGTTTGCGAACACGCCCACAAGGATCAGCGCGTCGTAATCGATGGGGATGGGATTACGCTATACGCTTCGCAAGATTTCCAAAAACCAAATGCGGCGCTTGTTTTCACGCCTCACCGTAAGGAATGGGAACGACTGACGCATATGGAAACCGAAAATTTAGATGATATCACAAACCAGGATTTTGCGACAGAACTCGACGCGATTGTCGTTTTGAAAGACCACCGTACGCGTGTCTACATTGGCGAAGATATTTGGCAAAACATTTACGGAACTCCAGCCATGGCAACGGGCGGTATGGGTGATACGCTGGCGGGTATGATTGCCGGACTACTCGGCCAACTAGAGAAACCAAAACATGCGGTTCTAACTGCCGTATTTTTGCATAGTTATATCGGGGAGACGCTGGCGAAGAAGAAATATGTCGTCCTACCTACCGAAGTCGCCGAACAAATCCCTTATTATTTGAAGAAATTTAGTGAAACAGACGATAATCCGTATTAACGTCATATGTATAGCTCCTTTTTAAAATTTCCCATATTTCTAAGTTATAGCATCTCCAAAATCATTTGAATAGCCTAAAAAAGCTTGCAAAGTCTAGATACGACCTGCAAGCTTTATTCGTTATTCTTTTGTTCTTGGAAGTTTCAATCCAATCGTCATGCCAACTAATAAAGAAGCAAGCATGGCGAATGGAATGGCAACCCAAATGTAGTCTAGAAATAGTGCGCCCAGTCCTGCTATGGCGCAAATCACGCCGAGTGTCAAAAATACGCGGGCTCGCCGTGCTTCTTTTGACCGCTTTCTTGTTCGTTTTTCCATGATGTGTTTGCCTCCCTTTTATGCTTTTATGCGCAGTTTCCGGCGAATTGTTGCGGCTCTTGGGCCAAATACTTTGTCGAATAGGCGTAATCGCAAGCTTAGATAACCGTATACGAACGCCCCTACCCCACCACAAAGGATGAGTAGAATCATCGAATTGAGCTTCGTTTCTGGATTAATAAACATCGTCAAACCTTGATATACAAGCAATACGGAGATTGCCATCGCTAAATTAAGGAGTAACATTAAGACCGTTCTTCTCAAAATGACACTGAAATTGTAGTTCGCGTATTTCCGAATAATGATCATCGCGAAAATAACGGATACAGTATAGCCAAGTCCAGTGGCTGCAACGGAACCGCGCGCTCCCATCCACATCATCAGTGGCATTTGGAAAACGGATTTTGTCAATAAACCGATAAGTAGGCTCAAAATCGTGAATCGTTGCTCATCAATTCCTTGCAAAATCGCGGCCGTCACGCTGAATAAAGACAGTAAAATCGCGACTGGTGCATAGAACGCCAAGATTTGAATTCCCGCAGGATCATGTTCATAAAACACCGTGTAAAGCGGTTCTGCGAGTAAGGACATCCCGATACAAGCTGGTAATGTGATGAAAAGTAGTACTTGGAAAACATCATTTAGTTGTTTTTTCACGTTTTCCTGTTCACCACGCGCATAGGCCGCCGTCACGAGAGGCACAATCGTCATCGAAAACGCAGTCGCCAAACTGACTGGAATGATGACTAATTTTTGCGCACTGAAGTTAACGATACCGAGTAAATTCTCTGCTTCGTGGCCACTGTAGCCAATCCACGTTAAAATTCGGCCAAACGTGAACTGGTCGATTTGTTGGTAAAGTGAGCTGGCAATGCCGACAACAACGAATGGCACCGCCGTAATGAAAATATCTTTGTACATCGACGGTAATGAGACCGTCACTTCGCCTTTACTGGTTCGTAACAGGGCATCGAGACCTTTTTTGCGTTTGAAGAAGTACCAAAGTAGGCAGGCAAGACTCGCCAATGCGCCGATGAAAGCTGCAAACGTCGCGATACTGATGGCGCTAACGATTGTGCCGTGCAGGATATAAAGCACCGTTGCCGAACCGACAAGCAGGAACGCAATACGGACAATTTGCTCGATAACTTGTGAAACCGCAGAAGGCCCCATCGATTGGTACCCTTGGAAAAAGCCACGAATCAGGCTCATAACCGGGATAACAATAAGCGCAAAACTGACCGCACGGATAACCCCCGTCACGTCCTCAACCGTATAACCGCTACCTTCAATTGATTGCAACCCAGCAAGTACAGGCGCTAAAGCGTACATCGCGATAAAGCTGACAACACCCGTTGCGAGCATTAAGTAAACGCCCGTTCGGAATAAACGACGCCCAATTTCGTACTCGCCAATCGCGTTATATTTCGCGACATATTTCGCGACCGCTAGCGGAACACCAGCCGTTGCAATTCCTAGAAAAATTTGATACGGGACATACCCGAAATTATACAAAGTCATTGGTCCAGCGCCACCCATAATCCAATAAAATGGAATGACATAAAAAAGACCTAAAAATTTAGAAATAAAAGTTCCCAACGTTAAAATGAAAGTTCCTCGAAGTAGTTTTGATGAAGACATAGACCTCGTCCTTTATTGTGAAGTGCTCGTTTTTGAGCCGATTAATGACACTCGCTTTTTCATAAAATAATGGTTTGTTTAAAACTCAACTAAATTTTAGTTTACTCCTTCTTGCACAAGCTTGCAATCATTAGTTGAAAATAAATAGAAAAAAAGCGGAAAAATATCCGCTTTTTTTCTATTTATTTAATTTGACTCGCCCCAGTAATAAACGCACTAAGCTCTTCATACTTCCCATCATGCAACAACTGCACAACTTTACTCCCCACAATCACCCCATCACATGCAGCGGCAAATCTCGCCACATGATCCAGATTCGAAATGCCAAACCCCGCCAAAACCGGCACAGGACTAATCGTTTTTAAGTACGTCAAATTTTCATCAATCTTATCGCCGAACACTGCGCGCTCGCCTGTTGTCCCGTTCACTGTCACCGCGTAAATGAATCCTTGTGCTTGTTTCGCAATTAATTCCATCCGCTCTTTCGGACTCGTCAGCGAAATCAACGGAATCAGGGCAATATCGGTATTTTCTAAATGTGGCAAAATTAAATCGCGATGTTCATATGGTAAATCAGGAATAATCAGCCTTTAATCGGTGTTTTTTTAGCAAGCTCGATGAATTTTTCAACGCCAAGGTGATAAATCGGGTTAAAATAACTCATCACGACTAGCGGAATCTCGATTTTGCTCGTTGTCAGTGTTTCTAAAATCTGCTCAAGGCTAATCTTCGCCGCCAAAGCACGCGCGCCAGCTTCTTGAATCACCGGTCCGTCAGCTACTGGATCCGAGAAAGGAATACCAAGTTCAATCGCCGTCGCACCTGCATCACTGAGTAGTTGCATCTGATTTTCTAACTGGTCGAGGCCGCCATCCCCCGCCATAATATAGGGAACTACGGCTAAATTAGCTTTTTCGATTGCGTTTTGTAATATCATTTGTCATCTGCTCCTTTCAAACGTGCGCGGATTTGGTCCAC
Source organism: Listeria cornellensis FSL F6-0969 (assembly GCF_000525855.1). Classification (GTDB taxonomy): domain Bacteria; phylum Bacillota; class Bacilli; order Lactobacillales; family Listeriaceae; genus Listeria_A; species Listeria_A cornellensis. Next base: position 163,015 of record NZ_AODE01000019.1, read on the forward strand.
GTCTTTATCGCCACGGCCAGATAGGCAAACGACGATGCTTTCTTCGGGTTTCATTTTGCCAGCGAGTTCTACAGCGAAGGAGATCGCGTGTGAGCTTTCTAACGCTGGAATAATGCCTTCGGTACGGCAAAGCAATTGGAACGCTTCTACGGCCTCGTCATCGGTCACAGAGGCATACTCGGCGCGTCCTTCGTCTCGTAAAAAACTATGTTCAGGACCGATTCCTGGATAATCCAAGCCTGCCGAAATCGAATAAGCTTCCTGAATTTGACCGGCATCATCTTGCAAAATATGCATCATCGCGCCATGCAAAACGCCAATTTCACCTTTTGAGAGTGACGCTGCGTGAAAAGCGGTATCCAGACCAGAGCCCGCCGCTTCAACACCGTACATTTTAACCGATGTATCATTCACAAACGGATAAAAAAGTCCCATCGAGTTACTGCCACCACCGATACAAGCCACTAATGCGTCTGGCAAACGGTTCTCCTTCTCCAAATGCTGCGCGCGGGCTTCCGCTCCAATCACGCTTTGGAAATCGCGAACAATCTGCGGAAACGGATGTGGTCCTAAAACCGATCCCATGATGTAATGCGTATCTTCCACGTTCGCCACCCAATAGCGCAACGCCTCATTGACAGCGTCTTTTAGCGTGCCATTCCCACCTGAAACACTGACCACTTTCGCGCCGAGCAACTCCATTCGGAAAACGTTCAACTGCTGACGTCTAATATCCTCTTCTCCCATAAAAATCGTACATTCCAAGTTAAACAAGGCAGCCACAGTTGCCGTCGCTACGCCATGTTGCCCAGCTCCCGTTTCCGCCACGACTTTCTTTTTCCCCCATTTGGCGTGTCAACAAAGCTTGTCCGATGCAATTATTGATTTTGTGCGCGCCTGTGTGGTTCAAATCTTCCCGTTTCAAATAAATTTTGGCACCACCCGCATGTGCCGTCAATTGTTCCGCAAAATAAAGCGGAGACTCGCGTCCAACGTAATCGCGCAAATAGTAGCTCAATTCCTCTTGAAAAGCCTCATCTGTTTTCGAAATTTCGTACGCCTCTTCTAGTTCTGTGACAGCTTTCATCAATGTTTCAGGGACAAATTTCCCGCCATAATTTCCATAAAAACCCGCTTTATTCGGTGCATCATAACTCATTTTCAGGACTCCTTCGCTTTTTGAATGAATTTTATTATTTTTTCAGGATCTTTCGTACCGTTCGTTTCGACACCCGAGGAAACGTCGACAGCAAATGGCTGGAATTGCTCGATTGCTGCAGCGACATTATCTATGTGCAAACCACCCGCGATAATAAGCCGTTCCTTGGGCAATTCGCTGTTCACAATCGCCTGCCAATCAAACGTTTCGCCGAGCCCAGCAATTGGTGCATCGAGTAAGATCAGACTATCTGGAAACGCTGTTAGATCGCCATTTATCTTGCCATGCTTCACTTGAAAAGCCTTTATTGTCGGACGGTTTATTTTCGCTAAATCCGCCGCCGTCTCTTGACCGTGACATTGCACGATATCCAGCGGAACCATCGCCGCAATTCGGTTGATTTCCGCAGGACTTTCATTCACAAACACGCCTACTTTTTTGACCGAATTTGGTATATGCTGCGCTAAAATTCGAGCCTGATTCGGTGTCACTTGGCGCTTACTCGGCGCAAACACGAAACCAATCATCTCCGCTCCATTCGCGACCGCAACCTCGATATCAGGACGGTATTTCAATCCGCAAATTTTGACCTGTGTCATACGCGGCTCACCTTCAATGCACGCGCGGCTTGTTCCACATTTTCCGCTCGCATCAACGCTTCACCGACGAGAACCACACTAAATGCTTTCGCCACGCGCGCCACATCCGCCGGTTCACGGAAACCACTTTCACTGATATAAAACGTCTCCGCAAGTGAAAATTCCTCAGCCACGCGTTCACTCACCGCAATATCCACCACAAAACTATGTAAGTCGCGGTTATTCACGCCAATCAATTTTGCACCTAGTCGTTCAGCAATCTCCAATTCCGCTTCATTATGCACTTCCACGAGAACCTCTAAATCAAGCGCCGTTGCCTGTTTGTACAATGTTGTCAAATCTTCCTCCACCAAAGCCGCCACAATCAACAACACTATCGAAGCCCCCGCGTTTTTGGCGCGAATCAACTGTTTTTCACTAATAATAAAGTCCTTGCACAAAACCGGAATGCTCACTGCCTCTGCCACAGCCCGCAAATCCTCGATATCCCCTTTGAAAAACTGCTGATCCGTCAAAACTGAAATCGCACCCGCGCCAGCCGCTTCATAACTTTTCGCCTGGGCAACTGGATCCACATCTAGATTAATCGCGCCTTTCGATGGAGAAGCTCGCTTTACTTCCGCAATCAACTGCACCGCGCCTTTATTCGCCTTTAAAAAATCATGAAAATACGTTTTTTGTCGCCCTAATTCTACTTTTTCAACCGGCATTTCTGCCACTTCCTGCGCTTTTTTCGCTAAAATCTCTTCTAAAAATGTCATCCTACTAATCGCTCCTTTTGACAAGCTAATAATTGTGTTAATTTGGCATAAGCCGCACCGCTATCAATCAAATCACGCGCCATTTCGATTCCCGAAACAAGCGTCGTTACTTTTCCATGCGCTAGCAAACCAAGGCCAGCATTCAAAATCACCGTGTCGTAATACGCACTTGGCTCCGCTTTTAAAACCGACAGCAAAATTTCCGCATTCCGTTTCGCATCGCCGCCTTGAATCGACGCCAAATCGCGACTTTCTAAGCCAACATCCTCTGGTAAAAAGCGATGCATCGTCACCTCACCATTTTCGAGGAGCGCGTAGTGATTCTCACCCGCAAGCGATGCCTCATCCATGAAACCACCGCCATTCACGACAATCGCGCGCTTCCTGCCTAATTTTCCAAGCACTTGCGCGGTTTGCTCCAATAAATCACGGCGATAAATTCCCATCAATTGCGTTTCCAATTTTACCGGATTCGTCAGCGGTCCAATCAAGTTAAAAATCGTCGGCGTATTCAACTCCCGCCGCACTTCCATCACATACTTCATATTCGGATGCACATGTGGCGCGAACAAGAAAGCAATACCAGCATTCTCCAGTAAATATACCATATCCTCCACGCCAAGCGAAATATCAATGCCCAACTCCTGGCAAACGTCCGCGCTTCCCGACTTACTTGAAATACTGCGATTACCATGTTTCGCGACCTTAATACCCGCTGCCGCCAGAACAAAAGCTGATGTCGTACTCACATTAAAGCTGAGCGATTTATCTCCGCCAGTTCCGCAATTATCCATCGTATTTTCAGACGCCATCGGTAACTGCAACGCAACGCCCTGCATCGTTTCCGCAATCGCCTGCATCTCCTCAATCGTTTCCCCTTTTATTTTCAGAGCCATCAAGAAAGCCGCGATTTGCGCCTGACTTAATTCCCCTGCAAAAATCGCCGAAGCAACCCTCTGCATCTCCACTCGCGTCAAATTCTGCTGATCATACACTTTTTGCAAATACGCTTCCATCTCGCTCACCCTCCTTTTCCACAATCGCTACAAAATTCGCCATCATCCGTTTGCCATCCAACGTCCCAATCGATTCCGGATGAAACTGCAACCCATAAACCGGAAAATCGCGCAACTGCATCGCCATAATCTCATCATCATCCAACGACCGCGCCAAAACTTCCAAAGCATCTGGAAACCCGTCCTTCTCTACAATCAGCGAATGATACCGCATAATTTCCAGTTCCTCATCTAGCCCCGCAAAAATCGCGCCTCCTACCGTTTGTCGCATCATCGAAACCTTCCCATGCCGAATCACACCAGCCTGACTCACCGTTCCACCAAATACCTCGCCGATAGCCTGATGCCCTAAGCAAATCCCCAACATCGGCAACTTATGCGCGAACCGCCGTACAACCTCTTCCAAAAGCCCCGCTTCACTCGGTTTCCCAGGCCCAGGCGACAGCACAATCCCTGTCGCACTCGCCGCCAACTCCATCAAATCCGTTGCATCATTCCGACAAACCACAACCTCATCTGCAAATTCCGCCAAATACTGCTCCAAGTTATACGTAAACGAATCATAATTATCGACTAATAAAATCATTTTCCAACCTCCAATAACGCTTTGGCTTTTTGTAACGTTTCTAAATATTCACTCTCCGGATCCGAATCATAGACAATCCCAGCACCTGCCTGAACATAGGCCGTTCCCTGATGCAACACCATCGTCCGAATCGCCAGCGCAAAATCACAATCCCCTTGATGCGTCAAATACCCGACCGCACCTGCATAAGGACCACGCTTCACATTTTCCCATTCATAAATCCGTTCCATCGCTCGAATCTTCGGCGCACCGCTCACCGTTCCAGCCGGCAGCACCGATTTCAGCGCATCCATCGCCGTCAACTCTGGTTTCAGCGTCCCTTCCACAACCGACACTAAGTGCATCAAAAAGCGATACCGCTCTATTGTCAAGTATACCGGAACAGTCACACTACCCGTCACCGCAATTTTGCCAATATCATTACGCCCCAAATCCACCAACATCCGATGTTCCGCAAGTTCCTTTTCATCGTGCAAAAGTTCCTCCGCCAAGCGCTCATCCTCCTGCTTCGTCCCCCCACGTTTTCGAGTCCCAGCAATCGGATTCGTCACGACCACATCGCCCGTCACACTCACCAAACTCTCCGGAGAAGACCCAATCAACGTCGTCTCATCAAAATCAACGAAAAACAAGTACGGCGAAGGATTCAACAATCGTAATTTCCGGTAATAATCAAACGCATCACCCTTAAATGGCGCCTCCAAACGCTGCGACAACACAATTTGGAAAAAGTCTCCGTTCCTAATATGCTCCTTCGCCCGCTCCACCCGCGTCATATACTCCGCCTTCGTCACATTACTCGTATATTCCATCGGTGTCACCACAACGTCCCGCGCCTCGCGCTCACCCGCCGTCACCAACTGCTCCTGCATCCGGTCCAGCGCCTCCCGCATCGCACCCTCCGCCCGACCCGAGTAGCAATTATCCTGCACCAGCGTCATTTCCTCCGCCTGATGATCCATAATCAAAAATGACTCATACAGCATAAAATGAATATCCGCTAGCCCCTCGCGCGTTTCCTGTGGTATCTCGCCCAAATCCTCATATAACGCAATCGTATCATAGCCAACATATCCAATCGCACCCGCCTCAAAAGGAAGCGAATCCGCATTTTTTGGCGCCGTCCGAATCACCTTATCAAGCTCCGCCAGCGGATCAACCACCGTTCTCTCCACCCCATCCAGCACGAATCGCTGACCATAGACCTTGATCTCATGTACCGGATCCATCGCAATAATCGAATACCGTCCCGCATCCGCATCCCGCGCCGCACCCTCAAGTAACGCTTTATTTTTCCCATCTAAGCGCTCATAAGCCAAAATCGCCGTAATCGTATCCGCATTTATTTTTCTCGTTAATTTCATTTCTCATTCCTCCAATTCCAGAATACAAAAAAGCCCCCTAAAGAACGCAGCCAAAATCACTGTTTTCTTTAGAGGGCGAATAATCAAATACCGCGGTACCACCTCATATTGGAACCATAAAAGTTCCATCTCATTCGAGCACGAATCACATACTCTATCTCTTTAACGGGAGAACCCGGCAGCTCCTACTTTTTCGTTCAAAGCCACACGCGCAAGGACCACTTCGGCAAAATAACTTTATCAGTTCACACCAACCACTGACTCTCTGTAAAAATTATGTTTGCTTACTCTTCTTGCTTTATGATTTAGATTATTTGTTTTAGTTTCGTTTGGTGGTGCTGCGATAGAGAAGGTGATGGATTACATGCTCACTGCGTTCTCATGCATATTGCGGTTCTAACTCAGCACACGACGCTTCGTAAGAACCGCAACAAAAAAGGGCCTCCCTCCATATCTAATAGACTTAGATAAGGACGGGAGACCCGTGGTACCACCTTAATTAACCGAAAAAAAAACGATTCACTCAATCCCACAATAACTATGGGGTGCCTTGTATAACGATAAGGCCTAATCGCTAACTCCTACTGAGGAAAAATCCCGTTCAGCTTAGTTGCTCCGAAGTCCATTCACATCATCTCTGCTACTGATTCACACCAACCATCAGCTCTCTTAAAACATCCATCATGTTACTTACTCTTCATCCACGCATTCATTTAATATAACACTCATATTAACCGATGTTCCTACTAAAGTCAAGCATTTTTTACAATGAATTCTCCTTAAGTCGCTTGTGAAGATGACCACATTTTTCAAGAACATATTCGAATGTCCTCCTGTCTTCATCCAAAAAAATATACACATTCTGCATCCTATTATAGCCGATTTCAATATCCCTATCTGTCTTCAGGCACTCCCAATAGTTGAATTTACTAATAGTTTTCCCTAAAGTCTTAGCTTCATGGCTCAAGTCTTGTTCTATCCTCTTTTGCTCAACGATAAAATACAGTTCACTCTCTGATTCCAATAGCAACTTTTGAATGGAAGTCAACTCAAATAATATAATCGGTTCCATCAAATACGCACAATGTGGCTCAAACGTCGTAAAAGCCGTCGTCTCAACCTTGACTGTCCCGACTCTTCGCAGCGAATCTTTCTTTGAAAAGTCAGTCTCAAATAAAATATTATACTCATAAACCGATGTCCTCAAACCACTTCCCGAGACACTTTGCGGATGTGCTGTATTTATCTCCAATTGTGTATAACGCGAAGTCACTTTCTTCAACGCATTACTTTTACTCGTTTTAGAAATAAATTTTTCATTATTAAATGTTAAATCGATATCTTCTGAAAAGCGATTAATCCTCTTTAAACATTTATATAATGCTGTCCCACCTTTAAAATATACGTCATACTCTCGTTGTACAGCAGCTATTTCCTGCAACATCAAACATACATAATAATCTTTCTCTAAAATCTCTGGTAATATGTCGCACTCATTAAAAATGGATTCTAGTAAATCCCTAAACGCATGTCGATCGTGATGCAAAGTATAGTACATTAACCAATCAGCTCCCTGTCTAGAACAGCCTCCGCTAGTTCATCCAGTACGTGCATTACTTTTTGATTATAATATTTCTTTGCGTAGCCCAGTAGTTTAAAGCCATCGATTCGCTCTCGTTCCATATAGTCATAAAGCGACACGTAAAAAGAAGCATCCAACACATGATACTGCTCAATATCTCGCAATGTATCCAGCAGCTGAAAATAACGATAATTATGCTTAGAAATTGGCACTTTAGGCTTTTTAATGATTGGTGGGTTACTAAATTTATGAATCGGTTTCTTCACGTTGTAATTATTTGTCACGATTTCCCGCCGATTCGTCATATTATTAGAAAAACCATTAGCGCTAAGAAAAGCAGCCCCCGCAACGTATCCAATCACCTCATCCTCATCCATGATATAGGCCTTCTTAATAAGTTTCTCTTTGTCGATAGCGCTTCGTCCAAACTTAGTCTCTTTGCTACGAAAATAAATACCATCATCATATTTAGAAATCACGCCTCTTTTTTCCAATCTACGCAAATATTCATTCACTGTTCTCGTAAAACCATCATTACTGGCTACTTCAAACTGTTCATTTACTTGTTGCTTAATCTCCTTCGTGAAAATCGGCTCCCCAACCTGATATTCCAAGGCTAACCCTTCAATTTCTTCCATTAATACTTTCTTCGCACCCAAGTCGTCCCCCATCATTATCACCTTCTTCATCAAGTTTCCTTTATTGTATCACAAACTCCTTATTTTAGCGAAAAAGGAAACTAAAAAAAGATAAGCCGCTGTTGGCCTATCTTTTTGAAATTATGTAGCAAACAAATCAAGATTCCCTAAATCGATTCGTCGCTTCCCTTGATGTCCTTATCTGCTCGATCATTTCCTCATAATGATGCGAAGCGTAAAAGTAGAACAAAATATCAATCACTAAAAACTGCGCTTGCCTTGAACTCGTAGCCGCACTCCTGAGCTCGGTTTCTGGCGCGCGTGATGTTTCCAGTGCAACTGCCGCTCGCTGTTTCAATTTATTCTGCCCAAAACGGGTCAAACTAAGCAGTTCTAAGCCATTGTTCAGCGCTTCATCAGCCAACTGCAATACTTCACTCGTTTCCCCACTATTGGAAATCGCGAAGAAAACCGCATTTTTAGAACCCGCCGCAAAAGCCATCGCTAAAATATGTGGATCTGCAATCGCAATCGCGTGTTTTCCAGCGCGCATCCATTTTTGAGCAATATCCTCGGCAATTAACCACGAAGCGCCAACACCATACGCATAGATTGTATCCGCTTTATAGAGAATCTCGCACGCATCCATAATTTTTTCTTTCTCTAGCTGCCCAACCGTGTCATTCAATGTTTGCACCGTGTTAGAAACAAGCTTCCGCGTAATCTCTTCAAACTCCTCATTCGGCTCAATATCGTAATAGCCTACCTTTTCAGGCCGAACAAGCTCGACGGATAGCTTCATTTTCAGCTCTGGAAAGCCTTCTAACCCCATCGAATGGCAAAAACGAATCACCGCAGCACCACTTGCGCCAGAAGTTTCAGCCAGTTCATGAATCGACATTTTTACAATTTTACTTGGATCGGCTAATATTGCGCGACCTACTTTTGCCTCTGACTTCGGTAGTTCTTCTAAAATACCTTGAATTCGATTCATCACACTTCCCATTATGTTTGTTGCCGCCTCCTTCGAATAAATTCCATGCTTTGATTATAACATGCGACTAGACAATACAACAAAAAAAAGTGAGACACATTCGCCTCACTTCTCTGTTTTACTCTTCAACCACTTCCATCGCATCTTTTGGAACACCCCATAGATACGTGAGGATGAAACCACCAAGATAGGCTGCTAGTAGGCCGATAACATATTCAAACCATGTGTTATTAGCGATAAGCGGGATGAGCGCTACGCCTGATGGGCCAATTGCGATGGCTCCAACATTACCGAAGAAGCCAATAATAGCTCCACCGATACCACCACCGAGACACGCCGTAATAAACGGACGACCAAGTGGGACCGTAACTCCGTAGATTAATGGTTCGCCAATACCGAGAATTCCGACTGGCAAACCTCCTTTAATCATAGTAACTAAAGGTTTGTTTTTACGACAACGCATCCAAATCGCGATGGATGCACCAACTTGTCCGCCACCTGCCATCGCAAGCATTGGAAGCAAAATGGTATAGCCGTCTTGCGCAATCATTTCAACGTGAATCGGCGTCAGTACTTGATGAAGTCCAAGCATAACCATTGGCAAGAATAGCGTCCCCAGAACAAATCCGGCGAATAGTCCACCTTTTGCGATAATCCAGTTGATGCTTCCGACTAAGCTCGTTGAAATAACGCCCGCGAATGGCATGATGATGAAAATCGTGAACAAACCAATGATGAGTAACGCTAACATCGGCGTCAAAATGATGTCGAGCGAATTCGGAATCCATTTACGTAAAAACTTCTCCAGTACGCAAAGTAGGTAAACCGCTAGAAGCACCCCGATAATACCACCTTGTCCGGCGACCATATCACTGCCATCAAAAATATTCTTAATTGGAAACTCTGGTGTCACACCCATGAGTAACGTCACACCACCGACAGCTCCACCAAGTACTGGCGTGCCCCCAAATTCTTGCGCCGTATTGATTCCTACATAGATAACAAGAAACGCGAAAATACCATTTTTAATAACGTTTAACACCGTGACATATTGCGTCCAAGTTCCGGCATCGAGATTACCAGCTTGAATATTATTGAAAAGAATGGCCGCGATACCTGCAATTAAACCGGCACCAACGAAACCTGGAATTAGCGGAACAAAAATATTCGCGATCGATTTCAATAGACGCTTAAATCCAGATGTGTTGTTTTGTTTCTTTTTCAATGCAGCTTTTGTTGCCGCAGCCTTCTCCTCGACTAACTCTTTCCCAGTTTTAGCCGAGCTTTGTGTCAAATTCTCATCTAGATTATCTGGCAATGTTTCGCCAAGTTTCACGCCTGCCATGTCACACATCGCGCCTGCTACTTTATTGACGAATCCAGGTCCAACAATGATTTGTAGCGTGTCATCTTCTACAACTCCAAGTACGCCAGGTGCTTTTTTCAGCCCTTCCACATTCACTTTATCAGTATCCTTAATCCCTAAACGTACGCGTGTCATACAATGTGCGATTTTAGAAACATTTCCGATACCGCCGACTTCTTCAAAAATCTTTTGGCCTAAATCGTGTTCTTTACTCATATTGCTTACCTCCCTTTAATCTAATGTGCGTCTGATAAAACCATCCGCTGCTGCTAATTTTTCCGTGGCTGTCGCAAGGTCTGTATTCGTTAAAATCATGACGATTGCTGGTTTCACGTGCTGTCCTGCTAATTCAAAATGCTTTTCCGCTGTTTCGTAGTCACATTCTGTCGCTTCCATGATGATACGTTTTGAGCGTTCTACCAATTTTTCATTCGTCGGCATCACGTCGACCATCAAGTTCTTGTATACTTTTCCGATTCCAATCATCGAAACCGTTGAAATCATATTTAAAACTAATTTTTGTGCTGTTCCAGCTTTCAAGCGCGTCGATCCTGTCAAAATTTCAGGTCCGCAATCCACTTCGATCGCTGTATCCGCGTGTTTTGAAATCGCTGCGTTCGTGTTACAAGACAAGGCACCAGTTTTCGCGCCAACTTCTTTCGCATAATCAAGCGCACCAATCACGTATGGCGTACGGCCACTCGCCGCGATGCCCAATACATAATCATCCGCTGTCAAAGCAATCCCTTGTAAATCTTCTTTACCCAAAACAGCCAAGTCTTCTGCACCTTCCACCGCTTGTAAAAATGCTTTCTCGCCGCCCGCGATTAGTCCAACAACCATCGTCGCTGGCACACCAAACGTCGGCACACATTCCGCCGCATCCAGAACACCAAGACGCCCACTCGTTCCTGCGCCAAGATAAATCAGACGTCCACCTTTTTTAAAACTCTCTATCACGCCTTTGATAACGGTTTCAATTGAAACAAGATTCGTGGCAATAACAACCGGTACTTTTGCATCTTCTTCATTCATAATCTGCAATGCTTCTTTTACCGTTAGCGTATCTAAAGATGTCGTTTTTTCATTTCGCTTTTCCGTGGATAAATTCTCTAACATAAAAACACCTCTTTCATACGTTTATTGTAACGCAAACGGAATTATATTTCAATAAATATTTTAAAATAATGAAATAAAGTTTCATTATCGAACAAAATAAAAGCAGCTCAACTGTTTCGTCAAGCCACTTCCTATCCTATTCCGATACTGCTAATTCTTTCACCTTAATATGCTTCTTGAAATTTTTCGCTAGTTTTTTATTGTAATTCGTATTTTGATCCGTCCAATCGGTTCCACGTTGGGTTGGCCAGCCAGATGTATTAGCGATATAGGTCAACATCTGAATACCTTCCAACCCTTTCACCTGTGCGCGGTCGTAAGCTCTCGTCATGTTCGTAATCGCGATTTCGATGTTCTCTTCGGGTTTCAATAGCTCATCTTCGGTCATTTCTTCTGGTGCTAACCCGCCACGATGTAACTGAAATAAGCCATAAGAAGTTCCTGCATCACCAATCGTTTTTGGGTCAAATCCACTTTCTGTTTCCGCAATCGAGAGAGGAATCCAAGCTGGTATATCGTGGTCTTTCGCCGTTTCTTTAATCATGTCCATCATTGCCACGCGCTGTTGGTGCTGATCATAGAAGTGAAACACAAGTGCGCCTGCCGCTAATACGCCTAATATAAAAATAAATGTCTCTCTTTTCATAGCCTTAACCTCTCATTGTTTGTATTTTCGTAAACTCTTGTGTCGGCATCGCCTCATGCGGTTGCCAAATTTGCAAAATCAGCAAGATCGCGAGGATGAAGACAAACACGATACTCATGACAATATTTTTTATTTTCATGCTTGCTTTCCCCTCTCTCACTTGGCTTGATCAAAAATAAGATAGAACGTTATCCAGCCATCTTCCAGTTGCGCGCCATACTCAAATTCATGTTGCTCCATCACGGTTTGCACAATCGCAAGCCCGAGCCCAGTCCCCGAAAAATTCTTATTGCGGGAAGCTTCTCGCACATAAAATGGCATCCAGATATGTTCCAATGTCTTCGGATCACGGATCGTTGTTTCATTTTTAATCGCAAAATAGACTTTATTGTCCCGCTCCGCCCACTCGATTTTCATTTGATTCGTCGTTGCATACTTCACTGCATTGGTGATGACATTATTAAACACCATCTCGAGTTTTGCCTTGTCCGCTAAAATAGCGATTTCTGGGCTAATTTCTGATTTTGTCCGAATATCTAGGCCCGTCGTTTCTTGATAGTTTGCGAGCAATTCCTCAAAAAGCATCCGAACTTGGATTTTTTCTAAGTGTAGCGGGTCTACTTCCATTTTCGAAAAACGCAATAATTCTTCGATGATCGCCGATATTTGATTGGTCTGCTTCACGATAGTCGCCATGTATGTCCCATCGTCCAAACCGTCCTGGATCCCCATGGTGTAGGCTTTAATCAGCGCGAGCGGCGTCTTCAATTCATGTGTTAAATCCGCCGTAAAATGCTTCAATTCTTTATTTCGGCGAAGCAAGGCATAGTGCGCCTTCTTCAAATCATCACTCATCACGTTAATACTCGTCGCTAAATCTTGCAATTCATCCCGCGTTTCAATGCTTACCTTCTCAAATTCCAACTTCGAAATCTGGTCGGCAACAATTTTCAGTTCTTCCAGCGGTTTCGTGATTTTTCGAGATAAAAAGCCAGTAAGCGCAACGACTAAGATAGAACCGAACAGCATCAACATCAAGTTAAATTCATTAATGATTTTAGCTGTTTCATCATAGTTGGCAATCGAAATTCCAGCCACGATAAGCAAGCCATCCTTCTCGTTTAAGCTAACTAAAAAACTCGATTTCTGCTTGCCTTGGTCGTATAATTTCGTAATAATCGCGCCTTTTTTGAGATCATCTAACGTTTCGCCAGTCACCCAAAAACGGTTCAGGGCAATGCGTTTTTGCGCCAAATCCAGCCGTAGCATTTCATTCAAATCGTCCACATCGTTGCTCATTTTTTCAGCTACAATCGTCACGTCATACTTTGATTCCAGTATTCCCAGATCATTTTCAATCTGCTCCTTACCCCACTTGTCGACCTCTTTCATTGCCTGCGTCACTTTTTGATTCATCTCGAAATGGTAGTACTTTGGTAAGAAAAATTGATTTACAAGCATCGATAGCGCAAAAACACCGATAACGACTGCCGAAATGCGCCATGTCAGTTTCCGGCCGAGTTTACTCATTGCCGACCCCGATACTATAGCCCATCCCGCGATGCGTCTTAATCAATCCGTCACCCACTTTTTCGCGAAGCCGCCTAATATGCGTGTCCACTGTGCGTTCTTCCCCTTCATAATCAATGCCCCAAACAATATCTAGCAGCTGATTCCGATTCAAAATCGCACCTTTATTTTGATATAAAACGCGCATTAATTCATATTCCGTCTTCGTGGCATTAATATCAATACCATTTTTAAATAATTTCTTGGCATATGTATCAATCGTAATATCCGCCACTTCAAAACAGTTCTGAAAGCCTGTCAAATTCTTCGCGCGCACTAGCAATGCCTTCGGAAAAAACGGCTTCTTGACGTAGTCATCCGCCCCAGCTTCCAGCGCGTAACATTCGTCCTCGCCCTCACTTTTCGCCGTCAACATCATCACTTTCACAGAGCCCGACGCCTTCATTTCCTTGCAAACCTCCACACCATTCACGCCTGGCATCATCCAATCCAACACGGCCAAATCCAACTTCTCACGATAAAATATTTCTAAAGCTTCCTCCCCGTTTTCCGCTTGAAAAACAGTAAAGCCTTCTTTTTCAAAATAAGCACATAAAATTTTCAACATATCTTTTTGGTCATCTGCAATTAATACATTCATTATTCATCATCCTAATGGTTCATTTTTTCCATCATACCATAGATTTATGACGCGAACTTGACAAAAGGCAAACCTTTAAAAATTCTTTAGAAACGAAAAAGTCCACCTAACCATGAATCTAGTTGGGTGGACCGCTTATTAGGTTTAATTAGCTACAATGTTTACCAATTTCCCAGGTACAGCGATGACTTTACGAACTGTTTTACCCGTTATTTCTTCGGTAATTTTGTCATTAGTGCGAGCGATTTGTTCTAGCTCATCTCGGCTCAAATCTTTTGCTACTGTGACCTTAGCTCTCACTTTTCCGTTTACTTGTAGCACTATTTCTACTTCGTCTTCTACCAATTTCGAAGCGTCAAACGTTGGCCATGACTCATACGTTATCGTTTCCGTATGACCAAGACGGTTCCATAGCTCTTCTGCCAAGTGCGGCGCGATTGGTGAAAGGAGTTGAACAAAACCTTCCGCGTATTTTTTCGGAACCGTCGTTGCTTTATATGCATCATTTATAAAAATCATCAACTGCGAAATGCCTGTATTGAAACGCAGATTTTCGTAGTGTTCAGAAACCATTTTCACCATTTGGTGGTAAGATTTCTCAAGGTCCAGATTGGCCTCTGTCGTGATTTTCGCGTTGATTTTTCCTGTTTCTTCCTCGATGAACAAGCGCCAAACGCGGTCTAGGAATTTGCGCGCTCCTTCTAGGCCATTTGCGTTCCAAGGAATCGATGCTTCAAGTGGTCCCATGAACATTTCGTAAAGGCGTAGTGTATCCGCGCCATATTGCTCAACTACGTCGTCTGGATTAACAACATTGCCACGAGACTTACTCATCTTCTCGTTATTATCGCCCAAAATCATGCCTTGGTTAAACAGTTTTTGGAATGGTTCTTTCGTTGGTACTACACCGATATCGTACAGGAATTTGTGCCAGAATCGCGCATATAGCAAATGCAGAACGGCGTGCTCTGCGCCACCGATATAGACATCGACTGGAAGCCATTTTTCAAGCTTTTCTTTATCCGCCAAAACTTCTTTGTTTTCTGGATCGATATAGCGCAAGAAGTACCAGCTAGAGCCTGCCCATTGCGGCATCGTATTCGTTTCGCGAACCCCTTTACGGCCATTGTCATCCACGACATTTACCCAGTCGGTCAAGTTCGCAAGTGGTGATTCGCCGGTTCCAGATGGTTTGATTTCGGTTGCTTTTGGAAGAAGCAGTGGCAATTCTTTTTCTGGAATCGTTGTTGTTTCGCCATCTTCCCAATGAATGACAGGGATCGGCTCGCCCCAATAACGCTGGCGACTGAACAACCAGTCACGCAGACGGAAACTGATTTTGCGTGTGCCTGCCTTATTTTCTTCTAGCCAATCAATGATTTTAGTAATCGCATCGTCTTTGTTTAGACCATTGAGAAATTCGGAATTAATGTGGTCGCCATCGCCGGTATAAGCTTCTTCTTCCACATTCCCGCCAGCAAGAACGGCTTTAATCGGCAAATGGAATTGTTTCGCAAAAGCGTAATCACGCTCATCATGTGCTGGAACCGCCATAATCGCACCAGTTCCATACTGAATCAAAACATAATCGGCGATCCAAATTGGCATTTCTTCGCCATTCACCGGATTAATCGCGTAAGCCCCTGTGAAAACGCCCGTCTTATCTTTCGCAAGATCTGTACGCTCCAACTCGCTTTTAAGCTCGACTTGCTTCTGATACGCTGTCACCGCTTCTTTTTGATCCGCCGTGACAATCTTATCCACCAAATCGTGCTCTGGTGCAAGAACTGCATACGTTGCTCCAAAAAGCGTATCCGGGCGCGTTGTAAATACGGTGAAGTTCGCATCGCTATCTTTCACTTGAAACGCGACTTCCGCACCTTCTGAACGCCCAATCCAGTTGCGCTGCATATCTTTAATGTTATCCGGCCAATCTACCAAATCCAAATCGTCCAGCAAACGATCCGCGTACGCCGTAATTTTTAGCATCCATTGACGCATCGGTTTACGGAAAACAGGATGTCCGCCGCGTTCACTTTTGCCATCGATGACTTCTTCATTCGCAAGCACCGTACCAAGCGCCGGACACCAGTTAACCGCAACTTCCGCCTCATATGCCAGCCCTTTTTCGTATAGTTTCGTAAAAATCCATTGCGTCCATTTATAGTAACTCGGGTCAGTCGTGTTGATTTCGCGGTCCCAATCATAAGAAAAACCTAGCGACTTGATTTGGCGCGTGAAATTCTCAATATTATGCGCTGTAAACTCAGCAGGATCATTCCCTGTGTCAATCGCGTACTGCTCCGCTGGTAGACCAAATGCATCCCAACCAATCGGGTGAAGCACGTTAAACCCTTGCATCCGCTTCATTCGCGAAATAATATCGGTCGCCGTGTACCCTTCCGGATGTCCAACATGGAGGCCTGAGCCTGATGGATAAGGAAACATATCGAGTGCATAAAAGTTCGACTTATCCGCGTCCTCCGTCGTTTTGAAAATCTTCTCGTTTTCCCATTTCTTCTGCCATTTCGGCTCCATCTCTTTGTGATTAAATGTCATAATCCATAACTCCCTTTCTATACTTGCTGCAAAAAAAAAAATCCCACAGCAAAAAAATGCCATGGGACGAGAGTAAAAAACCCCCGCGGTACCACCCAAATTAGTGTCTCCACTCAACTCAAGAATTCCTTAACGCGGAAAAAGGACGGCGGTTTTCACCACATCTATGCGTGCCGAGGCAAGTTCATACATCTTCGCGTGTGACTCGCACCAACCGTCACCTCTCTAAACGCCAAGAACCTGTACTACTGCTCCTCTTCTTTTGCTTCATCAATAGCTCTATTGTAGCTTATAAGGCGCACTTTGACAACCCTCTAAATTGGAGCTTTATCAAGCGCCGTCAACCAAATCATCTCGACTTTGTCATCCCAAAAACCAAAGCGTAATTCAATATTATTATCCCTATCTTCATACACCAGTTCCTGTTCATAACGATCGGATTTCGTTAAATTACGATAAGCTGAGCCATACGTACTCGTCACTTTATCGACAGAATCACCGAATTGGATACCACGACTTGTCGTTAATTTATCGCTACCATATTCGATATGTATCACCCTATTTTTATCGGCGTCTTCGATAGATACCCAGTATGTTGCCTTCTCTTTTTTCTTTGGAATGAGGACTTTTATCTCTTTTTGGAGACTTTTATCCGTGACTTCCTTCGATTTAAAATCTTTTTTCTGCGTCTCGGCGGCTAGCACCTGATCGATTTTAACCCCATTCACCGACTCCGAAGAAAGATCCGTTGAGGCAACCTGTTTATGAATTTCATGATACGGACTGCCCGTTACGAAAAACGTTTGCCTGAAAAAAATCGCCATCATTGCAATCAACAAAACAAGTGCTGCAAAGCCAATCCAATGTTTTCGAATGTTTATTTTCCCATAAAAAGCTGTGATGACCATCAAACAAATAATCGCCAGCACAAGATACACTATTATCATTTCCCCACTTCTTTCGTTTTTCCAAAGTAACCTAAAGATGTCTTAAAAATAGCATAAATACGCGGATAAAGCAACGATTGTCATACACCTATTTTGCCAATGGCTTGTATTTCATCAGTGGATATAATAGGAATCCTAGGAAGAATAGACCTAGACTAAGAGCGAACACGCGCCAATCCTCTGTTCCACTTTTGATAATCCAACAGGCGTATGTTAGTGCAAGCGCCGCGATGAAGCCGTCGAACCAACGTTTTCCAAGTGAATTTGTCTCGTATGTTGCGCCGGTTAGCGTCAATTTTAGCTGGAATAACGGCGAGATAAAATATTGGACGAGAAACGCGAGTGTCGAAACTTTGACC
This sequence comes from Listeria cornellensis FSL F6-0969, assembly GCF_000525855.1. Lineage (GTDB taxonomy): Bacteria > Bacillota > Bacilli > Lactobacillales > Listeriaceae > Listeria_A > Listeria_A cornellensis. The sequence goes on from NZ_AODE01000019.1 coordinate 180,880, forward strand.
ACGAAATCGTAAGCTGTTGCGATATTGCCAGAAAGTGTGGAAAGAATAAATAATTGGGACGCGCAACATGTCAAAATGAGGACAAGGACTGGCGTACCATTTTTATTCGTTTTAGCCAGAAACGGGAGGAAAAGTCCATTTTTTGCGGCTTGGTACGGCGCTTCGGAACTCATCATAATCCAACCGATTGCGGAGCCAAATAAGCAGACTAGTGCGAGTAAAGCCATGACTGCCGAACCACCGCTCCCCGTGACAACGTTTAGCGCATCGGCTAACGGACTCGCGGAATGTAATAGTTTGGATTTAGGGATGAGTCCAAGTGCAAGAATGGTAATTGTTGTGTAGAGACAAACCGAAATGATAAGGCCTGAAATGGTTGCAGCACGAACGGTTTTACCGGACTTAGCGCGTCCTGCAAACATCATGGCCGACTCGATTCCGATAAATGCCCAAAGCGTCACGATTGCCGCGCTGTTGACTTGGGATAACAAGCCTTGTTCTAGCCCACTCGTGTCTACAACCGGATGGTACCACTCGCCCATCACGGAGGATTGGAAAGCGAATAAACCGACAACGATAAATAGAAAGAAGCCGACGATTTTTGCAGCCGTGGCGATGAAATTAATCCGCCCAGCCCCGTTTACACCTTGAATGATGATTAGGCAAACACCCCATAAAAGCAGCGAGCAAATGATAAATGTCAGCAATTGGCCTAGCCCTAGTTGATAGGAACCCATCGTGAACACGACCTTTTTACTATTAAGTACTGGGAAAAAGACGGATAAGTATCCTGCAAATGAGGTGATGATGGACACATTTCCTGCCCAGTTAGCGACCCAGTAACTCCAAACAGCAATAAATCCTGCGAGCCGTTTTAGTTTTGGATTGCCAAATAATTCGAACGCATGGCTTTGCGCACCACTTGTTAAGTCTGGTCGTCGCACAGCCAAATTTCCGAATACGAGCGCGATCATTAAAACGCCGGTTCCAGTTAAAATCCACGCTAGCATAATCCCAAGCGGGCTTGCTACGGCCGCCATTTGCCGTGGTAACATGAAGATTCCTGATCCAATCATGTTCCCTACTACTAAAGATGTTAATACGAGATAGCCCATTTTTTTTGTTTGTTTTGTTCATTTTCTCTGCCCCCAAGTCAATTTAGCACATTACCAAGTTAAAGTATTTTTATATCATAGCATAATGATAACTCCTCCGCAACCCTGAAAAATATGATAAAATAGCAGGGATGATTATTTCAAGTTTGAAGGAGTTTGACAAAAATGAACCCATTTCCATATACGAACGATAATAAACGATACCACACGTGGAATTACTGCTTGCGTGACCATTTTGGCTACAAGGTTTTTAAAGTAGCGCTTGATGGGGGCTTTGATTGTCCAAACCGCGATGGTACAGTGGCGCACGGTGGTTGTACTTTTTGCAGTGCGGCGGGGTCTGGTGATTTCGCTGGGGATCGGGTGGATGATTTGCAAACCCAGTTCCATGCGATTAAGGACCGGATGCACACGAAATGGAAGGACGGCAAATATATGGCCTATTTCCAAGCGTTCACGAATACGCACGCCCCTGTTGCCGAACTGCGCGAAAAATACGAATCCGTGCTGACCGAGTCAGGCGTCGTGGGACTTTCAATTGCTACGCGCCCTGATTGCCTTCCTGATGACGTTGTAGACTACTTAGCCGAGTTAAACGAGCGAATCTACCTCTGGGTGGAACTTGGGCTCCAAAGTGCGCACAACGAGACTGGCGTGCTGATCAACCGAGCGCACGATTACGATTGCTACGTGGAAGGCGTTGAAAAATTACACGCTCGCGGCATTCGCGTTTGTACGCACATTATCAACGGCCTGCCCCGCGAAACACCAGAAATGATGATGGAAACCGTGCAAAAAGTCGTGAAAAGCGGCGTTGCAGGCATCAAAATCCACTTATTACACTTGCTAAAAGGCACACCAATGGTTCAGCAATACAAAAATGGTGAGCTGAAATTTTTTAACGAAAGACGATTATGTCAGCCTTGTTTGCGACCAGCTCGAAATTCTGCCTCCGGAGATGGTCATTCATCGCATTACAGGAGACGGTGCTATCGAAGACTTAATTGGCCCGATTTGGAGCTTGAATAAATGGGAAGTATTGAATTCGATTGACGCTGAACTCGTCAGGCGCGATAGTTGGCAAGGAAAATTTCACAAAATAGCAAAGGCTGGTAATGAAGCATGAACTTAAAAAGCATTTTACCATTCAGTCACGACCTGCTGACTCGTATTATTTTGCCTGGTGATACCGTCATCGATGCCACGATTGGAAACGGCCACGATACAGCTTTTTTAGCGGATTTAGTTGGCGTAAATGGTCACGTATTTGGCTTTGATATCCAGCAAGAAGCCATCGATACCACGACACAACTGCTCACCGAGAAACATGTTGCCGACCAAGTTACACTTCTACGCGAAAGTCACGCAAATATGGCGGAGCTCCTGCCACAACAAACCGAAATCAAAGCAGCTATTTTCAATCTCGGCTATCTTCCGGGCGGCGACAAAACAATCACGACACTCGCCGGCTCTACTTTAAAAGCCATTGATGCCGCCCTATCTCTACTTACCGTCGGCGGCATCGTGATTCTAGTCATTTACCATGGACATCCCGAAGGCCAAACTGAGAAATCAGCCGTGCTACATTATGCCGAAGCGCTTTCCCAAGAACAGTTTCACGTCTTAGAATACCGCTTCATCAATCAACGCAATAACCCACCTTTTGTGATTGCCATCGAAAAACGACAAATAAAACCAGTTTCCGCGAAATAAGGTGGGAACTGGTTTTTGTTTGAAATGAAATTTCACTAACTGTATACTTAACTTAAAATATCAAGAAAGTAGGGTGGTTCACATGTTCGGTATCTCGATTTATTTATCCAGCGACCATGATTTTGAAACAACAATCCAGCAAGCATCCAAAAACGGCTTTTCGCTCATTTTCAGTTCCTTACATATTCCGGAAGAAAATCCTGCAAACTATCGCTACCTGCTCACACGACTAGGCGCTGCAGCAAACGCGCATGACATGCAATTAATTCTCGATATTTCTTCTGAATCACTGGCGCACATCGGCCTCAAGATTGACAATGCCGACCAACTACCGAACTAGGCGTCACTGGTCTACGCGTCGATTACGGCCTCACCACAGCTGAAATCACAAAACTCGCCGAGAAAATCAAAATCTACCTCAACGCCAGCACGATTGACAGCACATTTTTAGACGCACTTATACAAGCCGGCGTCGATATCTCGCAAGTTGAGGCCTTCCATAACTACTATCCAAAACCGCACACAGGTCTCGATATTCCCTTTTTCAAGCAAACAAATGCATTTCTACACCATCATGGCTTAAAAATTGCAGCTTTCGTGCCCGGCGACAGTGAAAAACGCCAGCCCTTGTTCGAAGGCTTACCTACACTCGAAAAACACCGTTACAGCCACCCGTTCGCTGCAGCACTTGAACTAGAAACACTCGGCGTTGACAACATCTACATTGGTGATCCATCACTACAAACGCAAACTACCGAGCAATTCGCCGCCCTCGCCAAAGATGGCACGCTTTTACTTAACTGTAAACTAGCTCCAAGCCTTGACCCACACATCAAAAAATATCTACTAAACCCAGATAATAACCGCATGGACCCAGCACGCGATCTCATTCGCTTAGAAAAATCCCGACCAGCTTTAGCAAAACTCGACATCTCACCCACATTATCAAACACACGTCCAATAGGTAGCATTCTCATCGACAACAACCTATTTGGACGTTATCAAGGCGAAATCACGATAGCCCTCCGCGACTTACCCGTTGAACCAAAAACAAATAACATCGGTCACGTCACGCCAGAATCCATTGGCCTACTCCCCTTCGTAAAACCTGGACAGGCGCTCCAATTAAGACAACATCACTAGCCGATATAACCAAAGAAGATTCCGCTCACTTTAACAAGAGCAGAATCTTCTTAGCTTTATAAACCTTTACAGCGTCAACATTTACTGCGCGGTTAAAGTTTTTTCAACTTCTATGGCTGGCCCACCACCGAAACGAGCAACTTTACTCGAACCAAATGGAGACATCACATTTTTCGTATCTAAAATTAAAGCACTGTTCGCAAGTATCTGTTCCTTATCAAAAAGGTCGTGGCACGTCAACATGATAACAAGGTCATAAGACGCAAAACTACTGTAATCGAGTGGAATCGTCTCCTTGATCACACCGTCATAATTCCTGTACTTCGTTGCTAAAGGATCGCAAAAATCCACGCTAGCCCCGGCTTTTACAAGATTTTCATAAACCGAAATACTTGGCGATTCACGCAGATCATTAATATTCTCCTTATACGCCATACCTAGCAATAAAACACGCGAACCACTTAATGCTTTTTGTTTACTGTTCAAAGTCTTCATCGCCTTGTGAACAACATGCTCCGGCATTTGATGGTTTGTTTCCTGGGCCAACTCAATAAAACGACTGAAAAAATTAACTTCTTTCGCTTTCCAAGACAAGTAAATTGGATCTAGTGGAATACAGTGTCCACCAATTCCTGGGCCCGGATTAAATCGCATAAATCCAAATGGTTTTGTGCTAGATGCTTCAATTGTCTCCCAAATATCAATATCTAACTTTTCGCACAATAATGACATTTCATTAATAAAAGCTATATTGATACTGCGGAACGTATTTTCAAGAAGCTTACTCATCTCTGCAACTTCTGTCGATGCTACCGGTACCACATGATTAATAACCTGTTCGTATAAAGCCGTCCCAACTTGCATCGAAATAGGTGTCATACCGCCTAATACTTTCGGTGTATTTTCTGTTTGGTATGTTTTATTGCCGGGGTCCACTCGCTCTGGTGAATAACATACATAGAAATCCTCGTCTAGCTTCCAACCATCTCTCTCAATCGGCGCATAAAGTAATTCCTTAGAAGTACCTGGATATGTCGTGCTTTCCAACACCACAACCGTATTAGGCGTCATGTTCGCGCGAATCATATCCACAGCACTCACAATGTACGAAATATCTGGCTCATACGATTTGGTAAGCGGTGTCGGTACACAAATAATGATGGCATCTGCTTTTGCTAAACTTTCAGAATCTGTAGTAGCAACAAATCGTTCCTTTCCAATCAATTTTGATAAACGTTCCGATGTGATATCCATAATATCAGATTTACCTTGATTAACAAGCGTTACTTTCGGCTCGCTCGGATCAAAACCAATCACCTGAAAACCCGCTTCGGCAAAGGAAATAGCTAGTGGTAAACCAACATAACCTAGTCCCATAACCGCTATAACCGCTTCTTTTTTTATTCAAACTATTTTTTATTTTCTCAAAATTATTCATCCCATCACTCCTTTTTATATACCTTAACGTGTTCCCCATTTATCGACACGTAACGTTGCCAACGCAGTTAAACGAACAATATGAATAGTAAAAAAATGGATAAGTCCATAAATCGGTGCCATTAAATAACAGAGTGGATATTTAAACATATAATGCACATTCCTTGCATAAGCAGATAGACAAGCCAGAATTAAGTAAAATACCCAATCGACCCATGTCAAATCCCAGAAATGCCAAATAATATTATAACCAACAGCGGCTAGGAAAATAATCCATAGCACAATCTCAACGAAAGACCATAAAAATACAATTGGATGTGAGAAAATCATACGCATCGATATAAATGTCTCCCTAAAAAACGATTTACTCCATCGTGTTTGCTGTTTTAAAAAGACACGCATCGTATCCGGAACATCCGTGATACACTCTGCCGTTGATTGATAAATCGTAGTGCCTTTCTCAATCGCATAGTTTGTTAGACAACGATCGTCTCCAACAGATGCAGGGACGCCAAGAACTGTCTGGTTCAAATATCGCTGTAGATTATCCATCACAACCTCGCGTCGATAGCAACTAATCGGACCTGAGCAAACAAGAATGTGTCCAGTCACTGACTGTGAGGCACGCTCCACACGAAAAGCATTATCATAACGCATATCCAAAAGTCGTGTTAGCAAATTAGTATCACGATTACGAGCATTAATATGGCCTGTCGCTGCCATCACTTTTTCATCAGCAAATGGCCTCATTAATTCATAAAGTGTGTCTGGAAAAATCTCTCCATCAGAATCCATTGTAAAAAATATGTCCCCTGTAGAGTGTTCAAAAGCGTAGGCCTGTGCATGCCGTTTTCCTTGATTCTTCTCCATCTCGTGAATAATGATATTCTTCGTATTTGGCAAATCAGCTTCTGCTACGTATTTCCGCAAAGCAATCACTGCCTCTTTCGATTTACTACCGTCATCCACAAAAAAGATTTCATGTATTGGATAGGTTTGTTTCTGAATCGTCTCCATCAACCGTAGAATTGCATCACTCGACTCATTATAAGCTGGAATAACAACCGTTACTTTCAAATTTGGTGGTTCATTTTTCTTCGGTTTGTAGAACATAGATAACGTCATTTTAATAATAAGGTAAATAACCATACCCCATCCATAAATACTAAATGACGTCGAAATATTCCCCGTTCTCCAAAAACCAATCATCTCTAGCATCGCTACACAAAGTACAAAACCAAATAGCGAGATAATAAAAGATGACTTCTTCCGTCCCTCTTCAAACATTCTGCCAACTCCCTCATTTAGTTGCGAAAAATCGCAATACTCTTTTTTACACAAAAAAATAATTTAGACTAACTATTCAGAAAATATTTAACGATATATAATACTTATAGCCTAAATTTAGTACTCATATTAAATTATATTCCCGCACACAAATATACTGTTGCACTATACTTATTATACATATCCATCCAAGTAGATTCAATAGGCTCAGAAATGTTTCACACTTTGTACATATCCTAGTATTTTTTGTATAGATTTCCCCATAAACTATGCAATTTACCATCTCTTTTTTAGAATACTTTACTTTCCCCCATTTGTAAAAATTAGTATATTCGCAATAATTTATATATTGATGTATCTTGTTAAATTAAAATAGAACAGTTAACGCTATGGCACATAGTTATGTTACTATTTTGCAATTCGCATGAATATGCTTCGTTTTTACTATCAAGCTTTTCCTATACGTACATTAGCATAGATTTAACATCACTCCTTTTTACCGAATAATAATTTTCATCTGAAGATATGCACCTAAAATGATCACTTCAGCAATTAAAAATGCAATATCTATTATCTACAAGCATTCCATCAATATTTTTATATCAAATATTTACTATCTTAGCTTAAGTATACATGCAAGGTTCCACATATTCAAGCTTTCATAAAAAGATTCACCATACGTTCACAAAAACCTCTTGAACATTGGATGTTAGCCCTTACATCGTATGGTTTTTTTTTGGAATTCCGCTCAAATTCGCATCAAAATTGCAAAAAGCACCTCGCCCAAACGGCTCGATGCTTCTACATTCATCTTATTATTTTCCAAAATCATACTTATTTTCTACATACACATCATACCAAATCATGAAAATAACAACCGTCCAAATTTTGCGGCTATAGTCGTGTTTTCCAGCACAATGATCGTCTAGTAATTGCAAGACATATTTTTTATTAATGAGGTGATCTGTTGGTGAATCGCGGATGATATCTTTGACCCACTGATTCATCTCATCTTTTAACCAATGACGAATCGGTACTGGGAATCCAAGCTTACGACGATTTAAAACGTGTTCTGGTACGAATGCTTCTGCTGCTTTACGCAACACGTATTTCGTTGTACCATTCGTTGTTTTAAGCGACGCTGGGATGTCTTTTGCGACACGGAAGACTTCTTTATCCAAGAACGGTACACGTACTTCTAGCGAGTTCGCCATCGTCATTCGATCGGCTTTTAGCAAGATGTCGCCGCGCATCCACGTATGGATATCAATATATTGCATCCGCTCCACAGGGTTGTATCCCACTGTTTCCGCGTACAACGGATCGGTAATTTTTGTGTAATCGTGGCCAGCTTGATATTTCGGTAACAAGATTTTTTTTCTCGGCTTCTGTAAACATCTTTGCGTTACCAATATAACGTTCTTCCATCGGCGTTGTTCCACGTTCCAGGAAACTTTTACCACGCATTCCCTCAGGCATAACATTTGCGACACCGCGAAGCATTGATTTCAAAACAGCTGGCATTTTGTTAAACATCGACAGCGAATTCGGTTCATTATAAATATTATACCCACCGAAAAGTTCATCCGCGCCTTCTCCTGATAAAGCAACCGTCACATGTTTACGCGCTTCACGGGATAGGAAATAAAGCGGAATCGCAGCCGGATCTGCCAACGGATCATCCATATGCCAAACAATTTTCGGTAATTCATCCATGTATTCTTGCGGTGTAATAATATAACTAATGTTCTCCACGCCTAATTTCTCAGCCGTTTCCTTCGCTACGTCAACCTCACTGAAGCCATCACGTTCAAAACCAACAGAGAACGTTTTAATCGCGGGATGGTATTCTTTTGCAATCGCAGCAATAATCGAGGAATCAATCCCACCCGACAAGAACGAACCGACTGGCACGTCACTGCGCATATGCATTTTTACAGAATCATACATTACGTCGCGAATTTCTTTAATAAACGTATCTTCTGATTTCGCAACTGGTTGGAACTTCGCCTTCCAGTATTGACTAATTTGCATCGATTCGCCGATTTTCTTCGTGAAATAATGACCCGGCTCTAAGCGCTTGATACCTTGCGTTAAAGAATCCGGTTCTGGAACAAACTGGAATGTCATATAATTTTGCAAAGATACTTCATCCAGTTTTGTCGATTTCAGCGCATGCAAGATTGATTTTTTCTCGGAACCCATGTAAAGTTTTCCATCTTCTTCTGCATAGAAAAATGGCTTGATACCGAATGGATCGCGGGCACCGTAAATTTTCTCCTCTTGCTTATCCCAAATAACAAAGCCAAACATACCGCGCAATTGTTCCGCCGTTTTTTCCTTATATTTGGCATATGTAGCAATAATAACCTCTGTATCACTGCTCGTCTCAAACGTCATACCTTCGTTCACCAAGTTCTCACGCAGTTCTACATAATTATAAATTTCACCATTAAAAATTATCCAATAACGTTCATTCTCATACGTTAGCGGCTGATGACCGTTCTCCACATCAATAATACTGAGGCGACGGAAACCAAACTGAACATGCTCATCCGTAAAATAACCCTCATCATCCGGGCCACGGTGTGTAATCATGTCGTTCATTTGCTTAAACGTTTCCTTCTCTTCGCCAGTAATTTCAGCAATGCGGTCATGTACGCATCCAATAAATCCACACATCGTCACATTTCTCCTCTATTTTTAAACTATTTATGTCCATTTTTTCAACAACGTCTATCATATCATAAATAGGCTTTGTTTGAACAGCATCCCGCAAAAAAAAAGACCCAGAAAAATCACGTAAACATGAACTTCCTGAATCTCTATTTGATTTATACATGCACCTGTATAGCATCATGCCTAAGCAAGTACAAAATTAATTATCTGTATGCTTCAATACTGGACGGTCATGTAGTGGTTGAACTTTACGATTGTTTCCATCATAGTATTTGTTGAATTCTTCAATTTGTTCTTTTGAAACTTCTACTGGGGTGGACATAACATACCATTCCACGTTTTCAGACAGTGGTGGTGTTGTTAAAGAACCTAGATAGTGATAGTACGATTTATTAGTTGGTAGTAAAGCTGCTACGTCAATTGGCTCGCTAACTGCTGTTTTTTCGCCTTTTTTAACATTGTTTAAAATGCTTTGGAAAGCTGGATTTGCTTTACCTTCTGTGAAGAAAACGCCGATAACTGCTAGACGGCTATCTTGATTTTCATTTACAAAGTGGGCTTCGATTGGATAATGTTTACCATCCACTGTGTGCTCACTTTCTGCGTGAAAATGGAATTGATTTAATTCAAATTTGCGTCCGTTGATAGTCGCTTGTCCACCGTCATCCACTTGGATACTATGGCCGTTGTCAACTTCATCGGTCACTTTTTGATTGTAGTTTAATTCAATAGTCCCTGTGTCCTTCATCGGCTCTGTTTTTGCTGTTTCAATGTTGATTGGGGACTGCGTATCGCCTGCTTCAAATTGCCACGATTTTTGATCATGGTAGTCTAAATGATCCTCATGTTTTGCTGTTGTTTCTGTTTTTGCTGTTGTTTCCTCTTTCTTCGTGTCGCTTGTATCGCTATTGCCACAACCTGCCACAAGGATAAGTGATGCCGCGATTGCTGAAGCTGCTAATAATTTTGTTTTCATATTGAAAACTCCTTTCGTTAAGTAACTTAATTATTATATTACATAATGATTCATTTGTGTGTGTATTTTTTGTGACGAAATCATGGTCTTTTTGCAAAAAAACTAGTAAAAATGTAAAAAACCTAGCTTGAATGGCTCCAAAGCTAGGTTTTAAAATATTAATTTATGTTTGCAGTTTCTAATAAAAATTCTTTCATCTGTGGCGCTTTGTCCACTTTTTCCCATGGCAAGTCTAAATCCAATCTTCCAAAATGACCAAATGCCGCGGTTTGACGGTAAATAGGACGACGTAGATCAAGCATCTTGATAATTCCAGCTGGACGTAGGTCGAAAAATTTATTGACCGCATTGATTAAGTCTTGCTCACTGTAGTTACTCGTTCCGTATGTGTCAATCGAGATGGATACGGGATGTGCTACACCAATGGCATAGGCTAGTTGTACTTCTACCTTTTTAGCAAGGCCGGCTGCGACGATATTTTTTGCAACGTAACGTGCGGCATAAGCGCCTGAACGATCCACTTTTGTCGGATCCTTACCAGAAAAAGCTCCGCCGCCATGACGTGCGTAACCACCATATGTGTCTACGATAATTTTGCGACCTGTTAAACCAGCATCCCCTTGAGGTCCACCGATAACGAAGCGGCCTGTTGGATTGATGAAGTATTTGGTTTCCTCATCAAGGAGCCTTGCATCAATCACTTCTTCTATCACTAGCTTGTGCAAGTCTGTTGCGATTTGTTCTTGTGAAATGTCTGGATGATGTTGTGTCGAAATGACAATCGTATCCACGCGAATTGGTTGATTATTATCATCATATTCCACGGTCACTTGTGTTTTCGCATCTGGACGTAGATAGGTTAACACATTATTTTTGCGTAGTTCCGCGATTTTACGGGATAATGCATGTGCCAATGAGATTGGAAGTGGCATCAATTCCTCCGTTTCATCTGTTGCAAAACCGAACATCAACCTTGATCTCCTGCACCAATTGCATCGATTGCCGCGTCTTCAGCGGAACCATCGCGGGATTCTAAAGCGACATCCACACCTTGCGCGATATCTGGTGACTGCTCATCAATAGCTGTCAAAACAGCGCACGTTTCTGCATCAAAACCATATTTTGCACGTGTGTAACCAATTTCTTTAATCGTATCGCGCACGATTTTTGGAATATCCACGTAAGTAGATGTTGTTATTTCTCCCGCTACGAGTACCAATCCTGTCGTTACTGTCGTTTCACAAGCTACGCGAGCATCGGCATCTTTCGTTAAAATTGCATCCAAAATCGCATCTGAAATCTGATCTGCAATCTTGTCTGGATGTCCATCAGAAACAGATTCTGACGTAAATAAATGACGGTTTCTTGCCATTCTTTGTTTCCTCCTTTTTCTTCTCCATCGCGAAGTGGTTTTGCAAAAATGCGAACTTATCGTCTGTTTCCTTGTAGTCTCGTTCACGCTTTCATGTGACATGTTTTAGCATCATGCCAACAAAAAAACCTTCTCCCTATTTGCCAATTGCGCGCGGAATAGAGAGAAGGCTATTATTTACAATACCTTCGCTCTCATCGATCAGGAAATCACTTCCTGCCACAGGTTAGCACCTTACAATACATGTAGGTTGCCGGGTTTCAAAGGGCCAGTCCCTCTACCGCTCTGGATAAGAGTTTAATTTAGTTTTCTACTGTTTTTCACTTTGTTTCAAAATGCTGATATATCGATATTCTCAATTATTTGCTTGTCATTGCTTTTCTCTCTTTTTCAAAAGTTAGTGGCAATCGGTGGGCAGATAATCCATACAACTTATCGACTAAATACCATTATAGAATTAAATTAGATATTTAGCAAGGATTTATTTCGCTAACTCATTTAATTCTGATGACACTCTAAAGCCGTTGCTATTATATGTGCCGTCTTCCTTCTTGTTTAGTGGGGCGCTAAAAGAAATATCTTTGTCGCCGTTCACGTAGCCATGTAAAATGATAGTCCCCATAGGCGTAACTACATAATCAGTAAAGTCTATTTTTTTCAACATTGTAGTGGTCATTTATTTCTTTTACTACTAAGGGTTTGTAAATCTCGGTTGTTTCCTCTGTCTTCACCTTTTCGTGATATTTCATCAACGCTATTCCCCCAGTTAATGTGGCAATCACTAATACTACAACCACTATTATTCGTATCATTTACACACCTCGCCATGTCTGCCCTGATGCTTTTTATTGCATTCAATTAATATTCAATGAATTTAATTCTTTAGAGACAACCATTCCCCCAGAATCATAATTTCCATCTTTATCTTTATGTAATGGTGCATCAAATAAATACGACTCTTTACCATTCACGTACCCGCTCAGGTAAATCGTATCCATAGGATTATTTTTCCAACCTTTGAATTCAACGCTATTAACACCCTCAAAATTAGCCTTCACAAAATCTTCTACTATCGGTTTATATTCATCCACGATAGCTTGATCTTGTTTTTTCTCTTCGTGTTTTTGCAAAAAAAATTCCCCCCACAATAACCAAAATAATAATTACCACACCTATTAATATGTTTTTGGATTTTCTTGCCATAAGTAACCCCCGCTGTTATAATTATTTTAAAATTAGTATAACATAGGAGGAAGAAATGACCAAAGAAAAATATACGCATAAAGAATATAACTGGTTGGATCAAGCTGCATACTCGGATGAAGTTCTCCATAAAGAAAGATTGATTTACGACCCTTCGAACTCGAAAGTCGCTAAATGGGAAGTGAAAGACTTTGTTAACAATGACGGGAAAAACGGAAGAAATAGCAGCGGCTTGCAAAGCATTGTTGTTGAAGATGTGAAAGACTTTAAAACAAATAAGAATAGCGACACCGTAGAATTAACTATAGCTTATCGAGGCACGCAGTCAGATAAATTTGCAGATTTAGCCACTGATGTGAATATACATACTGGTAGCGTTCAAGGCGCCCTGAAAAACAGTCAGTTCGATCAAGCTGATAAACAAGTCAAACTACTAAAAGAACAATATGCAAAGCAGGGAAAAAAATTAGTGGTTCATGTTACAGGTCATAGCTTAGGTGGCGCTATCTCATCTTATGTTGCTTATAAAAACCCTGACACTGTAAAGTCAGCGATGACCTTCTCAGCTCCAAACGTATACAGTATGATGTCTCCTGATATTCAAAAGCAAATCCGTGACGGCTTTTTTAAAGATCGTATGCAAAATATCACGAACAAGCATGACATCATCGGCAGGATGAATGAAAAAGCGCCATATGGCGGGCGCCAAGTCGTCATTGACAATAGATTGATGGGCGCATTAGGATTCTTAGGTGCTCACGATATTAAAAGTTTCGTATTTAATAACGGCGGTTCCATCGATACAGAGCCTATAAAAATAACGCCTCACCTAATAAAGAAAGCTATTGGGCAGTATAAACAAGTAGCATCCATGTATGAAGAAAAATTGAAAAGCACAAACAAAAAATTGCGAACGACCTAGAAGATGCAGAGCGCAGAATAAAACACGAATTCATGGCGAAAGTTGGTACTGAATATCGCGGTATCACACAAGGAGAAGTCGAACAACTATTCGTCTATACCACACAAGGGAAAGGAACATTTTTCGACCGCACCACTTCAAACGATTTTCAAAAAGAATTTAAAAAAGCTATCGATGAAGCGAACGATTTCGCAAGCGCCTTAGAACATGCTTTATCACAAATGAACGAAACAGACCATCTGCTTAGTCGTGTATCTTATATTAATTAAAGGGGATGTTGTACAATGTCAAATCAAGCGTTTGATGCTGGGGGCTTAGTATCAGAACGAGGCGATAGCTTATTGCGTTGTCAAAGAGATTTATTCCAAAAAATCAGTCATGAAATTGAAAGTATTGCACATCAAAAAAAATAAAATAAAAGAACTTGAAGAAGTCGAAAGCAAGGCGATAGAAGCGCACACAACTGTCTGGCAGGGATTCGAAGGAAAGAGTGGGAAAGCCGCCGTAAAGGACGCGCTTGATATTTATAAAAAAAGTAAGCACGCATAGAGATATCGCTGAAACCTTCATAAAAAGCATCGTAACGCCCGCTAAAGGCAGGTTTTAATTATGTAACCCCCAATCAACCGACTGGGGGTTTTGTTCATGTTATTTTTTCTTAGGATACCTTTCCACACCAAGTAAATAGCCGTATTGCATCCCTAGTGTGCATTTCAATCAGCCGTTAACTTTCCCTACTACATTGATTGTCTCGCCTTTTTTACGTGCGAACGAAGGTTTTCCGCCCTATTTATAGGGTCAGCTCTATATATTGGAAAATATATGTTGTATTAGGATTTACAGTGTCAAAATAGTTTGCAACCGAAGCTGAGTAATAACCAGTCTTGCCTAGATAATTAATCTTGAGGCAGCCATTTTCAGGTTGTCCCAATCCACTTGTACTGAGGCGTGCTACGATAAAGTAAACGTTAGCTTTCATTCTTATTGTCACGCATAAAAATTTTTCATATCTACTCCTACTTCTTTTTTCGAATATCACATGTACGGTTATCCGCAACGACACTGTACCCAAAACGTCCAGCTGGCTTGAGAAATGGCAGATACATAATTAAGCCAATGAGTCCTGTTAGTGGAAAACGCAACAACATCCGACGAATCGCGAAAAAGCCTTTCTTGGCGCTTCCATCTGGGGTAATGAGATGAATTTCGTGCATTAATGCTTCTTGTGAAAACCCCATATCATCTGCTTCTTGAAGTGGCCTCCAATCGATGACGTGCATCCAGTCCAACCTTTCAAATACTCGTTTCGTAGCTTTGCAAAATCGGCAATTCTGATCATATAAAACAATATCCTTCATCCTTCATCATCTCCTTAAATTACGTTTCCTGCTTACCATTCTCGCCAAACTATGTTAAAATGAATTTTATACATTGGAATTTCCCATATTGTATGAATGCTTGGTTCACCAAAGGAGAAGAAACTATGATATTTTCGACGTTAACTTTGATTATTTTTGCGATTTTTATTATCGCTGTGTGCATTTTTGAATTTGTTTTGAAATGGCGCTGGTTCAAGTACTTTTTAGCAACAATGGGCTTGATTGCAAGTGCAGTTATTTTCTTTATTAGCTTTTACGGCGGCGGAGTTTCGCAAGCAGAAATCGCGATTTCGATTTTCATCGCTACACTTGGAGAGTATATTTTCTCCCTAATTATTAGTATCGTTGCTTGGATTCGTCGCATGTCAGATAAGAAAACCGTTTAAATTATCATTTGGAAAAAGTTGAGCCTCACGCGTTACCGGCTCAACTTTTTTTGTCTAGTTACTGGAATTCAGCGATACTAGTTCATATGTAATAATCGTCGTATCGTTCTCCCAGATGAGCTTAAGCGGCACCGCAATTCCGTTTGTCTCGCTCTCTTTTGTCGTACGGACTTCCACAGGCACATCGATTGGATAAATACGGTATCCTGCTTTCTCCAACTCAAAAAAGTTATCTGAAATCCGCTTCTCTTTCCCTTTTGTTACAATCATTGTATTGACTTCTAATGGCATTCCCATGCGTCTTACCTCCAATTATTTGATTTTAGTTGTCGCAATGCTTCTTGAATCACGACCTGCATTCCTTCATCGCGCATAAAAAAAACTGAACGACTCCTGCTGGACAATGCCCGCTAAGTCCCCTGCAATAAGCTTTGGACCTAACGTTTCCATATAATCCACCTGGTTCACAAAACTTGCTACCTTCGCCAAATAGACGCGTTTGCTGAAAATTCTCTCTACCGTCTTTACTTCATATTGCGCTATTACATGTAATTTGTCTAATTTTGCGCCTGTTTCTTCCATTGTTTCGCGTCTTGCCGTTTCTGCATTTGTCTCCCCAGGTTCACCTTTTCCACCAGGAAACTCGATGCCACGGCTTTTATGCGTCGTAAACAGCCAAGCGTCATGAAATTGTGCGATGACGAGCACATCATCTGCTTCTTGCTGGATATCAAAAGAAATCGATACCGTATTCCCAAGCGAATCCTGATACGTATACATGCCTATTCCCTTTCTTTTTTTCGAATTTGTGGTACGATAAAGAGGTTAAAATTCCTAAAAAATGAAGGTGAGTCGCAAAATGAAAAAAAATCATGTTAGGCGGTATTCGTCTTTATCGTAAATATATATCACCGCTAAAACCTGGAACTTGCCGGTTTTACCCTACTTGCTCGCAATATGGTATGGAAGCAATTACAGAGCATGGCGCTTTAAAGGGCGGTTGGCTAACACTTAAACGGATTTCTAAATGCCATCCTTTCCATAAAGGCGGTGTGGATTTAGTGCCGATTAAGTGCGAGCACCATCACCACCATTATAATGAAAAATAGGAGTAGGTGCAAGAAACGCGTGCTTGTAACCACTCTTATTTGCTGATTAAAAAAAGTATAACAAACTACTTGCCTTTTCGTGAGATATGCGGTATTATGGATTTCTAATGTTAAATCGTAATGGCTACGATTTATTATTTTTCAACATCAAATAAGAATCATTTCGATTTAGGGGGTTTCCTTTTTCATGAAAAAAATAGTAATGTTACTTAGTACAGTTCTGCTGATTTCTGTATTCATGGTCGGCTGTGGTAATAGCGACGCGAAGACGAAAGATGCGGATAAGTTGACAGTTTACACGACGGTTTATCCATTACAATACTTAGCGGCCCAAATTGGTGGCAAATATGTCGATGCGCATTCGGTGTATCCTGCTGGTTCCGACGCCCACAGCTTTGACCCCTCACAAAAAGACATGATGAATATTGCAGATAGCGACCTATTTTTCTATATCGGACTGGGTATGGAAGGTTTTGTTGATAAAGCGAAACAATCACTTAAAAATGAGAACGTGAAGTTTGTCGTGACGACAGATGGGTTGAAATTGCCTACTGTCGCGCATGAAGAGGAAGAACATGACCATGAGGACGATGAAGACGACCACGATCATGGCGATGTGAATCCACACGTTTGGCTGGATCCCAATTATATGGTGACGATGGCTGGCGTTGTACGGGATAATTTAAGCAAAGAACTTCCTGCGCAAAAAGCAACATTTGAGAAAAATTATGAGGATGTTGTATCGCAACTAAAAACATTGAATAACGATTACAAATCGATGGCTACGAGCGCGAAACATAAAGATTTCGTGACGGCACACGCGGCGTATGGCTACTGGGAGCAAGAATATGGCTTGAAACAAATCCCGATTGCTGGCATTTCAACGAGCGATGAGCCTTCTCAAAAGAAATTAACATCGATTGTGAACACGATTAAGAAAGATAAGATTCCATACATTTTATTGGAGCAAAACACAAATTCCAAGATTGCCGATGTTATCCAGAAAGAAACGGATACAAAGACAATGAAGCTTCATAATTTAGAGACGTTGACGCAAAAGGATATCGATGCGAAACGTGACTATATGTCGATTATGAAAGATAATTTAGCCGCGTTAGATAAAGCGTTGAATTATTAATTATAGGAAAGGCCGAGTGTGCGAAACACTCGGCCTTTTTGTATGCTATCGTTTTAAACGATGACGCTGAATTTTTTGTGATGCGGTTCTTGGGAGCGAATCTAAAAAGTGAAATTGGCGTGGTATTTTAAACTTCGCGATTTTCTGCTGACAAAATTCATAAAGTAGCGCGGTATCCATCGCCTCTTTTGCCACGATAAAAGCTACCGGTACCTCGCCCCATTTTTCGTCCGTTGCACCGACCACAGCCACCTCCAAAACATTCGGATGCGCAATCAAAACATGCTCGATTTCTGTTGGATAAATATTTTCACCACCAGATATAATCAAATCGGAACGCCTATCCAGCACGAATAGGAAGCCATCTTCATCTAAGTACCCGACATCACCAGTCTGGAACCAGTCATCCCCATCAAACGAAGCCTTTGTTGCGGATTCATTGTGCAAATATCCAGCCATGATGGAAGGTCCTTTTAGCAAAATTTCGCCATGTGCACTAATCTTGATTTCTGCTGGAAACAAGGGCTTTCCTGCCGATCCAATTTTCAGAAGCGCCTCTTCCGGCGGTAGCGTCACGATTTGTGAAGCCGTTTCCGTCATGCCAAACGATTGCACCAGCGGAATTCCTTTTTCAAAACAAGCCTCAAGCATCGATTTGTTCGCAGGACCTCCGCCAAGTAGCATGCACCGGAAGTTCGGATGATATCGCGTCGTAAAAACGTCCAGCAAACGCTGCGCCATCGTCGTTACCACTGAAATCATCGTCACCTCGCCACTCCGCAAAAATGCATCGACCCGAATCTCATCGAAATGTTCCTCCAAATAAACCGGAATCCCGTAAATCACCGAACGCATCAAAATCGATAGACCACTAATGTGGAATATCGGCACCGCACAAAGCCAACCATCACCGGCCTGCAAGCCAAGATTTAGCATCGATCCAGTCGCGCTCCACCAATGATTCCCGAACGTCTGCATCACGCCTTTAGGCTGCCCAGTCGTGCCCGACGTGTACATGATCGAAGCCACGTCCTCCATCGCAAAATGGGAAACGAGTGGAGCATCCAAAATCGGCGCCTCCATAACAGACGTAAAGGAAATCGCTAACATCCCGTTCACTTTTTCCGCAAACCCATCCACATAAAAACACCGCTCCACCTGCGCATCCCGCGTTTGAAACAAAATCTCCGTCGCCGTCAACCGATTATTCAGAAATACCGTCCGCGCCCCCAACTGCTGCAAGGCGTGAATCATCAAAAACGTCTCCCGATCATTCCTGCCAAGTAACGCGACATACATCTCAGCCCGAACACCGAACGACGCCAATTTTCCAGCCACTTCTTGCACTGCTTCATATAGCTCTAAAAAAGTTTCCTGCTTATCCTGAAAAACGAGCGCAGTCTTCCCGGGAGAAAGCCGCACTCGTTTTTCCAACCAATTGGTTAGTTCCATCATTTTTCACCAACAATCAAGGGAATTTCGGGAATTGATCGAAGTCTGGGTCACGTTTTTCTTTGAACGCGTCACGTCCCTCTTTCGCCTCATCCGTTGTGTAATAAAGAAGCGTTGCGTCACCAGCAAGCTGTTGGATACCAGCCAAACCATCCGTGTCCGCATTAAACGCTGCCTTAATAAAACGAAGCGCCGTCGGACTTTTCTTCAACATTTCCTTCGCCCAAGCAACCGTCTCTGTTTCCAAATCAGCAAGTGGTACAACCGTGTTAATCCAGCCCATTTCAAGCGCTTCAGCAGCCGTATATTGACGACACATGAACCAAACTTCCTTCGCTTTCTTATGACCAATCACGCGCGCCAAGTAGCCAGACCCATAACCCGCGTCAAAACTACCAACATTCGGCCCCGTTTGACCAAATTTCGCATTGTCCGCCGCAATCGTCAAGTCACACACGAGTTGCAACACGTTTCCGCCACCAATCGACCAACCAGCAACCATCGCGATCACCGGTTTTGGAATCACACGAATCAAGCGCTGCAAATCAAGCACGTTGAGGCGCGGAATATTGTCCTCGCCAACGTAACCACCATTTCCACGAACCTTCTGATCTCCACCAGAACAAAACGCTTTGTCGCCTTCTCCTGTTAAAATAATCACGCCAACCTTCGAATCCTCACGCGCAATCGTAAACGCATCAATCATTTCCATCACCGTTTTTGGTGTAAACGCATTGTGCACTTGCGGGCGATCAATCGTAATTTTCGCGATTCCTTCGTATGTTTCGTACTTAATTTCCGTATAATCCTTCTCTTTCTTCCACTCAAAACCCATTATTTCGTTCCTCCTCTAATTCGTAACCAATTGCGGACCGCGTAACCAAAAGCCTCCGGTTGCTCGATATGTATCGTATGCCCCGCATTTGAAAAAGTAATATATTTTGCATCAGGAAGCGCCATTTTCATAGCCACCGCAATCCCGCAAAATTTCTGATCCTCTTGCCCTGCCAAAAGCAATGTCGGTACGTGAAGCGATGGCAAATCCTCCCAAAAAGAAGGCTGCACACCCGTTCCCATTCCGCCAAGACTTCCAGCCAAACCTTGCGCACGCTGATTCAATCGTTCCCCGCGTATCTTATCCTGCACATTTTCCGAGAGATAGCGCTGCGTCGCAAAAAGCGGCAACTTCTCCCAATCCGCGACGAAATCCGCCACACCCTGCGTTCTAATTTTATCAGCAAGCGCCGTATCTTTCAACATTCGTGCCGCGCGTTCTCGCTCCGATTCCAAGCCCGGTGAACCACTCTGCAAAACGAGCGTCCGAACTCGATCAGGATATAGCGTCGCAAGCCCTAAAGCCAGCCGGCCCCCCATCGAATACCCGAGCACCGAAGCTTTTTGTATACCCATCTGATCCAAAATCGCAATCAAATCCGCTGTCTGCTCCTCCATTTCGTATCGCGTAACATCAAGCGGCGCATCCGTCTCACCATGCCCCAACAAGTCCACCGTCACACAATGCCAATCCTCAGACAAAATCGGCAAAATTGCATCATACGTCGCATGCGATCCCGTAAAACCGTGTAGCAACAACAACGTTCCCCGTCCCGCTCCAGCATCCGTCTCCACAACATGGTAATCCACGCCCCGAATCCGCATTCTTAAGCTAACTCCGAACGAATCGCCGTCTTAATCGCTTCCCACAACGTCCGGTGAGCATCCACATTTTCATACCGATTCGTCTTCACCTCAATAATATCCAGTCCCTTATGGAAATGAGCCTGATCAAGCGCATCATGGAACTCATCCCAATCTGCCACCTCATGAAAATCACCCTCATAAAGCGCCGCCGTATAGCGAAAATCAAGATCCGTCCCCGTTCCAAACAACGACTCAAAATACTTCGGATCCGACGCCTGCGGTAAGAACGAGAAGATCCCGCCACCATTATTATTCACCACAATAATCGTCAAATTCAGCCCATATTTTTTCGCCATCAAAAGACCGTTCATATCATGATAAAATGACAAATCACCAATCAGCAAATACATCGGTTGCTCCGTCAAACTCGCACCAAGCGCCGAAGAAACAACACCATCAATCCCATTAGCCCCACGGTTAGCAAGCATCCGAACCTGTTTATCTACCTGCGCAAAATACGTATCAACATCACGAATTGGCATACTATTTCCGATAAACAAACCAGCTTTTTCAGGAATCCACTCGCGAAGTTCATACACAAGCTTTCCTTCATCCAACTTGTCTAGCGTCTCCATATGCGCTCCGATGACCGTCTTCACTTTTGCATTCAACTGTTGCCACGTTTCCATCCAGTCAGGCGCTGTCTTCTCCTGCCAACCATCCGTAAGCGCGCCAACCAAGAAATGTTCATCACAGTGAATCATGTTCGTCACCGCTTTAATTGGGTCCTTCCAAGCCGCACCAGGGTCAACAACGTAGAACATCACGTCCTCCAAAGCCTCCAACCACTTCATGAGCGGCTTCGAAACCGGCATCGCCCCAAAGCGAATCACGACTTCCGGACGCAACGCCGCACGCGCCACTTCCTCCTGCAAAATCGCATCATACTGGTCAATCACCGCATCACTCAGCGCGCCATAACTCCGCAACTGCGATAACGGATCCGCCAAAATAGGCCAACCAATCTGTTCCGCGAGCGCCACCAATTTCGGCGAAAATGCCTTTTTATCCAAAGGTCCCGCCACAAAAACGCCACGTTTCCCCGCACAAGCCTCGATAATCTGCGCAATCACTGCATCCTCCAACACCTCGTGCGTATAATAAATATGCACATGACGCCGTTTCTTCTCCGTAACTGCAAAAGGCGACGGCTCCAAAATCGGCATCAGCGGCTCCCGCAATGGAAAATTCAAATGAACTGGTCCACGTGGCGCATTCATCGCAATATCCACAGCCTTCGAACCATGCCATTTTGCAAAACGCAACATCTCCGTCGAATTCTCAGGCAAGGCCATATCCGTAAAATCCTTCACATGCGATCCGAACAAGCGAACCTGGTCCATCGCTTGCGGCGCCCCAACATTACGCAACTCATGCGGCCGATCCGCCGTCAAAACAAGCAACGGAACCTGCGATAAATTAGCCTCAGCCACTGCTGGAAAATAATTCGCCGCCGCCGTTCCCGACGTACATAAAAGCACAACCGGTCTTTTCGAAGCCTTCGCAATCCCCAGTGCAAAAAATCCTGCCGAGCGCTCATCCACATCCACATAAATTTTTAGCGTCGGATGTTCTGCCATCAATAAAGCAATCGGCGTCGAGCGCGAACCAGGACTAATAACCGCCTCTTTCACGCCAGCCTGCACCAATTCCTCCACAAAAGCCGCCAAATATTCCGTCATGATCTGTCTATGTTCGTTCATGTACCTTACCTCCTAATACCCGTAACATCGGCTGAAACTTAATCGCCGTTTCCGCAAGTTCCTCCGCTGGCACCGAATCCGCGACAATCCCGCATCCAGCATACAGCAATGCATTTGCATCTATCGCAAGCGCCGAACGAATCGCGACCGCAAACTCACCACGATCAAGCGGATCAATCCAACCAATCGGAGCCCCATAAAAACCGCGATCCATCCCTTCTTTCAAACGAATCACCGTCATTGCCTCCGCTTGCGGCCAACCACCAAGCGCCGGCGTTGGGTGAAGTGCGCGTAACACGTCCAACAACTTCGCCTCACCTCGGCGTCCCGAAACTGTCATATACAAATGCTGTATATCCCGATTCCTAAGCAATACCGGACTCGCCGAAACCTGCACATCCTCGCAAAAACGCGCCATCGTACCCTGGATCATCTCCACAACAAAGTGATGTTCCGCCAAGTTTTTCGCATCACTAAGTAGCGTCTCCCCAAGCATTGCATCCTCACTCGCCGTCTCACCACGCCCAATCGAACCAGCCACACAAGCCGACTCCAAATGAGACGCATCCGCCATCAACAACCGTTCTGGCGTGGCACCAAAGAAAGTACTCGTCCCATTCTCCAGTACGAAGCAGTAACTATTTTCCTGTTGCTCTTCCATATGGTCGATAATCAAACTACTCGAAAGAAAACCATCGAATCCCAGTCGCATCCGCCGAGCCAATACCACTTTTTGCATGTTCGGCGACTCCTGTAACAACGCGACAACATCCGTCGCAGCGCTCAACCAAGCATCCTCCGCCAAGCGCTCCTCCAAGATACAAGCCACTTCCGGATCCTGTACAACTGGCGACGCAACAATCTTATCCCACTGCGCCATCACAGCCTCGACTTTCGAATAGTCATCCTCCTCCGATAGCCACAGATTCACCGATAAATAACAACAATCCTCTTTCTCCGTCACCAAGAAAAGCGGTAAATAAAAAAAATCCTTCACCAAACCTTTCCCATTCCGGTGACGCATCATGCTGATCATCGAAACTAAATCCACCAAAATAAACGGCCCCACAAGCAGTTTCCTCACTGTTCGTTACCGTCCGTTCAAGCACCTGCTCTTTTCTCGTATGTAACGCTAAAAAACGGTCCTGCCCCTGCTCGACTCGTAACTGATCCATCGCGCCAAGCCCCGCAAGTCGCAACGTCCGCTCTTTATTTTGCCAGAAAAAACGTTCACCTTTAAAAAAACTCGTTGCCCTGATTAAAAATATGTTTTGCCGCCCCATCAGGAAGCTCACAAACCCAGCTTAATAACACGTCTCCCTGTTGCATAATTTTTCTACGCTTTGCCTGCTGAAACAGCTCTATTGGCAATGTTAAAACCATATAACTCATCTCTCCTTCATCGCCTTCATTCACCTACCCATTATAACAAAAGCCATCTAGTTTTACACCTCTAGACACTTTAGAAAAACCGTCCCCCGAGCCAATCAAAAAAGAAATCATCTATATTCATTGACTAATAGACAAACATTGCCTAAAATTGTACAAGTACAAAGCTTTTATAAAAGGAGAGAAACTAATGGCACACGGCACAAAATCAGCTATTGTAAGACATTCTGGATTCCATAAATGGTGGATGTTACTCCGTCCGCACACACTGGTCGCATCTTTTGTCCCAGTATTTTTAGGAACCACCGTCGCAATGAGCTACGAAAGTTTTCATTTTACACGCTTTTTAGTCATGCTACTATCGTGTTTCCTCATTCAAACCTCTGCCAACCTATTTAATGAATACTACGACTTCAAAAAAGGGCAAGACGATGAGCATACAGTAGGAAACGGCGGCGCAATCGTTCGAAATGGGATGAAACCAGGTTTTATTTTATTCCTAGCTATTTTTCTATACGTATTAGCCATTCTAGGCGGTATTTACTTATGCATGGACGTGAATAATTGGTGGATTGGTTTACTTGGTATTATATCGATGGTAGTCGGTTACTTATACACTGGCGGTCCATACCCAATTGCTTACACACCATTTGGCGAAATCATGGCAGGCTTTTTCATGGGAGGTATTATCACATTCATTTCCTTCTATATTCAAGCCGGATTTATCAGCTCCTTCATCGTCTACGTTTCGATTCCGGTGATGGTACTAGTCGGTAACTTATTGCTTGCCAACAGTATCCGCGATTTAGAACCTGATAAAGCAAACGGACGCCTCACACTCGCAATTTTACTAGGTCGAAAAGGCGCACTTGTCCTCTTCACGTTAGCCTTCATTTTCGCGTACGTTTGGGAAATCGCACTAATCTTTACGGTTGAGGCAACTCCATGGATTCTGATTATCCTACTTAGCGTTCCAGAAGCAATCAAAGCCGTTCGCCGCTTCATCGGAAAAAGCGTTCCAATCACGATGGTTCCAGCGATGAAAGCAACGAGTAAAGCTTTAACATTCTTCGGAATACTACTAGCTATCGCATTTTTGATCAGCTTACTAAGCGCAAATATGGTCGATTTTTAAACACAATAAAGCGAGGCATCCGAACTAAACCGGGCACCTCGCTTTATTTGTGTACTATTTCGGAATAACCGTAAACGCTTGTCGACTGCGTATCTGATCGTCTTTATCAAAGCCAACCAGTTCATATACTTGCGTCGCACTGCTCACGGACTTCACATGAAGCGGAAGATATATTTGGAAACCATCGCCCGTGTAACCCGCATTCCGCGTCGTTTTCTCCCCATTAATGAACAGGAAGATTTTCACGATATCTTTCCCATGACTCCCCGTCAAATAGTTCGGGCTTCCTAATATATAGGTCGCTGTCGCAAGCCTCAGGTGGTAATCCACAATCGGCACCACGCGGCGTGCTAGCTCCACATAATTACTATTCACGCCCACGATTTCCAGCAACACCCGGTCGTTCTTAATCACATCTGGCACCAAACCTGAAAATGTAAACGTCCCCTGTGATGTTTGCGCTTGTTGCTTCACGCCGCCATCCACCCACAAACGTACCTTCGAAATAGCTCCACCAAACGTTCCCTGATATGTATCCTCACCTAAAACATAGTCTGATACCAGTAGTCGTTCGTCTTTGATGCTTAACGGATATGTTTTACGTACCACGCCTTGCGCGTCAATTCCTACAATTTCAACCATATCCTCGTTGTTTTTTATCCATGCTGCCATATTTGTAAAGGTATACATGCCATTGCCTTTTGTCGCCGTAGCTTTTTGTACCTTATTCACTACAAGAGCAACCGTTTGAATATGCTCGCCGTAACTTCCAGCGTAAACCGCCTGATCCAACACGTACGTCGATCCAGATAGGGAGAAATCATACACCAAAACAGGCACCCGATAACGCTCGATATGCTTCTCTTGTTGGACCGCAATGACATCGACGGTATCCTTCGTTTGAATCCTATATTTTTTCAACCCTGTAAAAGTATACACGCCGCCTGCTGTGGTCGCTTGTACAGCCGTACCATTGATCAGGATGCGCACTTTATATACATCTTTTCCATACGTTCCGCTGTACGTATCTTGACCCACTTCCAAAAATGGCGCCGTCACTGTGTAATCAAGAATAGAAAGCGTTTGCTGATTTTGTACCTTGCCAAGCGAATCGAGCCCTTGAATCATCACGTCACTCGTTGGTTGAATATCTTGCAGGAGCATCCTTGTAAATTGGAACGACTGATTCCAGACATCCACCGTTTTCGGAGCGCCACTTCCATTGACAAGCTGCACCTTCACAATGTCTTTTCCGACAACGCCATCCAACTGCACTTTTCCCATTTCGTAAGCCGGTACTATCAATGTATAATCCTTCACATGAATGGTCATCGTTTGGCAGATATCCCCGTCGCTGTTCCGCGCCTCCAAAAGGATTTCTTCCTTCAGATTATACGCTGTCATATCCGAAAAATGGAAACGACCTAGGTTTGCGTCGATGATAGCGCTTAACCAGATGCCGTCACGCGTTTGGAAATCCACACTAACAATATCCTGTCCACATGTCCCAACCAGCTCCCTTTGCCCTACTTGATATGATTCCACCGACAAACGATAGTCACGAACGGTGACAATCGCACTTTTTTGAATGATGTTGTCTTTATCTAGACCTGAAACCCGCACATCACTTCCCGCTACCAACAAATCCGCCACATTGATGAATTCAAACGTGCCATCCCCTTTTGGCGCGACTTCCTTCACGACGTTATCCGCTATCCTTAATTGGATCTTATCCATGCCTTTTCCGACTTTCCCAGTGAGGCTAGCAGTTCCAACCAAATATAGATCCGCAGATAATTCATAGCTATATATCCCCAGCGCGACCCGATTCAGCTCCCGATACGCCTTATCCACACCAACGATTTCCACGTTATCCGCCAAAGTGAGTTTGTAGTTCACCATATTACTAAACGTAAAGACACCATCTTTCGTCGTTGCCTGCCCCACAGCTTTTCCATCTTTCCAAATCCGAACATAGGCGATGTTTTCACCATACTTCCCAGAAAGCGATGTGGCATCGAGCATATAATCTCCTACCGATAGACGATAAAAGACAGACAGCAATTGCAGTGGTAGCGTTTGCAAGGTATAGCCTCTTGCATCCAATCCTTTGATGACATAGTTACTATCCTTTAAAGCCGTGAGCGTATGCATCCCCGTAAACTGAAAAGTATCCGATTGAATCCTTGCTTCCTTTATCGATACACCATCGCGATACAACACTACTTTCGCCACTGGCGCTTCGTGATTGCCTTGGTATTCTGATTTCGCAAGGATATCGTCATAGACGGGAGCGGTTAGCAACGTGGAGAAAAAATCCAGTATATTTCCTCCAGATTTACTATTTAAATTCTTAACTACAGCATCGTCCGTTTCCACTGTATTCCCAATTGTAACGAGTCGATTTAATATAGGTTTAACTCTTGTTGGAGCTGTGGTTGCGGTTACTTCTACCTTCGTCCAAAAAACATCTGAATTTTGTATCTTCTTATGAACAATCCAGTTATTTATCAAAACAACCTCTTCAGAAGGCTTTACAAGTTCAATTCGGTCGTCTTCAAACTTTCCTAATCGAACGGTACAAAAAGCAGGTTTACTTGCTTGGTCTGGTTTCCCAACAATACCGCCATGGTTGATGCAACCTTCCATTGTAAACGTATTATCATAAAATTCTATGCCTACCCCGTTTTCTTTTCCGACGCTAACAAGTCGAAGTGGGAAACGTAATTCACCATTTATTTCCATATCGTTGTTTCTAATGATGATATTGGAGGGCGTTCCGATTTCCAGGCCTCCCTTAGCACTGCCAAATTCACGTTCTGCTATAAATAAGAAACTAAAGGCATGAATACTCTTGATAATTGCTCTATTATTTTCCATCACTACATTTTTGGCACCGCTTAGACGGTATGGTTGATAATAAACATGTGGCGTTTTAAGCAGTGGCTTACCTTGATTGTTCTTAGTGATTAAATCATTAATTTTTTTTGTTACAAGGATTTTCGTCCATGTACGCATCTCCTACTTGAACCATGTTGTTTAGAATTTGAATACCATCATTATGTGGCCCATAGCTATCAATTCCAGCATCAAACATTTCCGTTACTTTCTCCTCATTATTTACATAAAAGTAATGATACACACCATAACGTTGCATCCAGTCCGTTACACGGTTTCCTTCAACTACAACATTTTTATTACCGCGATATAGTTGGACACCTGCACGGCCTGTGTTGTGTACAATATTATTTTTAATTGATACCCCCTCACTATATTCAACACCGATACCATTCCCATAACCAGACCCCTCAACTCGACAATTTTCGACTATTAGATTCTTAATTCCCCCTAAGTTAAGCGCCACATGTCCACGTTCATTTGCGTTTATATGAACATTTGTGAAACTAATATTGGATAAGCCACTATACTCATTGTAACTATGTCTGTATGGTCGTAATAAGGTGATTAGGGAATAGTTTTTGGCAGGATCCTCCTCCTCATAGGTTAGAGCAGGAACAGTATCGTCGAATGTGGCGTATTGTATTTGAATATCTTTGAACGATACATTAGTAAGGGTATCACTAACAACCCCCTCAATCGGTTGTATTTTTAATCCTGTTACTATTCCAGAGCCAGGATGAATGAAGGTTAGAGTGGTCATCTTTTCACCATTCATAATAGCTCCCTTTATAGTTATATTGGAGATAACCTCGATAGCCTCATTGAAAAAATATTCCCCCTCTCCAAACTGAAGGATGACTTCCTCTTCGCTTGATTTAAGTGTTTCCATCAACGCTCTCCAAGATTCAACATTTTCACTAGCATATTCCCCTCTATTAACGCTTGCTTTAAAGTTAGTCATAACTGCTTTTTTCATCCATTTTCCTCCTCGTATTTTCTTTATTCATTTTTTGTCAATATGCTTTTCACAATCACCTCCTTCTATACCCAATCTATTATTAGAATCTCCTTCTAATAATGAGATATGCTAATCCGCCCATCGCCAAAATGCCACCAATCATCGTTATCGGCGAGTTAGAAGATTCTCCAGTCGGAGGTAATATACTCTGATTTACTGCATCTTTTATGTTCGTTTTCACCTTTGTTTTTGGTTCTACTTCTACTGATAGTTTACTTGCATATTGTACCATTGATTTACCATTATCCCCTGTTGTAATCTGATCATTAGGGAGCACCGATGCTACTGGAGTATTAGGGGAAACCGGAAGTACAGGTGTTACTGGAATACTTGGCGTAACAGATGTAACCGGGTTTATTGGAGCACTATTTTCTTTCTTCCATACCGCCGTTAAGATCATATCTTCATCAGATACCGTACCTTGGTTGAAATTCCACATGAGTTCTTTGCCATTTTCCATTCCTTTCCAACCTTGGAATTCGAAGCCTGCTCTTGTTGGGGTTGCTGGTTTTTCTATATATTCTCCCATATTTAATATTTGCGCTCCAGGGATCTCTGAATCTCCACCATTTAGCTCAAACTGAATCGTATATGTGTTGGCCTCCCACTGTGCGTACAGCATTATATCACTTGCTTCCGAAATAGGTTCGCCAGTCGCATAATTTTCTCCCGTTCCATCCGCTTTCGAATTCCATTCTAAGAAATGATATCCTTTCTTTGTAAGTCTTGTTGGCTCAACTACTGTTGCTACTTCTTCTACTGTGAATGTTTGGCTACTTGGTAGAAGGCTATTTTCGTCTGCTCCATTACCATCATAGGCCAACTGGTACTTATTTAAGCTCCACTTTTCTTGTAATAAGACATCATAATCCGGCATCACCGTAGTCGCAAAAACCCACACCTTTTCTATCCCATTTTCTTCCCAAGTCCATCCTTGAAAGGTGTACCCATTCTTTGCCACTGTCTCTGGTTCTATAGCTTTACCACCTGACACAAGAGCTTGTGGGGCCACACTATCACTATCAAAAGTAAGCATCCTTTTTTCAACTACCTCATAGGGCGCATATACGAAACCTGAAAATAAATGGCTCTGATTACTCCCCCTAAAAACATAGTAGACAGAGCCTTCGCCATCCAACCCATTCCATGTAATCGTATTCGTGCTCTCATAAAAAATCCCTTCACTCCGCGGTGTAATATTGGTTACAAGTATATTTTCCTCATCAATAACTGAGTTTATAACCGTTAGAGAGTCTCCTTTACCTATGCGTTGTTTAGGTAAGTTTAAAAATTGACTACCAGCATCCCAATTCACGGTGTCAGGGATATCCCTAAATGGAGTTATATTTGAAATATGATTAACTGCTACAGAAAATTTCTTTAACGCCGTAAGATTTGTCACTGGCATCACTTCCGTTAACTCATTATTTGTCAAACTGAGTTCTTGAAGTCCCGTCATTTCATTTATACCTTCCATTGTTTGAATCTTATTTCTCATGGCGATTAACTCTTGCAAGCCTGTTAATCCTCGTAAAGGCGCTAATGTTTCTATCTGATTATCCATAATCGATAGCCTTATTAACGCATCTAGTCCCTTTAAACCCTCGACAGACTTAATCTTATTCTGGTTCAGTGACAAATAATATATCTGATTCGAGTTTTGTAATGTTGGTAATTCTTCTATCTGATTCCCCTCAAATCTCACATAACCTAAACTAGGCATCTGGTTCATGACACTGATATCTTTCACTTGGGTTTTGAGTACAGCTAAATTTCTCACACTCTTCAAGTTTGATAAATCTGAAATATCTATAATAGGGCTGTCATAAATGGAAAGATATTCTAATTGTGTCAACTCTTTAATACAATCTAGATTCATACTATTAAATTTGCCCAAAGATAAATTGGATAATTTGTGTAATTCTTTTAGTGGGCTGTAATCCTGTACATCTCCACCAGTAAATGAAAGTCTAGTTAAATTCTTAAAATTTTCAAGCCCTTTCATAGACTTAATTTTAGTGGTATCATATTCATCCGATATTATCAGCGTTTTTTTTACTCTCTATACTAGCTCTTGAGACTTGACTTGTATATGAAATTCCAAGAGTCTCACAGATATATATCGCAAGCCAAGGGTCCTCTACCCACTCAGATATAAGTTTTCTCTCAGTAGGATCTGTTTCTGCACCTAGCTTCGCCGACTTCGCACTTCCTTCTACCATTGTTTCTGCGACTACTGGCATGCCAATCACGACGCTCGGCAAACATAATCCCACGATCGATAATACCGCGATGCTGCTTTTTAGTTTCTTCACTTTGTGTTCCTCCTAATTATATGTATTTTCAAAACGGTTACATTGTTAATTTTGTTACATTTTATAGTATTAAGTATAACACAGCTAACACGTTTCAATTGTGGCATTTTTGTGAATTTTATTATGCTTATTTTACTATAAAAATGCTACTTCTAAAAGCTTACAAACGTTGCTATAGCTACATTGTGTAATTTTATACTCCAATAAAATCATAGTATAGTTTTTCACATTACGAAATTATTTTTTGTATTATACATAAAAATGGTAGTTCAATCTCTTCTTCTAACGACCAAATGTACCAAACCACTCATTATAAATAGAACCCCTATCATTAGCGATGCTATACTCGATGTTTCTCCTCTCTTGGGTAATCTTTTCGAGTTGCTTGTGTTTGTTTTTGATTTTTTTTGCGGGTTGTTTACTTATTTTTTTGTACTGTTTGATAGCCTTTATTTTCTACTGTATGCTGATGGTTTGGGAGTGCTGGCGTCACTGGGATACTTGGCGTCACCGGTGTAACCGGATTGACTGGATCGACCGGGATACTATTCGCTTGCTTCCAGACCGCTGTTAACGTCATATCTTGGTCGGATACTGTATCTTGATTAAAGTCCCACATAATTTCTTCTCCATCTACACTTCCCTGCCATCCTTGGAATAGATAGCCCGCCCTTTTTCGTACGGCTGGCTCAGTTACGTATTCTCCCACGCGTAATACTTGGGCTACTGGTATCTCGGAATCTCCACCATTTAACGTAAATTGAATGGTATAGCTATCCGCTGCCCATTGCGCATAGAAATTCACATCATTCGTGGAATGGCAACTTGACCAGAAAGAATACTATGCGCATTGTTCGACACGCTTCATCCCTAGAATGGCAACGTCGAAATGGTGCGCTTCAAAAAGAGCACGCGGTTATTCTCCTGCAAGATAGCGCTCCACGAAGATATGCTTGAAAGCGTCAGAGTATGTGATGGCACGTGGCGAGACGTTTCTTACATTGGAATTTTGTTTTAGTTTTTGGATTTCAATATCTGAGAATAATTTTTTGCTCATGGTTTCTTCCTTTTCTGGTGGATATATTCCTTTATTTAAGTATACAAAAAATACCTATAGGTTGGACACTCCTTTTTTTGAAGTGTCCAATCTATAGGTACCATTTGTAATAAGTTCTTTACGCATTATTCCTGTTCCTCTTCTCGTTCAATCCGTTCGATTCGCAAAAGTCGCATCATTGGTCGATAATTCTGGCTTACTAAGCCTAACACTTCCACGAAAAACTCCACAATCACGAGCAGTACCAAGATGAGTAGGAACGATCCCCAGAATGTCGACATTGTGAAAATAAGCGCGAAAAGCGAGAATAGCGCCGAAATCGCATAAATCAGGATCACGGTTTGGCGATGCGTAAACCCGAGCTTCATCAAACTATGATGCAAATGCGATTTATCTGCCATCGCAATCGGAGTCCTGTGTACAATCCGTCTAATAATAGCCAAAATCGTATCGAAAATCGGCACGCCTAGAATAAGTACCGGTACAATCAACGAGATGAAAGTAACGTTTTTGAAACCCATCAACGAAAGAATCGCGATGATATATCCTAAGAACAATGCTCCCGTGTCACCCATGAAAATTTTGGCGGGGTAGAAATTATATGGCAGAAATCCGAGTGTCGAAGCTGCAAGCACCGCTGTAATCATGATAACAAGCGGATCGCCCATCACGAAAGCCATGCCCATGATGGTTAACAGCGCAATCGTCGAAACACCAGCCGCCAATCCGTCCAGCCCATCAATCAAATTAATCGCGTTCGTAATCGCCACAATCCACAGAATTGTCAGCGGAATCGACAGGTAGCCGAAGTAAACCTCACCGCCGAATGGCAAATTAATAAACGTAATGTTGATTCCACCCCAGAAAACGATAATACCCGCCGCGAGAAGCTGACCGATCAACTTGTACCTCGCTTTTAATTCAAAAATATCGTCCAGAATACCGGTCATTGCAATCACGCTAGCGCCAATAACAAGCGGCCATAATAGCGTTCTATCGATTGGCAATAAGAACATGCCGATGAGAAAGGCGATGAAAATAGCCACCCCACCCAAGCTCGGTATCGGAACCACATTAATTCTTCTTTTATCTGGTTTATCCGTAATATCAAATTTAAGTACAATTCGTCTCACCACAGGGGTTAACAGCAGCGAGGCTAAAAAACATATTAAGATAACTGTCAACATAATTCCTCGTGCTCCCTCGTACAAATTTTATGTATAGACTCATACTTCTACCAGTATACCCACAATCCTGAAAAAAAAACAATGAAAATCCATAGAGATCTATTTATTTCTAATCAAAAACTAATGGACTTATCAGTGACTTATTTAACAGTATGTAGTAAAATGGGAGTTGAGAGAAATTTCATTTAGAGAGGTTGAGACGCAAATGCGCGCTGAAAAACGCACAGCTACAAAAAAAGAAAAAAACGCACTGGTCTAAGAATTTTCCTATGGTCTATTTTAGGTATATTCTTAGTTTTAGGAGGCATCGTTGGATATGCCGTGTTCCAAACAAAGTCGACCATGGATAAAATATATGAGCCTGTAGAAGGCAGAACTGCAAACCCCGTCAAGCTAGATGGGGGCAACCCATTCTCCGTCTTGATTTTAGGTATTGACCAACGCGAAGGCGACGTTGGGCGTTCCGATACAACAATTGTGGCAACGGTGAATGGCACAGCAAACAAGGCACAAATGTTGAGTATCCCGCGTGATACACGTACCGAAATTATCGGACATGATTCCACGAATAAAATCAATGCTGCCTATGCTTACGGTGGCGTGAAGATGGCAGAAGACACGGTAACGAACTTTTTAAATGGTATTCCGATTAACTATTACATCAAAATCAACATGGAAGGCCTGAAAGATTTGGTCGATGCTGTTGGTGGCGTTGAAGTTTACAATGATATGGATATCAGCCTGAAGGATAAAGAGTTCAAAAAAGGCAATGTAACGCTTAATGGTACGGATGCTTTGGCCTATGTTCGTATTCGTAAAACCGATGCACGCGGTGACTTTGGTCGTCAAATGCGTCAACAAGAAGTAATCCAAGCCGTTGTTGAGAAAGTCGCAACGACGCAAACACTCTGGAACTTTGATGAAATCTTGTCCGCGGTCGGCAAAAATATGCAAACCGATTTAACAATGACCGATATTACACGTATCGCCAAAAACTATATTTCCGCGCGTAATAACGTAGAAAATATGTCAGTTGCTGGTGAAGGTGGTAAGATGGACGGCATTTGGTATTACAATGTATCCGATGCAGAACGTCAGAAATTACATGATTCTTTAGCGAAGAACTTGGAGTTGAAATAAGCGAAAAGAGGTGCCTGTCAATCAGGTGCCTCTTTTCATTTTAAACAGCGTACTTTGAATAACTTACTGCAAACAGAACTTTTTTGATAATAATGTTTTTAACGCATCACCTAGAAATCGTTTATGTTATACTGATAATAAAAAAGGAGGCTGATTCACATGGCTATTTTCTCAACACATTTTGTATCACGTGCGTTGCAATTACGCACGTCTTTGCAAGTCTTCATTCCCGACCAAATCGACGCGACACAACCAATGCGCTTATTGTATTTATTGCACGGTTTATCCGATGATGACACGGCATGGCTCACAAACACATCGCTTGTCCGTTACGCTGAAAATCGTAATATCGCGATTGTGATGCCACAAGTCCACCGTAGTTTTTACACAGATATGCAGGTAGGCAACAAATACTGGACTTTTTTGAGTGAAGAGTTGCCAGAAACGATACACAGCTGGTTCAAATTACCGACCGATCCGAAACATACATATGTCGCTGGACTCTCGATG
The DNA here is from genome assembly GCF_000525855.1 of Listeria cornellensis FSL F6-0969. Lineage (GTDB taxonomy): Bacteria > Bacillota > Bacilli > Lactobacillales > Listeriaceae > Listeria_A > Listeria_A cornellensis. The sequence continues at coordinate 216,247 of NZ_AODE01000019.1, forward strand.
GGCGGCTATGGTGCATTCAAATGGGCACTTCACTACCCTGAGAAATTTGCAGGCATGGCTTCTTTGTCTGGCGCCCTGGACATTGTAGGATTACGCGAAGCACGACCTGAAGGTGAAGCTGAGATGCAAGCAACATTTGGCGCCATCGCAGAACATCGCGGGTCTTCTAACGACTTACTCGCCCTACTCCATAATCTCACGGCCAAACCACGCGTCTTGCAACTCTGTGGTACGGAAGATTTCCTCTATAGCAATAACCTTCATTTCAAAGCACAAATAGAGCAAACTGATTTGCCGTATATCTATCAAGAAACACCTGGTGAACACAACTGGGAATATTGGGATCGCGAAATTCAGACCGTACTCGACTGGATCGATCAAAAAGGAGACTTCACATGACTCATCCGAAAAAAAAACGCCTACATCTTATTTTTACTTAGTACGATTACTTTGCTCGGCTTTCTAATCATGCTACTGGGTGTGGCGATGAATGCCCGCTTCATTACCAATTTCGACACCTATTGGATTGACATGATCCGCGTTAATATCTCAACATCAAAAACCGATCTTATTGCGTTCATCACCAACTTCGGCGGGGTTGCCGCGATTGTCTTCATGACGATTGTACTTCTAGTCATTTTCCTTGTACTAAAACGCTATACCATCGCCATTTGGTTTGGTGGAGTCGTGTTAATTGGCGGGGCTCTATTACCGTGGATTATCAAACAAATTATCGCCCGTCAGCGCCCAAGTGATATGCTCATCGCACAAGGCGGTTATAGTTTTCCGAGTGGTCACGCGACAGGTTCTACAGCCTTTTACGGCATGATTGCAGCGCTTCTGATTATTGCCCTATCGAAATTCTGGCAGCGCGCTGTGATTGCACTAGTTGCCTTCTTGATTATTTTGACGATTATGTACACACGCGTCTACCTTGGCGTCCACTATCCATCCGACGTCACAGCAGGATTCCTACTTGCTCCACCGCCGTTTTTTCCGGAAGCGCCTTGTTCTTGCTGTACAGCCAAGCATGCCATCGCTACTTACTGGCACGTGACTGGAAAGACGTTTATTTGAAGAAATTAGAAGGATAGTCGAAAAAGCGAACACAAATAAGCAGGAATCACGCCTCCCTTTTTTGGGTAAGACGTGATTCCTGCTATTTCGTGTTTTGCGTTGTCGTCCTTATTTACGCTTATTTCTAGCGCTTTGAATCAAGTTCCAAATAACCAATACCAGAACGACCACCAATAAAATATTGATCAACGCCCCACCGATATGAAAAATTAATCCAATTACCCAGAAGGCAAACAGAATAACGATGATTCCCCAAATAATTCCTAACATGTATAACCCTCCTTGCTTTGTGCCATCTATATCTTTACCACAATGAAAAGAGAACAAACATCCATTTATTTGAAACTGATGACGATTTTCCCTTTTGCATGGTGGGTTTCACTCAAGGCATGCGCATCATAGACCCCTTGTGCCGAGAATGGGAATGTCGCACCAACAATGGCTTTTACCTTGCCAGCCGCCATTAAATCCGCAAATGCTTGAAGCTGGTCCCCATTTGGCGCTAACCAAATACTTTTCGCCACGACATTTTTTTTCCTTAGCAATCTCTTGGTCCGGTTCCGAAACGATTGAAATCAAACGCCCCGTTTTCTCTTTCAACACTTTGAAGCTATCCTTCTGAATGTCGCCACCCATCGTATCAAAAACAACATCCACATCCGTCAAAACATCCGCGAAATTCGTTGTTTTATAGTCAATCACTTCATCCGCGCCAAGCTCCTTCAAAAAGGCCGCATTCTTCTCGCTCGCCGTCGTAATCACGTGCGCGCCAGCATTTTTCGCCAACTGAATCGCCAATGTCCCAACGCCACCAGCACCCGCATGAATCAAAACTTTTTCGCCAGCTTGCAGGTTTGCATGATCAAACAACGCTTGCCAAGCCGTCAATCCAGCCAGTGGGATCGAAGCCGCTTCATCAAATGACACATTGTCCGGAATTTTGGCAAGTAAAGGCGCATCAATCAGCGCATATTCCGCATACGTTCCAAAACGCGTGGTTTCAGGGCGCGCAAACACTTTGTCCCCAACTTTCCAATCTGTCACGTCCGCGCCAACTTCCGAAATCACACCTGCCGCGTCCCAGCCAAGAATAATCGGAAACGGCCAATCCATCATTTGTTTTAAGTATCCTTCGCGAAGTTTCCAGTCAATCGGATTAATCGAAGTCGCCTTCATTTCGACAACCACCTGCCCTGCTCCAGCTTTTGGCGTTGCGACCTCCGCTTCTTTCAATTCCTCTTTACCACCATAATTTTCAATAACAACTGCTTTCATTATTCATTTCCTCCTCTAAATTTAACGCGTAATATTCGCTGACATCCGTTCTAAAATATCCGCAAAACCCGCCAATTCTTGTTTTGATAAACCATCTAGTAACTGCCTCTGAAAAGCCTCTTTTTGCGCTATTAATTCGGTCAATCTCGTTTCCCCAAGTCCCGTCAACTTAATAAAAGTTGCCCGACGATCCGGCGCCCGCTTTTCCCGAATGAGCAGACCATCCTCTTCCAGCTTCCGCAAATGCCTTGTAATCGCAGCAGCATCAAGATTTAGAGCCTGCTGTAACGCCTGCTGATTTTGCTCGTGCGCACAAGATATTCGGTAAAGCAATTCCACTTTTGTCCCACTCATTTGCAGCGTTGCCTCGAAAGTTTGATTCATATTTTTGCATAAACCATGCATTTTCGCGACTAACAGCGCACGTTCCGAACAGCCATCATCCATGCCAATCCCCCCGATTCACCAATTAATTGACCCATCAATTGATATATCAACTATCTTACTCTTTTTTGAAAAATTGGCAAGGCATCTGCTCAAAAGGTATTTAAGACTGCATTATGGTATAATTTTTAACAACGTATTATTTCATATTAAAAAGGAAGTGGAAAAATGACAACGCAAGATCAAACATTTATTTCACTTATTTCGACGATGGGACGCGTCTTACTTGTCGAAAGTGGCGAAGGGACAATCATGATAGAAAGACAGTTACACCAAGTGGCTGAAAAATATGGCTATCAACTGAATATCCTTTGCTTGAGTGAGTATTTAGAAATAACGACCTATCGTGACGGGGAGCAGATCGATCATTCGACAGTACAAGCAACACCAGGAATCGCCTCCCTATCGCGCATATCCTCCGTGAAAACATTACTTCATCGGGTGGAACAAAGCCTGACACTAGAGGAAGCCGACGAAAAAATACAGGAGATTGCAACGGCGCCCGCGGTTTATCCCGCTTGGTTACGCGTCATTGGCACCTCTTTTTTCGCGATGGGATTCGCGCCACTCGTGATTGCGACGTGGACAGAAGTGTGGATTAGTGGTGTTTTAGGACTCCTTTCGGGACTTCTGTGCGTCATTCTGGAGAAAACACGATTCGGCATGCTGTTTCCACTCATCGCGTCCTTTTCAGTCGGCATGATTACGCTGACCTTTTTCCATGACACCGCGATTAGCTATGGGCCAGTCTTTCTGATGATTCCGGCGCTCTTCATCTGCATACCAGGAGATACGATGTCCGCAGCGGCTGGTGAAATTTTTTACGGAAAATTAACGGCTGGTTCGGCGCGATTAGTTTATGCATTTATGTGTTTGCTGCAAATGGTGATTGGTATTTTGTTAGCCATGGAAGTCGCGAATGCCACATTGCACACGCTAGAAAAAGGCGATATTTCAAATACCATGAATCCGTTCGTGATCTTGCTCTTTGTCATCGTTTTCTGCCTCGGATTATGTTTAACATTTAACGTTCCAATGTCCTATTTGAAGTGGTTAGCCGTTTTTGCCATCCTGACTTACGCCGTACAAATCCTCGTAAGCCTGTGGACCGGAGATTTAATTGGCACTTTTGTTGCAGCGATTGTAGCAGGCATTTTGGCGAATCTTGCCACCCTGTCCCCGTCTCAACCGCCACGCGTCGTCCTTTTCATCAGTAGTTTTTTCATTTTGACCGTTGGCGCGAAAGGCATCGAAGGGCTATCAAGCATCATTGGCGGGTATGTTGTAGAAGGCTCGCGCGAAATAATGGCGATGATCATCCTCTTCCCGACCGTGACCATTGGCATAGCGCTCGGCTACTTAATTTCGACACAAAAGAAACAATTTCCACAAAAAAAACTGAAAATCCGCTTTTCATCTAGCTTGCAATGATTATATAATGGAGATAGCTTCACAAAACAAGGTAAGAGGAGAGAATCAAAGAAATGAAAAAAGGCATCGGGATACTGCTTTTAGGCTTAGTATTACTTTTAGCCGCATGCGGAAATAACGAAAAAAACGCAGAAACCCCCAACGATAAAATGATAATTCAATTAGATGAAAAAAACGTAACGGCGGACGCCAATGACATCTTCACAGTCACAGGAAAAACAACACCGAGCGCTACAGTTAGTATTGGCGACGTTTCCGTTGATGCAGATAAAAAAGGCAAATTCGAGTTAATGCACGTCTATGAAGGCGATAAATCCTATGAAGTTGTAGCGAGCAAAAAGGGCATGACTGAGGCCCGCGCAACGGTTCAAGTGACACAACCGACCGCGGTTAAAGATGAGAAGAAAGAACAAGAAGAAGCCGCGAAAGAAAAAGCGCAAAAAGAAGTGACAGAAAACGCGAAACCGAACGCGGCCAAGATATCTTTTGCAATGTTGAGTGGAAATCCTGATAAATATGCGAGAGAATCGTATTATTTAAAAGGGCAAGTAGCAGAAGTCATCGATGGCGGCGCGACCAAATATTTGAAGGTAAATATGACGCAAGCTGGCAGTACGTGGAAAGATACCGTGATGGTAATTCACACGGGGACTACCGACGCTAAAAAAGGCGATATCCTCGAGATTTATGGGACGATTTACGGCACGTATGCGTTTGATGACGCGAATGGTGCAACGATTGCGATGCCAGGTATTACGGCTAGTTCGATTAATGTTGTAAAATAAAGCATATCGAATCACTTTTAAATTGACACTCTCAAAATCCCTGTGATACAATGTTTCTATCGTCACGGGGTGTTAGCTCAGCCGGGAGAGCGCTACGCTGGCAGTGTAGAGGTCAGGGGTTCGATCCCCCTACGCTCCATAATGGTAAAATCAAAAAGCAGCACTTGTTAAATTCAGGCACAACGAATTTAACAAGTGCTGCTTTTTGATAAGAGTAAAAGCTGCTTCTCTGCTACGAGTCAAACAATAAATGATTATGAAGAATCTTGCGTATTGCAAGTAGAAACATAGCTGCGTTGATAAAGAGTATGCACGGAAAATTAACAGTGAACGATCTATACGTCATGTTTATATTTCTACTTCCACTCTTGTAATACAAAGCCCTATAGATTACATTAGTTATCGCAACAAAAATTAGACTACGAACCTCCGATAGAATATCAGCAATTAGCAGTCTAATTAGATGTTTTTTTATGTTGCCCATTAACTAGGATCAGTTACACTTCTTTATTTACCTTGTTACTTTTGATGACCTATTATTTCAGATTTCTATTCTTTACTAACATTTATTTTGTATTTGTAGCAAACGTTCCAATGCTTTAATAAACCTATAAAAAATAGCCTAACATGCTTATTCATTTCCCATTACAGTTACCTCTTTAGCGCCTGTGTATGAACCATTGGCTTTCATCTCAACTCTAATCACATCACCCACAATGAACTTGCTACTGTTATAGGTGAACATTCCATTTTCATCCGTTGTTACAATTGTTTTGGCAATACCATTGACACTAATACGGATAGACGTATTTGGTAACTGTGTAGTTCCCACTATTTTTTTATCTTTTGTACTCACTGGTTGAAGTGTTAATTCATTATCTACAGACCCAGTTACAACGATTTCTTTAGCTGACGTATATACTCCATCTATTTTCATTTCTACTCGAACGATGTCACCAGCTACTAATTTACTGTTTTTATACGCAAATTCACCTTCATTATCGGTTGTTATAATTGTTTTAGCGATACCATTGACACTAATACGAAGCACCGTACCTGGCAAAACGGTGTGCCCTACTACTTTTTTATCTTGTGTACTCACTGGTTGAAGTATTAACTCGTTACCAGATAATCCCACTATCAAAATTTCTTTGACTGCTGTGTATATTCCATCTATTTTCATTTCGATTTGAACCATATCACCCTTGGCTAGTTTACTATTTTTATAAGTGAACATACCATTTTCGTCTGTTAAAATAACAGTTTTGGGCTGACCATTCACTCGCATACGAATCATTGTTTTAGGTAGTCGCGTCGTACCCGTTATTTTCCCGTTACCTTCATATTTGACCGTAATATCATCTTGTCCACTGATATCTGGAAATAAAATCTCATATTTCTTTAAATATTCTGTTTGATACGAAGGACTCAATGACTTAATCGCAAGAAGAAAATGTTTTTTATCCATAGAATCTTCTAAATCTGAGGCTTTAATTGTACCGTCATTTAATATTCTATCACCTTCTAAGTCGATACTTTCTATAAGCTTCTGTTCCACATCTTCTTTCAGAGACTGATTCTGCAATCCCCATTTCGTCATAACCCAGGTATTTATCTTCTTAGTAATATCAATACCAACATTAGTTGAACGAAGTCTGTTCTTAGTTTCAGCATGATAAATTTGGACACTATCTCCCACATCCATCGTGAATTCATCTTCACCTTTAATAGCATCCTTGCCCTCTATCTTTTTTTCATAACGTACTTCGCCTAATGAATTTTTCACAATAATCTCCGCATATAATTCGCCTGCATAGTAATTATGGGGATTAGTTAATAACAAAGAAAAAGTACCTTTTTTTCTCATTTAAATTCGTTGAAAACATGCCAAATGTGTAGCTTAACCCTACAAATTGGATCTTTTGATTCGTTAAATTACTTACATTAATTTTTTGAACTGTTATTGTGCTTTCATTCTGAGCCTCTTTAACATATACGTACGCTTTGTCTTGCGTAAATTGATAACTTTTCTCACCCGTTAGCATTACTGTATAAACACCATTTGGAACTTGTTCAAATGTTACGCTGTCTCTTTGGATGATTTGCTTTTGAACTACTTTATTTCCTTCTTTTAGTTGTAGTGTCATTCCTTTAAGCTCTTTGATATCTCCTGATTTCAGTGAAACGCTAAGTTCGCCTTTCAAGCCTAATTCAACAATCTCACTATTTGTAACCATTTCAAAGTTGGAGTTAATCAAGACGGTTGGATCAATTAAATCACGCGCTCGTTCTAACTCACTTTTAGGAACTACATCTACCAATGAAGCGACTGCTGGATAAGCCTTAGAACGATTTATTTCTGCTTGATTCCCAGTAAGCTTCAACCCTAATCTCTCTAAACTTGGCGTAAAATCTTGTTTGCTATTTTCACTATAATATTTATTCATCAAATCAGGTAGCTGATAATCTTTCTTATTGAAATTTGGTTGACTTGCCAACTTCCGATAACCTTGATACATTTTAGAAAATCCATCATTGCCTGCTTTTTGCTTTAGCATTGTTAGAATAATAAGTTGACTACGTAAGTCCAGCGTACTATAACTTCCATTTTCCTCTATCATTTTCGTATATAGATTTTTTTCGACTGCTACTTTTTTGCCGAAATTAAATAACCAGCCGAGTTTATCTGCATCTTTACCGTATTTTTCGTATTGATATTGAACAGCAAAAAGATTATTTGAGACTTCTCCAGTGTACATTCCCTGTCCATCAAAACCAGTTTGATAACCATGGGCGATTTCATGGAGGGTTCCCCAACCTAATTTCGTTACCCACATATCTATTGATTCATAACTGTTAGCTGTCCACCTATCATTATAGTAGGCTCCACCAGCTCCATTTTTGTCTGCTTTTAAGAAATAGCGATTTTCTCCATTTTGATTCGTTTTTGAGGAACCATCAAAACCAGCTATTTGATTAAATATAGAAAATAAGTCCTCATAATGTTCTATCAAGGCATCTATAGAAGTATAGTCTTTTAAATTACTGACTAGTTTTTTATCTTTTTTGGGAACTAAAAGTTGAAAGTCTTTACCTTGAATTAGTGCATATTCTCCATCTTGCGTATTCCAAGTATCAAAAAAAAGTTTCTTCGGCACTTTGATAAGTGTAGATTGGAAGAGGCTTAGATGATAAATCTCCCTCCACTTTATATTCTAACTTTGCGCCAGATGCTCCATATGGGGTATCTACAAAAGGAACTAGTGTCTCTGTTCCGCTGATAGACGTCCATTCTGTACCCACGCTTACCGTTTTTTCATTATTCTTATCATTTCCCAACAGTTGAACAGTCAGATTCGCCTTATAATCTGGGTTGGATTGTCGGACTTTCAACACTGTGTTAGCCTGTAAGATAAAACCTAAGTCCTGACGATCATGATATCGGCCTTTACTCATGCCTGATTTATAAACCCATGTTGGTTCTTCAATACTGAATATATCTTTTTCTTGCATTTCCTCTGCGCTTGTTTTGATTCCTTCGCCTACCAGCATTAGCAATACTAGCAGTAGTCCTAACATTAATTTTTTCATTAAATATTCCTCTCTATTCTATAATTATATAAGCGTCCCTTTTTTAATGACAAAAATTACAAAAATAACTAACTAATTCATTGTAACAAATTCATTATTATTTTTCTATACTATCACAAAGAAAAAAAAATTTTTTTTAAAAATTCGTCATTTTTTCGTCACAACTCTTTTATATAAGCCAAAAATTAACTTCACCCAGAAGCGTATACTTGCTCACATTTTAAAAAAAAAAAGAAAAAGAACTTCTCTTTCCTTAGTTTGATGCGTAATTAAAAAGTTATAAATTTAACATATTCACAAAAACATCTCCGTCTCGACTACTATTAACCCTTTTAATATTTTTGCTTCACTTTATTATTCAAAGTTACGGTATTTATAACGAAAGTTATCAAGCGTACTTCTTATGGCTATCAAAATTTTTCACGATTCCGCGCCAAAATACTTGCCCAGCACTTTATCGAAGATTTTGACATTTCTGTAGGCTAAAAAGAGGTACAAGCTAAGGATTCCCTAGCTCGTACCTCGATATTTCACCCCAACAATTGACACAGAGCCGAAATTTTAAAATAACTCATTCCAGAAACTACTTTGAGATACAAAAAAAACTTGCAAACCTGACGTAAACACCAGACTCACAAGTTTATTCATATTCTAATCGATTTCATATTCACGTACGTTCACATGAATATTAGGGTTGTAACAAGCCAAGATGGAACAACCCCAACAATGCGGCCGAGAGGACTTGAACTTCCACGGGTTTTACCCCACTAGGCCCTCAACCTGCTCTTTTTTGGAAATTAAGATACTGAGCTTATACCAATAGGTTTGGCTAAATGAGCTGAATTAGCAGTATAAGACTATATTAGATTGAGGGGGAGGTTTTGTCAACATTATTTAATAAACTTCTCGTTTGTTAATATTTTTTTGAATCAGTAATCATCAGTATCGTACACTTAATGTATTTTGAATCTCTAAAATCAAAAGCAAACAACTATCTAAGTAACCTGTTATGTCAGAAAATACTGTTACAACCCGATCTCCATGAGCTATTTGATTTCTTAAGTTTCTTAACGACTCTAGCTGCTGAAACGTAGCTACTAAATTAATTGTACACAAATTTTTTCAATTCGGTTTTAAATTTTCTACTATCATCAAACATTTTAATAGTCTCAGTAACCATTTTTTCAGAAGGATTTTTACTATTCTTCGTTATTAAAGCCTGTTCTAAATAGTTCAAGACAAATTGATTAGTAGTCCCATTCTTGAAGTGACAAAAAAAAGAGCATTTTTAAGCATTGTTCAATCGTTCCACAGGCTCTGATAATAAAATAATTTGTCAAATGACTACTTTGTTCCATTTTTTTATTATCAAACTTTTGTTCCAATAGCTCCTTGATAATAGTTTGAAGCGAATTCAAATCACTTAAATTTTCATACAATAGATCTTCAAATTCTGCATATATCATTGACTAACATCTCCATAAAGATATTTATATGCTAGTTCTATTCTACCTGTGATATGTGCTGTATTAGTCGTTCTCATTGTAATGTACTCTATATATTCAGTATCACTGACTAGTTTCTTTTTCCTCCTATCAAATTCTTCTCTATTATCCAACCAAGGAATTTCTATATTACTCTCAATTGCTCTTATAGTTGCAACCGCTATTGAATCAAAAACTGTAGGATGAAACCTCCCCATTGGGTGACCAACACTATTTAAATTTTCAAAGGAACTGGTGTTTATCTTTTCAAGGAGAGTCATAGTCTCTATAAACTGTCGTCTATATAGTTCTAATTTAGAACCATTTATATTATTTTTATTAGTATCCATAAATAAATTAAGTTCTTTTTTCAGAGAGATTGCTGTGGTTCCTTGAAAATTTTCATTGCTAAACATCAAAAATCTTAGAATATACTCCATGTCTTTCATTCTTGGCTCGTTATTAGCTTGCTTAAATAATATTCTCCATTCCTTTAAATTATTTAATTCAAATAATAAATTATTGATTTCATTATGGTAGACACAGTTCCTAATTTCCTGAGGTGATAACGATCTTCCACCTGTATTAATCCTTTCAAATATCTGATACATACTAGTATCATCGTATTCTGGTTTTTTTTTGTTCAAAGATAATAGAATGTATTGTTGTTCTCTTTATCCTTTTCTGCTCTGTCACTGACAATTGCAAAAATGTTTTATTTTTCCATTTTTTATTCACGTTGGTAGTTAATTTAAAAACTGAGTCATCTTTTGTAAAAATGCCGTTGATAAAATCATAAACAGTCATTATTCTTTGGTACCCATCAATAATTAAATAATTTTCCTCAATAGTTCTTGCCAAAAATATACTTGGAACCGGAAGGCCCAATAAAATAGATTCTACAAATCTACTAGCTTCTCTCTTATCCCAAACATAATTTCGTTGTAATTCTGGTTTTATTAACTCGTCCTCATCATACATATTCTTGAGCTCCCTAAACGATAAATCTGCTCCCCAAGAATTTATTGAAAATAACTCGTCATCCCCATAAATATCATCATTACTCTCATTTTCTTTAATTTCAATGCTTTTTTTCAATTTCGATAGTTTCGTCTGACGATTCGTTCACCATAATAATTTCCTCCTATAATGACAACTATAAATCACACTAGCATCACAACCAATATATGCCTATTTCCAATTCTCTAATTTAAATCATTTTCTAACTTCTAATAGTACAATTATCTTAGCTTTCAGCTTCTTAATGCTCTGATAAATAATGAAGCCAATACCCAAAACATAATTTATGCGTCAACTAATCAATTTCTTTCTATCTTATAGTTACTTTAAATACCAGATATTCACCTCTCTATTTTGCTAATGGGGTTATAAAATTGCTCCCAAGTTCTTAAACACCCCCAAATTTTTTTATTGCATCGAAGATTTCATTTCCAGCAACCGTTGATATGCCTCCTCCTTTTGAAGCACTTTATAGATTTCAATATCTCTTTCAATAGCTAATTCACTTTCACCTATCTCATTTTTATTCTTCACAATTGATTCAATGGATATTTTAGCGATTTCCGTCAATGGTTCTCCCAATGCTTTTTTGAAATTAAAACCTATTAATTGCAATATAGTTAAGGTTTCTTGAGAAATAAAAGCCTTCACAACATCCATTTGTTTTTTTATCTTCAGTTTTTCTTCCTTATTTTCTTGATTTTCTGTTACTAGTTCAATTAGAGGAATAAGGTTATCAGTAATATAATCAATATTTTCTTTTGTTAGCTGTTGCGCAACAAACTCTTGTTCATATGTTGTCGCCACGCCGATTAAATCATTTTTATCTTCAATAAGCGACTGGATAATCTGTTCTAGTTCAACAACTGCTTGCTTATCATTTTTCTTCCTTTTATGCTTCTAATCTGTTCGAAAACTACTTCTGCTGAATTTTTGACTGCGATTTCAGAAACAATCATACCTAATTTCAATATTTGATCATCCATATAAACTCCTCTTCTCTATTTGTTACTTTTACACTAATTGTAAACCACGTTTAACTTCCACTATTAGGTGTTTTAGCTAAGCAGCCTCTGAACTCTTTTCTACCTCTTTCCTTACACCTGCCTCCAAATAATCATAAAATGTTTCAAAATCCAAATAAGCAATCTGCTCAGTTTCAACTGCTGGATAACCCAATTCTATCAAAATATGCTTCTCATCTAGAGGTCTTGGTAATTGTGCCATATCATAATCGTCTAAGTCTGATTGAAAATAAACAAAGACTATCTCCTGTCCGTATCCCTCCCTCTTAGCAAAGTTTTTTAATGCATCTTCTAGATATCTCCCATTTATGAAATTAAAATAAGTACTTATTAATTCATCAATATTACCTTTATTCTCAATCACTTGGTATTCTCTGCTCATTTTAGTCCCCCAATCAACATACAACCAAGTAATTAAGATACCTTTTTAATTCCCAATATAGCTTTCTGCGATATCAATATCTTGTGTCATATCCAACTCTGGAAATTTTTTATCAAGTTTTCTCAAACAGTTGATAAATTGCTCACTTTGAAATCTCTCAGATACATCTTCAAAAATCTCACTGATATAATATAAATCCTTTTCTGTACTTTCTTCAAGATAATTTATCGTCTCCATCTCATTTTGAGATAATAGTTCTGTCATCTCGTTCCAACACTTCTCGATTCCAAAATCGTCATTTATGTTTAAGCTCTTTCTTTTCTCTAAAATTATTTCCATTTGTTTTTTTAATTTCATTTTTCTGCTCCTTATGATGCCTTCACTCCTGTGTATTATTTGGGTAAATCCAATCTTTGAGTTGGACTTTCAGAAACACCTTAAACTACCTTAATCTCTAAAAATTCCATACCTGTCAAACTTTTTTTTACTCACTTCATCTTTAAATATTTCTGATACGAATGTTGGAATCTCTTGCCTATTAGGTAATTTAAACATATTCTTATCTACTAATTTATCACCATAAACAGCATATTTTTGAATGGTATAAATGGTTCCTGCTTTCTTCGTAACTGTCTCAAAATATTCTGATTCGGGAAGACACAACGCATCAACTGTTTCAATTATATTAGTAACATAGTAATTATTGAGCTTTGTCTTAGTCGTTTTCTCTCTAATATTAACTGCAAAAAATTCTGCTTGAATTCCTAGATCTTCCATCACTTTTTTAAACTTACCAGAAACAACTAACCACCCCATATCATTAGCCAAATAATCCGTGGCTACCTCTCCTTCTGTTATATCATAATAAAATTCAAAGTTATCATCCCAGCCATCAAATTTTTTCCCCATTTTCAAGTCATATTGCTGAATACCATAATTATTTTCATAATGGCAAACAATATCATTCTCACCACTACTATCCATAAGCAATTTATAATATTTCAATGTTTGCTCCTCCTATTTTAAGTTCAACCAGTACTCTTTATAAAGCATATCTGGATTAACTCGAATCTTAAATTTCAATTCCTCGTATAACTCTAAGAATAGTTCTCTATCACCTTGTGCGATGGCATCATACGTATTCAGTTTATCTAGAACATACTCATGATACGCATTTGGATGCCTGCCCTGATGAGGTAATAATTCTTTATTCCAAGATTCATCTAAATCTAAGCCATATTTTTTAGTCACATTTTCCATTTGATGCGTGTAAGTCTTACTTTTATTTGTAGCGTAATGATGCATCTGCATAGGCTTACTTTTAGGTATCAGATTAGCTTCAGCATTTTGCAGAACAATCTTTTCCTTCGTTGCATATACGCTAAAATTAGAACTCTCTCGTGCTGCCTTGCTTTCCTCGATATTCCTCAACACAACGTTCTTATCAAACGACGCCATTCTAACTACCCCAGCTCGCGTTGTAAAGGCCTTAACACCGAAAGCGCTACTTGCCAATACTAACAGATCAAATGCTAATCTCGAGTCTGTCACGTGCTGTCCCGTCACCGCATCGATACCATATAGCACACGATATGAAGACCCCACCAAGAACAGTTCTCGGAAAGTTGATTCATTCTGCCAATAGATCATCTGCTCATTCACAAATCCAAGTGTAGCCGTCGTATTCAGGTGCCCATCATGCATCATAAATCCAGCACTATTCCCATTCGGAATCACAGGCGTCAAACCAATGTCCTCGATTTCCTTTATTTTATCATCAATTGCTTGCTGACTGGCGTATAATCTAGAAAGTTCTTTAAAATTAGTTGGATTTAATTTATCCACACCATACGTTCCTGTCGCTCTATCAAAACGAATATTTTTCTGAATATCCCGCAAAGCTTGCTTAATACAATGCGCTAATTCTCCTAACTCTCTGAAAAAATTAGCATGGCTCCGCTCAAAATCAAGATATTTAGCCAAAATCTCCTCTTTTTTATGTGCTTCAAATATCTGAGTCGCGAGATAATTCAGCTCGGATGCTTTTTGCGTGCCATTAATCGCGCTGATTTCTGCTGTTAAATTCTCCATCCGATTCTCAAAGCCATTGATTTTTTGGTCTAAATCATAAATACCATCCGCGTCAAGCCTTGCGTTATGGGAATGGTCTACTTGACTGTGAAAATCCTGAATATACTGCTGTAACACGTCCTCGCTTATTCTCAACGCTTGTTTAATCGATCCACATAACTGGATATACGCACCTGCATAATACTCCTTCGACGCCTGAATCGCTTCACCTGTTATCGATCATCATTTAAATAGTTCGTCACGGCTTGTTTGACAGCTTCAATTCGTGGCGTTATTTCTTGATTCGTTGCTCGGAGCTGGCTTCTGAAATGTGTTACCTCCGCAATGTCAATGCGCGTCATAGCAACAACTCCTTATGTATCCGTTTCTGCTCTTCCTCTAGCTGATAGACATTATTTTGTAGCCGTTTTTGCTCCTGCTGTAAAGCTTCTCGTGAGTCCTCCACCGTCCGCCGAAGTTGACGCCAATTCTGATGCGCTATATCTTCCGCTTCATGTGCCACACTTCTCCCGTGATTTCCTTGCCAAACTTCGTGAGCTTGCGCGACCAAATTCGATTTTTCTCGTTCCATATGAAATAATTCCGATTCCGCCGATTCTAACCGCACTTGTTTTTGCCGTATCGCATATAACGCATCTTCCTGTACTTCTTTTTCCCGCCTCATCTTTTGTAATTTCTGATGTAACGCCTCCATTTTTTGATCCATCCTAGCGCACCTCCAAATGTAGCTTCTGCCCAACTTCTCTATCTTTTTGTGCATAAGCCTCTCCAATTTGTTTGATACGCTTAGCATCCTCTTGCACAACGCTTTCAAAAGTCTCCACGCCATCCAATAACGACAGCAAACACTCCCGATATTGCGACATGGAATTACTTTGCGTATACGACATATTCCCATTCTTCATAGGATGGTACGCCATTCCCTGCACACTAGAACTCAAATCAGCCGCATGTTTCATCATGGTATCTCTGTTTACACTAATCTTGACCATAGTTATATCTCTCCTTCTCTGTACGATGTCAAAAATCAAGCTTCTTCTATTATACCTAATTTTATGGAAGCTGTCAGGTAAATTTTGATAAAACATGTCAACCTTATTGCAATCAATTAATTTCCGCTCTTTCAAAGGCTCCTTTAAAATACAAAAAACTTGCAAACCTGGCGTAAGAACCAGACTCGCAAGCTTATTCATATACTCTAATCGATTTCATATTCACATACGTTCACATGAATATTGGGGTTGTAACAAGCCAAGATGGAACAACCCCAACAATGCGGCCGAGAGGACTTGAACCTCCACGGGTTTTACCCCACTAGGCCCTCAATTTAACAAACGCTTCGTTATTTCACAATACACTACGTTATAATCCTTCATAAAATCAGCGTTTCCAGAGAAAAACTCACATACATACGTTCCCATACGTTAGCATTCGTTAGCTTGTTCAGCCCCATTTCAGCCCCACTTTTTTATTTATCCAACTCTTGTTGCACTTCGTTGATAACTTCATTTACTGGTTCATTAGCATCAGATTCTACCAACTCTGTTTCGTCGGTATTAACAGGTACTTTCCCGAAGGTAACACCTGCTGTTGTATACATGCCTTCGTCTATCGGCTTCAAATACAACACGTACTCCTTGCCCTGTTTCATATTTTCATAATCGTTTATTGTATAAGTAGTTTTACTTTTTTTTATCATAGAATTCAGTTTCCGAAATATCAATAGTGTTACCCGCTGAAATTGACTCATCAGCTTCACTATTTTTTATCACTTTGGATATTTTAAAAGAAGACTTCGTATAACCTCCTGCAGGCTCTTCTGATATCTCTGAATCTAAAACGATATTTTCGTCTTCACTTACTTTTTTCCCTTTTACGATGATTCCAACCTGTTCCTTCATCTCTTTTGCAGATGCGTAGCCATCTGTTTTGCCATCCCAACTAACTTTTTTATCCTCTACAGACGGTTTCCCGCTAGCTTTTTGTTCCTCTACAAATGGATTCCCGAATATCAAGAATAGCGCAAGTCCAAGCACTGCTAAAGATGATATCGCAATAATTCCCTTTTTCATCCTGTCATCTCCTCGCTATCAATTATTTTTTAGCTATTCCTGCTTTGTCGTCGCCTAGGACCCAATCCTTATTATTGAAGCCGTAGCGTCTCATTAAAGAATTGTTATCATTTTTCGACTGCGTATGATCGAGACCCAAAGCATGGCCTACTTCATGGGCAGCAGTTTCTTTCCGTTGCATGTTTGTAAGCTCTACTCTCCACTTTTTATAAAAGGTTATGTTTCCGCTCCCTCTATGTACCGCATAAGTATCGCCATAATATTTATCGATGTATTGCATTTTTACATCTGCGCCGCCTATAACTGATACCTCTTTTGTGAATTGGATTTCAGGTGTAGGGTTCCAAGCCAACGGGCCTCGCAAAACGTGTTCTCGAGCATTCGAATACTTTTTGAAAGCTGGATCAACCCAGTAATACGCGGCTTTAGGATGACTCAACTTGTTACTCTTTAGTACGTAAGCTTGCGCACCAGTTGTACCCGCAAACACTAGCGAAAAACCTAGTAAAAAAGCGGTAATAATTTTGAACTTTTGCATCTTTAAATTTCCTTCTTTCTGTATAATTTATAGTACATATAGATTATATCACAAAATTTTCAGATATGTAAACCCTTTCTTACAACGTAAAAGAAAACAGCATCTGTAAAAACTCATAGATGCTGTTTTCTTTTACGTTCCAGACGAAATTTTTTTTATTATGAGGGTAGCCAAATATACCACCACAAGAATCATGAAGAAGCTGTATAACGTGGCTAACCAATGAATCGAGACACCAGTGTTGCCTTTAAAAGCGGCATCAATAAACCCGCTTTTGTTCCCGTTGTCACTACTCACTGTTAGCCAATGCACAGGCCCACCAAATTCATACAGGTAGCTGGCACCTTTAGCTCCATCGGCTATTGCAAGTGCAGATGGGAAAATGAAGAGCGTTACTGGCATCAATACACATGTTAGAAACAAGACGTTGATAAATTTCTGAATTTTTTCCATAGGAATCTCCCTTAAGTTCTATTTTCTTAATGCTACCATAAAAATCAAAATAAAACCACGATCCATAGCGTTTTTATGTAAACAACCTCACCACAGCCTACAGGTGGTGAGGTTGCCAATTTTGTTTTTCTTTAGGTGTTTATTATCATTCGGCAAGTAGCCAACAATTCCGGATTTGGAGCACTTTAGCCAGTCCCTAACAATAACGATAACGTTTACTGTTTCACCCTTTTTTTTCATTCGGAAGGAGCTTTGCCACCCCAACGCGGATCCGCACGAGTCAGAACGTCCTTGACAGCGTATTGTAGGGCATATTCGGATTCTTAGTGTATCAACGTCTACAGCAGCAGAGAACCAACCTTTCTTACCTTGGAACTCAATAGTACTTAATAGTCGTTTCCCTTACATTTCTAATCCTTCTTGATCGCATAAATTCCTCTAATACAAAATCATCATCAGGCACAATCGTTTGATAAACGATTGCCTTCTCTTCTATACTTAATCGATTACTTCTTCTCATAAAAAAATGACCTCCCCACTAGACTTACCCACTAGGTCAGAGACTCATTTAGCCTATCAAAAAAGCTTGCGGTCGTGGCGGAATTGACATACGCGCAGGACTCACAAACTTATTGATATTACAGTATTCTTAATCCAAAATGATGCGGCCGAGAGGACTTGAACCTCCACGGGTTTTACCCCACTAGGCCCTCAATTATGCGTGCCGCTAAGTATTTCACATTGCATGAGAGCATAAGGGTTCATATAGAGGCATTTCCATATTTCATTTCACAAGTGAAAAGTATACAAAAGTGTATAAGGGTATGTGGTTCTGCCCCTTTTCTGCCCCACACTACAATTGATAAAAAGCGACTAGCTAGCACTGTAGTCGCTTTTTATTTGTCTCATGTTTGGGATGAGTACAGAATAAGTATACCAGATTTTATTAGTGGAGCAAAGTTCTACCTTAATAAGCCGTCGTACTTCCTCAGTGAAACCAGTTGTCCACTTGAGGTCCCTATCAGTTATTCAAATGCTCCATGCCAAATCTCTCGCTATTATATTTCTTTTCACTCGTTTTTGCGGCTCTCTCACCATTTGTATAGACTATCCACTGACCATCTTTCTTATTGATGACCAGTGTATCGACATGTTTCTCATCACTACTGAAAAAAACAGTAATTCTGTAAATCTTCGTTTTCAATAATTTTATTAGCTTCTAAAATGTTCATAATCTAAAAACCATTTGGATATTTTTTTTAGCAATCTATTTAATGACTCTACTCTTGAAATAAAATTAGTTAACGCCTCTTCTTCTGAAGAAAATACTTTGATTCCTGATG
This sequence comes from Listeria cornellensis FSL F6-0969, assembly GCF_000525855.1. GTDB lineage: Bacteria > Bacillota > Bacilli > Lactobacillales > Listeriaceae > Listeria_A > Listeria_A cornellensis. Next base: position 235,258 of record NZ_AODE01000019.1, read on the forward strand.
GTGTTCCACGCTCTGATGTTGCAAAAACCTCATATACATTTTCACTCTCATTAATCCCGACGTAGTTTGGTTCATTTCTGGAATTATCAAACCATATATAATTTGATAAATTATTATTATCTAAAATTCTTTTAGCTTCTTCTCGCGTCATAATAGCTCCTCCTATAATATCTTTAATAGTTTTAATCCCTCTAGCATACTTGCGGGTAATGGTAATTGGTATTGTACACCACCACCATTTGCGCCAAAACCTTTGGCAATACCGCCTTTTTGAATAGCCAACTCTTCAAAAGTCAGACCCCAAGTATTCATGTAATCATCTATATCATTTTTCAATTCAATGTTAAGACATTCATCGTAATATTTTTTGATATTCTTAAAATTCCCCGTAATTTTATATTGATGATATTTAGACATATCTTCAATATATGGCAACGAGCGCTTATCATACGAAAATGGCTTACCTTTTTCAAGAGGGGATGTAAACCTTCCCTCTACTGGCCCATATCTATCAATAACTTCTCCCACTTTAGGTATATATGCTTCTTTAATTGGATTCCCGAATTTGTCTAGCTTAAATCCATCGTTTGGTACTTGCGCCCAGTCAATTCTTCCCTCGTGTGTTAACACGCTTGAATTCTTAGGTATTTGTACACTATCTGGCCACTTACCAGTCTTTAGATACACCTGAGCAGCATCTTTATTTATCCCATTCAAATATTTAAATAGTTCATCTGGCGAACATGTAGTTTGCCTCAGTAATACCTCCGTTGATGACCGTACTTTATTTATGCCTGATAATTTATTAATGTCTGATATACCTTTCGTAATTCCGATGGCCCCTGCGAATAAAATAGAAGTCTGTGTTAAACCATACGCATCACCACTCTTATACGGTTCCAAATAACTATCCACTATACTGCTCCAAAGCATATTTACCGTACCAGACGGATCACTTTTTAAATTGGTAAACAAGCTTACAAGCCCTTCTAATTGCTTTTCTGGATGTTTCAAACTTTCTATCGCTCTTTTGCCGAATCTAAAAATAGAATCTCTCGTAGAAGCACCGATTTGCCGTACTTTATTTCGATCGTATTGGCGATAATCTTTCTCGATTGTAGAAGCGTGTACGTGATCCATTTCCATGAGACGTCGCATATCTTGGCTAATGCGGTGCATCGCTTCGCCTTCGTTTTGTTGTAATTGCGTCAACTTTTGCCTCAGGTAATCATCTAAGTCTTCCATCAAACCTTGGTTATGACGCATCACCCACAATGCATCTGGATCATCTGGTATGCGCTCGATGCTTGGCTGTGGCACACGGAATACTTCTCTTTTGGCGTCATCTAAAGCATAACCTTGCATTTCGGCCGCTTTTTGAAGGCCTCGCGCATCAATGAACATATCCTGATTGCGATAAATCGGACTATCGATATCTTTAACATCATTCACATAGTTTTCTAAATACGTAAAGAGTTTTGTCACCGTTCCTTGTTGCCGGGAAATATCATCACGGTGGGCGCCAAATTCAATAGTAAGCGTATCCGCTAATTTCCCTTTTTGCTTAGACACCGCATCCTGAACGTTCACTAGAACACTGTCCAGCGTTTCTAAGCTTGCTTTCATTTTATGCAAGGAAGTCAGCGCTTCTTCTAATTCTCCCATATTTAGTTTAAAATCCATCAGCCTTTGCCTCCCAACTTCGCATCGGTTTCGATGAATGCTCGTACCGCGGCTTGACTATCAACCAAGGATTGCTTTAGTTTCGTGAACTGGTCGGCTCTTATTTCTTGCCTAAACCTTCTTTTACTTCGATGTAGCGAGTCATGAAATTGGGAGAAACTTGCTTATTTAGTTTATCCAATGTGTGCTGAATTGTTGTCGCTTCGGCCTTAAACTCCACTACTGCTTGCTCCCCCACTTGTAATTGTTTTAAAATCCAAGTTGTATCGATATCAATTTGTGTGGACATCCTTATCTCTCCCTCCGTAAAGCATTCTCTGTTTGTTCACAGTAGGAGATCATGTCTTTAGCTTCCTCTTCCATTTGATTAAGCCTATGTATCATTTTCTCCTCTATTTCGTGATTTTCATCTTGAATACCGTTTTTCCTACTCTTAATACCATCTACTATACTCTCTAGTCTATGCTTTCTAGTAGATATCGCATGCCTAACTTGTTCGTAATGCGGCATATGGCACTCCCTCTCATGTTAGTATCTTCCACATTAATTATAGCAAATCAAAACTAAATAATATAGCATCAGGACTAACTTTAAAAAATTTATCTACTTTTTGAAATTTTTTCTATGGCAAACTTTGTATATGTTGTTTATAATATATACATATAGAAAAATAGGGAGAGATGGGCTTGCTAAAACCGACAGTACGACTTAAAGATTTAAATTTTGGTAAGATTGATGGATCATCTGAATCAACTATGGATAATTTTAGAGAACTTTTTTTACACTGCTGATGGAAAATCAGAAGAGCTACTCTTACCAGAAAAATTTATTATATCCGGTAGAAAGGGAACAGGGAAAACTATCTTAGCACACTATGCCATGGATACGTTGGATAAAAAAAAAGAATCACTCCTCTGCTATTTTTAATAGTGTAGATTTTGTTAAGTTGAAATTAGAAGAATTTTCAAAAGACGATATTTCTGATGAAGAAATGACATTATTTTGGAAATGGGTATTCCTTTACTATATCGCAGAGACATTAGAAGATGGTTTCAATAAAAGATGGGTTGCCAAACGTTTTTGTAAGCCATATAAACAGTTAAAAGATTTTCTAAATAAATCTAATCTAGAAGATATATTTAAGTTGTCGAAATTTTCGAAAGGAAGTAGTTCTAAATTACGTGGGAAAGTTAGCACATTACCAGTATTGGAAAGCGAGGCGACCGTTGAAGAAACTGGTAATAGTGATTTTAAAAACAAGCTATACTACGAAAAAATTAGTAGTCTTGAAAAATTAATTATGGCTTGTTTAAAGAAACACCAAGTAATGATATTCTTTGATGATCTTGATGAATATCAAAACAAAATTTTTAGTAAGATCGAGTCAAACAGAGTATTCTACTTCATGCTCTTATCTATGTTAGACGCTGCAAAATCCATAAATACTAAAATAATACGAAATAAAATCCCTCACTCCAAAATAGTTATTTTAATGCGAGATGATATCCTATCCCGACTACATGAGCATTCTAGCAATTCAAATAAACTTGTTACAGAAGGATCTGTTGATTTATATTGGTTTACACGTGGGGAACGTGAAAATCCTTGGAATCATCCAATAATTGATATGGTTCTATCCAAAATACGAAACAGCACTGAAGCATACTCTACACTTTCCAACGAAATACTATTTAATTTACTCTTTCCAGACAAGGTACGATATAAAAATGTCACCGAATATTTACTTTCTAACAGCTATGGCCGCCCGCGAGATGTAATACAATATCTTTCTTTAATCAAAAAAAAATAACCCTGAAGCAGTGGCTTTTACTGAGGATAGTTTTACACTTTATGCACCTACTTATTCAGCATGGTTTTATAGAGAACTAACAAATGAAATCAGTATCCATGATAACCAGAAATCAATTTCTGCTTGCTTGATGTTGATTGAGAATTTTAAATCGCGACATTTCTTACTCCCAGAGATTGAAGAATTCTATCTCGCGCGTCAAGAGAACTATCCTGATATTGATAATCTTGCTGAAACACTAGAACACTTATACGAACTAGGGGTCCTGGGAAACTCTTGGAAAACACCTACCAACCCTCGTATCAAGAAAAAAAAGAACTAGAGTAATGTATAACTGGTCTTACAGAGAAAATTCTAAAGAACGTCCTAACATGGAACAATTATTTTCTGTTCACTATGCTCTACACCAAAGATTTAATTTGTGACAAACAAAAAGCCTTCGAAATTAATCGAAGGCTTCTTTAGAGGCTATGATGTCCTCTCAATCTAGGGTAATTAAATCCCTTATAAACTAGTTTATATATTATATAATACCACACTTTTATATAATTAAAACAATTATTAGGAAATTCTTAACTAATTTTAATTATATCATCACTTTCTCTAAGCAATTGAATAATACATCGCAACAAATTTCGGCAATCAAAAAATACTATTCTTACGAGGTGAATGAATTTGGAAAAAGAAATAAAATGGGGTTGGGATGAAACCTGGGCAGTGATAAGAGGAATACAAGTTCTACTTAGTATAATCATAACTTCTTACTTAGTTAGCAAAGATGTGTCCGAGCTGGGTTTAGTTATTTTTTACAACATATCAGCTACATTCCTACCTTCCATACTTTTTGGTAATAAAAACATATCTAAGATTGTTCAAAAAAAGTTATTCAAAGAAATTAATACAGCCTACTACAACTATCTGGGGGTTTGCGTCGTTTTTTTTTGCTAACTTGACTGCCCTTTCGCTAATAACCTATGCTCTGAACACTTCTGGGGTAACTGATATAGAAGTACAAAAAGATATGGCTCTCCTATCATGGATTATCTCTCCCATGGCTATAGCATCATTCCTAATCGTAGTAGTGATAGCAACCTTAGGATGTGTTGCTTTTCTAATGTTATGTCTAAAATTTTCCTTTATATTTTATATCCCGCTTATCTTCTTTACGTTGATGTCCGGATTGTTAACTGTAACAAGTCTTAATGTCGGATCTATAGAGAGTATTTATTGCATTGCGTCATTTTTAGTCACCTCAGCGCTTTGCGCAGCACTTTACATTACATCGAGAAAACCTAACCAGACAAAACCTCAATTAAATAATAACAAACAAAAATTAAATAGGTATAGGAAAAAATCAGATTAACCATCTGTTTGATACCTAGGTATTTTTCTTTCCAATTGATAAAAATTGAAAGCTTTTCCAGACTCAAACATTATCATAGGAACTATCCATCACATAATAGATTATAGGAGGAATTATCATAGTTAATTTTATTACTTGGCTCTACGAAAAAAAAGTGGCGTACATTGATAGTCTTTTTTTGTTGCTACTATTATTTTCTTATTAATAAGCTTTCCAATCGCATCTTGGGATACCCTTGACCATAGAAAAGATATTTTACTGATAATATCTTCTATATATTTAATATTTATTTATTTAATAGCTATCGGTCTTATAATTTCACCAACTTATGAGTATTCAACGAAATATTTTAAAGATGGAGAAGATCTACTTATTAATTTTGAAATCTTGCCCTTTTCAATTAATAAAGAAAAAAATTATACCAATACAGATACATTTAATAAAATGAAAATCATTAATTCCAATGTACAATCTTTGTCTATTTACGATAAAGAATTACTTTTAGCTTATTTAAAGGCTAAAAAAAGTGTTCCTATCCCAACTCTAATTATACTTGGAATTACAGTAATTTTTGGAGTCATTACCTCCTTATTAGTAAAATATTATGAGTCTGATCCCCTAGTTCCTCTCTCTATTATTCTTATGGCTTTCTATTTCTTTGCTTATCCAATAAAAAATTTTATTTCAGGGCATCGGCGTAGAAATTTAACTGAAAACTATTTAATTAATCTTCTCGAAAATGAAATAGGCCTCCGAAAATAATTCGGAGGCCTATTTCATCTATAAAGTTGTAAACCGTGCGATATTATCGAAACCGTAGTTATCAACCCGAAGTACATCGGAAGACTTAACCCAGAAATTCCATCCCCAGGCATCTGAATAAACGGCACAACGTATATAAGTCACTCCGCTGATTTTCTTAGTAACTGTTGGTTTAACCCTAACAACCTCATTTACACCCATGTTAGCACCCCCGGAATCACCAGGGAGTCTAATTGTTTTCTTCATAACAGCAGCATACCACCCATTCGATGACACAGGGCATAGTCTTTGCGTTAAAAGAGAAAAGCCCGTAGTACCGCGAAACGATAATTTACCATCACCAATATAATTCACAATAGCCCCTCGTGGTACTGTGCGTAACAGTTTCTTATTTGAGCCAAATTTCGTGTTAAAAATCCCCGTATCTTCCACAGCAATATCCTTTTGTGCAAACGCAATAGACGGGACGCTAAATACTAGCAATCCCGCCATTAACATAATCATTAATTTTTTCATTTTATAAACTCCCTTTTCTCCATTTTATTTTTTAGAATCCACGCATTTTTTTTGAGTAATTGCGTGTTTTGCGCTGCTGTACCTGTATAGTTCTTAATACCATTTTGAGATGCAAGTTTAGCGCGAGAGGCCTTATCTGATGCTTTTTTTACGGATACGAGGTAATCAACTAGCGAATTTCCTTTGTAAACCGATTGCGTTGGTTTAGACGGTGCCGCGCCTGCTTTTAGTTTATTCAATAACGCCGTATTCTGTGCAGCTGTGCCAGTATAGTTTGCGATTCCATAATTAACAGCTAACTTTTTACGATTCGCCATACTGGAATCGATTTTTTTACTGTTGAGGTAGTCCACGACACTACCGCCTGCGTTTGTACTACCTGTTGCTGGCTTACTTGGCGTAATTGAAGGTTTAGATGGCGCTTTAGTAATTCTACTGTACTCATCAATAATTGCCTTTTGCACTGTAGCCCAGCGTTTTTCGTCAAGAATACGGTGCGGGCAGTGCTTACCACTCCAATCTTCATGTTTTTTAATAGTATCAGTCGTAGCAACAATTCCTTGTTGCACACAAAGCGCTGCAATATACTTAATAGCGTTTTGTTCTGATTTAGTGTACTTAGATCCGCCTGACTTAGAATAACAAATCTCTACACCAATCGTATTGCGGTTACCGTATCCATTAGCCCCATCTCCACAGTGCCATGCATTCCTATTAAATGGAATACCTTGAATTGCGCCCAGGTCATCTACAGCGATATGGAAACTAACTTGGTTTGCGTTAGTAACTTCATAGCTAACTTCATTCGAAGCCTTAGCATCATTGTAGGTGTTATGGATAGTGATTTTCTTTGCGATCATGACGTTAGGGCATTTAATCGAATATTTTGAGGAGGGAACTAGGTTTTGTGTAAATTCAATTCCATTTACTTGTGTCATGATTATTCACCTACTTTCTTGATTTCATCGACTCTGAACACTTGAGTAACTCGGTTTTCACCTAAATAAAAACTTACAGAAATAAGCTTTTTATCGCTTTCAGTGAACAACATAGTAACATTTCCTTTGTAGTTAGCGCCCTCCATGATTCGTTTTGCTTCACCATCAAGAAATGGATCATTTTTTACTTTGTTAATATCAACAATTACAACCTCATCATTTTTGTTAAACATTATTTATCATCCTCTCCAATTTTCGTATCCTGTAATTCTTTCTTCTCAGCCTCGTAAATTTTTCCTTTTTCGATTAGCTCGGCTTGCCGTTTCCCATTTTTAAATAAAAAGGTATTTTTGAAAACCGCGTAAAGTGTTCCTCCAAATACAACTGCTGCAACAATCACAGTAACCACAGCGTTAATACTTTCTACAGTTAACCAGTCGAAATGAAGATTCAGTGTCATTAATAAGCTATAAATAGCCATCAACAAACCTGTCAATTGTGTAACCCATTGTTTCTTTGTACTCATAATTACCACCCCCTTTCCATAAAAAATAACGCTGAATGAGCGCTATAATTTTGGTGTGTTATTTAAAAAAAATAATTAGCAAGTGGGGACGCGATTGCAGCAATAACGGTGAGTCCAATCCCTACAGCCCCAATAACTGCAACGATAATTCTCCCCTTGGTATCAATTTTTGTTTTGCTCAAATCTTTCTCACTCTCAATTTTCACTAAAGCTACAGCATGCTCATTGAGTTTTTCATTTATTTTCTTTTGATCCACCGCTTGTTCTTTTACTGATTCTTTCGTTTCTCTCGTATTTAATTCAATGTTAGTTAATATGGCATTTGTTTTTGCATTAGATAATCGAAGTTCTCCAACAATATCTTCTAAACCATTTACTCGCCTATTAATTTTAGCCTTATGCTTTTGAAAATCTTTTTGCGTGACATACTCTATTTCTGTTTTTTGCGGTGATTCCATGCCATAACACCCCCGTATATCGCAATACCCAGTTGCAAAATTGCCATCATAGAATACCTTGCCGCGAATAAAGTATAGTCTGTCGTATCAAACCGAGCGATAGCGTATAAAAACATGACACATGAACCAATCAATCCACCGAAAAGAAAAGAAACATAGGCTGTTTTTGTTTTGTTCACAATTCCGAACATTAACAGAATAGAGCTACTTAGAAATATCAGTCCCCACATATCCATCGTAAATAAACTGCCTAATTGCTGGTACAGTAGACTATGTTCTATAACTTGGTTCCCAGAAATTATGAAGAAAAGCCCCGTCAGCAGATTGTATAGCAACATCACAAATGCAATTCCTTCTATTGAATCGTCATATTTTTTATCTTTCATTATCAACAACCCCTTTCTTTCCAATAAAAATAGCGCTACTCAGCGCTTATTTCTTCTTGTTTTGCATAGTGCTCATCTAATGCTTGTTTCACCTGATCCCTATAGCGCATTGGAACATCCTCTATCGTCCTATCTACACCCTTATCGAGTATAGATTCAACAAATTTTTTAATTAAAAAACTCATATCGGCACCTCTATTCTAAACTTTCTGTTATGATATCTAGCAATATTTCTCGCAGTTCCACATTATCTTGCTTTGCGACTTCAATCTCTTTTACTAGTAATTCTGCTTGGCTTGGTTGAGGCGGAATCATTTCAGGTGTTTCACCATTTATCCACCGTTTCCCATTCCAAGTTGCATCATTCGCAGGACTCGGTGCAGGTTCCCATGTACAGTTATCAGGTAATATAAAAATCTCCTTTATTAAAACATCCGGAATATGAGTTGGCTCAAGAAAAATAGTTTCTATCTTTATCTCACTTTCCTCACCTTCAGCTAGGTTCTCAGTATTATTCTCACGTTCAATAGTAACCTCCTGTAGTGGAAATAATAATTTTTGATGTTCACTTGCTTCACCGAAATCATTAAATTCCTTACCATCATCCGTAATGTAGATATACTTGGGGAATACAATACTATCTTTTAAAAAAAATACGATTTTCATCAAATTCATAGGCTAGTTGGAAATTCATACTATCACCTCTTTCGTTAGGTACATCATAGTATGCAGCGCTACATTCACTGTGGTGCTTCCAATTGCTACAACTTCCATATTCCCATTCACAGGGTTTATATACAGGTTTGTTTGATTTGATGCTACACTTGACTGCTGCGCTCCAGTAAATGCAGTTTGCCAAATCGCATCTGGTAAAAATAGAGTGGGCATCGTTGCAAATAACCCTGAGTTGCCGCTAATCCAACCAACTACCCAGATTAAATAGCGATTTCCTAATGGGATTGCTAAGTACCCCACAGTGCTATTATTTTGTGCTGTAAAACCATTTTTTAATGTAAGCGGGGTAATCGGAGTATTGAAATCCTTTTTCAATTTATCAATTTTCGCTTGTGAGCCTAGGACGGTTTCTATATCAATGCCAAAAAGCGACATTATTTTGGTTCTAAAGTCAATAAATAAGCCATTCGCTTTCAGATAGGGGGAAGCCCCTACACCGATATAGGCAGAATTGATTGTTTTCCCAACACCACTTATCCCCATTTCTGCCAGTCGGTCACCAGATCTCACACCTGCCCCCCTAGCCCATGACATATTTTCTGTTACATTACTTGCATCAAAATACATAGCAGAGTTAATTTTACTCACGTCTAATGTCAGAGAACCATCTACTTCAACATTACCTCGGATATACGGTTTATCCCCATTTCTGCCAAACTCCATAAGATTTTTCATCGTAACAGTGTTTGAAGCTGGTTTCTCGACTCCGTTAATGATTGATTTAGTCCAAGTAGCACTAAGTGGTGCAATTCCTGTAGCATAGGTTGTTGTGGTCGAAATCGGATTAATCCGCAAATCACCATCTGCTATAATCTCTGTTCCGCCAACAATTACATCAACATATTTTCCCCATTTCGTTGCTGATGTGCCTATTTGTATCCGTACAATCGTTCCGGCTTGCTGTAACCCAATATAATGCCTCAAACCTCCACAACTCACATTAAAGGCTGATTCTGCTGTACTATTTAGTGTACCTGTTGCAACGTCCCCTGATTTTTTCAGAGCATCCATTGCAATCAATGTTTTCTCTAACAACGTAAGTTTTGCGCTCAATGAGCCTGAATCGTCTTCGAGAGCTGTTATCTCAACTCGCAATTCCTCTAACATCTGCCGTAACTCCGTATCCAAGTTTTCGAAGTTCGCTATATATTCAGCCTTCACATCTTCTAAATCACGAATATACACTTGATAAATAACTTCTATATCTTGATCAATAAGCGCTTGATTTATTCTAAAATGAAATTTATGCACAGATAATGATTGCCCCTGATTGTACCGCAAATATATCTCTGCCTGCACTGATCCATAATGCTTGATTGTTTCACTATCAATAATATATGTTATCTGACTCATTTCTTTGTTCACTTGGCAAATATCTTGTACTACAAAGCCGCTGCCCTTCATATAAATTGTTGCAGATAGTGAGCTCATTGGAAGTGGAATATCATTTTTTTCAATATCAAATATTAAGCGAGCTGTTTTAATATCCTGTGTAGAAAAACTGCCTTTTAGATCGATTGAATTTTGGTGCAAACTAGATATTTCTAAATCCGTTCCTAAATCTTTATAAATTTCATTAATGGCCATTAGACTAACATACCTCCGTTCTTAGTAAGAGTTTGAGTAGTAGCCTCAACCTTAAATGGGGGATTTATTTGCACAATAGACGCATCGGAAATAACCCCATAGGTGTTCCCCGTCCCCGTGTTTGTATAAGGAAAGTTGGAATGTGAAGTATACTGATCAATTTGCGCCGCATATTGATTCAAAAAATAGCTACTATGTGCTCCACCTTTTCCCGAATCGATAACAATCGCAGGGACTAGATTCGTTTTAGCCTTACTGTCATCAAACCTACACAATCCTACACTCGCATAGCCACATCTTGTGAAAACAAAAGTTCCTTTCTTTTGTGGAGTCTGGTCGGCGTTTATTTGATTCAATCCGACAATAGAAAGATAACCTAAGCAATCTTGAAAGTTAATATGGCGAACAAAAACGCCTGTTTGGGTTTTTGCCGGTTCTACAGAAGCGTTATTTGTTCCCCTAATGAAAATTGCGCTTATCTGCTTATCTCGTATATAAACGTCCTCATTGTAAATCCCTGGTACAATATTTATATAAACAGCACTGCTATTCATAGCTCGTGGAATTTGTTGAACAGCTTTGTTGATTGTTTTAAATGGTGAATTTAAGGCGCCTGTTCCGGTCGTATCATTTCCTTTACTCGCATCAACATAAAGCTCCAAATTTGCCTCAGCAGCACCATATATTGCTTTCAGTTGAGCTTCTAACTCTCGGTTAGTCTGTTCATAAACAGCCATACGTGTATTCATTTCCGCTAGTAGATTGGCCATTGCTTGTTCAAAACCGGTTAATCTACTACTTAACGTAGGGTGGATAGTACCATTTAAACTGGTCCTTGCGTCTACAACTTCTGTTATATCGTTTCCCGAAACATTTAAAATTAAATTATCAATTCGAGATTTCGTATATGAGTCATACTTCATTAAGTCCAACATACGATTATTTAAAACGTCCACATTTCCATTAAACACTTGTCTAAAATTGCTATCGTTTAATGCATTATTCTCCCATTTCTTTAATTCACTCATTTGGAAGCTCCTTTCTTTAATTTCTTAATCACTTTTAAAATATCTCGCTGAATATTGATCATGTCTTTTTTAGCATTAGAAAAAGTTAGTTCTGGGGGCTTACTTTTAACTAAAGGATATTTAATATAGCCAACGAGTTGTACATCTAATTTCATATCTAGCTCTGTATGCACGATAATAACGTAGTCACCCTTGTCTACCTGATATGGTAGTTTCATAACTACACTGCATGAAATGGCCGGATAATATTGTAGTTCTCTTTCTAAACGAATGAGCATGCTATTGTTATCAGAGTAACGTTCATCCTCAACCGGCGCCGCTATTCTAAGTCCCCATCTTTCGAAGGCCTCTTGATTACGATAAATCACTGGTGGGAAGTACCCCGACATTATTCCCCGTATCTCTGTTCTTAAATTTGTCGTGTCACAATCTAGTGTAAATTCATCCGTATTATAGTTGTATCGTATTGTGTTCTCTGTCTTAATCCCATATTCACTTTTCGCATAAAATACCAAGTGTTTCTTGTCAGCAATAATAACTGCAAAATAATCATTTAAAACCTCATTTACTAGGTCCAAAAGATTGGCGTTACCAAAGTTCTCTTGCTCAACACTCGGGAACGTTCCAACAGTTGTCCAGGTAAACCCTAGTGTGTTTTTATCAAAAATATGGTGCAATAATTGTGCTATCGTTTTCTTTCCAGATATGACGTCATATTGAAAATCATATTGCATCGTGTACATAATATGGACCGCCGTTACTTCCTTTGTTTGCCGCATGCCATTAAAGTTATGATTCATTTGCTTAATTACAAACTCTTGATTATCAAAAAGAACAGAACTCTCAAAATTAATAAGGTCAAAAGTAAACTTATTTTTTCGTGTTTTCGTTACCGACAATTTTAATTGCCAACTAGTATTCTCTTGCCACTCTTCTTGAAAATTCGACCTATCAAAATCTGTCAATATCTCAGCGTAATTGTTATCAAAATCTTGGATCACTACATTTTTCAGCTTAATCACCTACTTATATAAGAACGGAAAATCGAACGATACGTTCAATCTGCTTGCATTTAATATTTCAAATGCATTCCATCCTTTTCTCAAGGAAATAAGTTCATGATTCGTTGACCTACCTGATTCAATACCGTTTAGCTTTGGATAGACACCGTCAATCGTTAACACTTCCCCTTCATTTAATGCCGGATAGTAAATGAAACGATCGCCTGTAGTCTGATTGTATAGTTGCATTCCGCCTGTATTGGAAGCAAAATCATCTGGTCTTAGCCCGTTTTCACTTTTACCGGTAATTGTAATGAGTAAGTCATGGAAATTCGGATTAACATCAAAATCCCCTGCATTGAATACCTTGAATCTATTAGTTGCAAAAGAATACTCAAATTCAGTCCCTATAAGACCTTGCCCTGTCTGCCACAATTCAGAATCCGTAGTAAACGGAGACAAAGTGGTGCCAATACTTTCTCCATATCCTCGAAAAACATTAAATTCAATATCAAATTTACCCGTTTTAAAATTTGCTTTTGTAATATCAAAAGGCAGTGGTTTAACCATGTATTGAATACCTGGCATTCTTTTAAAACGAATATAGTACCCTTTCCTATCAAAGAACAGCCCATAAACTTCTTGCTGTTTTAAATAAAAATCATGAAGATCCTTGGCTTGGGTTACGAAATGACAAATTATTTTCCTACTTTCAAAAGTTCCATCCGTGTCAATCATGCCATCATGTCCTGCTAAATTGATAAATTCAGTTTCAACTTCGGGGGACGAAAGTAAATGACTCAAAAAATCGACTCCAATAGTATCTTTGCTAACTGTAATCTGTTCTCCTGTATCCGGCTTATACATGTACATCTCATTCATGATTATAGTCCCCCCAATTCGAAGATTGACATATTTGTGTCAGCGCCTTGTTTGTCATTTGTGTATTTCAACATGCTATCTTTATCCATTACAAGCTTAGAAATAGCTTGAATAACTCCGGCTAGCAAGACGTTCTGCTGGGCATTACCCTGTTCAATAGATTTAATCAGTTCATCTAAATCAATGACATTCTGGGTATTGGATACCTTACTAACAGCGACTGGATCGGTTACATCTAAATTTGATAGTAATTGCATTCCTTTTGAATTCAGTAAATCCATTTTTGGAGAAACTGAATAAGCCATTCCATCAAATGACTTAGTTAATAAATTCTTCGTTTGATCAATAGGCTTAATAATAGCCCCAACATTTCGAATCATTCCAACTCCAATTCCAGCTGGAACTTGTCGGCCAACTTCTTCATCCATTAATCGCGATGGCGAATGTATTTTCAATCGTGATTTAATCGTATTTTCAATCGTTTTAGCAATATAATCCGATTCTTTTTTTAACGGCCCATTCATAGCTTTGAAACCAGAAATAATACCAGAAACAGTCTGTTTTCCTAGAATAGAACCAGCGTTTTTAAATTGCTTTGCTTTGTCCAGTTCCTTTAACCAGCTGTTTCTTGCGCTTGCTAAATCTGTGCTTGCCTTTTTCTTCGCATCATTTATCGCTTTATCCATCGCGGCCTTCTCACCTGCAGACAATTCGAGCCCAATTTTATTAGCATTATTGTGTTTTTTTTGTCCATTCTGCTTGATATGCTTTTAAATCCGCATTAGATAGATTGGCGATTGCTGTAATTTCTCCGGTTGCCCCTAGGCCTTCTTGTAAAAGTTCTTCAATCAATTTTTTATCTGCTTTTCTACTCTTCAATTTATTTATTGATGCCATAAATTCTTTTTGTTGTTCTGTTTGCGTCTTTAAATTGAATAATAATCCGGTGCCATCATATGAAGTTTTAGAGACTCGATCAAATAAACCCGATTGTTTATAAGCAGCTTCTTGATTGCTTTTTAAGGCTTCCTTGTAATTATTACTAGCCTCAGTTATGCTATCTCTCTGTTTTTTTTATTTATCGCGTCTACTTGCTTGAAATACTTGTCAGTGGACGTTTGAATAGATTTATTGAGCTTCGTATTTTGTGCCGCTATTTGCTTTGTCGCAGCTGAAATATTTAGTTTGATCTTTCGTGCTTGGTCCGAGTTTAATCGGTACTGTTTATTAATCTGCTTTAATTTTGTGATATACGTTTGAGCACTGATAGTACCAGTCTTGTAATCAGCATCTAGATCAACGATTTTGGTATTCACATTTTTAGTGTAATTTGCTTGAATCTTCTTCTTCGTCGCTTCATTAGCTTTTACAGCATTTTTTATTTGCTTGTACCATTGCTTTGTTTGTTGAAGCAATATTTGTCTGAATTTTTCTTGATTGCGTAGCATTTAGCTTATATTGTTGATTAATTTGTTTTAATCGCTCTATATACGCTTTAGCTGAAATAGAAGCTGTTCTATAGTCTACGCCAGCATCAGCGATCATGTTAGTTACTTTTGTTGAGTATGCATTAGCTTTTTTTTGTACCTTTAGCGTATCTGGGTATTCCTCTCAACAACTTACTTGTTTTGTCACCTCGCAAAATTTGAGTACCTCTTTCTAAATTGAGAATAACATTCCGCCCCTCAGGAACATACGAAGAACCACTCGGCGTAGTAATTAATTCTCTGTAATGCCTTCCTTTGGCGTCATTTACCATTGCTAGCCCACCTGGATGAAATGGTGTTCCTGTAGCAAACCCTTGCGGTCCAGATGGCGCTTTGCCACTTGTTCTATATGCAATTTCTAATATCTTTTGATCCCTGTTTGGTATTCTTCCCCAATCAGATAAAAGTCGACTTAAAATACTACTTGTATAGTCAGCATTGGTGTTTACATTAGCCGCTTTTGTCGTCCACCATGAGTTGTTAAAATATTTTTGTGTTCGTGTAACAGAATCAAAAGTTTCTTTTGCATTTGTACCAGTTAGCATGTTTTTCTTCATCCAAGGTAACTGTGTCCATCTATTATTTACTTCAAGAGATGTTTTCAAGGTTTCCGGGGCATTTGTTTCTAATACAGCTTTCTTTTTATTCGCATCCCAGGGGACATTTTTCCACAAATCAAATTGGATCATTACATCATTCAATGTCTCAGGCGAGTTACTCTTTAATATAGCGCTTTTTTGCTCAAATGTGAGAGTATTCCATTTCTTGTTATCTTCTAACGCTTGAACAACTGCAGCTGCACTGTTATTTTCAATTAAAGCCTTCTTTTCGGTCCAAGTCATTTCGTTCCATTTTCCAGAAGAAATTGCGGCTTCCGCTATAATCAATTTCGCATTTGAATTTAATTTAGCTTCCTTCATAATGAATTTTAAGTTATCCCAACCTGCTTTAGATTTCATTGCCTTCGCAATTTCAGGCAGTGCATTTGTTCTTACTTCACCTGTTTTGGGATCAAGTATCATCTGGTTCCATGCTAGGTCAGCCTTGCCAGCCGCTGAAGAAAGTATCCCTAAATTTGCTTCCGTTCCATTTGCAGCATCTTTTGAGGCTTTGTCTAATTTGCTCAAACTTAGACCCATGGATTCTAAATAACCTTCAATCATATTCTCTGAGGTTCCACTTGCTCTCGCAAGCTCCACCCATCTTGTCATCATTGCTGATAATGTAGTATTATGTTTTGAATCTAATGATTTTAGAGATGCTTGATATGCTTCATAATTTCCTGTTTCTTCATACAACCTCTCAATGTCTTTTGTCTTCTGTTTAAAAATCTCTACTTCTTTTTTAGCGGCTATTGAAACCCTGCTTGCATTCTCTCCTGATTGATCTTTCGTCATTTGAGAAATATCACTATATAAGGCAGCCTTTATATTTTTTTCTTGAGAAGCTGATAATTTTAATGCTTTAATATGTTCATCAAGCAATGCCGAATTAATATTCCCCAGCATAGTTTGTTCTGTTTTTGTCATTTTTCTATTATTTTCAGAAACATTTTTCGCAATGTTGTAAGCTGCATCCGCTTGTTCTTTTACTACTTTCTTTTGCTCTTCTGCTCCTTTTTCAGCCTCTTTAACTGATTTTTCCCAGAAAGCCTTCATCTCTGGATCTAATCCTTCGTAGGACTTTTTCAAAGCCTTGATAGAATCATCAATGCTAGAATTAATAACCTTAGCTATACCCTGATAAGCAATTTTAATTGATTCAGCATTTTTCTTTGAATCTTGATCAAATGTAGCAATCGCTACACGACCATCATCAGAAAATCTTGATACTTTTGTTAATGCTTCATCAGCACTCACGCCTACATCTGTTCCCCACTTTTTTGTTCTTTGGGCGGAATCATAAGCTTTCTCGCCCCAAATTTTCCAAGCCGCATATCCACCAACTAATGCGACTGTAACAGCGCCAATTGTAATCCCTAAAGGATTTAATGCTAAGCCAAATAAGCTAGCACCTCTGGTTGCAACAGCCAACCCTGTGCCCGTATTCTTCGCTCCCGCAGTCAATAAATCAGCACTCGTTTTCCCTAGTCGCATTTGAACAGAAAGTCTGCCAATCCCTTGACTAACCTTTCCGACTGTAGAAAAAATAGTTCCACCGGCACCAATTAATTTACCCATACCTAAGGTCAAGGGACCAAGCGCGACAGCCGCCAATCCAAGGTTAACAATAAACTTTTGCGTAGCAGGTGATGCTTCTGAAAATGCTTTAGCAGTTGCTTTAACATTATCTAAAAACGGTTCTGCCGCTTTAAGAGCGCTGTTCATAGCTTTCATAAACGGCCCACCGATATCAATAGCAATATCAGTAATCTTATTTTTAAAAAATCTTAAGTTGTGAATCAAATGTCTTGTAACGTTTTGTGGCCTCATTCGTAAGTGCTGAATTTTCTTTCCAAGCCTTGTTAGATGTTTGTACTGCATTACCGAATAACTCACTTGCATTACCAGCACGAAGCAAGCTATCACGTAAACGGACTTCTGAGAACCCCATCTCGTCTAATAATTCGATCGCAGACGTTCCATGTTTTTCTGCGTTACCAAGGCCATTTACAAAAGCGCCAATAGCACCAACAGCATCCTTTTCAAATGCTTGTTTAAATTCTTCCCCAGTCATACCGGCAACCTTACTAAATCCTTCTAGGTTCTTGCCCGCATTTAACATTTTATTAAGTTCTGTTGTTGTGAGACCCATGTCTATGGCTATTGCTTTAAAGCTATCACTATCATGGTTTGCAAGTAGCTCTAATTCTCTCCGAGTCATACCAGTAGCCTTTTCAAGCGCTTTTACCTTGTCTAATCCAGTTTCAGTAGCGACCTTCATGTTAACCATAACCTTAGAAAAAGCACTACCACCCATTTCTGCCTCAATACCAACCGAACTCAAAGCAGCCGACAATCCTACAATGTCAGCCTGGGATAAACCTATTTGTGAACCTGCACCACCTAAACGTAAAGCCATTTCTGTAATATCAGATTCTGTTGTGGCGAAATTATTTCCAAGATCAACAATAGAAGATCCCAGCTTGTCGAAATCCGTTTGTCTCATTTTAGTGATATTAGCAAAACGAGCTAGTGATGTTGCTGCCGTTTCGCTCGACATATTTGTAGATTCTCCCATATCAATCATGGTTCTACTAAATGAAAGCACGTTTGGTGTCTGAATCCCTAATTGACCTGCAGCCTCAGCAACAGCTGAAATCTCTGTCGCAGAAGCTGGTAATTGCTTGGCCATGTTCCGGATCCCATCTTCAAGCATTTGATATGAATAGGTTACTGTTCCATTTTTATCAACAACTTCGTCCACTGTTTTCTTTCATATTGTTATCCTAAGGGCTTTTTATCCCATAGTTCTTATAGTTTCCTATAAGATCGGCGTACATTTTCAACTCAGTAAGTTGTCGAACACTCATGGCAGGATTATATTTATTCACCTACTACGCTCTACACTGCTTATCAGCCTTTCGCAATCTGACAAGTTAGCACGGTATTAACATATTGCACGTCTATTGCAACTTAGCCTTCACCGTTTTTGCTCGATTTAATTACTCTGTTATCACTAACAAAGAGGGCAAAGATTTACCCCTGTGAACGCACTCTCAAAATCCGATGCTGCCTTAACAGCTAAACCAATTCCAACTCCAATTGGTGCTGAAAATTTAGTTGTAATCCCCATTCCAACATTAGAGATGCTCTTTCCAACATTCTGCATCTTCGTTCCAAATTCTTGTGCTTTTTTACCGTGTTGAACAAAGGCATTGGATGCCAAAAGAATGTCTTTTTCAAGCGCTTTATGCTTTAAGCGTAGCTGTTCTACTCCCGTTTCCGCTTGATGCATTGCCGCCTCAGCTTTAAGAAGAGACTGTTTCTCTTTATCCGTGGCTGTACTCAAATCACCAACTGCTTTTCTTTGCTTTTCATACTCAGCACGTGTTTTTTGAGCCAAAGCCTCGGATGTTTTCATCTGTTGCCCAAGGATTTGATACTTGTTCTTTAGTCCATTAATTGTATTACCTTGGCCTTTAAATGTTGCTTCTGCACTTTTCATTTGTTGCCCAAGCGACCTTACTTGAGTTTTCAGCACCCTTGCCGATTGTTGAAAAGGATCTATGTCCAAGCCAGCTGTCGCAACCAAATCACCAATTTTACCATTACCCATCATATGTTATTCACCCACTTTAACCTTTTTGACTTTAGAAGAACATCGGAAATGCAACGTCAAATGGTACGACATCATCTTTTCCGTATCCTTCTTCATTTATCGTGCTGATATTTGCAAGTAGAGCTATGTCATCGATATCTAAATTGTCAATTTCATTTATTTTGTAACCTGCATCAATTAGTTGTTTATATATCAGCTTAATTCGTCTTACTGCTTCGCTGTACCCGATCGTGGCTTTTTTTTCTTCCTCTTGTGTACCACTTCCACCTAATGCAAATTCAATTGCATCGTTGACAGCGTTATTATATTCATCTGGGCTCAAACCGTCTAAAGCCTCATCTTTAGTAAACTGTTTCCCATAAATTTTAACCAAGAAATCAATACCATCAAGTACACCTTCACGTACATCTTTATTAGAAAACGATGCATCAATTGCAGATACATCATCATCGGTAAGCGGCTCCTCTGAATCATTTCTGCTTTTAATTTTAAGAAGAGCTTCATTCATTTTATTATTTCTTTGTTCCGCCCTCTCCTGAAATAATGTCGCTTCTAACCAATCTCGAGCTGTGGTTCTTTTCTTCTCATATGATGCTGTTACCTTGTCATTTATATCCTTAAAAACAATCTTCATTACAATTCCTCCAATTTAAAAAGCCTCCAAATGGAGGCCTTTATTGTATTTATTCTGGCAAAATTTCGCCTTCAACCATTTCTTCTGTTGGAATTTCTACTGTTTCACCTTCAAAAATCTTATTACCAACTGCCTCCAAAATTACAAACATAATATTCATGGTTTTTAACATGCTGTATTCGCAACTACTAAACACTTTTTCAAATGTTCCTTCTCCTAGAAATAATTCAATATTATCTTTCAGCAATTCGATACTTTCTTTAAATGCTGTTGCTTGCTGTAAGCTTATATTGACTTTATTAATTAAATCTTTGTAGGCTTCTATTTCCTTATTTTTAATTGTAATTACAAACTCATGTTCACCTATTGCTATATCAACTTTTTCCATAGTTTTTGCCAAAAATATTCACCTACTTTTTTATTGTAGCAGCCACTCAGATACTGTAATAACATTCAGCGTTTGATCATCAACCTTTTGTTTCACATATACGGTCAGCTGTTCAAACCAGTCAGAGCGCCAAAACATTGTGTCTAACATTTGTTCCGCAGTACCTAAACGATGATTTAAAAAACACTAATGTACTCCCAGTTGCAATTGCATAATCAATAGTATTCTTTGCCTGCGCAATAGTTCGATCAGGCGTCAAATTATACGTACGCACCAGGAAATTATTGTTTGGATTATTAATTTCAAGCCCCGATGTTAATGAACGGCCCAACTTGTAGCCACCTTCTGATAAGGCCAATAATGTATCGCTATTGTAATCACCGTAAGGATAAATCACTGAATCATTCGCACGTGTCCAACCATTTGCCGTTAGATACGTTTTACAGGAATCAAATTGTACGCGTTGATCAGCTTTACTTAACAAATCTAAATGAGGATGGTCTTTGGTATGATTGAGTAAATCATGTCCGCTAAGATTCAGCCCCTTTAACTCAGTGTTAGTCATAAATCTAGCATCTTTTTCATTCACTTCTACAACACTAATATTGGCCCGAAGACCTTTACTTTCAAGCGATGCTATACCAACTTTAGCTTCATTCCACGCGTCATCAAATACAAATAACACATTCGCTTTATCTGCTCTAACGGATGAGATTAAGTCGAATGATACCTCCGCCTTCATTTCCGTATTAGGTTCAACACGTAGTTGCATTGCTTTAATATCCTGCGCCTTTGTAAAAGAACCCGTGACTTTTCCACTTGATAATGCTACAGCTACTTTATTCCATCCCGTCACTAACTCATAACTATTGATTGTGAAGCTCATGTTATTTGCTAGTCCAATATCATTTGCAAGATAAACAATAACTTTATCAAGCGCTGCTATATCTTTTACAAATAACAAGCACTCTATTGCAGTAGCTTCTTTTAAATCAATATTAAAAGTATTATTGCGCATAAATCCAATGACTTTGTCGGCTGTTAGCTTGATAGCTTGGGTATCTTTTGTATTAACCGTATCAGAGGATTTCATTGTCCCTACTCCTGATTGCAGCACCCATGAAGATAATGTTGTAAAACTTTCTAAATCCTTCACTTCACGAGTTGGCGCATCTGGTAAAGCATGTGAGTCTGCGCGTACAGCGGCATATACAGGGTATATTGTCCCTACTTTTGCCTCTACTTTTATAATAGAATTTGAAGTAACATTACTGGAAACAGTTGAAAACAGGCCATTTACATCTGCCGTTACGACTGTTTTATTTACATTGTCTATGTTTATTCTTACCTGACCAGCGGGTTCTGTTTCTCCAGAAATTACTTTTAATGTTGAGGTGACTGGATTAAGTGTTAATTTAGGTAATTCAATAGTTATTGTCGCGGGCATCCCAGGTATTGAAGTTGGCAAATTAGGATTTCCATCAACTACTCTAATATCATATTCTTTTTCTGCAGTAATGCTGGCATTCCCTATTACATAAATTTTTAATGCCCCAGCTGTGATTGTCCCAGTTAAAAGTGCCACTGATTCGCCCTTTCTATACAATCTGCAATTAGTGACATTGGGATTATTGACTGCCGAACCATTTATATAGGTGTCGCCTAATAAAACTCTTGAAACGGTTGGCTTTGGATATAAAGTCTTTTTCGTTACTATATTACTGAGTTCTCCCTCTAGTATTCCGCTTTTACCACTGATACTAGCAGAATAATAAGTACTCATCTGCAGATCAGATATTACCGCGACATTTGTGGTAAATCGTCGCGGTCTATCCTCGCCATTGAAGTACAATAAATATTCTGCTGATGCATCATCATTCCACTCATAGGTTATTGTGGAATTTGTGATATCAGTGACTCTGAAATTCGAGGGGCGATCAGGGTGTTGATGCGCTTACCCCACCATAAACTTTATTCATAAACTCCTCCAACTTGAAATCGGGGTGGTCTTCTCGACCAATAATGTACATAATGTCATTACGAGCAACAAAATTCCCCTCAATACTATCTGTCTGCGCTTCATTCTTTTCACCCTGTGTTTTCATATCTGCTGATGGAAGACTGAATTGACCCTTCATCATACCAAAGTAGCCATATTTATTATTAGATAACTTAAATCTGAATGATACAGCTACATATGGCGGTGTAAGATCTTTTTTTGTAAATTTCCATACCCTGTTCAATTAATACACCTAACAAATCAGGCTTATGTTCAGTAGGTATATCTACGATACCTACCTCTAATTTCAGTTCAGTAATCCCTGAATTTAAAATGAGGTATGGACCATCATCTGCGAATATTATTTCCGAATCCATAACTACCGTTTGCTTGGCTTCCTGTAAACCAGGGATATTTTTAATGTCGTCCATAGATTCAACTGTTTCTTCTTCATTCAATTTGGCATATTTAAACTCCGATAAACCAATCTTTGCAACTTTTTCTGTTGTAGCCATTTATAACACTCCATTTCATAAATAATTAATACGCCTGTAAGATCTAGCGTTATACATTAAACCAAGATCAGTTTCTTTGTATATTTTGCTATTGTATTGCTCAAAATTAGCCCTTTTCATTGCTTCATCTATGATGGGCAATAAGTCAGCCAACTCTTCAACTGTCTGAGCCATAGTAGAAATTTGAATAGATTCATCATCTGCACCACGTTTGTCATCATTATAAAAAGCGCCATGACTATCGATATCCTCGATACGAATCAATGGCGCTTTCTCTAATTTAAGAAAGTCTTCATCAATTTCTAATTGAAAAATCGTTTGTTCCTCTAGCTTCTTTCCCCTTATTTCATTCATAAGCTTATTCAATTCTTCATCATGATATAAGGCTTGAAAAGCATCAATAATAGCAATCATAGGCCTAAGCCCCTTTTCACAGCTTCTGCATAAATTTTTTTGCGCTTTCGGTTTCATTTCATTAATAGTTTGATCCTTAAAATGCTTACCAGGAAAACGGGCAGTTCCTCCATCTGGAAAATGTGAACGCCAGCTTGTTCGTGTACCAAAACCGATATCTTTTTCTATAATACCTTGTCCCCCGCCCTTAAAACCACTGACTTGAATGTCATCTCTTAGATGAATCCCTGTTTTACTGTTAGTATCATACGACGTATTACGTTCTAGCGTCTTAGCAAAGTCCTCCGCAACTTCCATCACCGCTTTCTTTGCTTCTGATTGATTCTGCAACATGAGCTTTGTAATATTGGCCTCTAACTCATCTAAACCTTTGACCATTACCAATCACCTCTTACGCCTTTACCTTACATATTAAAACCAAAAATTCCTCATCTTCCGTATCAGGATTTATTTTGATAATATCAAACAGTTCACCTTTTATCTTTACAATCCAATCACTCTGTACTTCTTTTTTTTGCTTCTGTCGAATAATCAGCGTAACTGTAGACTCCAAAACAGTTCCCACTTCACCCTTCACTTCATTTAAATATTTTTGTTTATATCCAAACCAAGCTTTGAATAAGTCCACCGGCTCTTTTATAGTTTGCCCAGTTGTAGGGGATTTTTTGGTCTTAATTTCTTGAAACATTAATCGTTTATTCAACTTGCCCGTTCGACTAATCGGCACTGAGATCACTCACTTTCCGCGTATGCACCCTGTAACTAGCTTTTAAGTCCAGAATAATCATATTAACGCCGAATGGCGGTACAATACTTGTTACATTTTCGATTGTCGCCGAACGTGTTTTGTAGAAATGATCCGTCAGCATGATTGTCGCAAGGTCAAATTGCTCGTTTTCATCATAAAAAATATTATCATCAGGTCCTATCTGCCCAATAAGTGTTCGTTGAGAAGCCCCTACCAATCGTTTTAGAAGAAGGTCATCATCTTCCGAATCTATCCGTAAAGAACTTTTCAGATATTCAAAATCTTCTTCGCTGTTTGGATCAAGTGCCATAATTAATCACCCACTCTGCGATTCTTTAGTTGCTATTATTGCTGCAGATGAGAGTTCAGACGTCAGCAAACCACATACCGCTTTCACTTGGTAGCTATAGTCTGTTGCCGCTGTCAAACCTGTATCTTTAAAGGTGTTAGTATCACTTTCTCCAATTTCATTTCCGTCACGGTATACTTTATAATTCGTTGCCCCTTCTATCGCGTCCCAGCTCAAATTTACAAGTGTGACGTTACTTGTTCCTTTAAGTCCGGATGGCGCTTGGGGCGGCTCAGGGCTTAACAGTTGCGATACGGAATGCCGAAGACAACTTGATTTGGTGATCTAACCACGCCGTTACAACAAACTGATTAATCCCTGTCTTGATATCTTTGTCTTGCTCAAATTGAGCGGCAATATCATAGTTAAAATGAGAATATGCAAAATTTCCGATAACAGGGTCTACCGCGGAATCAGTAAATTCAACCGGTTTCCCTAGAATTTGTTCTGGTTGCGCTGAATAGAGCGTGGCACTTCCATTTGCAAGTTTCTCAATAATATCCAGATAATCTGTATACGTCATGAAAATGGTTGCATTTTCACGATAGTCTTCATGCAAATTGGCAACTGCAGCTTTAATCGCCTTGTACAAGTCAATGCCTTCAACTTCTTTAATTTTCACTTTTGTTTTATCGTAAAAACTCATGTGCTCCTCACCAGGTTTAGGATTTTTAGTGAATGCAACCTTTCGTTCCTTAGCTGCCACTCCACTTTGAAGATTGCTTTCTACGGTAGACACTAGATTCGTATCGGTTCCTAGTAGAATTGTTTCCGAAATACCAGTAAATACTTTAAATTTATGGCGGCCAAATGATACTGTATCTCCCTTCGCCTTCAACTCTTTGGCAGTTTCGTCATCTCCAATAAACTCATCATCATCCAGCGAAAAAGAAACTTTTGGAATCTCTAGATTTGGAATACCAGTAATCGTCGATACATTTCGTAAAGGGTTTTTTTACAAGCGGCTCAACTAAAATATCATTAGCAACCGTTTTCGGTAAAAATGCATTCCCCTTTGATGTATCGTCATCACCTAAAGCTTGAAAAATTTCAACCGGTACTGATTCTTTAGCAATCGTTTTCCGAATTAATGCCGCTTTCGCTTCAATAATTTTTTGATTAGGATCATCAGAAAAGCTAGCTCTCATTTCTTTATTTTGCATGGCAGCTTTTTGTTCGGCTTCTAAAGAATCATGTTGTTCTTTAATAATGTCAAACCTAGCTTTAAGGTCTTTTTTCAATTCTTTGATATCTGTTAATTCACTAATATTAACTTTAGGATCTACCGCTTTCTGCGCAAGTTCACCTTCTGTTTTCTGTAACTGATCGCCAATTGTTAGCATATCTTGTTTTAATTCAAATAGTGTTTTCATATTCATATTCCTCCTAGTATTTCATTAATATATTGCTTACTTTGCTTAGCTTGTTCTGCCATTTGTACACGTTCTTCTGTAATAACTTGTTGATTGTTTTGAATTACCTGTCTGAACTGTTCAGGTACATTTTGATATTTTTCAAAGAGATCCGTACTCAATGCCGCAGCAATCTGATTTTCACCCAAGATAATGTCACATAGCCCATATTCTTGCGCCTGAATAGCGGAGATCCATGACTCATTGTCCATAACTTCCACTATTTGCTCTTCATTCAACTTGCCATTAGATTTATTCAGATAGGTAATAATTGACGCTTGTGCAATTGCATCTAAATCATCAGCAGTTTTCCTAAAATCCTTTGCATTTCCACGACACCCCATCCATGGATGATGGATCATTTGCATTGAGTTTGAATACATATAAACCACATCGCAACTTGCAGTGATGACACTTGCAATAGAGGCGGCCAAAGCATCAACATAAGCATTAACTGTCGCTTTGTGTGCTTTTAGCATGTTTCCGATTGCTATACCTTCAAATACACTACCTCCTGGACTATTTACATGCAGATTAATGATTTCTACATCACCAAGAGCTTTTAAATCATTGTGAAAGCTAGCTGCAGTCGTATCTCCGTCATCCCATTTATATGCTACAATCTCGCCATAAATGTATATATCAGCCTCATTCTTATTTGCTGATTGTTTCATCTCCCAAAATTTCTTTTTCATATTCTCACCCCTTTCAAAGGCACAAAAATAAGACACATCATTCCGATACGTCTCTTTCATTTCGTTTTGTTATTTTTCTTAACGCTGGGTCCATGTCCAATGGATACATATCACCCGACACCCACAGCATGTCGGCCGGACCACCCCGTGGCGCATAGTCTTCTTTTATCCTAACTTCATCTCTAGTTAACCATCCATCACGAAGTCCGCCGTGATATAGCGCCACTCTTGCAGTAGTGTCACCACGTAATAAGCCGTTTAAGTTAAATTTGAAGTATAAACCAGAAATCCGCTGTTCCTTAGTAAGAATTTTTTTTATTGCACTCTCGCTCATACTGCTTAACAGTTGACGCAAGATTGGTATCTACAAACATCTGCATTACCTGTTCATTTGAAGAGAAACTATTACCACCCGAATTGAGCATAATGTTCGGGACGTTATAAACATTTGCAATCCTGTCACGTGTAATGTCTTCAGATATTTTCATATCACCAGCGATAAAGTTTCGCTTCAACTGCTCAATTGTTACACCGCTTTCCTGAAATAGTACACCACCGTTTTCCTGATAAAACCGCCTAAAATCAGCAACAATAGCTTCTCTCTTATCATCATCTACATTGGTATCATAAGTTAAGATAAACGAATCTCTAGCCGTTTGCATTTCTTTTAATGAAAACTCCCTAACAGACTTATCGAATTCATTAGAATTTTTTAATACACCAATGGGACTAATCCCTTTCCAATTACCATTGCCAGCAATATGTTTGACATGAATTATATCTGAGTTATGGAAATAAAAAGATTTCCCTCCATTATTAACCCGATACCACAAGTCTCCAGAATCTGTGTTTAATATAGGCTCTACATAATTTGGATTAAACGGAACTAATTTTTCGAACTGCATCCTAATATCTCTAAATATTAGGGCGTACCCATTTCCATTGGTGTTCCTACTGACTTCCAACACTTTAAAAATATCATCAAGTGACTGATTTTGATTTGGAAAATAAACTAAACGATCAGTAAATTCGTCGTTAACTTGATCATAGTTCTTATACATCTTAAACGGTAGGCTAGATAAGACATTAGCAAGTCTCGAAACAATAGAAAATATATTTTCATTCGTTTCGAGCGTTCCATTCTCTAACCCAAAGAACACTCTTCCCATCCATTTGCTAAAATCACTTTTTGTTGCTGATTCCTTTATTATTGATTGTTTAATAGACCTTGGTACCAATTTATAAATTGCTTTTTGAAATACATTCATATATAGATTTCACCGCCTTTCAATCTTTTCTCATCAACTCACTCATACTAATAACACCAACATTTCTGTTTCCAGCAGGTTTTACTAACATATCAATTACTAAGGCGTGCGCATTTAATGCAGCGGCAAATCCATCAATTTTTCTATTTTTCGATTGTTTAGTGGGCATCCAGTTTTTATTTCTATCTTCAACCAATCGAACATTGTTTAAATACCATCTAAACAAGGATGAATTATTATAAATCACTTTGCCATCGAGCATCATTTCTTTAAAATTCTGTAAGGGGCCACCCAAAGTCACAAAACCTTGAATCACTTTCTCTGTTTTAAACCCATATTTCTCTAATGACTTATTTAAATAAAGGGCCTTTGCCCTGTCGTAAGCGATATACTCAATTTGATAAAATTCTGATTGTTCTACTAACCAATCGTAGACATGTTCATAATTTACATAGTCACCTGGAACAACAGACAGCCAACCTTCCTTTATCCATTTGTCTAATCGTGGTTTGTTATCATCACGGTTATATCTTACTTGCGGAATCCAAGAATGAGTCAAAATAAAAAACCGTCCCATCATCTAATGGAAATTCCAAACAAGCACTCGTAAAATCTTCTGTTTCCGACAAATCATAGCCTGCTACCGCTTTTCGACCTTTTAATGTTTCGATATCAATAATCTTTTTTATTTTTTATTGATAGTCTCTACTGTTACGAATGGCAACTCATCCACATCACTGAAAAAGTTAAACTGTTTTGCCAGCCAATCAGCACGCTCTTCTTCATTTTTGCGTTGCTTGATCCAATCTGTTACTAAATCAACAAATCCCATCAATCCAATGTTTGGGTTCGCTTTAATCCAAAGCTCTGGACGATCTGCCTCTTTTGGATTATCTAACTTAGCAAGGAAGTAAAATGTTCTTTCATCCAAATTATCTTTAAGGTTTTCCAAGCATTCTTTACCTTGCTCAAAATACGCCATTAACGGGCCATCTAAAACATAGCCGGCAGTGGTGATATAGATTAGTAAGGGCTGCTTTCTAGCCCCACGTGATTTTTGAATAACATTTAGCAACTTATAATTTCTAAATTCATGGATTTCATCAAAAATGCCTAGATGCGTGTTTAATCCATCCAGTCGTTTGCTGTCAGAAGCGCGTGCTTGTATTTCACTGAAAGTTGCATCATATTTAATTTTATTTCTCTGTGCTTTAAATTTTTTCGACAAGTAAGGAGATTTTTCAACCATCGCTTTCGCTTCATCGAATAGTTCATGTGCCTGTTGCTCTGCGTTGGCTAATACATACACGCGGGCTCCATTTTCTCCATCAAAGCCCAACATATAGTTTGATACGCCTGAAATAAGTGTTGTTTTCCCATTCTTCCGGCCCACCATATTTAGAGCTTCACGGAACCTACGTATTCCAGTATCTCGATGAACCCATCCAAAAAGTGAGCCAATGATAAAATGCTGCCAGGGTTGTAAAACTAATTGATCAAAATCCCCTTTTGAAGGCTTACACTTTTTTTCAATAAAGCGAATTGGACGGTGACCTCTTTCCTCATCAAATATCCAGGGAAAGTCATCTGTTCCTTGCCTTGATAAATCGTATATATGACGCTTAGCCGCTAAAATATTTTCTTTACTGGCCGGAATACTTCCATCAATCAGCCTTTCTGCGTACCAGGTTGTTAAAAGTTCCGGATAAGGGTTCTCTAAAATTCCACCCCAGCTTTTTTGTTCCTCTACATAGTTAGCCCACCATCTTTCTAACTCTGTATAGCTCATTTCTATTAGTGGCTTAGAATTCTTCGTCTTCATTTTCGTCATCGCTACTTAGATTTATTGCTAACTTTGCTCTCGCTGCTGGAGACAACCCCAAATCTGCTCCAAACGATCGCATTTGAATGGCGGCATCCTTCATCCGTAATATAAATGGATTTGGTTTATTATCTACCCAAAGCCCTTTCTTTTTGACTTGTCGTTTATATGAAAGATATTGAGAATACGAATCACAGTAAAGCGCAAGATGGGCAATATCAGCATCATTTATCAAGTCTATTTCTAATAATAATGCTGTTATTCTGTTAAATTCTTTTTTTTGCCGTTTTGTCTAACCATGACGGTGGGTGTATATTCTCAGCACTCATTTTTAATCTGTTTTCATTTTTGATTCTTTTATCAATTTCTTCTTTTGTTCTGTGATTTTTATTTCCATCGATTAATTGAAGTCCTATCGATTTTGCTGGTGTTGGCATATTTCCTCACCGCCTTTCTGTATTCAAAATCGCAATATACCAGCAATAAAAACAACCCTTCTGCCCTTTGAAAATAATTGATCAGCGAATTTATTGTGAAGGGAGGGGGCAACCGTTCAGGATCTGACCAAATTTTTCAGAATTCATGGCAGGGGGGTGTATTTAGACCTATCATATATAATTAATAGTCTTAAATGCCTATAAAGTTATATATTGAAGTCATTGTTCCTATAAAATTTAATAACATTGGGATTTCTCTTTGCCTTCCTCTTGCCACCAGCTTTTTCTGGATGCTCCATGTTATGGCAGGCTAGACACACAGTCTCTAGGTTATCTAAATCAAAAGCTTTGCTAATATCTTCTCTCAGCTCAATAATGTGATGAACCGTGTTCCCTTGTTGCATGATTCCACGTCTCTTGCATTCTTGACATAAATAATAATCGCGAGCTAAGACAGTTTTACGTGTCTTAGCCCATCGCGATGTCTTATAGATGGCATCTATCTCATCTCGTGTTCGCATGTCACTCACTCCATATCAAAATACAATTTCCTTAGCCTCATGTGATGGGAACAAACTAAGGTATAGACTAATGCCAAGGTGTGTCTAGCACCTTCTTTTTGTTTTGCATTGCTTCCTTCATAAATAGTAGGCAAACGTAAGACAAGAATTAGCCCCGAACATAATCATAAAACCAAAGGTTATTACTGAATGCTTCTTTTAGTTTTTCCTCGGCTCTGCGTATATATTCCTGTACAGTACCTTTCTCAATATGTAATGCCTCTGCAGCCTCATGGAAACTGTATTCATTTGCACGTACCAACATAAAACACTCTTTCTCTCGATCAGATAAAATAGAATGAAAGAACTCTAATATCTCTGCCTCATACTCATTTAGTGGATACTCGTCCACCTCTTTCTGTGTCATAGATGCTCCTATCATATTAGCCAGTATCATCGGGTCCATGTGTACAGTGTTGTTATATACTCCCTGCCTCTCAATCCCTCTTATGCTATTCGGCTCGCGTCCAGTTCTCATCCAATCGATTGCGAATGTCATGTCACTAATCATTTCACGGATCAATGTCGCTTTATCTTTTTTCTTTGAATTGACTATTCTTTTACCAGGAACACCCTGTGATTCTTCTTTTGGCATACTGTCCAATATTCTTAGCAAATCGAGCCGGCCACTTTGATACTCCTTCTTCAATTTGTGAATCATGACATTCCCTCCTAAATAAAAAGGACGCAACAAGTAGCCGTTAAGCTAACTCATTGCGTCCTTCGATTTTTACGATCAGACATTCATTATTTGATTTTGTGTTTAGTAACCGTCTCTGCGCTTACCGGTTTACCCGCTGCCCAGTTTATTACTGTTTGCCCATACCCTGTAGCTGGCACATCGTATGAAACCAATACCTTGCCATCTACCTGTGCATATACGCCATCTTTTTCATTAGCACTATTTTTAAACTTCTCCAATATACCCACCTCTTCATCTGATTCATAAACACGACTTAACCTTACATCGATATCTAAAACTCCAATGCCATCCAGACTTTCTTTAGCACGCTTCCACTGTTGACTAAGTTCATCACGACCTGCTGTTGTGATTACTACATTACTTTTAAGACTATGATATTCATCCAAAATAAATTTTGACTTTTGTTTTTCAATCCACTTAATCACATCATTTAAATAGAATTGTGCTTTCATTAAATCCTCTAATCCGTTTTTATCTTGATATCTACTTACATACTTAATCACATTAGCAATTGCAACTGGTTCGTAATCAACCTTAGCTTTGATGAAATCTAGTGTTTCAATGCCTCCTCGCTGGTAGTGTGGAGGTTGGTTTACATTATCATTTTGCATCTTAGGTACTCCCTCCATCTTATTTAGTATCTGTTACAACTGTGTTGGCACCTTGGGTTGTTATCCAACCATGTTTGATTCGTGCTTCCATTTCCATTTTCTTCAGCAACTCTGATGTAATTGACTTAGAAACTGTTTCATTTGCTTTTGCCTCTGCAGTTGCTTCGATTTGGCGTTTAGTTGCTTCACCTTGTGCTTGTACTTCTTTACGCTGGGCATCGATCTTATCATTTTCAAGTTCTAGCTTCTTCTTAGAATTTTCTTGTGATACCTTTACCCGGTCATCAATAGCAGCCTGTGTCTTAGCATCCGCCTTTGGTGCACCCAATGTTGTATCAGATACAATAAATCCAAGCTTATCAACATTTTTAGCAAAGTCTTTTTGAATGTTCATAGATGCTTCTGTTGCATCCTCTCCGTATATATCGAGCAGATTATACTTACTGACAACCCGGCGAGTCGTTTCTAATAGACGACGTTCCATGTACCCTTTTTCTAGTTCTTCAACTGGCACACTACCGAATGTCTTATAAATATCTGTTGCTTTTGCTGCATCAATCTTATAGCTATAAGATAAATCCAAGTTAATATTTTTACCGTCTTTGGTTGACACCGTGAGATTCTTTGCATCAACTGTGCGTAATTTTGTTGGATATTCATTTACTTTATCAAGTATCCCTACCATGTGCCAACCTTGTCCAAGCGCCTCTTCTTTGATCCCACCATTTGGGCTATATACAATACCAACGTTTCCATTATCCACCTTAGTCAAACTCATCATCAAACCAACAACGCCTACTAATAGCAATACTCCTATTGCAATTCCACCAACTAATCCTTTTTTCATTCAAACCAGTCCTCCTCATTATTTTCGATATCATCTTTTACATTATCTTTTTTCTTGACTAGGAAGCTCCCCACCTTGCCAAATACAGAACTAAGGCTCATCCATATACCTATTAATATCACAATAACTACACATCCAATAAAAATGGTTTTCATACAAGTAATTTCACCTCCTCAAAATAAACGAATATTACTTTTGTTCAGAATTTTTTAATTCATCCCATCGTGAACACTCCTTATAGGCATCAATTACTTTATAATCCCTAACATTAATGTTTTACATTAATATCTTTTCCATTGATGCGAACATCTGTAAACCACATGGAATTTCTCAACCTTATTGTTGTTTCTAAATACATTTCTTCCACCGATAACTCACGGCGAGCTGTCGCCTCAATTTTGTTACCATCGTGTTTTTCGATTATTACCTTATCGTGGTTTTCTAATGATACTAGCCAACCTAATACTTCTTCTTGTGAATGAATAGCTTTATTTATAATCTCCATTGCTCTCCGCCTTTACTGTTACACTCTGAATCCAAGCAGAAAAATCTTTAAACGTGCTAAGTTTATTTAACGAATAAAACTCTTTAATCTTATCGTAGTTACCACCAATAAAACGCGTGTCAAAGCAATAACCATTTTCAGATAAGTCGATTGTTCCCCGCGTCGGTTTTTCACTATATGTGCCGTCTTCGTTTAAAAATCCTTTAGCGTCACGCACATACATATTTTTACCCGTCCAACCACTTGATGGGTCGTGGCACTTCGATTCTACAATTACGATGCCTTTTTCTTTGATAAAATTCGCAAATTCTCTATAATCTATTTCCATTACTTTTTCGCCTCCCATCCGCAACTGTGTCATCGTCTTGCGCCTCCTTTAAAATATACTCTTAACGAAATCGTCTTGAAGTTGCTCTTTGAAATAATTATCAATCGCGTCACGAATCATTTTCCAGTCGTTAAAATCAAGATTAAAACCGTGTTCCGTGTCATCATTGGAACTGTGAGAAGTTATAAATATTTTTCCGTCATCCATGGCGAAATCAAGCGTATCATATCCGCCTGAACCACTTTCGAAATCTTCTACATACCGCATATTATCAATGTGAACGCCTTGTTTCATTCCGCATCCTCCTCGCAATACCGTATTAACCATAGACCAGGCACATTTCCATTCTGACCACACTTGTAAAATTCTAGCTCTTTTTCCAACTCGGCAACGTCCTTATCGTTTTCTATGCCGTGAAACTCCGCTCTATCTTTGCGTGCCTCTAAATCATCGTAAATCGCCTTTTCTAGCTTTTTGTCGAATTTCATTCCGTCACACCTTCTTTCAATAATTCGGGGTTGTCGTGAATGTTTCCGATGATTTCAATATCACCTGTGCGTTCCCACAAATCTTCTGATACGTTTTCCCACACGTATAAAAATTTCCCTTCGTCGAACACAACAACGCCCCAGCACTCGGTATGATCGTCCCAGCCGATATCCCCTTCAAAAATCTTGTTGCCATTTTTGTCGCGTAGTCCTGTGTACCGCATTAATTTAATATCACTATCTTTACTCAAGATAACGGAACTATCAAAAGCTGATTCGCATTGTGAGACGAGCAAAACGATGCCATCGCTTCTTAATACAAATTCATCAATACTCAGCCATCTTTTTTCTACAACATCCCACGCTCTAAACTCAATTTCACGACTCATGCTCTCGCTCCTCTAACGGTGTCATGCCATAATTGAAAAGTAATTTTAATTAGTTTTTTTCTGGTCGTTTTGTCTAATTCCTTAACTGCGGCTGCTTCCACTTGCGCAACATACGGATTATTTCGGTCTACAAAACCCATATCTGTTCCAGTTGCTGGATTTACAACGGCAATATAGTTTTCTAAAATCCACAATTCCAAACCTTCATCATGCACCGCTTTTTTTTAATTCACTTGTTTTCATTTTCCTACATCCTCCTCAATAATTTCATACCCAGCCTGTTTGAATTTTCTTTTTAGAACTCTAAAAATCCCATCATGTTTGAAAACATACAGCGCTCGATGTTCAGGTTTTATGATGACTTCACCATTTGTGTGTTTGTAGTATTTCACTAAGTCACGCGGTCTCATATAGTTGTTTTCAGCTCTGATACGTTTATGGGCTTCTTCGATGGTTTCGCTATCTTTTTTCGGAAAATATTTCGGTACATAACCAGCAAAGCGCACCAGTTCGCTCATATATGCATATCCTGTCACCATATCCGCCGTATACTGCACTGCTTCATACTCATTGACAATTGTTTGCCTAACTTTCATGCTCGCCCTCCTTAATGACTTCAAATGTAATTGCTGATGTTTTCGCAACATTTATAAGCGTGCCAACTTCGTTTGGTCCTCCTGGGATAGTTACAAACCCATTTCCAGAGTTTTGGTAAATATCCTGAACCACTTCTATAACCCCATCCAATACATCTGTGTCCTCACTTGTGAAATCGGATGTATATTTGGATAATGTGCCATTGTCGAATAATACAGTTGCAATTAGTTTCATCGCACATCACCATCCATTTTTTCAATGCGTATAGTATCTATTGACTTGACAGGTATTATAGTTAGCGACTTATCGTCCATCAAACTAACGTGCCCTTGAGCGTTTAATGTACGGTAGTCTTTTTCCAATTCTTCCAGTGTTTTCGGAGTTTTACATTGGCATACTGTGCCTTTTTTTTGTGTGTACGGTTATCAGGCATTTATTCATCCTTCACCCTCCGATTTACTCAGTTTTAAATAGTCGTTTTTCGCAATTAATGCAGTATGTGTACTTATGAAAAGTCTCATGGAGTCCGTCATACATGCCATCAGTTTCAATTTCTGAACCATCAAAATTCATTCGCAAATTCACATGCCCGGTAACCGACGACCTTATAAAATAACCTTCGTCCGAATGACAATGCGGACATTCATTAATTGGTGCTTTTTGCTCGTTCATTCTTCGTCATCCTTTCCAAACTGGTCGATTTCGACCTAATTAAGTTCATCAACTGGCACTACCTCACCGCCTATAATTTCAGCTACTTTATTCGCCCTCTCTACGCTGTCGAATTTATACGCTACTTCTAACGAGCCGAGATTGTCGTTGATAGAGAATGTCGGTTGTGTGCCATCTTCGCCCCAGCTAACGAAATACAAATCGCCAATTTTCACACGAAATGCCACTGCTTTCATCATTCGTTGCTTCTCTTTTTCAAGTAACTCTAGACGTTTATCAATATACTTCGAAAAAATATTTATTTCCGTATCTGGCTGCTGTTGTTCTATTTCAACAAATACATAAGTTTCAAATGGCAAATCTCGACTCCCCATATTCATTTGTGAGCCATATATCTTCATTAGCATCCACATTGAAAACTTTGTGTAGCCCTCTGCATCAATATCAGGGGTACATACTCGGTGGTAAGGTTCATTTTTATAAAAATCTATAAAATGTTGAACACCGGCATCCGTCAGTTTTACTTTGATGCCATTATTAATATTGAAGGGCTGCTCAATTTTCATGACTATTTTGCCTCCATCTGAATATTTTTTTTATGAGATCAGATATGAACATTTTCTTTCTCTTATATTTCGTCCAATCCGTCTCTGTTAGCATTTCAATAACTTTGCCTGTTTTAGGTGCTCTATGCGCGGTCATGGCGTATGTGTGAATCCTGCTAGTATGGTTATATGAATTATTTTTAATGTAATCTTTGGCTTCTTGTTTGCTTAAAAACAATGTATTTTCAACAATATAAGCAACTTCCATAACAGGTACTATTTGATAACAACCATCTTCGTTTAACTCATTTACTTCTATCCATTCGAATAGATCGTCTAAGTCCATGTTTTGATAATCAGGCAATTCATCCAATTCCTCATGTTCTTCTAAAAACTCTATTAAATCCATCGGCTTCCCGAACTGAACACAATCACCATCTGCATGTATATAGTGAGTTTCATCTGCATAATCGCTATCAGTCGGAAGAAATTTATAATCCATCAAAACCCAAAATCTCGGGCTTGCCTGGCTATCTATTTCTTGTGTGCTTAGTTCTTTCTGTAAGTCAGTTAGAAATGATAAATTTTTGTCTCTATCCTTCGATGCCATAGTTCTCCACCTCTCCAAAAAGCGTGTATTTGTTTTCCCATATTTTCTTACCACTATCCCAATACATGTACTTTTTCTGATTCACTCTGAATGATTTTATTTTTTTATAGCCTTGCTTCTTGGCTATAGTCTTTGCTTTTTCAATAGCGCCCTCAAATGTTCTTGCCGTTGTTTGTAACTGGATTAATTTACGACCACACTCTGGCGCTTTTCTATTTACATACAATTCGACAATATACGCTATCATGGCACCCATCCCCTAAAACAACTTCGATTGAGTTGGTGTATCAACAACAAATGCTTTTCTGGCTATTTCGTTCATATAAATTACTTCAATTCTTTTTTTGTCCGGCCTCCGTTGTCATATCAAAGTATTCTTTATGCCAACCATGTAAGGCGTTATTGTATAGATCGTTTTCGTAACTGGACAGCCAAACGGGACCAACATGCTGCTTTAATATGTCTAAAAGTTCTTCATGATCCGGATCCGTCATTTCATTTGCGTAATGCCTATTACTCCTGGTTGATAAAGGATAAGGTGGATCAGCGTAAATAAATACATATGGCCTGTTATACCGGTCAATAAGTTTGATGGCATCCTGGTTTTCAATTTGAACACTTTTTAATCGTTCCATAATCGGCCTTATGCGACCTGGTATTGAGGACCATTGTTTTGGCGTATCTGGTGAATTTGGCGCAATGCATGATCGCCAACCAGTAATATCGGATGTTTTGGCACCAATCGCCATCCAACACCTAATCAAGAATAAACGCGCATCCTCCAATGGGTCTGGATTTACCGTATAGCTATTTTCATATTCTTCACGGCTAAATGGCGTTAAGTCAACCAACCTTTCTAATTCCTCCGGTTGGTCTCGAATCACACGGAATAGATTGACGACACGACCATCTAGATCATTGACGGTTTCTTTGGTTGCTGGTTCTTTTTGAAATAACATGGCTAGGCTACCGGCAAACGGCTCTAAGTAAGTATCATGTGGAGGCATTTTCTTTGCTAATATCTTAGCCATTTTTCTTTTGCTTCCTGGATAATTTAATATTGGTTTAATTTGCGACATACTGAACCTCATTTCATAAGGGCGGATAAACCGCCCTCTATTTAGTTCCTTAAGCAATAATGTGTACGCGGCCTTCTTGGATTAAGTCATCAAGTTCACGCACTAGATATTTTTCGATGTTTTGAATGGCGATATTTTGCCATGCTCCACCATCCGCTTCAAAAAGGGCGATGCTTGGACCATCTTTCATACGCAACACAAACTTACTAATTGGCTGATCTATTTCTGAAAAAGTCCGATATGGTCTCAGGCTTACTGGGTTTGGAACCGTCACATTTTCTACTTTTGTAATGCCCGACCTTGCAACAACTGTCTGACTAGTACCATCACTTGATGTGTTACGAACATTTTCTTCTTGGATATTTCCAACAAGTCCTAAAATAGCTGTTTTCTCGTCGCTTTCTAGGAAAAGCGCCTGCATCTTAATATTAAATGTATCACTGTCATAAAAATGATCGAACCTAAACTCTGGAATAATAGCTTCTGCCCGCACAAACTCCTCCCGTTTACGATCATTGTTTAGTGGGCTAAATACCGAAACTTTCTCTGGTCCAAACACATGCACGACAACGGGACCTTTTAAAGCATCCACATTTGACTGTACATAGTTTACAATTCCAGTTAATGTGTGTAATTCAAATGCTGCTGCTCTAGCATCCGCTACTAGTGACAAATCACCAGTGGCATATTTACGCCCATTAATTTCTTTCACTTCTTTTTGTGCCAAATTTGCTACATATTCCAACGCTTCTTTTTGATTACTCATAATTTTCTGTCTCCCATTCTTATAATATATTTTGGTTGCTTAGGCTTTTTTCATATTGACTACGTTTTGATTTTCTGGAATCGGTTGCCCTGTATCTGTTTTCAGCTTCATATCGTCATCCGGATCTAAAAAGGTTTGTCCTTTTTGTCCAGAGAGCAATTCTTCACCGACAACTTTACCGGCATCTTCTCCAAATACAACACGGGTAGTCAGCGCTTTGGCTGGTTGTAATGTTGACTTCGCCTGGATGTCCACATTCGCCATATCGCGTTCTTCATTCCCTTTAACTGTCACCGTCACCGTTATTTTTCTGGCTTTAAGTGGGTCCGTGTTAGGATCATTAATGTTTTCTAACACTTTGTCTAATTCTTCGGCGAATCGTTCCTGAACCGCTCCACCTGCCATACCTGATAGATTGATTGTACTCATGTTCATCCTCCTAATTTTCGTCAATATCTATATAAAAGCCTGAAACTGGCTGTGTTTTTATGCGGCATTCTTTGAGTCCTTTTTCATTTAATTTAATGGCCCCAACCTTGTGCATGGAACTAAATTTATTCCATCCGATTTGATGTACTAAGTTGTGCATTTCTCGTGATAAGCAGATAAAACGAAATTGGGTGCTGTCTACTTTATTCCGGTTACGCCCCATGCCCACCGCGTCGATATGATGAACATCTGATCCAGGTTTGCCGGTTATGGCACATTTACGATATTTCAGGCACATATACAAGAAGAACTGTATGTCTTCACCCAAAAAGCGCTCTTTTTCATGAAATGGAACATCAAACATGAAACAAAATTCAATTAAAAAATTGATAAAATCCCTTGCTGTCGTCATATCGCTGTTTGCTAAGCTGTACGCTTCGATGTTTTTGTATGTTGCGAAAGATTCCTTTAGTGCTGCTTCAACTGATTTACGATCATCCGCAAAACTTGGACTGACTAGCCGAAGTTCTGAACTATAATTCTCGTTATAAAAATGTCTGGTTATCTCGGTCATTATCGCGAATGCTTTTCGTCTCTGATCTGCCGATATTTTTCGATTATCAAAAAATTCAATGCCGACCTGTGGTGCAATTCCCGCTGTATGACGTGATATTATCGCTGGGCTTACTTTTTCATCGATATCAAGTATTAGTCTCGTATGATTATCTGGATAAGTAATGGATTTAATCGTTCCTACAAATTCCATTAGTACTTACCGTTATAGCCGTAATCATAGATTTTAGAGCTCAAATTGTATTTTTCTTTAAACCGTGTGATTTGAGCATTTGTGGCACCTAATCTGGCTGCTATTTTTTTTATCAGATAAACCATCCTGTTTGTATGCCAGATACTCGGCAATCGTCATGGTAAGTGGTTTTGATTCTGCCCTAAAAAGTCCTTGTTCCTTTTTCCAACGGCTCAATTCCTTTTTGGGTATCGCCCACATTTCGCTAATTTGTGTGTCTGTCCACATTTCTTCTAAATCCAAATACTCATCAACGGTTCGTGATGAGAGAGCCGGAACTTCTTCCCCTGGCTCAGGGCTGAGTTTATTTTGAACTTCATTCAATTCGTTGCCTAATGCTTTTATTTGATCGCACACTTCGCATCCTTTGATTTTGCAATTTTGGAAGCTCCGTTTATCATTTTGCTGTTTATCGTGCAAATCAAGCAGTGTATTGATTCGCTCAATTATCACTTTCGCCTTTTCCCTTCGTCGTTCTCGTATCATGTCGCCACCTCACTTTATAATTTTTCGTGTCCGTTTATCCAAATATCGATGCACCAAATGCATTTCTTCACTGGTATTTTTATAGATGAACCAATTATCGGGATTTATTCCGTTTTCTTTAATAAAAATGGACTGCTTTTTATTCGGCTTCTTTCCTGATTTCATTTGCTGCGTTCTCCTTTTCTTGTTTCCAATTTTTATAGATTGTTCGGATGACGTAGTTCCCACCACAAAAGCGGCAATAAGAGGAATTATGCGCCTCTCTCGTCGGTGGCGTATTGCCACACTCAGCACACTTGTATTTTCGGGGACCATACTTTTTCACCGTCCCGGATTTTGTAAAGATGCTTTCAAACATTAATTTGCCTCCGCGAGTCGTATTTCGAGATTAACAAACTTACTGTACTCTTTTACAAAGGCAAGTTGGATGGTTCCAGTTGCACCGTTTCGATTTTTAGCAATGATGATTTCGACTAAGCCATCATCGGATTCACGATCATAATAATCCTCGCGGTAAAGTAACATGACGACATCCGCATCCTGCTCAATACTACCGGAGTCTCGCAAATCGGATAACATCGGCCGTTTATCTTGTCTTGTTTCAACGCCTCTCGAAAGTTGTGACAGCAGTATGATAGTCACATTGTATTTTTTACATAGCAACTTCAAGCCCTTTGTTATTTGCGCAATCGCTAAATCATGCCTCAGCTTCATATCAAGGTCCATTAACCCTAAATAATCAATAACAATGACGTGCTTATCCACCTTGCCAGTCGCACGAACTTCTTTTATTCGGCTCTCAACGTCCCGCACGCCAACATTACTCTTATCTTCGATATGCAAATCTAAGCTACCTAAAACACCTTGTACCTGAACAATTCGATTTTTTACGTCTGCAGGAATACGGTATGTGTCCCGCCAATGTTCACCGCCAATATTGCCCATGTTACTAATGATTCTTTGCAATAATGCTTTTCGGGGCATTTCAATACTGAAAATATCAACTTGCTGCAGTCCCTCAGCTTCTCCGTTTTTCTTGTCTTTGTACGCCTGTTCTGCGATATTAAGCGCTACGTTCACCGCAAATGCCGTTTTACCCATTGACGGCCTACCCGCAATAACAATCAAATCTGTTGCTTTAACACCACTCGTCATGTAATCAATACTCGGATAACCTGAGCTTAATTCACCATTTAGCGGACCTTTATCCTCAAACATGGAATTATAGATGTCGAGCATATCATCTTTTTGCGATGTAGTTTCTTCGACATGGTACGATGTGATTTCTCGCGATACCTCGACTAACTTATCAAATGTCTGTTCATCTTTCTGCGCTATATATTGCTGTGCGGCGAGTAATACGACATGTTTCTCGTACTCTTCTAGTACAATTTTTTCGTAATATGCATAGTTGGCCGCGGTTGGGCAACTGCCAGCAAGGTTTGTCATGTAAACGACCGCTTCCGGGTTGGTTAACCTGGAATACATCGTAATGACATCTATAGCCACACCGTCTGATCGTAGTTGGTGCATCACACGGTACAACTGCTTATTTCGTGGGTCCGTAAAATGTTCTGGTAAAAGGTTCGTTACATGAATCAAATCAGGTTGTAAAAAGATAGCACCCAAAACGGCAACTTCCGCTTCATATTTTGCATTTAAGTCCATTATTCAATCGCCCCTTTCGCTTTCAATTGTGCGATTTGCGCTTGTGTTCTTTGTCGAGCTTCTTCTTGTTGTTTGGCATTCAGCGGGACAATGTTTTTTGCTTTCTGCTTTTCTTGGTAGGCTTTTATTTCTCGCTTTAAGTCATCTGGTAAATCGGATTCTTCTAAACTCGGCATTGGGACTGTTTCTTGTTGATATGCTACTTGTTTATCTAAGTAGGCCTTTGTTTTCTCTACGTCACGATTAGTTCGTACAAAAAAAATTAGCCACGGTTGGTTGGAACGGCTTTGTTTGAATGTATTTTAGTAATGCCGCTTTACTGCGCATATAGTCGCCGCCTTCTAAAATTTGAATCCATGTTTCTTTTTTTTGTTTGATCCAATTCAAAGTCTTTATAAGTATCATTGATCAAGAGTAACAATTCGATGGCTTCTTTTCGGGTCATATATCCTCACCTTCCTCAAGCAATAGTCGTCTGGTTGCTTC
Source organism: Listeria cornellensis FSL F6-0969 (assembly GCF_000525855.1). Classification (GTDB taxonomy): domain Bacteria; phylum Bacillota; class Bacilli; order Lactobacillales; family Listeriaceae; genus Listeria_A; species Listeria_A cornellensis. The sequence goes on from NZ_AODE01000019.1 coordinate 277,896, forward strand.
CTGCTTGCTGTTATTGGCATTTCGTTTTTGCTCTCGCTCTTTCTTTGCCTTGATAGCCAAGTCATCAAATTTATCTCGCAACTTCTCAGGAGATAAAACATTAGTCATCCAAAAATTATGTTGTTGCACCCATGTCATCAACCATTGAATTTGTTCAACGTTTCGTTTGTCCACTTCGATCATTAGCCGAATCGTATTCGCCCATTTTTCAAAATTAGGCGGCCTTCTCTCTGGCTGATTCTCTAAGATACGATCAAAGAAGTAATAGGCAAGTTGTAAATGCTTCTCGGAAAATTTCATTTTCGGAGGTGTCTTTTTCTTCTTTACATTCTTTACATTCTTGTTTGTTGCCCTTTGGTTGCCCTCGGCTTGCCCTTCGCTTGCCCTTTGGGTGTCGTCTTGTTTGCCCTTTTCAATATCTGACACTTGATAATCGTTGTATTTGCAAATGGTTATACGGGTGTAACTGTTTGTCGTTTCGATTGCCAAAAAATCAAGTTTTTTTTAATTTATCTAATGTTGTTCTTACTTTCTTCGTTGTGACTTCTTTATCACGAGAAAACCAGTCATTTTCGATTGTTTGAACGCTCGTTATAAGCTGTCCACGCCTTACTTCGACCTTCTCACCACGTCGTTTATCAAACCAATAATTGTCGGTATGGTTGGCCCTTAAAAGCAGTTCAATCATGATTATTTTTTGATGTAATGACAGACAGTTATATGTGTCACTCTCAATTATTGATCGGTGTAATTTTATCCATCCCTCCATCATGATGTGCCCTCCTTCCCTTAGAATCACTAGAAAAATCCCCAAAACCTTGCGTAATTGGAGGATGTGATATACACTATAAATAAGTTATATTTGGTGTGTATCACATCCGGACTCGTGTTAGCGCATGAGTCTATTTTTTTAGCGTTTCTTCTAAAGCTTTAAGCTTTCTTTTAAAGTGAAATGTCGCGTTTTTAACTTGCAACGCGCTTAATTCGCTTATGCTTGCCACTTTTTCTCTCTCCAACCTTTTCCCAAGCAAATACTCTTTAGTAGGTATTCCTATCTTCATCGATAGTTCATCAATAACATTCACAAAATCCCACTGTTCAATTCCAACAACCTCTATAAAACCCATTTTGAACTCATTTTCTACTTGGTCTATATCCAAGTCATTATGTGATCTTAGTGGCGTAAATCCAACAAATTCGGCACCTCTTGTTTCGAAATGATACCCACCCGTTTCTTCGTTAAATGTAGCTTTCCCAATTTGTGCAGATGATACTCTAATAAATACAAAATCCTTACCTTTTTCAAATGTCATAGCTGTTTTCTCCTCCTTCGAAATGTAATCAAAAAACCACAAATGCTCCACTACATCATCCAAATCCGCACATTCAACCAACCCCTTACCGTCGATTACAATACCTATGCTGCCTTCTCCCGATTGTGTAAATGTAAAATTACGACGATCCAGCCAGCTATACCCTAGGCTACTAACATGCGCTTTCATCTCAGCAGAATACCCACGATATCCCCTTAAACTCCATGTACCATTTTCTAAATTGTCGATTACGTCTTGTGTTGGGAATGTTCTACTTCTTTCCATCAAGTTAATACCTGGTTTCTCAATCCACTCGATCAGATACATGCCTGCATCTTTTAGTTCGGCCCAACCTTCAATCCCTATCTTTGTCACAATGAAAAACTGCTTCCCTAATATCATTTTGTTTGCTCCTTTATTCTCTATTTTTGAAGTACCAAGCTTCAAATCCTGTTTGTTTGATTTCGTTAACAGTCTGTTTTACTGTCTCTATCATGCATACTGCAGCATAAGACACTACGATACACTCGAACACTTGGTGTAATGTCAACATGACACATCAACTACATAACCTTCCTTGATTAATCTTCTAATGTAACCCCGAATGGTCCGAGAGCCTGTTTTCTTAAGATGGCATTGGTGATAACTTTGGTTATGCTCCCCTTGATATGTTTCCATTGAAACCCAACGTGATTTCTTGTAAATCGTGACTTTGAAGTCACATAAATGTGTTTTCTTAATGAGTACTAGCTGTTTTTCTGCCAATTTCACTCACTCCCCCGTTTTATTGTCGCCGTGGCTGATTACCACGATTGGAATAATGAACAATGTTGATAATGAAACTATCGCAAATACCGTCAATCGTTTTCCTCCTTCACTTGTGCATCTAGCCATTTTTCAAGCGCTAGTTTGCTAAATCGCCAATCTGATCCAATCTTACGACCTGGTATGATTCCAGCTCGAGCATATCGATATAAGGAACTCATACCGATATCTAAAAACTCGGCTGCTTCCTCAGCTTTCAGCGCTTTTCGTGGTCTTATCACGATGATTCGGTTAGTTGCTTTAACTGCATACATATATAATCACCTCCTACAATTAGGCATTTAATTTGAATACAACACCATGTGCCAGCACATACAGATTATTTTCTGTGATTGGGTAATCCTTATTAATTTTTTCTATGCTCTTTTTTTTCAAAAAACATTTCAACATTATACGATCCATACATTAGAGGAATATTATTGTCATCTTCATCTTTATAAAAATAAAGTGCATCATCACACATTGGAATCATCACCTCCTAATATTTGTATCTAACGCTACATCCTGTGGTATAATCACCTTAGAAAGCGAGGTGATTACATATGGATTACTCAGAAATTGTATTTGTACGAGAACTAGATGGTGATACTGCGGCCCAATTTGCAAATGAACTATTGCAAAAAGGTTGGCGACTTATCAGTGTTGGACAAAATTTAATAGAGATAGTTAATCTTGATGGAGGAAACCAAGTAGCACGCTTTACCACTCTTTACGTTGTTGGAGCAACACAAGAACAATACAACCAGTATCTTGCTGATAAAGCAACGGCATATGGTGGGTTACTCAAGTAATTATGAATAAAGTCTTTTCAAATAAAAGTTCTTTGTCCGCGAGATAAAGAGCTTTATTTATTTGATTAACTAATTTAGCTATATCTTTGTCTTCTGCTTTTTCAAGTGTATCAATAGTGTCTGTCACTTGAATTTTGTTTCCCCTTTAAGACCTCCTAAAAATAATGTGACTGCATGCTCGCTCTGAGATAAAATCAGACTACTGTTTTACTAACATTCAATGTTTCCATTAAAACACCGATATGCCTTTTAAGAGTTCTGCTACAATTCATAAATTCACGTTTCATGAACTTTTGGGGTAAAAAAAATATTTAGCTACAAACGATATATCTACCTCAAGAAGCTGCATCGCTTTCGACATTTCCTCATCTTTCCAAGGAACTCTGCCATTTAGCTTTAATGAAATGCTCCGCTCGGAAAGCCCCATAGCCGTTGCAAAATTATATTGCGTACCAAACTTCTCAATGATTTCCCCCGATAAAACAGAGTAATCGTAACTCATTTTAACACCCCTTCCTGTTCACGTAGTGTGAACTTTATATTTCAAGAATATCATCAAAGATGAACTGAGTCAACAAAAAAGTTCACGCAATATGAATTTTTATATTGAACTTTTATTCAATATGGCATATAATAATTTTAAAGGCGGTGTAACAATGAAAGCTACTAACACTTCTCAGAGACTAAAAGAAATAATGAGAGAGCGTGGTTTAAAGCAAGTTGACATACTGAGGAAATCATTACCTTACCAAAATGAATTAGATATTAAGATGAGTAAAAGTACTTTGTCACAATACGTGACTGGGGTACAATCACCTGATCAAGATAGGATATTTTTGCTATCCAAAACTCTCGGCGTAAGCGAACCTTGGCTAATGGGATATGATGTACCACGAGAACGGATTCCAGATGAAGAACGAAATGACAGTCCGAATAAAACATACTCTACATCAACTAGGGAAATCGCTAACTATATTGAAGAAAACCCTGACTTCGCAGAATCAATAAGACAACTGATACAATCAATAGAAAATCAAAAATCTGATAAATAAAAAACCGCCCATAAGGGCGGTAGTACTCAAATATTATTTATATTAGTTAATTTGGATAGAAGCTCACCATTCAATAAATAAAATGTTTTAAAAGCTTCCTTTTCCGTATACCCAGCTTCTAATAATTCATCTAAACTATCTCTATCTTCATCGATCAATGCTATTACATTTTGATAATGCCCTTTGTTACTCTTTGCATGTTCTAACAGTAATTTATATTTTTGCCCCATCCAACTTCACTCCTGTAAGACTATAATTTTAATCATCCATTACCCGCATATCTCTTTAATTTTTTATATTTTATGGTAGACTGGTTGTGTGTTCGAAGTCTATCTTTCTTTACACAATCTGTCGGGATTGGGAAAGTATAGCCTTCGTTCTTTTTAGTGCGCTTACATTATCCTCCGACGTTGATGTGAATAAGTGGTGCAATGACAACCACTACAGCGACAAAGAAATTAATAACTTTAACTTTTTTCATTATGTAACACCTCCTTACTATTAGTAATAGTATACTATGAATTCCCAGAAATACAAAAAAAAATATTCTAATCCGAATAAAAAGGAGGTTTTTTTGTGAAAACATTTGGTGAGACAATTCGGGAAATCCGAATAAATAAAAATATTAAGCAAAAAAATATGTCTAGTGTTAGACAAAGCTCTCTAGCTAATATCGAAAGCGGACGAATACCTTCTGTTGAGATATTTATGGATATCTTACAAGAACTTGATATTAATGTCCTTGAATTTTTCTATATTCAGAATGATTTTAAACTCGTAGAACGAGACCATCTATTCAAGCTATTTCGTGAACAAAAACAATCATTAAATGAGCCTTTTCTGCTTAGTTTAATCGCAAAATATGATGAATATTTATCACGAGCCAATGATCCTTTTGCTGAATCCTTAAGACATGTTCTCAGTATCTCTGTAGAAATCAATAGAAAACAAACTTTTGATATTGAAAGCCAAGAGGCCAAAGACATTTGGGAACGGATAGCAATGCAAGAGGTTTGGTACCACAATGATATATACCTTATTACAAAGATTTTCTATACATTCCCTGTCGATCATGCAGAAAAAGTAATTGTTAGAACAACCGAAGAGCTAAAAAAAATATGATAATTATCCTCAGATCCATCTGTTCAAGATTTCATTTCTTCTAAATTGCGCCAGACACTATATTTTAGGTGGAGTACCTTTAAGAAGTAAGCCACATTTAATTGAAGCCGAAAAGCTCGCACGACTGCATCAAGTAGAAATTTCACGAGTTACCGCCCATCACCTACTTGCATATTCTGAATTCCTCGAAGGGTTTCATGAAGAGGCTCAGCAAAGAGTTAATCGAACAACCAAAGTTTTGCATGCTTTAGAGGCTCTGAACGAATTTACTCCCCTTGACGAAGATGCACTGAACTATAACAAGATAGCAGCAGATCATTCTAAAGAGTGGAACAAGTTTTTGGCTCAGCAAAATAGCCTTGATGTATGATATTGGAAACTATGTAATGGAATGGAGTTTAAATTATATTATATAAAGGGGAGTTTTATTTGAAAAAGGGATTGATATTATCCATTCTTTTAATACCAACACTTGTATTATTCGCTTGTGGAAATGATTCGAAAACATATGCAGGTGTCGAGTTAAGTACTTCAGATTATTCAAATGTAACCAAATTCGAAGAAGAGGCTAGGAATCTATATTCATTATTAGGCACATTCAGTATTGAAAAAGATGATGTGGACAGTGTAAATAAGATTGTGGATTCTGCTTCTGAGCTACAAGGAACCTTAGGCAAAGGAATGTCCAAAGACGAAAAAAAAAGAAAGTAACTTACTCTTTTATAAAAATGTATCAGTGGCATCCATACCAAAGAACGCTGTAAAATACTCCCGGGAAATAAGTAATACAGAATATCAGCTAATAAATAGCAGCATCAAGGAGGTGATCCAAAGGGAGGCAAAAAAAGTAACAGATAACCAAAACGATGCTGATAAAATCAATGATTATTTAATCGGAAAAATTGGCATCACAGAAGATTAAAATATATCGTAGAATATTTATAACCGGTCCTAACCCTAAATAAATAGAACGCCCCCCGCCAAGAGTGCGTTCCCATAAATACCTCTAACTCAGGGCTATTTATTATACCCATTTTATCATAGAAAGGAGGATATTAAAAATGACAAATACATCTAATAATAAGCCAACCCCTTCACATCGAACACCATCTGAATTTCGTGAAGATGTTGCACCTAAGTCAGTAACCCCTGGCATGTTTCCACCACCACCGCCACAAAAACCTAGCACTACACAGAAATAATTTATTCGGATAGAGGTTGTTCTTTCATTTTTATAACATGGATAATAATTTTCTTTTCAACATCTACATACTTTTGATAAGAAACTGTACTATTATTGTATTCTATATATGCTAATAGCTTATCAGTAGTATCAATATATGTTAATTGCGGATCCATTTGTCCAAGTAAAAAATGAAGCGGTTCATACTCTGATTCTGTTACTTCTATTACTGGACCTGAGGTAGTTAATCTGCCAGTACTCATATCTTCAATGAAAATAATTTTCGGGCAATCATCTGTAAGTGCTGTTTTATATCCTGAATACTTAGAGTTGGTTGCTCGACCATTTATTTCCAAATAAACATTGATCAAATAATAAATTAATTTTTTAATCCCGCCATAAAATAACACTAGGATAAAACTAATAACTAAAGAACCTATGACGGTTAGAAACAACAAAGATACACTATCAATTTTCGGTACTAACTCTGATAATGTGGACACATTGAAATAGTAACAGAGAATCACAATTGGTATAAATGTGTTTACGATTGAAAGAATAACAAGAAGTATTTTTTTTATTATCAGCTTTATGAGGATTATCTGTAATAATTCCTACTTTATCCATTAACCAAAAGCTAAAAAAAACCTGGCATTCCAAGTGTTATCAAAGTCATTGCTATTGTTACAAATTGTGAAATTATTTTATCCATCTAGCTCACCCACCAAATTAGATTGATTAGAGTTTGATTATAACACATTAATCTATATTGAGCATCAGATACAAAAAACCAATGCTAAATTAAGATTACTCAAAAGGAGGAATTTTATATGTTCGGATCTATAGAAAAGCGAGGAAACGGATTCCGTATGCGGGTCACTGTTGGTTATAACGAAGTTGGGAACCCCATAAGGCGGTCCAAGATAGCAAAATCGACAAACAAAACCGATGCAAAAAAAGAGTTAGCTCTATTTATCGCTGACCTTGAGGCAGATGACTACACAGAAACAACAAACATAACATTTGCGGCGTTCAGTGAGGACTTTTTAAAACAGCATGTTAACAAAAACTTATCCCCTACTACACAAGAACTATATTCATCACTTCTAACACGCGCTATTTTGCCCCAATTAGGTGGTTCTAAGCTTGTAAAAATAAAAACGATGCATATACTCGCATTTATGGATAAGTTGCAACAAGACGGCCTGTCTGTCTATACGATCAAAAATACAATGGGTGTTCTACGTTCATTATTCACTTGTGCGGTGAAATGGAATGTCTTAAAAGCTAATCCCTGCAATGGAGTACAAGTCAAAAAGCCCAATAAGAAAGTACAAAAAGTTTACGATCAAAAAGGTTTGGCCAAACTTTTTGATGCATTAAAAAAAGGAAAATTTAGAATGGCAGCTACTTATCAGTATCGCAATCATGACTGGTGCACGCCAAGGAGAAATCGCTGGTTTAGAATGGAAACATATTGATACGAAGAAACGAACAATTTTATTTGAGCAAACGATTGTTGAACAACCTGGTATTGGAGTCACTATCAAGAAAGAACTAAAAAACGGTAAGGATAAAATAGTTTCATATCCCGAGTCATTAAAAAGTCTCATTGCTCGCTTCAAGGCACAAAAATTTAAAGATCGTGATATTAGCTCGGATGAGATAGTTTGGCCTGAACATTCTTTTATATTTTCAAACCCTAATGGAAAGCCTAAACGTCCAGATTCAATTGGACATCGCTGGACCGCATTTGTTAAAAGACACGAATTAGAACATATACGATTCCATGATTTAAGACATACTTCAGCAACACTTTTAATAGCCAACGGAGTTCATGCGAAAATAATTCAAGAGAGACTTGGGCATGCTGATATTGGAACAACAATGAATGTATACGGTCATGTATTTAGAGAAGCCGACCAAACAGCTGCAGAAACATTTGGAGGGCTACTTGATGCTAAGAAAAGAAAATCTTAAATCCTGCCCCATTTCTGCCCCATTTGCCAAAAAAGGCAAAAAAAAAGGATTCCAAAAGATCTGAACCATCTTTGAAACCCATTGATACTACTTATGCGGCCGAGAGGACTTGAACCTCCACGGGTTTTACCCCACTAGGCCCTCAACCTAGCGCGTCTGCCGATTCCGCCACGACCGCTCTATTAACACTAATTAATATTATATTATTGGAACCCTACCATGTCAATGATTAAATCAAAAAACATGAATATTTATTCAAAACCGACACTCACAACACAAAACCAGCACAATCCCATACACAAAAAAACGCCCAACCCATCTCTTTTCCAGGTAGGACGAAATCTCCGCTTCACACAAATCGAGCGAAAGCGTTTGTATTCCACCAGTTTCGTGGAAGCCGGAAGCGGAGTGTACGACTGTACATGAGAACCGGAAGTCCTCGAAACTGGTGGAATGCGAACGCTTGCCGCCGATTCCTCCGCATATACACAAAATAATGCTATGACCCGTACGGGAATCGAACCCGTGATACCGCCGTGAAAGGGCGGTGTCTTAACCGCTTGACCAACGGGCCGTGATGCGTAGCTCTAAAGCCAACTTTTTTTTATTATAGCATACTCACCGAATCTTGCAATACCTATTTCACAATTCCTGAAAAAAGCCCCTGTTTATCGCTAAACAGAGTCTCTCTTCCTCGCTATGATTTCTTTTTAGACTTGTCTTCTTTTCCAACGTATCAGTATTAACACACCTGTCATGCTAAGTACCAATCCCAAAACAATCGCTAGATCCATCGACTTGTCACCCGTTGTCGGTAGCACTCCTTTTTCTTTACTAGTTTCATCAGGATTTTTCGCTACTTTTTCCACAGTTGGTGCTTTTTCTGGCTGGCTCGGCGCGATTTCTTTCTCCGGTGGTATCACGGTTGTTCCATCTGGTTTTGGTGCTGGATCTGGCGTTGGTTTTGGTTCGGGTTTTGGTTCGGGTTTTGGCGTCGGCTCTGGGTCAGGTTCTGTTGGCACGACCTCCTCTGGGTCTTTCGTATAGCTCACAATGACTGACTGTGCTTGATCTGTGAACGTTCCCGTTGTTTGCGATGCTTTCTGTGTGTAGCCTGCAATCGCTTTTATTTCTGCCGCAAAATTTTCACCGATGTTTCCTTTTAAAATTTCTGGTGACGCGACCTCTCCACCATTTTCATCTTGGTATAAAACGGTCACGTCTGCGCCTGGTATTTGGGCGATAACTGGTGCAGATTCATTACTGGCAGCGTCCAATGCGGTCACAACATAGGTTCCAGATTCGCTAATTGGATAGTTGAATGCAAGTGCATCGCCGCGCCAAATTTTTAGGATGATGTTTGCTGGGTTGGCGGTGATTTCCTCGGCGGTTCCGGTGCCTTTATAAACAACGTAATAACGCGCAGAATTGGCCGCTGTGTCTGACCAAGTGAGTGCGTCCGCGGTTTGCTTGACTTGGAGCGGTGCAGCAATTGCTTGATGTGCGAGCCACGGTTTACTCGGGGTTAGAGAGGTCGTCGCGAAATAGGTTTCTTTTAAAAGATCAATCGCATCATTTTTCGCTTGATTCGCTGGTTTTTGAGCGTCTGGTAGGCTTGCGATATCGCTCTTTTTGATATCATTATAGCTGAACAAGACGCTACCGGAAACTTGGTCTAGCAGTTGATTGAAACGCATTTGATTCGGAATTTCGGCTGGGTTCATCCACGCGGCTTCCCAACCGCCGTTTCCAACATGTTTATAGTTCGCATGCCCAACGTAAATTTGCACGTGCGTCCCTTCTGCGGCCTTATTCCACCATCTCGCCAAATCGCCATAAGGAGCGGCTGCTTGGTCAAAACTCCAGTAAATTTGCGGTGTCATATAATCGACTTTCTCATCTTTAATCCACTGATATGTATCAGCGAAAATGCTTTGTGAGTAAGATTGGGAGGAACCTGTTGGCGTGTTGGAACCGAGCGGGTTATTCGCTTTATGCTCCCAAATGCCAAATGGGCTAATACCGAATTGCACGGCGGTTTTCTTCGCTTGGTTGCTCGTGTCGATAGTGCTTTTCACCTTGTCAATTAATGTCGTAATATTGTCGCGGCGCCAGTCATCGATTCCAGCTTTCGTATTTGGATAGCCGTCCGGAATGCCGTATTTAGCGAAGGTTGGCGCGTCTTCATCTTTATCGCCAAACAGTACATTTTTCCCATCCACCGTGATGCGATATGGGTAAAAATAATCATCGAAATGAATCGCATCCACATCATAATTCGTCACGACTTCCTTGATTGTTGCGGCTACGTAATCTTGCACTTCCGGAATGCCGGGATTGAGAAATAGCTTTTCATCAAAACGCAACACGTTCTCAGGATGCAAGACAGCGTAATTCGTATCCGCTAAAAGTCCTGCCTTGTTCCATGCTGTGATTTGCTCTGGAATCGTCATCGCAAGCGCTTCCTCTTTGGTCGCGCCAATTTTTGTTAAAACGCTTTGTGTCGTCAGTTTCGTATTCGTCACGCGATATGGATTAAACCACGCGTGATATTCCATGCCGCGTTTGTGTGTTTCCTCGACCATTATGGCGAGTGGATCATACCCTGGATTCGCGCCTTGCACGCCACTTGCGATAAACTCTGACCATGGGTTTATTTTCGATGGATAGTATGCGTCAAGGAGCGGCCGAACTTGGAAAATAACCGCATTCATATTCCACGTTTCAAAATCGTCTAATACCGTTTTATATTGTGCACGGAAAGCCGATTCTGATGCTACTTTTGCGAAGTTCAGATTGGCTATCGTCGCAACCCAGGAGCTCTTGAATTGTTCCTTATCTTGCGTATAGGTCGTTGGAATCTGGACTTGCTCGCTGGAGCCGTTATAGTAGAAAACTGGTGTGTTGGCGTCATAACCATACGTTCCATCCGCTTTTTTTTATGAATTTTGTCAACCCTTCTGTTGTCTCATCCGCCTGTACTGCCACGGAGAAAACGGATACACTTACTATAAGTATGAGTAACATGGATGCCCACTTTTTCATTCTTCATCCCCCTTTTTTATATCGCCAAACTTTATAATATTTTCCAGATGGCGATTACGGGTTCAATATATCATCTTCAAACATGGATTTCAACTTATTTTTTAGAAAAATTAATTATATTTAGCTTTTACACATAGTTCCAATACGGCTCCATCCCTTCTATATCAACTTATTTCATGTTTCAAACTAACTGAAATAAATTTTTAATCACATTTTGCAAGCGTTGACATTTTATTTCAAATGAACTAGAATACAGCATGTGAACTATTTTAATAAAAGGAGGCTTTCGACTACAGACTATTCACAACAGAGATGATACATAACTATCTAACTAAAAAAGGGAGAGTCATTATGCAGAGATTTATGGATTTTTTAGAAAAGTACTTGTCAATTCCAATGGCAAAATTGTCTGAACAGCGACATCTACGCGCAATTCGTGATGGTGTTGTTTCATCGCTACCGTTTATCATTGTTGGTAGTATGTTTTTAATCGTTGCTTTTCCACCAGTTCCTGAGAGTACGGCGCTTTATCAATGGGCCCAGGAGCACGCTTTTGAAATTTTAATTCCTTATAGGATGACCATGTTTATCATGTCGCTATATATCACTTTTGGAATCGGTTACAATTTAGCGAAGAGTTACAAGCTTGATCCACTATCTGGTGGTCAGATTGCTGTTGCTTCGTTTCTACTAACCTTGACACCTATCGCACTTGATAAAGTTGGTTTTGTCCTACCAATGGCAAACTTAGGCGGACACGGATTATTTATGGCAATGATTGTTTCGATTTTTTCTGTTGAAATTATGCGATTCTGTAAAACGCGTAACATTACAATCAAAATGCCAGAACAAGTTCCCCCTAGTGTAGCAAGATCGTTTGAAGCTCTTATTCCTGTTGCTTTTGTTGTAGTATTTATGACACTAATCACAGTTGTACTTGGCATCGATCTCCATTCACTGGTCGACCAAGCCGTTTCACCGATTGTAAAAGCTGGCGATACCTTATTCGGTGTCCTATTACCGGTATTTTTAATTGGGTTCTTCTGGTCCTTTGGTATTCACGGGATTTCCGTTATTGGAGCCGTTGCAAGACCTCTTTGGGAAAAATATTTGGGCGCCAATGCGGAAGCTGTAGCGGCTGGTGCTCCAATTCCTCATGTTGCTCCTGAGACCTTCTTCCAATGGTTTGTATGGATTGGTGGTTCTGGTGCGACACTCGGTTTAGTCCTTGCCATGCTCTTCTTTGCCAAATCAAGTTATTTGAAAGCGCTGGGCAAAACAACACTGGTTCCGAGTATTTTCAATATCAATGAACCAGTTATTTTTGGTACACCGATCGTACTGAACCCGATGTTGATTATTCCATTCATCTTCATTCCGCTTATCACAACAACCATCGCTTATTTCGCGACAACGCTTGGTTTCATTTCACCAACCTATGTCATGGCCCCGTGGACTTTACCCGCCCCGATTGGCGCATATCTATCCACAGGCGGCGACTGGCGAGCCATCGTTCTCGTCCTCGTCAATATCGGGATATCCTTTGTCATCTACATTCCGTTCTTCAAAATGTATGATCAAAAACTATTGGATGAAGAGCAAGCGCAGGCAGAGGAAAATAAAGAAACACACAGCAACGAGCCGAATTTGGCTTAATCTAAATTTGGAGGGGCAGCATCGTTGTCCCTCTTCATTTAAAAAGGAGGTTTTACCCGCATGGAAACGAATAGTAAATGGATCAAGTTTAACTACAAAAGCGCGATTATCTTTTTCGCCATCACGATTCTTGCCAATCTTATTTTCCTTCCTGTACTTACCGGCCTTGGCGTTTCTAAGGCTTTCGCTTTATTCTTACTTACGAGCCTTGGCAGTAGCGCTAGTTTATCTTATATTTTACTCGCGAAACACGGTTTTTATAAATCGAAGAAACAGGCGGCGATTTTCACAACGGTCGTTACGTTAGTCTGCACGGCGAGTTGTTACTTTTTAATGTATCTGAGCTAAAATGAGGAGGTTCGTAGTATGTATGTTGTTGGATTAATGTCCGGTACGTCGCTTGATGGCGTGGACGTGGCTTTGCTTGATATCAAAGAGATGGACGGGAACTTGTCGACAAAACTGATTGATTTCAAAACGGTGCCCTTTCAACCTGGAATCGTGACGGAAATTCGTAAAAGTTTGAGTATAGAAAAATCCGATTCACAGCTGATTTGTAGTTTAAATTTCAAATTGGGTGTGCTTTTTGCGGAAAGCGTGAAAATGATTTGTAGTAAAAATGGGATCGCAGCGTCAGAGCTTGGCGTGATCGGTTCGCATGGCCAGACGATTTTTCATCAGCCAGAACAAGTCGGTGATTTCGCTGCTTCGACGTTGCAAATTGGGGAGCCCGCGGTGATTGCGTATGAAACTGGCGCGACGGTTGTCTCGAATTTCCGCACGATGGATATGGCTGCCGGTGGTCAAGGCGCGCCGCTCGTGCCATTCACAGAGTTGCTGCTCTATCGGGACACGCATAAAAACCGCTTACTGCAAAATATCGGCGGAATCGGAAACGTGACGGTCCTGCCTAAAAATGCGACGTTAGATCAAGTTTTTGCATTTGATACTGGTCCAGGAAATATGATTATTGATGATTTGATGCAACGCTTATTCGGGCGTGGCTACGATGATAGTGGCGAAATGGCAGCGCACGGCGTTGTGAATGAGGAGTTGCTTGCCTATTGTATGGACGATTCCTTTATCACGGCTGCGATTCCAAAATCGACTGGGCGTGAACTTTTTGGGAAGGAATATACCGATGAGTTGCTAACTACATACGGGCATTTGGCGCCGGAGGATTTGATTGCGACAATGACGATGTTCACCGCTAAAACCATCGTTTCGAACTACGAACAATTCGTCTTTTCAAAAATGGCGATTGATGAAGTGATTGTAAGCGGTGGCGGAAGTTATAATAAGACGTTATTGCGCTATTTGGCGGAACTTTTGGAAGGCCGTTGTGAGGTATTGACGCAGGAAGACATTGGCTATTCCTCCGATGCAAAAGAGGCTGTCGCATTTGGCTTGCTGGCATATGAAACATTACATGGTCGGCCATCCAACGTTCCGATGGCAACTGGCGCGCGCGAGCATGTTATCCTCGGGAATGTCACTTACCCACCGCTAAAATATAAGGAAGAAGGTACAATTCATGCATAAACTTGGGATTTCGATTTATCCAGAACACGCGACACCTGAAAAAGACAAAGCTTACATCAGTTTGGCGCACAAATACGGTTTTACACGCGTATTTACGTGTTTATTATCGGTGAGTGGCGATAAAGAACTGATTTTACGCGAATTTAAAGAGACCATTAGCCATGCGAACGCACTTGGCATGGAGGTTTTGGTTGATATTTCGCCACGCATTTTCGAAGCACTTGGCATTTCTTATGACGACCTGTCCTTTTTCCACGAGCTCGGCGCCTATGGGATTCGCCTGGATATGGGCTTTACGGGCAGTGAAGAAGCCGCGATGACGTTTAATCCATACGGCCTCAAAATTGAGATTAATATGAGTAACGATACGAATTACTTGAATAATATCATCGATTTCCAGCCGAATCGGGATAATTTGATTGGCTCGCACAATTTTTATCCGCATCGCTATGCTGGTCTTTCCTATGATTATTTTGTAAAATGCAGCGAGCGATTCCGCAGTTTTCAGATTCGTACCGCCGCGTTTGTTCATTCGAATGATGCCACATACGGTCCTTGGCCTGTGACAGAGGGTTTGTGCACGCTTGAGATGCATCGCGGTTTGCCGATTGATACGCAGGCGAAGCACCTTCTGGCAACCAAGCTCATTGATGACATTATTGTAGCGAACGCCTATGCTTCTGAGGATGAACTCGCGCGACTGAGCGCTGTGCTCCAAGCAGAGAAATTCGGATTAAAAATACAACTTCACGATACCATCACCCCACTGGAACGCAAAATTGTCATGGAAGAGCCTCATTTTTATCGCGGCGACGTCTCGGATTACTTTATCCGTTCGACCCAATCTCGCGTGAAATATCGCGCAGAAGACTTCAAACCAACATTCACGCCAAACATCAAACGCGGTGATATTTTGATTGAAAATGAACGGTATGGCCAGTATAAAGGGGAACTGCAAATCGCTCTGAAAGATATGGAAAACCGCGGCAAAACAAATGTCGTTGGACGCATTCTCGATGAGGAGATTTTCTTATTGGATTATATGGAACCTTGGACTAAGTTTGAATTTTTTGTTGAATGATCATACAAGCAGGTTAGTCATGTAGACTGGCCTGTTTTTGTGCATGAAAAAAACGATACATCTCTGCATCGTTTTGAAAGTTTATAAATATGGCGGAGAAGGAGGGATTTGAACCCTCGCGCCGCGTTAACGACCTATACCCTTAGCAGGGGCACCTCTTCAGCCACTTGAGTACTTCCCCATATTTGAATCGCCAGCCAAAGGTACGCGCATAGAAAGAACTCCACAGGCAAGACTCGAACTTGCGACCGATCGGTTAACAGCCGATTGCTCTACCAACTGAGCTACTGTGGAATAGCGTCATGTTTGTTTCTGCCGACTCTTTACATTATAAGCAGGAATACTGAAAAAATCAAGCTTTATCTGGTTATTTTCAGTAAAACAATTTTTCACCTGTTCACAAATTCTTCTTTTGTATACGCTAATCGTCCATTACAGCGACCACAACGGTATTTTTTTTACGTCGAAACGGCGCTTGCGTAGGAATTCCGTTTCGCAGGATAAACACGTGTAGCGGTGCATTTTTTGCGTCGTCGGAATCGCTTGGCAAAACCGCGGGGCATCTACTTTTGCTAGCAGTGCTCGGAAATCGGCATCACGATGTTGGTATCCCTTTCCCTCTAAATGTAAATGATAGTGGCACAGCTCATGCTTCATAATGCCTATGAAGTACGCTAAGCCAAAATTATCAAGGTAACGTGGATTCATCTCAATATCGTGGCTTCGTAGCAAATAGCGCCCTCCTGTCGTCCGTAAACGCGTGTTGAACGTCGCCTGGTGCAAAAACGGCTTATGAAAAAATTGCAACGACACGCTTTCCATGTGCCGCTGCAGTTCTTGTTCTGTCATCATTGTCTTACTTCCCTTGTTCTGGGCTACGCATCGTTAGCGAAATTCGCCCTTTTTTCTGATCGACGTCGTCCACCCAAACAGTAACAATATCACCAACAGACACAACATCCATCGGTCTCTTAACAAAGGAATTGCTCAGCTTCGAAATATGCACGAGGCCATCTTGCTTCACGCCGATATCTACAAATGCTCCAAAATCAACAACATTGCGAACAGTCCCTTGCAACTCCATCCCGCTTTTTAAGTCTTCCATAGAAATGACATCTTGCTTTAGAAGTGGCGCATCCAGCTCGTCACGTAAATCGCGACCTGGTGCCACGAGTGAATCCACGATATCTTGTAATGTTTCTTTTCCGACTTCAAGTTCCGTTGCCATAGCAGTCAAATTGAACTGTTGCAATGCTTGTTTTAACTCGGGTGTTCCGAGATCCGTTAATTGGAAACCAGCAGAAACCACGATTTTCTCCGCAATGGCATAGCTTTCTGGGTGAATGGCAGTCTGGTCAAGTGGATGCTTGCCTTCCAAAATACGTAAGAAGCCAATACTTTGCTCGTATGATTTTGCGCCAAGACGCGGTACTTTTTTCAACTCTTTGCGCGATGTAAATGGTCCGTTTTCCTCGCGGTATTTGCGAATGTTACCGGCAACCGTTTTGTTCAAACCAGCGACGTGTTGCAAAAGAGAAGCCGAGGCCGTGTTTACATTCACGCCAACTTGGTTTACTGCGGTTTCGACGACAAATGTCAATGTGTCATTAAGCTGTTTTTGTGCAACATCATGTTGGTATTGACCAACGCCGACGGATTTCGGGTCAATTTTCACTAGTTCTGCTAGTGGATCTTGCAGGCGACGACCAATCGATACAGCACTGCGCTGCTCGACTTGATACTCTGGAAACTCTTCCCGCGCAATATCACTGGCGGAATAAACACTAGCTCCAGCCTCATTGACGATGCAATAATACGCATTCAACTTCTCCTCTTTAATCAGTTCAGCAATAAATTGTTCGGACTCACGCGATGCTGTTCCATTTCCAATCGCTACCACTTCGACACTATAATCCTGCATTAATTGTAAAACCTTTTGCTTAGCATCGGCTTTTTTATTTTGCGGTGGGTGTGGATAGATGACATCAATCGTGAGCACTTTCCCAGTTTTATCGAGTAGCGCCAATTTGCAACCCGTCCGGTAAGCTGGGTCGAGTCCGAGAATGATCTTTCCTTTTAATGGTGGCTGCAAAAGTAACTTCCGCAAGTTTTCCGCAAAAATATGAATCGCCTGTTCTTCCGCTGCTTCCGTTAATTCAGCACGGATTTCACGTTCTATCGCAGGTCCAATAAAGCGTTTATAGGCGTCATCAGTCGCTGCCACAACGTAACTTTCTGCGATGGAGCTAGCTTTTTTGATCACTTGTTTATGCAAATATTCACTGATTTTCGTCGCGTCAATAACGACTGCCACACGTAAAATATCCTCTTTCTCGCCACGATTAAAGGCTAACACGCGGTGACTTGCCACTTTTCCAATTAGCTCTTGGTAATCGTAATACATTTCGTACACCGATTTCTCATCCAGCTCGACTTTTTTACCAACGGACTGCATCATTCCGAACTTCCGCGTAAATTCTCGAATCCACTTGCGATACGTCGGCTCATCTGAAATAACTTCCGCGATAATTTCATGCGCACCTAGAAGTACCTCTTCAACCGTTGGCACATCTAGTTCTACTGAAATATATTTACTAGCTTCTGCGTTCACATCACCGCTTTCAGGGAAGCTAAGTAGCCATGTCGCAAACGGCTCCAATCCTTTCTCCTTAGCAATCGTTGCTTTCGTGCGCTTTTTCTGCTTGTAGGGGCGATATAAATCCTCCAATGCTTGGTGTTTCTCCGATTTCATAATCGCAATCCGGAGCTCCTCCGTCAATTTTCCCTGCTCCTCGATCAACCGCACAATCTCTTCTTTTCGCTGTTCCAATTTTTCTACATAGGCGTAGCGTTCTTCGATATGACGGATTTCAACTTCATCTAAACTCCCCGTCATTTCCTTCCGATAGCGCGCGATAAATGGCACTGTGTTGCCTGCATTTAGCAATTCTATCACTGCATTAATCTGATTCGGTCGATAAGGTAATGATGTATGTACTAACTTCAAAATTTCTTCCATATTTTCTGCCTCCAAATAATTCATCTCTTGGACTAGTGTACCATAAAATAAGGCGTAAAACCAAAATGAGTAAGCAATTGTATCTATGGACTCCCTGTCTTGAATACAGTCACTTACTTATATAACTGGTAGCCATCACATCCGTGCCATATCCGATAAACTCATCTTCCGCTTCTGGTGATTCACCGCCAAAAAAGACCGCAATTTGCTTTTTCATAGCTTTTCCTCCTCGTGCTTAGTTAGTGAATCCATAGGCCATCAGTTTTTTCGTATCTTGAAAACGGACATCCGTTGTTTTTGCTTTTAACACAATCGTTATAAGGCGTTTTCCATTTTGCTTTGCAGTACCCACAAAACAGTACCCCGCACCGTCTGTGAATCCAGTTTTCAAACCATCTAGACCATCGATTTCTTTATTTGCTAAAAGCGCGTCCGTAGATTTCAGCGTGTAGTCGTTACTCGTCACATAGCTGGCTTTTGAAGTCATGTCTAGCACTTCAGGAAATTTCGTGATAAGCCCGGATGCAAGCAGGAATAAGTCTTTACTCGTCGATACATTTTCCTTCCCATCTTTATCTAAACCACTTGCACTGACAAAATTACTCTGGTTGGAGAGTCCCATTTTTTTGGCTGTTTTATTCATTTTTGCAGGAAAATCATTGCCTTCCAAGCGTTTTCCAAGAGCTTCTGCCGCGTCATTTGCCGACATGACAATCATCGCTGCATAGAGATCTTTTACGGTCCATTCTTTTTTGTTCGTAGTCATATAAAGAGATATGGCCGCCTTATCGTCCAGTGATTCTAATGGTAGTTTTTCATCCCAGGACAACGTTTTATTATGTATGGCCTGTAAGACTAAATACGCGGTCATCAGCTTAGTGACACTTGCGATTGGGGTTACAACTTGTGGATTTTCTTCGTATAATGGCTTACTTTTTTTAATGTCGTATAAAGCCGAGGATGCCGCTGAAATACCAAGTTTTGGCGAAGGTTCAGGTACGGGATTTTCTTTCACTATTTTTTCTGGGGCAGATACTGTAGGTTTCTCTTTCGTTGGTGTTACCGCTTCCTTATCTGCGCATGCCGACATGGAAACACTTGCTGTCAATGTAAAAAGCGCGATAACACATATTTTAGTAATTTTCATTTTAGACTCCTCCTTTGATATAGTTTAAGTATAGAGGAGGATAGTAAATGCTAGACTAAGAAAGTGTAAGTAAAGTCTAAAGAAATGGTTTGATTATTTCCAAGAAAAAGAGGTGCCGATGGGCTTTATGTAAGATAAAATATAAAAATCACGTTTTGGACCATAAAAAAAACAAGATTGGGACAAAACTCAAGATAAAGCAATCGAGTAGGAGGAGCCTGATGGCTCCGACCTCTCACACCACCGTACGTACAGATCCGTTTATACTAGACATGTATCCTTGCATGGCGCCTTCTATGTGATTTCTGTTCGTCGGACCAGAGATTTGCCTTGAGCTCCCTTCAGATTCCACGTCGCCATGGACACCCTTGCTGTCGGCTAGGTACTTACCACTACTCGGTCGCACTCGGGACTTCACCGTTAGAATTTGCCTATGCTGGGCAAACAAAATCGCCTCACCCTTTTTTGGGTAAGACGAAAAATTATGCTTTACACAAATCGAGCGAAAGCGTTTGTATTCAGAGAGTTTGGTGGAAACCGGAAGCGGAGTGTACGACTGTACATGAGAACCGGAAGTCCACCAAACTCCCTGAATGCGAGCGCTTTTCGCCGATTTACCTGGATTATGTCCCGGCCCCACTTTCATTTAAATGCTCCTACTAAGAATGTCACATCATCCTCAGGAATATCAATGACATTGCCTTCAATACAATGGCCTGTTGCTTCTACGGAACTTGAAGTGAATAAATAACGTTTCACTCCAGCAAGTGTTAATCCGTCTGAATGCATCAAAAATTTAGAGCCTGGCTTGTATTGGAACTTCTGTGTCCGAATTTTTTGTTTTCTTCCTGAAAGAAATCCTGTAGAGGAGATTGGGAAAATAAGCGCATCATCTGTACCAAGTAAATAAAATCGGATATTTCCAATTCCGCAGTACGTAATTGTTTGTTCATCCCAATCACCCCGCCATATGGCAATCGCCGCACCACGTAACCCGACCAAAGCCTCGTTTGCCAGTGCTACGATGTCACTTATATTAGGAAGCGTATTATTGGCACCGATAACCTCGACAACTGCCTTGGCCGCTTTCTCCGCCTCTTTTCCGCTTCCTAAACCATCCACGATAGCACACAGAAACCCCGTCGCGTCTTCTTTCAAAAAAATTTGATCGCCACAATGGTATTGCAAATGCTTAGCACGCTGGAAAAGGTACAATTCAATACTAGCACCCGATTGTCCGATCACATCCATCTATTCTAAATCCTCATCTTGCAATGCCGCGCGCAACTTCTTAATCGCTTGGCGCTGAATCCGAGAAACGTGCATCTGCGAAATATCCAGCAAATCACCAGTCTCTTTTTGACTGCGATTCTCAATGAACGTATACTGCAAAATTTTCTGCTCCCGCTCATCTAGCGCTGGCAATACCTTCTCCAATAACATCCGCTGATTCACCCGTTCGAAACCATCGTCCTCGCCGCCAACAACATCCAGCAACGTGATCGTGCTTCCGTCCGAATCCGCCTCAATCGAATGATCCACAGACAAGGCTTGGTAACTCTTGCCCATTTCCATAGCTTCTAAAATTTCCTCTTCTGTCGCACCGATAAAGTCCGCGATATCGCTAATTTGTGGTGAGCGTTGCAATTCACGCGTCAACTCTTCCACCGCGTTTTTTATCTTCGGACCGAGTTCTTTAATCCGACGTGGTACGTGAACACTCCAAGTTTTATCTCGTAAAAAGCGCTTGATTTCCCCGACAATCGTTGGTACTGCAAACGCTTCAAAACTCTTACCGAACGTTGCATCATATCTGCGAATCGCACCTAGCAAACCGATATTTCCAACTTGCACTAAATCTTCATGAAATGATTTACCTTGAGAATACTTGCGGGCAATGGATTCCACCAAATTCTTATAGTGAACAACAAGCTCATATTGCGCTTCCTCATCGCCGGTTTCTTGGTAATCACTAATCCATTTATAGACCTTTACTTTGGCCTTTTCACGGGCTTCCTCTCTTGCCGCTAGTTCCTCAGGTCGAGATAATTTTGGCATTCCCCTCCACCTGCTTTTCCTCTATATATTTAGTCATAACAACCGAAACTCCGTTATCATAATGCAATTCGACATCATCCATCAATGCCTCAATTAAAAATAAACCTAACCCTCCAACACGCAACAAATCCGCATCACTTTCTTCTTCATACGGACCAATTTCCGCCTTGCGCTTCTCCAGATCAAAGCTTTTGCCCTCATCCGTGACACGCACCTCTAACTTATCTTCATAAACGGAGAAAGTAATCTGAATCTCACCACTATCCTCTTCACTAAAAGCATGTTTTACAGCATTCGTAATCGCTTCACTAATCGCAATTTTTAAATCTTCAATCGCTTCAAAAGAAAAACCGATTCGGCTTGCGACGCCTGATACTGCTAATCGTCCTAAGCTTACGAACTCAGGTTTTGCCGGAATTTTTAGCTCAATCGTGTCATACGTTGTTGCCATTCATTTCACCCTCTACATTTTTGATTTCAATAATATCGGTCAAACCAGTAATCTCGAATAAACGATAAATACGATCTGACAGGCCTACTAATTCTAATTCACTCTTCTTCGCACGTAAGTTTTTAAACAGGCCAACAAAAACGCCTAAACCTGTGCTATCCATGTAGCTAACACCTGCTAAATCAATCTGTAACTGAAAATTCTCCTGATCCAAAAACTCGCTCAAGGCCTCTTTTAATTTTGGTGCCGTATACGCGTCAATCTCGCCACCCACAACTACTTTCGCATGATTACTATCAGTTTCTCTGATCTCTACTTTGATATTCATCACTTCACCTCGCCCATTTTGTATATCCAGAATACTTACCCCGAATACCATTACCTTAAACACGTTTCAAACAAATTAGTGTAAAATCGTCGCGCAATTCATAATCCTGCACTTTACACAAATGATCATACACCTCCTTAACCAACCTCTGAGGCGGCAAATCAATGCGCTCTTCAAAAACAGCAATCAAATCCTCACGCTCAATAAATCCATCCGCCGTCCGCGTTTCCGTCACACCATCCGACATAATAAAAATCATATCATCCGGCTCCACTTCCTTTTCAAAAGCGCGATACGTAGCGCTACGATCAATGCCCAGCGGTAACCCACGTGCATACAAATCGGTAAACTGTCGCGTTTTTGCGCTAAAATATAGCCCCACTTCATGACCAGCCGACGCAAATTCAAACAAGTGATGCGCCGTGTCATATAAACCATAAAACATCGTAATAAACATGTTATCCGCGATGTTTGTTTCCGCCACTGCATTCAGATTCTGCAACATCTCACTCGGCGTCTTCGTATCACCACCATAGCTATCCGCCGCATATTTCAGCATCGACATACTAAACGCCGCCGGAATCCCTTTTCCAATCACATCCGCGAGCGTGACACTAATCTTATTTTCGCCCTCATTCGTAAAACTGTAAAAATCGCCACTCATCTGACGCATCGGCACACTCACAGCGCCAACCTCAAGCCCTTTGACCATCGGGATATCCGATTTCATCATCGTTTTTTGCATGTCCTCAGCCTGAGCAATTTCACGCCTAAGTGCCATCTGCTCCGTCCGCATACTAAGATGCTCCATGTGCGCCAAGCCATAACCGACCATCATCTCAAGCAACACGTCAAACGAAGAAGAAACGTATTCCGGCAAATCCGCATCATACTCCTCTAAAATCGAGCGATGCAGATTCACCACTTCCTCTGGTGACACACGATTTTCCATCGCCTCACGCGTCAACCTTTCGCACGAATACAATATTTCTTCATCTTGATGTTCTAAATATTTCAGTATGATTTCACGATATTTCTCTTTAAATTCCTTAATCTCCCTATCCTCCATGTAGCGTCGTCCCCCCTAGCGAATCCACTTGTGTGTCGTAATAATGGTTCCCTGTGCCCCTTCTTCCACGCTAGATACTAAATCAAACGTATCCATCAATCGCTTCACACCCGGTAAACCTGCACCCAGACCGCCTGATGTCGTGTAACCATCTTGCATCACTTGCCTTACATCTTTTATTCCCGGACCTTTATCTTTCGCTATAATTTTCAGCCCATCTTTTCCTGCTTCTGCTATCTTTTCAATACATATTTCTCCAGTTCCCGCATAGAGAAAAATATTTCTTGCAAGCTCACTAATTGCTGTCGTGATTCTTGCCTGATCCACCGTACCAAAACCAATTTCCTTCGATATTTTTCGTCCTAACTGGCGAGCAGCGACAATGTCCCACTCATTGATAATCTTGACACAGGATTGGAATTCCATCTCTATTCCCCCAATTCCTGTTTTAATTTTTCCAAACCGCTTTCTAGATCCATCGCGGATAGGACACCTTCGAATGTAATACCAAGCTCAATCAATGTAATCGCAACTGCTGGCTGGATTCCCGTCACAACCACCGTCGCTCCCATCAACCGAGACATGCTGACAACATCGCCTAAAATTTTTGCAATGAAGGAATCAATAAAATCAATCGATGTAATATCAATCACGACTCCCCTTGCAGATGTTTCATGGATTTTGGCAAGTAAATCCTCTTGAAATTCTACCGCCGTATGGTCATCGAGTTCACTCTGGATGGAAATTAATAGACATTCTCCCAATTTCAAAATCGGAATTCCCATTCTCTCACTCCTCTTTTTCTACAATCTCTCTATTCGTCATCGCGAGTGCCTTCTCCATGCCTTTTTTCATCGTGCTCGTCGTGATAACTTGATCTAATTCTATCCCTAAATTCACAATCGTCTGCGCAATCTCTGGCCTGATTCCAACGAGCATCGCTTGGCATCCCACCAACCTGACTGCATCACTGGCTTGAATAATATGATGCGCCACCATCGTATCCACAATCGGAACACCTGTAATATCAATCAACACCACATCCGAGCGATTTTTCACGACACCAATCAGCAAATTCTCCATAATCAACTTCGCCCGCTCCGTATCAATGGTTCCAATCAACGGCATCACCGAAATCCCATCGAAAATTGGTAATAACGGTGCCGAAAGCTCCTGCAACGCCGTTTTCTGAATGGACACCGTCTTCTCCCAAGATTCCGCGTACGCATTGACAACCACATTATACATTGACGATAACCAATTCTCAAAATGATAATAAATATCCTCGTCCGCAGTCTTTTTCGTGGTACTAAAAAGTCCTTGCCGCTTCATCTCGCTATACACTAGGAGTCCAAACGTCCGCAAGCCCGCGGTCACAAAATGCACCGACCAACCAAGTTGCACCACTTTTTGCGCGAAGTCATCTAGTTTTTCATTAAAGGAACCATCTTTCGTCCCCAACACATTAGCAACAATCAAATCTAAAAATTCGCGACTTGTATCCTCATATAAAATATCGCTCGTCACTAGAAGAATCGCTGGATCTGCCTGTGCTTTCATCTGTTCCATCCACTTACTCAGCAACACATCTTTGTTTGTATGGATAAAATTAGCAAAATCTCTATACATATCTCTATTTCCAACCTTTCTCCTTGATTGAACCCAGTCTAATCTTTCTAAAAAAAAGAGACACAAGAAAAGCAAGGGGGGAAGCAAAATGGGGTTTGCCACAGCCTAAGAAGCTTTTCTCATGTCGGTTACTAAAAGCCAGACATTATATTCTAAACTCAAGTATCATCTAATATGTAATTCTTTTGTTCCTTTGAATCTTCGCGAAACCTTCACGTACTGCCTCATCATTCAACTAGTAAAGCCGTTCTTAACCATCAATTATGTAAAAGACACATCCGCTCTACTACTCATAAATATTCGCAATTTTAAAAAATCTACTAAGCCCATGCTAATTTCTAACGCTTTGTTTACTTGATTCATCAAGTTATCGTCCAGATGCGTAATCTTGTCCGTCAAGCGTTGTTTATCAATCGTTCTCACCTGTTCTAATAAAATAACAGAATCACGATCAAAACCATGTTTTCGAGCTGCCTCAACGTGAGTCGGCAATTTGGCTTTAGAAATCTTTGCCGTAATTGCCGCCACGATGACAGTAGGACTAAATCGATTGCCAATATCGTTTTGAATAACGAGAACAGGCCGTATTCCCCCTTGTTCACTTCCAACAACAGGAGATAAGTCCGCGTAGTAAACATCCCCACGCTTCACCATCGGCTCATTCATCCTCCTAAAACTTGTAAATTTTTATCCTCGGCTTCCGATTCTACATGTGTACATTCACACGCAATCGAAAAGTTAATAGAAGCCATTTCAGTGTACCCACGTTCCATTTCGTCACGCAAATCACGTGCTTTTCTTTGACGTAAAAACTGTTGTGTTGCTTCCATAATCATTTCACTCCGCCCCATTTTTTCTTTTGCCCGAGCCTCATCTAAGTCGTCCAATACCTGCTGCGTCATTTCTACCCAGATTTCTGTCGTGTCTGTCTTTTCTAACACGCGTCACACCCCCAGCTGTGTATTACTCCATAACATGTATATCGTAACACTATAGACGCGCGATTGAAAGGCTTTTCGGAGTGTTTTTTTCCTAAAAATACGCTATTAGACCTGATTCCCTATCTTTTAGGCTAGACTGAATACCTAAGAGTTAGGAAATATGTTGTGTACTTTCTCATTATAATTCCTAATCAAAAACTATGCACGTAAAAAACCTCAATGGATGTATTTTTTTGGAACGCGTTCAGATAGGAGGCACGTGACTTCATAATTAATCGTATTCAAATACCTTGCTGCAACGTCCGCTGAGTTCGGACCACCAATTAGTGTCACTTTTGTCCCAACCGGATATTCGCACGGTAACTTAATAATGCACTGATCCATACAAACCCGACCAATAATCGGCATCAAAACACCCTCTACCGATACTAGAAATCCTGCGTACGCTCGAATAAATCCATCCGCATAGCCAATCGGTAACGTCGCAACCCATTCGCACTCTGTAGCTTCATACGTAGCGCCATAACTCACATGATCCCCAGGCATCAATTCCTTCACCTGCACCATTTCCGTGTATAGCGATAAAGCTGGACGCAGGTCAAATGGCAAAGCTGAAAGAATCTCTGGCGATGGCGTTAAACCATACATGGAAATACCGAAACGCACCGCATCGAAATCTGCTTGCTCATGCAATAACGCCGTGGCACTATTCGCACAATGCACTAAAGCTGGGCGCACCGCCATCGAAGCTACAACCTGCCGAAAACAAGCCAATTGCTTCTCGAAATACGATGTTTCCAATTGATCCGCCGTAGCAAAATGCGTAAAGATACCTTCCAGCGTGACGTCCTCTCGTTTGGCGATTTCCGCCTCTATCTCACGTACTGCTTCCATAGAACGCACCCCTAACCGTCCCATGCCCGTATCCACTTTCAAATGAACATCCAGATTCATTGGTAACGGCGCCAATCCAGTTAACCATTCGATATCAAAAACTGTCACGGCAATCTGTTTTTGCGCGGCAAGTCCTGCAAAAGCCTGCGGTACCGCCCCCATCACCAGGATAAAATCATCGAATCCAGCTTCACGCAACGCCAAAGCTTCATCTAAAATCGCAACACAAAACCCTTTAGCACCGGCTTCTTTCGCGGTTTTTGCGACTTCCAGCATCCCGTGCCCATATGCATCTGCTTTGACGACAGCGAACAAAGCAACATTCTCAGGTAAATGCGCCTGCTCATTCTGAATATTAGCCCTGATCGCCGCACGATCCACTTCCGCCCACGTTGAGCGATGCCATCCTGTTACTGCCATTCTTTCCGCCCCCGATCTACCTCTTCAATGATGACTTGCGCCGCAGCACTTCTTCCCGTATGCGTAATACTAACAAAAACCTGCTCATCCAAACGCTTCGGCTTCGTTAAAATCGGCCGCCCATTCGGTAATGTCAAAATTTCCACATCCGTGAAGCTCAGCTCCTTGCCAAATCCAGTCCCATTCGCTTTTGCATAGGCTTCCTTCGCAGAAAAACGTCCCGCCAAAAACTCCACCTTGCGCGAACCACTGTACTTAGCGAGCAATTTCTGCTCCTCATCCGTCAGAATTCGCTCCACAAACCGCGGATTGTGCTCCAAAACCTTCTCCACACGGTCTAAATCAATCATATCTAATCCGACACCTTTTATCATCGCATCACCTGCTCTAAAAGTTGACACGCCTCATCTGCTGCAGTTTTCCCAGCCTGGATACAATCCGGAATACCCACGCCACGGTACGACATTCCTGCTAGAAAAACAGTTGGATGGCTATGCTTCAACTCACTCTCCACAAGTGCAAGACGTTCTTGATGTCCCACCGTATATTGCGGCATCGCTTCCTTCATCCGACTTACTTCATAAAATAGCGGTTCCCCTTTGAGCCCAATCATCTCTCTCAAGTCCGCCTGTACTGTATTCGCCATCTCCTCATCCGTCTGATTTAACAACCCAACCTGTCCCGCTTTTCCAAGGAAACCACGAAGCAAAATTTTCCCTTCTGGTACCATATGTGGCCATTTTTCATGTACCCACGTGCAAGCTGTTATATTATAATCCCCCGTTCTTGCTACCAAAAAGCCCGTGCCCTCAGGAATCGCCGGAACTGCTTCTTTATCAAAAGCCAGCGAAATCGTCGCCAAACTTGTCATCGGTTGTTCAGCTAACGGTATAACAGCTGGCGCATCTAGCAGAGAAAGCACCACATCATGCGTCGCAGCAATAATAATCGCATCCGCAACAATCCGCTCACCATTCTCCAAAACAACGGTCGTATTCTCAATCGACTTCACCTTAGCACTCGCATGCAATCGCTCCGCTGGAAGTGAATCTACCAAAGCGTTCGTTAGCGTCGTTAGGCCCCCAGCAAGCGTTCGAAAAGCCCCTATTGTTTTGGCCGTTCCAGTCGTATTCACCGTCTCCGGTCGATGACTCTTCAATCCATACATCAAACTCCGATATTCCTTCGCCACCTGCTCAAACTGTGGAAAAGTAGCGCGCAGACTCATCTCGTAAATATTTCCCGCATAAATGCCCGCAAGTAACGGTTCAATTAAGCGAACCACCATCTCTTTTCCAAAACGATGTTCAAAAAAGTCACCAATCGACTGATCCTCATCCATCACGTTCGCATCCACCATCAATTCCTCTAACGCCCGGATTTTGCCGTCTTGCGTTAATAAATCACTCTCTAAAAGCGCCCGGATATCTGTCGGAATCCCCATCACAGAGCCTTCTGGAATTGGGTGTAGCGCGGCGTCATGGTAAATATAGGATTTTCCCGTCGCATTCGTAATCAATTGATCCGTCAATCCCAGTTCCTCGACAAGCGCCAGTCCTGCTGGCTTACGCGCTAGAAAAGAATCCGGCCCTTTTTCAATGATAAAACCGTCGCGATGCACCGTATGGAATTTCCCACCAAAATGATCATCTGACTCGAACAACTGCCAGTCCACCGCTTCTTGATTTGTCTGTTTGTTGATATAATGCGCTGCGGATAATCCAGTGAGACCGCCGCCGATAATGATGACTTTTTTCATAATAGGTTCCTTCTTTCTAAATAAAGCTTTCTTATTTTGATGGCTGATACCAATGATAGAGGCTATTCGCATCTTGCTGAGCAATGTAGTGCACGCCTGCATTCAAATGCGTTTGCCCCGATTTCATGAGTACTGTAAAGTGAACAACATTTCCTTTTTTCATCCAAATGCTTTGCGCGTAGTCCACCGATTGAACGCGACGCTTCAGCATGAAATTCGTCTGTTTAGAAATAAACGCACGCCCTTGCATGACAAGCTCCGTCTCCGTCGTATAAAAACCGGTGGCACGATACGACGCATACGCCTTCCACGCAAACAGTGGCAACAATAACAAGCTGGATAACCCCCATGGGAACAATAAAATACTGACGAGTAAAATAACAGGAATCGTCCAAATTAGATTAATGAAGAAAAACCGTCTCAAGCTCTTTTTTTGGCGCTCGCTCTAGCTTTTCTATCGGAAATTGATAATCCTCCAGAAACTGCGGTAATATCTCCAGTGCTTTCGCCTTTTTCACAATCGGCAAAATCAAAATGTCTCCAGAATGTTCATCATCACCGGAACTTCCGGCCGTCACAACACGTACCGACGCCAATTTTAGCATTTGGCGAAGTGGTGATTCGATTAATTTAATCGATTGAATCCGCTCAAAAGCAATCGACGTATGCTCACGTTGCAATAGTCCTTTTTCAATAACGATGTGGTCGTCGAACTTCATTAGCTTGAACTGGAAATACTTGAATAACGTGCTGACTATCGCGATTCCCCAAAGAATAAGCAGTACGACAAAGCCAATGATGACAAGGATTAGCACGCCGTAACGAAGAATCGTATCAAATTGTTCTTCCACAAAATCAGCCGGAATCAGGTCGCGGAATTGCTGACCGAATGCCAAAATAATGAAGAATATCCCGAAGACGCCCCCCGATGTCACCGCCATGAGCAGCAACTCCTTAACCTCTAACTGAAAAGTAAGCAGTGGCTTCTCGTTCTTCTCCTGGACAACCCGAATTTCCGCTGTCTCCACACTCTCCTCTTCCACCAATTCCGCCACTTTTCCAGCGCGTAAATCTTTCAATTCCTGTGCCACGCTTGCAGGAACAGCGCTCAAATCCGCTTCGGCTTTCCCTCCACCAGCTGTTTCAATCAAAATTTGAACAACATGAAACGGCATGTAGAAAAACCATTGTTTCTGCTGAACTGTCTGGATTCGCTCATATGGAATAAAAATATTTTTCTTGAAAAACAGACCGTACTTCACCCGAATCCCCTTATCATCCATGCGATAACGGTATGTAAAATACTTGATCAAGGCTGGCGCTAATAACAAAACAATCAAAGCAATAATGAGTAGCGGATACATCCACCAAGATAATATCCCATTGTCATTCAAATTCCGGAACACCGCAAATATAACAACAGCAATCGGAATGATGCTCTGTCTCACACTAACAATTAACTCCTTAATAAGCGCAATCGGATGCAGACGTCTATCTTCATACATCTTCCTTCGCCACCTTTACAAGCTCTAAAATATGGTGTCTCAGCGCATCTGATTCTTCTGCTTGAACAGCCTCAATCGTGTGGACTGTCGCCGCCGTTGAAATCGAGACACTTACTAATCTCTGCTTTCTTAGCAATGGCCCCTGATCCGTCTCCACATGTTGCACCCGAATCATCGGAATCAACACCCGACTTCTAAAAATAATCCCATGCTGAATCTCAATCTCGTCATGCCTAATTTGATAACTCCACCTCGCCCAACGAAATGGTACAATTAAAAAAAAATGTCAAAATAAAATATAAAATCGTGAACGCAAAGCCAATCGCGCTCCACCAAAGTGACACATCAATGGCATAAAATAAAATGGCCGCTCCAATCGATACGACTAAAAATATCAAAATCGCAATCGCATACCCTTGGCGCCATACTGTTTTAATCTTCTCAGGTAATTTTTGTGCTAAATTCTCAAGCTCCATAAAAACGCCCTCCCTTTTCTTTTAATGATACCTGAAACCCCTTGAAAAATAAAGCTTTATCCCCTACTATTTTGCATGCCAGCCAAGCATATTTATCCCCTTATTGCTCGATTTTGTGTATACTTAGTTTCCAATCAAAATTTCTTAATCTATTCGTTTTTCGTTCACAGTTCGTTCATTTGTTGGTTTTATAATGAAAGATAGAAAGGTGGTAGTAAACATGAAAAAACGATTTTATGGATTCCTATTATTTATTTTATTCTTCTCAACGAGCATACATATTCCAGTAAGCGCGGCCACAACAAGCCCTACTACTTCTAGCGACAGCGCCAATGACTTCATGGAAATGTTCGACATAGACAGTTATACAGCATCAAACCCATATATTTTAGTGAACGGAAATACGGCCACTATCATGTTCACCACAGAGGAAGATGCCAAAGTGAGCATTCGCAGCGGTTCTATTTATGTGAAAACAACAGACTATACGCGCGACCAAGAACTATCTATCCATCAATTAGAAGAGACCACCCACCTCATTTTAACCGTTACAACAAAAGCTGGTGTCAGCACTTCTTATCCAATAACGATTAAAACAACACCTAAATCCGAACATAAAGTCTTACCAAGAATCACGGAAACATCGCTTTCATCCTCAAGAAGAACGCATTCTTAGAGAACTCTTCCCCGATTTTCATTTGCATTTCACCTTTATCCTGTAATATGGACTTAACTGTTACTGGAGGGATGTCAGCCTTGAAAAAGAAAATCGGATTTGGTGCCTTATGTTTCTTCATCGCATTAGGTGTCAGTATCTTACTCACACGACCTGAAGTAAAAGACACGGCCAGCAAGTTAAAAACAGACTATATAGAAGCAACTACCGTCGAAAATGTAAGCGATCCGTTCTCTGAGCTCGTAGAAGACCAGAAAGAATGGTTTATTAAACAATTAAGCGGTTCATAAAAAAAGCATGATAACAGTCGCGATTTAACGACTTGTCATCATGCTTTTTACGTTCTAATTAATAATTTTCTTGAAATCGATGCGTTTGTTGATATAATACATAATTGGCGCACCTATAGCTAAAACAATGAATTCGCTGATAGCCAGTGTTAACCATGTATACAAAAATGGCCACTCTAATACTACAGACAGTTCCCAAGCAATGATAAACATCGTCGCAGAGAAAACGAGCGTTGTCAGGACCATTCTTACCTTCACATTCGCCACATAGCGACTTAGCAAAATAACGATGGCTAGCGAAATCGCGGACTGCCCCACCCAAACACCCAGTCATACCAACCAAGTGGCGAGAAGAAATTCGCAATCAATACCCCAACTACAATTCCAAAAAAAATACTTCTTATCAAATACGATTAAATGATTGAACATCTCCGACAAACGAAATTGAATATTCGTAAATCCGAAAGGTGCTACAACCAAAGTCACGACAACATAAAGCGCCGCAACGATCGCATTTACCGTTAACGTTTTTATTTTCATTTTATATAGACTCCCCTTAGTTTTTTTACGTAGGATGGTTTCGAACTACGTTTTCTCATCTATGTTACCTTAAAAACCCCGTTATATCAAGGTCATTTCAACTTTTTTTTGAAAGTAAGCGGTATCTTATGAAAAAGTACTTGCTTTTTTTCGCAAATGGGTGTAAATTCAATTATAGACTTTAATTGTCCACGATGAAGTTTTTTCTTAAAACCTAATCAGAGACAAATTATATCCACAATGAAAACGAGGTGAATCAGGAACATGCAATTAACAAAAGGGGTAGAACAAGCGATTTGTATTATCGTCCTGCTGTCCACCCAAGATAACCACAATCCACTAGCATCCGACACAATTAGCGAGCATCTGCAAGTATCTCCTTCCTATTTAAAGAAGATCATGCGCAAACTCGTTGTCCAGAATATTATCCGATCCGTGCCAGGCAATAACGGCGGTTTTTCACTAGCAAAAAGTCCGGAGCAAATCACGTTACTAGAAGTCGTAGAATCGATGGAAGGCCCCATTTCGATCTATCCAGACACAGGCTTGATCAACAAAGTTTTCCGCGATGGCGAGCACACTTCTAAAGGGGAAGCAGTGTTACACGATGTTTTTAACGGTGCCAACGACCTTATTCGCGACTACTTATCCAAACAAACAGCCGCAGACTTACTGAAACGCACGATGGAACAATCTGAAATACCGGTACTTAACTGGAACACAATGAATCTAAGCAATCAAAAGGAGAAAGAGTGAGTTTTATGAATATGTTAAAGCAAGAATGGAAACGACTTTTAAATAACAAAATTCTGCTCGTTTCGACGATCGTTATTATGTTTATCCCGATTTTATACGGTGGCGTTTTCCTGAAATCCGTTTGGGATCCGTATGGCAAAACAAGTGAGCTTCCTGTTGCTGTCGTCAATGAAGACCAAGCGGCGAATTACGAAGGGCAAGAGCTCGATGTTGGGAATGAACTCGTCAAAGAACTGAAGAAAAATAACGATTTAGGCTGGAATTTTCTTGATGCGAAGACTGCCAATAAAGGTTTGAAAGACGGCAAGTATTACATGGTCATCACGATTCCGAAAGATTTTTCCAAAAATGCCTCTACCGTTCTTGATGCAACACCGAAAAAAAATGAATCTTTCTTATGAAATCAACCCCGCGCAGAACTATATCGGGGAAGTCGTAACAGGCCAAGGCGCATCAGCCGTCAACGCCAAAATTTCGAAAAAAGTAACGGAAAGCTATGCCAAAGCCATTTTTTCACAAATAGCAAAAGTTGGCGATGGCTTCGAAACCGCCGCGGATGGTTCTAAAAAAATCGACGACGGCACGATTCAATTGAAGGACGGGAGTAAAACACTGACTTCAAAACTAAACGAGCTCGCAGCAAGTACGCCGAAACTAGCAGATGGCGCGAATAAAATCAGTGTAGCGCTTGGCACAACGGTAGCAGATGGCGTGGACAAATTAAATGCCGGTGCTGGTAAACTAAACAGCTCGCTCGGCCAATATACAGCCGGCGGTTCACAAGTCCAATCAGGTCTTGGCAAATTGCAAGATGGGACGGCGCAACTAAACGCGAACTCCCCTGCCTTACTTGCTGGAAGTGGTAAATTAGCGGACGGGCTTGGCACGCTAAACGCGAGCACAGAAACACTTGCCGCCAAAGTCCCCGAACTAAACAACGGACAACAATCTTTAAACAACGGGTTGCAAAAATTACAAGCTGGAAGTAGCAAATTAGACGCTGGCCTTAACAAATTGGCGAACGGACTTCCAACAGCGAACAATGTCAAAGAACTAACATCCGGATTAAACGCGATGAAAGCCGGCATCAACACGATTAACTCGTCCCTCCAATCAGGTGGCGACTTAAGTACTTCCATGAAAACATTACAAACCAACTTAAAAACGATGGAAACCGCCATTACCGATTTAGGCACTTCCATCCAAAACAACGGCAAAAACACAACGACCGCAGTTGCTAGCACGAGCGCATTTCAAAGCTTGACACCAGCGCAACAAAAAGAAATCACAGATGCACTCAGCACAGAATTAACGAAACAAGCCGGACAACAAGTAGCCATTGCGCAAAAACTAGGCGCTAATTTATCAAGTACCGCAGACATTTTACAACATAAATTACAACCCGTGGCAGGAAGCTTAGGTACATTAAAAGCCGGCATTGCGGAACTAAATAGCAAAGCATCGGTCGGCATCCCTGTGGCAGTGCAAGCAATCCAAGGCTACAACACAATTCGAGGCGCGTTCGTTGCTCCAAACAATGGTATTTTAGACGGATCAGCAGCCTTAAAAGCAGGTCTAGATTCGGCCGTATCAGGAAGTAATCAACTTACATCTGGAACAGCGACTTTAAACAATAGCGTTCCCGCCTTAGTCGGTGGCATATCGCAACTCGCAGCAGGCTCTAACACGTTAAACAGCGGCTTGCAAACCTACACGAACGGCGTTGGCACAGTGCACGATGGCATCAATCAAGCCAACAACGGCGCAACCCAATTAACACAAAACAACCCGGCCTTACTCGCAGGTTCATCCGCACTCGCAAACGGGACACATACACTAGCAGGCGGTTTACCAGAACTCGTGAATGGCACAAATACCTTAGCAAGCGGCGCGACTCAGGTAAGCGATGGCGCGGGTAAACTCGCAACCGGATCAGGAACAATCGCTTCTAATCTCGTAAAACTAAACGACGGTACAAGCGAACTTGCAACCAAACTAAAAGACGGTGCAGCAGAAGTTGGCAAAATCGATCCATCATCGAAAACGTATGACATGATCGCCCAACCAACCGACCTCACCGAGAAAAAACTAAGTAACGTACCAAACTACGGTCACGGTTTAGCACCTTATGTCCTATCCCTTGGTCTATACGTCGGCGCATTAGTATTCAACTTTATTTTCCCAATCCGTCGCCCATCGATGACTCCATCATCTGGCGTATCGTGGTGGTTAAGTAAATTCTCGATTGGCTTTGTTGCCGCGATTTTACAAGCGTTGATTCTTGATTTTGTGATGTTAGCGCTTGGCTTAGAAGTGGCACATATGGGAGACTTCTTCTTGATTTCGATTTTGACGTCGCTCACCTTCATGTTCCTTGTTATGCTACTCGCAACAGCATTTGGAAACCCAGGCCGCTTCATTGCGATGGTCATCCTCGTCTTGCAACTTGGCGCAAGTGGTGGGACTTTCCCAATGCCACTGACAGACGGATTCTTCAACGCACTAAATCCATTCCTACCGATGACGCATTCTGTTTACGGCTTCCGTCAAGCAATCTCATCAGGACTTGGAAATAACCTTTTCGTCGTCAGTGCATGGGTCCTAGTAGGCTTGATTGTCCTATTCAACGCCCTACTCATCCTGACATTAACGATCAGAAAAAACAAACGCTTCCCAGTGACAACTTTACACGAACAAACGGTATAACTCAAAAAAACCGCTAAATCTGGTTATCAAAAAATGCCATTTTTAGCGGTTTTTTGCGTATAGAAGGTTCTTTCTTGCCTTAGTACTCACTCCAAGGTTTATAATGAAATTATCATTTGGAGGTGAACAAAGATGAATATGAAACAAGCGGCGGACATGTTTGATTTAACCGTTGTTACTTTGTGATATTACGAACGAATTGGTCTTATTTCGCCTATTTATCGCAATACACCTGGTGATTCCAAATATCATTCTTCACAATTCATGTAATCCCTACTAAACACTTCTAATTTGGAGTTATATGTAACGGAAATATAATACGCAAAAAAATCCGAATCAGCTGATAACAACTAATTCGGATTTTGGATTTATTATTTAGCGCTGCCGCCTTTGTTTCCGCCGCCGCCAGAGCTAGGTTTGCGATCGTTGCTATAACGACGTCCGCCGCCTCCGTTACCAGAACCGCTTCCAGAGCCAGAACCGCCGCCTTTGCCACGATAACCGCCGCCTCCGCCTTTGCGATCTCCACCGCCAGAGCCACCACGATAGCCGCCTTTACCGCCTCCGCGATAGCCGCCGCCACCTTTGCCGCCTCCGCCTTTTCCTCCACGATGAGGTAATGGACGTTCTTCGGAAATATGAACTGGTGTTTGGTCTGGTTCTTTCGACAACAGTTTCAACATTGCTGCTGCGATATCTGTTGGATCGTATTCTTCGAGTAATTTC
The DNA here is from genome assembly GCF_000525855.1 of Listeria cornellensis FSL F6-0969. Taxonomy (GTDB): domain Bacteria; phylum Bacillota; class Bacilli; order Lactobacillales; family Listeriaceae; genus Listeria_A; species Listeria_A cornellensis. The sequence continues at coordinate 314,876 of NZ_AODE01000019.1, forward strand.
GTTGCTACTACTTTATAGTCAGCTAGGCTGTCTTCGCGAACGATATCGCTAATTTTTTCAGTAGCTACGCGTAATTGACCTTCGAATGCTTCGTCCCACGTTGGTGGTTGAAGTGGTGTCATGCGTTTTTTTCGTTGTATCTTCCACGATTTTTAGGTAACCCATTTCACGTGGTGATACGAATGTTACTGCCATACCTTCTTTACCGGCACGACCAGTACGTCCAACACGATGGACATAGGACTCTGGATCTTGCGGAATATCAAAGTTATAGACGTGTGTTACGCCAGAAATATCTAGACCACGTGCTGCTACATCTGTGGCAACAAGGATGTCGATTTTGCCTTCTTTAAACTTACGCAATACGCTCATACGTTTCGCCTGGGTCAAATCACCATGAATACCTTCTGCAACATAGCCACGCATGTCAAGCGCGCGAGATACTTCGTCAACACGGCGTTTTGTACGACCAAAGACGATCGCAAGTTCTGGTGCTTGTACATCTAAAAGTCTAGAAAGAACATCGAATTTCTCTCTTTCGTTTACTTTCACAAAGAATTGCTCGATTAGTAGAGCTGTCATTTCTTTTGTTTTAACTTGTACCAATTCTGGGTTTTTCATGAAACGTTCTGCGATGCGTTGGATTGGTTTTGGCATTGTTGCTGAGAATAGCAACGTTTGACGATCGTCTGGAACTGTTTTTAGGATCGACTCGATATCATCGATGAATCCCATGTTAAGCATTTCATCGGCTTCATCCAATACTAATGTTTCCACGTTTTCTAGACGCAACGTTTTACGGTTGATATGATCTAGAATACGTCCTGGCGTACCAACAACGATTTGTGGATTTTTCTTCAATGAACGAATTTGGCGACTGATATCAGAACCGCCGTATACTGCTAAAACGTGAAGGCGTTTGTCAGTTGCTAAACGATATAGCTCTTCTGAAACTTGAATCGCAAGCTCACGTGTTGGAGCGATAATTAGCGATTGTACACCTGTTTTTTTTAGTGTCAATTTTGTTGATAAGCGGCAAACCAAATGCTGCTGTCTTACCTGTACCTGTTTGTGCTTGTCCAATAATATCTTTACCTAAAAGACCTAGTGGAATTGTTTTTTCTTGGATTGGGGTTGCTTCCTCAAATCCCATTCTGTTTACTGATTTAACAATTAGCGGATCTAAACCGAACTCCGAAAACTTTGTCAATGTCATTTCTCCTTTAAAAATAAAGTTTTTTTGGGAGAGCACTTTCTCATTTTCATCATCTTTACTCATCGTTTTAATTCATCTGGTTAATGCAAGCAAGTTGTTGTACCTCGAAACTAACGCCCGCATATTTCATTTTTCTGCAATAGAAAAGCTTGGATAAACCAAGCATATGATTCACGACATAATGGAGGCTGGGAGCAAACATCAACGCCGACAAGCGATCGATTCAGTCCACAGTCTCTTACGCAAAAAATAAAAAAGCCCTCTAATAATAATGTAGGCTTATCGTAAAAACCTAATTAACTTCCACAAATCATCATAACATGAATTCCTTGTGTTTTCAATGATTATACTCGATTTAAGCGTGAAATTTGCTTTTTATTTCCGAGTATGCGCATACATATGAAGTGGGTACACAAAGTTGCCCTGAAAAAATAGCCTCCAACATCCGAAATTGTTGAAAGCTACGATATGATTAGTTTGTCGTATATTTTTTTTATCATTTTGACTAAAAGTATGATAATTAGTACTCCTGCAAAAACAATGAGTGACTGGATAGCGCCTAGGAACAGAGCTCCCAGTATATCCGAAACTTTAGTATTCATGAGTAGCATTATATCTACAAAACTGAACACGACAAAAAGAGAAATTAATAGTATCCACATGCTTTTTTTCATCTAGTTTCACTCATTAATGCTTCTACAATATCCTTTAATCCCATGCCGTATGAGCCTTTGACCATGATGTATTCCTCGCCGGTAACTTGTGCTAGTAGTTCTGCTTCGAGTTCCGCTTTTGTTTCAAAATAGAATACGTTTTCCTCGCCAATTTGTTCTGCGGCAGCTTTTGTGAAGGCTTCGATATGATTTCCGTATGCAAAAACTTTATTGATACTACCTTTTTCGATGGATTTTCCGGCGTTATAGTGAAAAGCGTCTGCATCTTCACCAAGTTCTAACATGTCTGCTACCACGACGAATTTCTTTTTATTCGGCGCTTCTAGGTGCATGAATGTTTTCAGAACAGCCATCAATGCGGTTGGGCTCGAATTGTAGGCATCATTTAGAATATCGCTACCTTTCGCGCCGACAAGCCATTCGAGACGGCTAGTGGAACGTTCCATGCTCGCCAATGCTTCTTTTACATCGCTCGCTGAAATACCAAGTTCTTGTGCGGCTAACATCGCGGCCATCGTATTAAACACGTTATGTTCCCCTACAATCGGTACGAAAATTTCTACATCTGGCGCTACGTTCGTCGTGAAGGAGGTGCCTTCCATTTCGGTTCGCATCATTTTAGGACGCAAATCACCATTTTTCCCAAAAGTTGCTACGCGATAGTTATCCGTTACGAGTGGTTTTAGAAGTTCTTCCTCACTCGGATAAATGAGTAAACTAGCCGCATCAAGACCCATAGCAATTTCCATTTTTGCCTTGGCGATCTCTTCTCTGGAACCTAAATGCTCCAAATGCGCCTCGCCGACGTTCGTAATAAGCGCGATATCCGGCATCACAATCCTGGTCAGCACCTTGATCTCGTGGCGATGATTCATCCCCATCTCAAGCACTGCAACCTCTGTATCCGCTGGCATGCTAAGAATTGTGTACGGCAAACCGATATGATTATTAAAATTCCCACCGGTTTTGTGCACGCGATATTTCGACGCCACGATAGCCGCCATGATATCCTTCGTCGTCGTTTTCCCGTTGCTTCCGGTAATCGCGATTGTTTTTGGATTCACCTCTTGCAAATACGCCTTCGCCAAGTCCTGTAGCGCAGACAATGTATCTTCCACCATCAAAATTGGCACGCCCTCAGGAGGATTCGGCACATCTTTTTGCCACAGTGCTGCACTTGCACCAGCATCGTATGCATCCTTAACAAACGCATGACCATCACGCGATTCCCCAACAAAAGGAACGAACAAATCTCCCGCTTGGATTTGACGCGTATCAAAGCAAACACCAGTCAGCACAACGTCACGCCAACCCTCCACATCATTAAAAATCGAAATCATTTCTGCCATTTCTGCTACTGTCTTTTTCAAATCTTGCTCCTCCTAAAAATCCCGAGAAAAAAGTGTGACAAAAGTTTGAATAAGGCCGAAGACTACCATACCACTTGTATCGGTAAGGTATATATTCGGCTTTACACAAATCGAGCGAAAACGTTTGTATCCTCATAGTTTGGTGGAAGCCGGAAGTGGAGTGTACGACTACATAAGAACCGGAAGTCCGCCAAACTATGAGGATGCGAGCGCTTGTCGCCGATTTATTTAGGTTATGTCCCACCCTCGTCCTAACTCGATTAGTCCTCTAATGTATATTTTAAATTATTTTTTGCTTCATGACGTTCTTTCGCAAGCTCAACTAATTTCACAATCAACTCGGAATATGGCAACCCGCTTTCTTGCCAAAGGAGTGGGTACATGCTGTATGGCGTAAAACCTGGCATCGTGTTGACCTCATTTAAGAAAATCTGATTATCCGCCGTCACAAAAAAAGTCTGCACGCACGAGACCACTACCGGAAAGTCCCAGAAAAGCGCGTTTCGAGTAATCTACCAATTGTTCATACACAGCTGGTTCAAGCTCAGCTGGAATCGCCATCACCGTGTCGTTATCTTGATACTTCGCCCGGTAATCATAGAAAACCGCCTCCGCACCTTTTGGAATGATTTCTCCCGCAACAGAACAAGCTGGCGTGTCATTACCAAGAACAGCAATCTCCACTTCACGAGCCACAACGCCTTGTTCCACAACGATTCGACGGTCATAACGAAGCGCCTCGACCATCGCCGCAACAAGCGTCACGCGATCCGTTGCCTTACTGATTCCCACACTCGAACCAAGATTCGCAGGTTTCACAAAGACCGGATACTCAAGTGTTGCCTCAATTTTTGCGACAATCTCGTCTTGCGTTTCTTGCCATTCTATCGCGCGAACCGGCACAGCTGGAACTTGCGGAATGCCCGCATCAGCGAACACCATTTTCATCACGATTTTATCCATTGCCGCCGCCGAAGCCAAGACTCCTGCCCCAACATAAGGTAAGTTCAGAACCTCTAGCAAGCCTTGTACCGTGCCATCTTCACCGTTTGGTCCGTGCAATAACGGGAAAACAACGATCCGATCCATATCGCCTTCCTCACGTAAAGAAGCTGGACTAACAGCCAAACCGTGCGACGCCATTTCTTGTGTTTCCGCGAGTCTTAAAGCATCCTTTTGCTCAAATCGCAATTGCTCTACAAAGTCCAATTTACCAATCAAAGCTGGTCCCTGCACCCAGTCACCCTCATTCGTTATGTAAATGGGTTTTACTTCAAATTTATCGAACTCCAGCGCATTAATCACTGAAAAAGCCGTCTGTAAGGAGATTTCGTGTTCCGCCGATTTTCCACCATATAAAAGCACTAATTTTGTTTTCATGATACCCCTCCGTTTTACTACCTAAATCAATACAATCTATTTTAACACGTTTTTAAAAGAATAACAGAAAAAGCACTGAAAAATTTCTCAGTGCTCAAATCTTTCATATTAAGTCTTTCATCTCTAAATTCCCGATGCCCCGCCGCGTTTAGAGACCGCTAGTTAACTTCAATCCAATAACTCCCGCAATAATCAACGCAATAAATAGGAGTTTTAGCGCACTCTTCTTCTCTTTAAAAAGCACCATTCCCATTACGACGGAACCAACTGCACCGATTCCAGTCCAAATCGCGTAACCCGTACCAATCGGAATCGTCTTCAAGGCGAGCGAAAGCAAGAAGAAACTAGCAATCATAAAGACAACCGTATAAATAGAATAGTTTAGCTTCTTAAATCCTTCCGAGAGCTTCATCATTACAACAAAAGCCATTTCGCAAAGTCCAGCAATCAATAGAAAAATCCATGCCATCACGCGTCACCAGCCTTTTCATCCGACTTAGCGCCGCCATCTACCAATTTCAGACCGATAATCCCTGAAATCAGAACAATCAACGAGATAATTTTCCATAAATTTGCCGATTCATTCAAAAATAACATCCCAATAATCGCCGTTCCTGCCGCACCGATTCCCGTAAATACAGCATACGCCGTACCAATCGGAATCTTGCGCATCGCCCGCGCGAATAAATAAAAACTGACGATCAAAAATGCAATCGTTAACAAACTCCATCCTAACCTACTAAAACCATGCGCTTCCTTCAAACCGAACGCCCAAACGATTTCAGACAATCCAGCGAGCATTAAATAAATCCATGCCATCACTTTTTCCTCCTAAATAACTGGGCTGTCCCAAATTTGTTGAAAATATGATGCATCACGTATCCGAAAGGTCATCCTCTCTAGTCCTTATAACAATGCGGCTAGTGCTTCCCATGCCGCGTCGCGCCGTTTCGTAAAATCCTGTGCATCATAGATTTCATGTTCCAAACTTAAACCATCAAGCAAACAATAGAACACATAAATCCATTTCTCTTTCTGCGCCGCGTCTAGCTTTTGGCTTAAAATCGCACCGATAGATTCAGACGTCATCGCTTCATACGTCGTCATCTCCTCACGCATCTGCTTTGCGAGTGCCTGTGGCGGGAAAAAAATCGCGCGCTGGAAAAACCGTTTCACATCAGGATCCACACCGAAATCCGTTACTCTATAGAAGAAAGCACGCAATTCCGCTTCCATCGTGCCATGCCTTTCCTTCGCAACTTCCTCCAGCATCACCAATTCATGTCGCATCACATCTCGATAAATTTCCAAAAACAATGCTTCCTTCGAGGAAAAATGCGCGTAAATAGATGGCGTCTTAATTCCAACCGCCTTCGCAATTTCCGACAACGCCGTACCTTCATAGCCCTGCTCCGCAAAAAGTGGCAATGCCGCCTCCTTCAATCGCTGACTTGACATAAGAACCTCCTAACTAACATTCATTAGTTTTATTATAGCAAAAAAAACACGATACGTAAACCCAGCATATCGACAAAGGTTCACTTTGGTCGATATGCTGGGTTTACACGATAACTCAAAGTCCAACTAACCATCAATAACAGACCATTCATTTTGTTTCATATCATAAATTAAATGCGCCACCACATGGCCATATTCAATTAGATCACTGGAGCGCAATAACTCTTGCATATCATCTTTCAAATTCAAACCGATTGGTACTTCAATTTGATTGCGCGTCTTCACAGCATCGTCAAACGATATACAGGCACCTTCTCGAAAATATGTGGCGAACTTCTTAAGCAAGTCCACTGGTATGTCCGCAATTTTCTTTCGTTTCATGAAAGGCAAAACAATTTTCTCTGTCGTCATTTGCATCATATTTTTCCAGATTGCGTAGCCAAGCACATGATAGAATTGGTCTAAATTGCGGTAATAAACCTTGTTATATCTCCCATCATCTTTTGTTAGATAGACAAAGTTATTCTGGAGTTTATAATAAAACGGGGAACGTAAATGCCTGCCAGTATGCGCCAAATAGAGCAACTCAGCCACTTCTTGTGCTGTTAACTGATTCACTAAGTCAATATCTTCAAAGTCCACCCAACAAAAATCAGCATATTGCGAAACGGGCGCCTTTTTTAATTCTGGTAAATCATTCACATCACTATAATGAAAAGATGTATGTGCATTGAAAGACGCCTCAGGGAATTGATGTTTTAACAACAGAACATTTTGAGGGGGAGTCATCACACTATTCATAAAATCGCAAAATGTAATACCGCTTGTCACAACATTATTTATCACATTATCCATATGTACATAAATAGTTTGTTGCTTCAATATCTCTTTTTTCATTGCCTCACTCACCCAATTTCTCTTATTTCTATCCACTTTCGCGCAATCATATATCCATCATACAACACTTCTCTCTAAATGTATGTGTCAATTGATTCAAATCTTAGTTACTAATTGATGACAGACATTATTAAAGCTGTGAAAATGAAGGTTTACCCGCCACACACACAACTAAAAATCATCACAGTTCTGTCACATTTGTTTGTCATAATAGGGAAATTTCGTATTTTTTGTAAACGAAGTACATGGTAAAGTTATTTTAGCAAGACATCACTTAGGATAATAATTATAGGAGGAATGTTTATACTTTTCATGCAAGGTAAATTCTAAGATGGAATGCGATAACTTTAAAAAAACGGAATTAGATTTAATCAAGGTAAATAAACCAAATTGTGGGGGAATTAATTAAATGAATAAGAAAATGAATAAATTAGCGTTGGCTTTTCTAGCAACAAATATCATCGCAAGTACAGTAATCAATGAAATACCACTAGGCACACAAGCGGCACAACTCATTGCTGCAACAAATACTGCTGATAAAGTGGCAGAAGCAAAAGCGAATTTCCACGGCTTTAGCCTTAGTGCAGATGCAACATCATGGTTTGCTAAGATTGATGAGAAGAAAAAATCAGACTACCAATACGATTTTTATATCAATGGTTCCTTCGCTGCTTCTTGGTATGTAAATGGCGTATCACCATACGCTAATAACAGCACAGATGGTATCGACCGCATCGTTTCTCAAGGTCATACATTCAAAGAGGGCGATGTTCTGACAGCTACAGTAACGATAGATGGTACTGCGTATGAAGTTGGAAAATTAAGCTTATCATCCTACAATGACGCAAAAACCGCGGCAGATGCATTATTCATCAACAACGACACGACAAAAGGCATCAAAGATTCAACAACACAAGCGGCAATTGATGCAGCAAAAGTTTTGGCAAACAAGGTAACAGACACAACGAAGAAAGCAGAACTGACTAAAGAACTTACCTTAGCACAAAACATTTTAAATGCAAAAGCGAATTTCCACGGCTTGAGTGTTAATACGAATGCAACATCATGGTCTGCTAAAATTGATGAGAAGAAAAAATCAGACTATGGATACACTTTTTCTATCAATGGTTCCTACGCTGCTTCTTGGTATACTGATGGCACATCACCATACTCTAATAACAGCACAGATGGTATCGACCGCATCGTTTCTCAAGGGTATACATTCAAAGAGGGCGATGTTCTGACAGCTACTGTCACATTCGATGATACTGTGTATGAAGTTGGGAAATTAACCATATCATTTTACAATGACACAAAAACCGCAGTGGATGCATTATTCATCAACAACGACTCGACGAAAGGCATCAAAGATTCAACAACACAAGCGGCAATTGATGCAGCACAAGCTTTGATAGGCAGAGTAACAGACACAACGAAGAAAGCAGAACTGACCAAGGAACTTACCTTAGCACAAAACATTTTAAATGCAAAAACGAATTTCCATGGCTTGAGTGTTAATACGAATGCAACATCATGGTCTGCTAAAATTGATGAGAAGAAAAAATCAGACTATGCATACACTTTTTCTATCAATGGTTCCTATGCTGCTGAATGGTATACTGTTGGGACATCACCATATGCTATTAACAGCACAGATGGTATCGATCGTATTATTTCTCAAGGTTATGCATTCAAAGAGGGCGATGTTCTGACAGCTACTGTCACATTCGATGGTACCGTGTATGAAATCGGAAAATTAACCGTATCATTCTACAATAACGCAAAAGCTGCGACGGATGCATTATTCATCAACAACGACTCGACGAAAGGCATCAAAGATTCAACAACACAAGCGACGATTGATGCGGCACAAGTTTTGGTAAACAAAGTAACAGATGCTACGAAGAAAGCAGCTTTACAAGCAGATATAGCCAAAGCACAAAATGAACTCAACACACGTAACGCCGAAGCAACAAAACAAGCGGCTGCAACAACAAGTGTGAATGAGCTCTTCATCAACAACAATTCAGCTAACCACATCAAAGACTCGACGAACCAAGCAGCAATTGACGCTGCACAAGCAAAAGTGAATCTTGTAACAGACGTATCAAAAAAAAGCGGAATTACAAGCCCAAATTGACAAGGCTCAATCAGAATTTACAGCACAAGATGCCGTAACAGTAGCGACAACTAGCGTTAACAACCTATTCGCAGATGCTCCATCAAACCAAGTACTAAAAGAAACAACAACACAAGCCATGATCGATGCAGCACAAGCAAAAGTAGATGCTCTATCATCTAAGGTCCCAGAAAAAGCAGAACTAACAGGGGATATCAATAAAGCAAACACACTATTCAATCAGATCGTAGCAACAACCATTGGTGCGTTAACAACAGATTCTACATCCGTGTCTGGTAAAGGCGAACCAAATGCAGATATCGTTATTAAAAACGGTAATGCCATCATTAAATCTGGTAAAATAGCAGCTAACGGTGAGTATTTCTTCAACATCCCAACACAAGCAGCAGGCTCTACCATCACGGCTACCGTAACAAAAGCTTCCAATGGTAAAACATCAAGTGCTAGCACAAAAATAAGCGACGAGGCGATTACAGCCACAACAATCAGTGCTCTAACAGTAGATTCTACAACAGTTTCTGGTAAAGGCGAACCGAATGCCGATGTTGTCATCAAGAATGGTACAATACAAATCAAAGCAGGTAAAGTTGCAGATGATGGTACGTATTTCTTCAACATCTCGAAACAAGCAGCAGGTTCTACGATTACAGCAACCGTAACCAAAGCTTCTAACGGTAAAACATCAATCGCCAGCACGACAATTCCGGCAGTGGATACTAAATTAACAGCGAATGATTATACAATCGGAACAGCTACATTAAGCGGTAAAGCCCCAACAGGTACAGGTTTTGTACGTCTTTGGGTGAACAATAAAGCTGTATCAAGCGTATCACCAAGCGCAGATGGTTCATACACATTTACAAACGTCCCTAACTTCGTAAGCTTAACAACAGATAAAGTCGAAGTTGTGGCAGTGGATAAAGCCTACAAAGAAATGGCGCGTACAACCGTCGTAACAAAAGGTATCTCTGTCTTAGACAACAGTCTGAGTGCACCAACAAGCTTCGCACTTGGAACAGATAAAACAATCAGCGGTACTTTCGGGAGCAACGTATTCCAAGTTCGCTTAGCAATCAACGGTGTGAACAAAAAACAAGCAACAAAAACTGGCAGCAACTATACAGTGGACGCTAGCGACATCAAGAACACAACAGATACAGTTGAAATCGTAGCAGTCGATGCCCAATACAACGTAGTAGCACGCAAAACAGTGACTGTCACAGAGAAAGAAAGTAACGTCCTAAATATTAATCCGTATGCATTCGGTGATTCAACGATCAGCGGAACAGCAAGTAAAAATGTCTATGCCGTTCGTGTATGGGTCAATGGAGCAGTTAAAAAGAATTTCAACATGACTGCAACTGGTGCGTTTAGCTTTGCTGATATTAAAACATTGGTAACGAAATCAACAGACATCGTGAAAGTAGTTGCGGTTGATTCCAATTATAAAGAACTCCAAAGCGTTATTCTTCAACCTAAATAAGCAGTTCAATCTGTAACGGAATACGTATCGAAAATCTGAAATTAGATTTTCGATACGTATTTTCTGTTTTATCATCAAAAGAAAGTGGAAAATTGGATAATCAGCCTTCCTTGTTGATTCTTTTTGTACATAAATTTAATACTGGAGATATGGTATTATTAAATCTTATGTAGTTGTTATAATTCACGAGTGATATATACAATAAAACGATTGAGCTTAGATAGCAACGAGATCACATAACAATTTTTAGCGGGATATTTAAAAGGGAGTAATCCTACATATAGTATTTTGCTGAAGCAGTGGCCTCTAATTATAAGATTGGCGTATTATCAAGACCTCTGGACAGATATACTTAAGGTGTTATGAAGATGAACGATGCCGATTGCAAATACCATGTTTGTTCGGACACCTCCTTATAGAGGGGCTCACGCAAGGATTTTTCAACTTACCAACAGAGAAGGTTAAACAATCAGACCTCTCGGGACTTTCACTGCGTCCTAACAAATATAACGGTTTGAAAGCTCATCAACATAATGGGCCCTTTTCAGCTTTTCATATAAAAAAGCTAGTATCCCCAGATACTAGCTCCAAAAAGTATGTCTATGTAGTTTAACGTACACCTAGCTTCACAATGGTTAAGTGATTTTTTTGCAAATTATGCCAAATGTCATTTCTGGATTTGGTCTTCTCTACAAAAATACCTTTTTTCTCTAATTGTTGGATTACCTTATTCAACACATCTTTATTTTCTTGCAAATGGTATCACTCCAATCGCTTTTCACTTACTATCCCGTTTATATTTTCTCTATAGGTTCACTTTAACACAAAACACCTGACAAAAATAGCCCTTTTTTCAAAAAAAAATCTAGTATTTACGAATTATTTTTCGTTTTTTTAGTCCTGTAAACGGTTCAAACCCGAATATTATCCCTAAAAACAGACTATTTCAGAAAATATTGTTATAATTAAAGAATAATGAAGGAGTGATGAACATGGCAATTTCACAGGCCAAGAAAGCACGGATGAAGCGTGTTAGAGAAGGAAAACTGGATCCAGCGATTCACAGAAGTGCTTTTGCAACGTTGGATTTAAGCACGAAACGAACAAAAACAAAGCACGAGAAAATGAATCAGAAAAAATACAAGCAGTCTTATTCCAACGCGGAACAGGATAGCTTGTATTTTTTTACATACTACAAAACTTTTTCTAAAAAACTAATCGTACGCTCGTGTTGTGGCGCGTCAAACACTTGCTCTGGCGTGCCTTCCTCGACGATATAACCGCCGTCCATGAATATAACGCGGTCACCAACTTCTTTTGCGAAGCCCATCTCATGCGTGACAACCATCATCGTCATGCCTTCTTTCGCTAAGTCTTTCATAACGCCTAACACTTCGCCAACCATTTCTGGGTCGAGTGCTGATGTTGGTTCGTCAAAAAGCATGATGTCAGGATTCATCGCGAGCGCTCGGGCAATCGCGACACGTTGTTTTTGTCCGCCGGAAAGTTGGCTTGGTAGTGCGTCTGCTTTGTCTGATAGGCCAACACGTTGCAGGAGCGCAAGACCCGTTTTTCTGGCTTCTTCTTTGGATTGCTTACGTAATTCTGTCGGCGCAAGCGTGATGTTTTTCAACACAGACATATGCGGAAAAAGATTGAAGTGCTGGAATACCATGCCAATGTTTTCGCGTACTTTGTTGATGTCTGTTTTCTTATCGGTGATTTGGAAGTCATCTACAACCACGTCTCCCGCTGTAATTTCCTCCAGGTTATTCATGCAGCGCAAAAACGTACTTTTTCCGGAACCGGATGGGCCGATAACGCAAACTACTTCGCCTTCTGCCACTTCAAGATTGATTCCTTTTAAGACTTCATTGGTTCCGAAGCTTTTCTTTAGATCGGTTACTTTTAGTTTAGTCATTGTTTACCCTCCGTTCCATCACGTTTGATAGTTTCGTTAAGGCAGTGATGACAATCAAGTACATGATTGCAACAATCAGCCAAATAGTGGACGATTCAAATGTACGCGCGATGATAATTTTACCAGATTGTGTTAGCTCAACAAGACCGATAACACTCATGATGGACGTATCTTTCAATGTGATGACGAATTGATTGATGAACGACGGAATCATGACGCGAATTGCTTGTGGTAGAATGATTTTGATCATCGTTTTGCCGTATGGTAAGCCAAGTGAACGACCTGCCTCCATTTGACCTTTATCAACGGCTTGGATTCCGCCACGGATAATTTCGGTAATGTAAGCCCCCGCATTCAAACTCAAGGTGATGACTGCGGCGACGGTGGCGTCCATTTTAAAGCCCATTGCTTCGGGAATCCCGAAATAGATGAAGAAGGCGAGGACGATTAACGGAATACCACGGAAAATGTCGACGTAAACTGTTGCAATGCCGCGCAATACTTTGCTGCGACTCACTTTTAGGAAACCGAAGACAAGCCCTAGAATTGCGGCGAAAACGAGCGAAATAAGCGTTAATTTAATCGTATACCAAAGACCGAGTAGTAAGGCCGGCGCGCTTTCGATGAGTAAATCCCAGAATGATTGGGGTTTTACGTCGCTACCAATATACCGATCAATGATTTCTTTGTATTCACCGCTTGCTTTGATGTTCGTTAGTCCAACGTTGAATTTCTCAAGGAGTTCTTGATTTTTACCTTTGTTAACTGCAAAACCGTACGAATTTCCTTTTTCTTTTTCTGTGACGATATCCAGGCCGTTGCCTTGTTTTACGCCATAAGCGAGAACGGGATAGTCATCGAAACACGCGACTGAATTGCCGGTTCTAACGTCTGCGTACATGCTTGCAGAATCATCGAATGGCACAAGTGTAAAGCCGTATTTTTCTTTATTGGCATCTGCAAAAGCATAACCTTCTGTTCCTGTTTTGACAGCGACTTTCTTGCCGCGTAGGTCTTCGTAGGATTGAATCGAATCGTCGCCTTTTTTGATGGCCATAACGATGCCTGATTCAAAATAAGGATCTGAGAAATCGAATTTTTGCTTGCGTTCATCGGTGATACTCATGCCTGCGATGACGCCGTCCACTTGGTTACTCGTCAGCGCTTGGACCGCCGCATTAAAACCGAGCGGCTTTACATTGTACTGAAAATCTTGATCTTTGGCGATGGCTTTCAGGATGTCCATATCAATCCCGACTAGCTCGCCTTTCTTATTTTGAAATTCAAACGGAGCAAACGTCTCATCTGTCCCGATTTCATACACTTTCTGTTCTGCTGCCTGCGCTTTTGGTACAAAACTACCTGCAACCATTGCGAATACTGCCATAAATGACAAAAGTAAAAATAGTATTTTCGTCTTTTTCATTGTTTCCTCCCCATTTTGCAAGTATGTATATAAATTGTAACTTTGCTTTTGATGCTGTAAAAAACACGATACATTCTCGATTTTATCATAATGTAACCTTATTGAAAATACCCAATTCGGATAAGGTTAGTAGAAGATATCAGAAAACCTCGGAATAATCGCGCTATTCCAAGGTTTTTTTATGGCATTTCGACTTTATAAATTTTATTAGGCTTCGTCGCCCCATACGTCTTTTGCAATCGCTACAACGTGTGCTAATTTTGCCCATTGTTCGTCTTCGGTGAGGATATTTCCTTCTTCTGTCGATGCAAAACCACATTGCGGGCTTAGACAAAGTTGGGAAAGTGGGACGAACTCGGATGCTTCTTTGATTCTTTTTTGAATAGCTTCTGGATCTTCTAGAACGCCATTTTTGGATGTAATTAAACCGAGAATAATTTTCAAATCTGGGCGTTTGACGTAGCGTAATGGGGCAAAATCGCCGGAACGATCGTTGTCATACTCTAGGAAAAAGCCGTCGATATTTAGGCCGCCAAACAGTGTTTCGGCAACGGGTTCGTAGCCGCCAGAAGCAATCCATGTCGAACGGAAATTACCGCGGCAAATATGCATCGTGATGACCATGTCCGCTGGTTTTTCGGAGACGGCTTCGTTGATTAAATTTTTATATGTTTCTTGTAAGGCATCTGGGTCAAAACCGCGCGAACGAACGACTTCCCGCTGCTCATCGGAACATAAATAACTCCAAGATGTGTCGTCGAGTTGCAAATAACGGCAACCCGCATCATAGAAAGCCTGAATCGCTTGTTTGTAGGCATTCGCTAAATCTTGAACGAATAGCGCGTTGTCTGCCAAGTACGGCGCATACTCCATATCCCCGCGGTAATGCAACATCGCTGGGCTTGGAATCGTCATTTTCGCAACGGTATCTTCTCCTGCAATGCTATGTAAAAACTGATAATCTGCGAGCATTGGATGCTTACCACATTTGATTGGTGCCACTATTTTAACAGAATGGGTTTTCGTTTGGACGTTGGCGAACTGAATGCCATCTTGCGCGTCATATCCTTCCACGCCTTCTAAGCCTTCTAAGAAATCAAAATGCCACCAAGCGCGGCGGAACTCGCCATCAGTCACCGCTTTTAAGCCTGCCTCTTTTTGCTTAGCCACGATATATTTAATTTCTTCGTCCTCAATCTCCCGCAATTCCGCGTCATTTATTTTGCCTGCTACTTTGTCTAGCCTTGCCTGTTTAATCGCTTCTGTTCTCAAAATGCTGCCAACTTGATCTGCTTTAAATGGTGCTTTCCCCATGTTCTCCACTCCAATCTTCCAATTTGAAAAAACCGAACCTTTTTTACAAGGCTCAGCTCTCTTCTCTTACGCTTCTGCGATTACTTCGATTTCAATATCCGCGTCATTCGGCAATTTAGCCACTTGAAAAGCGCTACGTGCCGGGTAATCTCCTTCGAAAAATGACGCATAGATTTCATTGACCGCGATAAAATTACCAAGGTCTTTGAAAAGTACGGTTGTTTTGACGATTTTATCAAGGCTTGAGCCACCAGCTTCTAGCACCGCTTTAATGTTTGCAAATGCTTGCTTTGTTTGTGCTTCAACGCCTTTGACCATTTCACCCGTTGCTGGATCGATACCAAGTTGCCCCGATGCATAAATAAAACCGTTTACTTTCACTGCTTGGGAATATGGGCCCAACGCTTTTGGTGCTTGATCTGTGTGAATAATTTCTTTTGTCATGTCTAAATCCTCCTAATTGTTGTTTATATTAGTATTGTATTTCAATTCAGATAGTTTTGCAATCTTTAAATAGGTAACTTATCACGAAAATCGTGCCAACGTTCGTTGATAATGTGTTGAATTTGACTTATGACATCGTGTACATTCGACATAAACACTTGGATGAGCAGATACACACCGGTCAACGTTATAATCGTAACAACCACAAATACTAAAATACTGACCCAATACACATCGATACGCGATTTTTCGTAATGACCAATAATAAAATACATAATGGCATATGGCAGAAATAGCAGTGCCATCAAGCAGAGTAACACCGATATAAGTACCGAACCGAAGCATGTCATGATGATAGATACGAGTATAATAACAAGCGGAAACGTAATCATACCGCCAATACCCGCAGCACTTTTCATAAATGTCACTTCCTTGATTCCCATGACATAGCGTATTGCAACCCAAGAAACCGTTATATTCAACAACATTAAAATGAAGATATAAATAAAAATCTGCCCTGAAGAAACAAAAATAGCGGTAACTACTTTTTGCAATATGGGATACTCTTGCAAAGCGCTTAATATGAGCCCTTTCATGTTCCAGCTATATTGCAAGGATAGTCCAATAACAAATAGTAAAACGTGAAATAGTCCAAATGCCCCCTTTTCTTGACTTGCTTGCATACTCGTTTTTACTGGTCGAACAATCGTCATCCCCACATATGAAAAATAATCTCGAATCATTTCAAAACTCACTCCTTTTTAATATGCTATAATTATAACTTGTCGCCATTCGTTTGGCACTTTTAAGATAATTTTTTTGAACAGACAGGAGGGTCCTATGCTACTATTACTCGCTTCGGCTTACTATATCATGATGAACGTGATTGGCTTTGCAACCATGGGTATCGACAAAAATAAAGCAATCAAACACCAATGGCGCATTCCAGAAGCAACACTTTTGCTCGTTGCCTTTCTCGGCGGCGGCATCGGTTCATGGCTCGGTATGCACACGTTCCACCACAAAACGCATAAATGGAAATTCACATTCGGCGTTCCTTTTTCGATTGTCCTACACATTGGAATTATGCTGTACCTCATCACGTATTTTAAGTAGTTTTATCACAAGCGCGGAAGTTGTTTCTGCCCCGACTATCCTTTAAAATAAAACTATTCGAGAGGGGTTTTTAGCTATGAGTTTTAATCTTATTTCCGTTGAAGAATTGGAAAATCGATCTGCAGAAAACATTATCGACGTACGCGACACGGCCGATTTCAACGCCGTTCATATCGAAGGTGTCCGCAATATTCCGCTGATTGGCCTGCCAAATTTTGTGGAAGAACTGAATCCGAACACCATCTATAGCCTGATTTGTTATTCAGGTAATCGCTCCACGCAAGCCTGTGAATACTTAAGTGCCCGCGGTTTCCAATGCGAAAATGTCGTCGGTGGCATGAACGCTTGGCTCGAAAAAGAAAACTAAAAAAGAGGTACGCCAAATCCGCTGAAAAACCGGGTCTGGCGTGCCTCTTTATTTTGCATTATTTTCCTTTTCCAATCCGACTCACTAGTTTGCCGAGTTCCATCAAAATCACAGCTCCTAGCGCTAGTCCTGCCGCGATTCCCCACTCATTTAAACCGAATGATGCTGGAATCGAGAATACTTCACGCGCACCTGGAAGCACTGTCACCCCATAAAGTACGAAACATACCAACACAGCGTAAATCACATATTTATTACTGAAAAATCCTGCTTCGAACGCCGTTTGTTTGTTAGAACGTGCCGCAAAGGTTTGCAACGTACGGGCTAAAATCAACGTCGTAAATGCCATCGCCACACTGATTTCAGGCGAATGTTGCAAGCCGATATATTGCGAAATAATAACCGCAACCCCAATCAAGACACCACGCGTAATGACTGCCTGCATCGTTCCACCCGCAAAAATGCCTTCTTTAATATCCCGCGGTTTGCGCTCCATCACATCTGGCTCTGCTTTTTCCATCCCCAGTGCAATCGCTGGCAAAGAATCATTGACCAAGTTGATAAACAGCAGTTGTAGCGCCGTAAACGGATTAATCCAGTCAAATATCAAAGCAAAAAGAATCGCAATAATCGCGCCTAAATTCCCTGCAAACAGGTACGCAATCGACTTTTTAATATTATCAAAAACGGTACGGCCGACTTCCACCGCGCTCACAATCGAAACGAAATTATCATCCGTCAAGACCATCGCCGAAGCATCTTTGGCAACATCGGTTCCACTTCCCATCGCCACACCAATATCGGCTTGTTTCAAGGCCGGCGCATCATTCACGCCATCCCCCGTCATCGAAGTAACCTTACCTTTTTTTCTGCCATGCTTTCACGATTCGAATTTTATTTTCAGGAGATACGCGAGCATAAACCGAAATATGTTCCAGTTTTGCATCGAGTTCTTGTTCCGATAATGCGTCCAGCTCTTGTCCCGTAAGCGCGATATCATCCGGTTGCATCAAGCCAATTTCGCGCCCAATCGCTTGCGCCGTTGTCTTATGATCCCCCGTAATCATCACTGTGCGAATCCCTGCCTTTTTCGACTCCTCAATCGCCGCATACACCGCTTCACGTGGCGGATCAATCATCGCCGTCAAACCAACAAGCACCAAATCATGCTCATCGTCCAAATCAACATCCGGCTGTGAACCGTCCAAGCGCTTATACGCGTACGCCAAAACCCGTAACGCCTGATTCGAAAAGTCCTCATTCGCCTGCATCAAGGTTGCCTTCAATTCATCGGTAAGCGGCTGCTCCTTGCCATCCAAAAACACCTGGCTACAGCGCGCAAACACGACATCCGGTCCACCTTTTGTCAGCATCGCTTTTTGCCCATCAAACGTATGCACCGTTGACATCAACTTCCGCTCCGAGTCAAACGGAATCTCTGCCTCCCGCAAATAACGCTCCCGAATCTCGTTATAATTCTTATTGTTCTTATTACTAAACGCGATTAGCGCAACCTCCGTCGGGTCTCCAAGCTCAAGCCCCTCCTCATTGATGTTCGAGTCATTACAAAGCACCGCGATATGAATCAAACGACGCTCACCATCCGACCACGTATCCGGCGTATCTGGGAAAACCTCCTGCGTCCCGTCCGGCAAATAATAATCCACCACCGTCATCTTATTCTGCGTCAACGTCCCCGTTTTATCCGTACAAATCACGCTCGTCGAACCAAGCGTCTCAACAGCCGGCAACTTCCGAATAATCGCGTGCCGTTTGGCCATCTTGTTCGTCCCAACCGACAACACAATCGTCACGATCGACGACAACGCCTCTGGAATCGCTGCAACAGCTACCGCAACAGCAAACATAAACGCGTTCAAAATCGCCTTCGTCATGTCTCCACTTCCGCCGCCGAGCCATGCACGCCCAGCCTCAATCGCGAAAATCAAAATACATAACAGCAAAATCCCAACGCCCAGTTTCTTACTAAAACTCTCCAATTTTTTCTGCAACGGTGTCTGTTTCGCCTCAGCACTTTCAAGCAACCCAGCAATTTTGCCGATTTCCGTACCGCCGCCCGTTCCAGTCACGACAAAAGCGCCACGACCATAAACCGTCAGTGCACCACTAAAGACCATGTTTTTCCGATCCCCAAGCGCCACGTCTTCTGAAATCACACGAATATGCTTTTCGACCGCCTCCGATTCCCCTGTCAGCATGCCCTCGTCCACTTTAAGCGAACCACTTTCAAAAATCCGCCCATCCGCCGGAACAAAATCCCCAGCATCCAGCAAAACAATATCACCAACAACGAGTTCCCG
This sequence comes from Listeria cornellensis FSL F6-0969, assembly GCF_000525855.1. GTDB lineage: Bacteria > Bacillota > Bacilli > Lactobacillales > Listeriaceae > Listeria_A > Listeria_A cornellensis. The sequence continues at coordinate 334,403 of NZ_AODE01000019.1, forward strand.
TGCAGCAATCGTCAACTTCTCACCATTTCGAATCACCTTAGCCTCAGGCGCCGACATCTCTTTTAACGCATCGAGCGACCCCTCCGCCTTGCGAGTCTGCACCACACTAATCACCGAATTCAGAATCAGCACCGCAAAAATAATCAACGACTCCACAACCTCGCCAATCAAAATCTGCACAAGCGCTGCGGCAAGCAAAACAATCACCATCGGATCCTTAAAGGTCTCTAAAAACAGTTTCCACAAGGGGTCCCGCAACTTATCTTTCAATTCATTATAACCATCTCGCTCCAACCGTTTCGCAACCTCCGCCGTCGTCAATCCAGTTTTCGCAGAAGTTTCTAACTCTTCTAATACCTTATCCGCTTCCTCCTGATATCTCTGCATACCCACACACCTCTTTTTTACAATATACTAACCATTATACCCGAAAAACCCCTTTTTCAAATCAAAAAAACCACGAAATCCCAAAAAAATCGAATTTCGCGGTCTAAAATCACTGTTAAAAAATCTATGTTTTCACTAATTATACCGCTGAGCTACTCTCGTAAGTCGGACATCTTTGCCTTGCCCATCAACAGCATCGTGAAGAATGCCAAGCTTAGCGGAATGAGCGTCCACAAAAATGTTTGCGCGATCGAGCTACACAATACTTCGGTCACCTTGTCCAAAATTTCAGTTGGAATTTTTGCACGTAGTTCTGGTGACAAGATCGCGCGGCTATCGATGTGCTTAAACATATCCGGAACCCCGTCAGCAAACAGGTTCCGCTGCACCACGCCATAAATCGTAATCCCAACGGTCATACCGAACGAACGGATAAAGTTGTTCGTCGCACTCGCCGTTCCGCGTTCACTCGGATTAATTTTATACAAGCTCGCCGTCCCAAGAATCGAGAACGATGGGCCAATCCCAACGCCCAGCATCACCATGTAAATCGTCAACATATAGCGCGGTGTATCCGGCGTCAACGTCCCGAACAAAATCGTCGTGACAAACGTCAAAATCCCAGCACAAATCATGATCGAGCGGAAACTAAATCGGTTCGCCAAGTTCCCCGAAACAGCCGCCATCACGCTTGTCCCAACCATCATCGGTAGGAGTAGCAAGCCCGAATTCGTCGCCGTTCCACCATCCACACCTTGCACATAAAGTGGAATATAAATCGTCGCCACCATGAAGACACCACCGTACAGCATCCCCGTCAGCACCGTCCCCAAGTAAACATTTCGCTTAAACAAATAAAACGGTAAAATTGGGTCCGATGCTCGGCGCTCAACGAAAATCAGCACAATCATTGCGACCACAAACAACGCAAACAGACTCAAAATCTGCACAGAATCCCAGGCATACGTCTGCCCGCCAAGCTCTAGCCCGAACATCAAAGCAACCGTCCCGCCAACGAGGAAGAACGCGCCCAGCCAATCAATTTTAGCTTTATTATGCTTCGGTGATTCCTTATAAAAAGTACTAATTAAAAATAAGGCCACAATCCCAATCGGTATATTGATATAGAAAATCCAGTGCCAACTAATATTATCCGTAATGAAAGCGCCAAGTAGCGGTCCAACAACGCTTGATAGTCCGAATACAGCACCAAACCAACCGCCGACACTCGCTCTTTTTTCTAGCGGCAATACGTCCCAAATAATCGTGAACGCAATCGGCATCAATGCACTGCCACCGACGCCTTGAATCGCGCGGTAAATCGCGAGTTGCGTCATTGATTCCGCCGTCCCACATAAAATCGATCCAATTAAAAAATAATGTAATCCCAAATATGTAGAATCGCTTCCGTCCATACATATCCGATAATTTCCCAAAAATCGGCATTCCAGCCATTTCCGCGACTAAGTACGCCGACGTAATCCAAACATACTTATCAAGTCCCCCTAAATCCCCTACGATTGTGCCCATACTTGCCGCAACAATCGTGTTATCAAGAGAAGAAACAAATATTCCGAGCATGAGCGCTATCAATACCGGAACTATTTTCGTTTCTGTTTTTGCCATTTTCCTCACCCTTCTTGACCTCAACCATGTATAATAGAGATATCACAGTTCGTCTTCTTAATTTAACACTGTTAAATTATATCCTTATTACCCTGAAAATAAAATCAGTCTAAAGGAGTATTTTTAGTGAGCAAAAAAAAGGAATCTAACCAAAGAAAAAATAATTCTCGCCTCATTAGAAGTTTTACAGAAGAATGGTATGCAAAAATTGTCGATGCGTAAAGTGGCCGAAGCGATGAACGTCCAAGCCCCTGCGATCTATTGGCATTTCAAGAACAAACAGGATTTGCTTCAAGGTTTGGCAAGCTACATGTCTTCTCAGATTGAGCTCCCTGATTCGGCGCTCCCTTGGCAGGAAAAAGCGCGTATTATTGCGATCCGAAGCCATGATATGATGCGCGAAATCCCCGATGGTGCGGAAATCATGATGAAAACGATTCCTGTGGATATACACCGTTTGACGCTGATCGATTGCTTGTTCCGCGCCTTTTTGGACGCTGGGTTCAGTGAAGATCAGACGCTTGCTCTGTGCAATTTAATTGATAATTATGTGACGGGTATTGCGCTGGATGAAACATCGCAGGACAGGACGCTGAGCGAGGTTGGGCCGGATAAAATACACGGACTTTTTGCCTCGATGTTCGAACGAGAAGATACGCAAAATCTAAAAGTGCTGCCAGTCATGAAGAAACACGCTGAATCTGGCAATCGTTTCGATCTTAATTTCCTATTTGGACTGGACGTTATTATCGCTGGTGCTGAGAAGTTGCTGGCGTCAAATGAGGGAGTGTAAAACATGCGTGAAGATAAGTTATTAGAAGGAGAACGCGTTTTCTTGCGCCCATTGAATGCAGACGATCAAGATACATACTATACGATGTTTTTCAACACCGATGTGCGCCGTTTAACGGGGACCAAACAGGCTTTTACCTATGCCCAAATTGAGCAATATATCGCGAATAAGTGGCAAGATAGCGAGGCAGTGTTATTGCTGATTTGCTTGCAAGTTACGGAGGAAGTGATTGGTGACATTGCGCTACAGGACATCGACACGACAAATCGCAACGCCAACATACGTGTCGCGATTGGAAAAGTGGAACATCAAAGTAAAGGATACGGCTCGGAAGCCATGCGCCTCATGCTTGATTATGGATTCGGGATTTTGAATCTGCACCGCGTTGAATTAAACTTGTTTGACTACAATAAACAAGCCGCCCGCGCCTACGAAAAAGTCGGTTTCACCATCGAAGGCGTACAGCGAGAAGCCTTATTTTACGACCATGCTTATCACGATTCGATTTTGATGAGTATGCTTGCTCGGGAATATCGCGAAAAATATTTAGAATAACCTCAAAAAAGAAGGAAGGCATCCAACTAACAGATTCCTTCCTTCACCATTATTCATTTCTTGAAAACTGCGCATCATGTAAATTGCGGTACGCACCATTTCTTGCGAGCAACTCCGCATGAGTTCCTTGTTCCGCAATTCCAGACTCATTCACTACAATAATTCGATCCGCGTGTTTAATCGTTGCCAATCGATGCGCAATAATCAACGTCGTCCGCCCCTTCGCCAACTCATCCAACGACTGCTGAATCACTAGCTCCGTCTCCGTATCAAGCGCTGATGTCGCCTCGTCCAAAATCAAAATCGGCGGGTTTTTCAAGAACATCCGTGCAATCGCCAGTCGCTGTTTCTGACCACCTGAAAGTTTCACACCACGCTCGCCGATAAGCGTATCCAAACCATTTGGCATCTCATCCACAACTTTTTCCAAATGCGCCAATCTCACCACGTATTGAATTTCCTCATCCGTCGCATCCAGTTTCCCATACGCAATGTTCTCCCGAATCGATCCTGAAAACAAGAACACATCCTGTTGCACGACCCCAATCTGCGCCCGTAAAGAAGCAAGCGTCATCGCCTGAATATCCACCCCATCAATCGTAATCGAGCCCGCCGTCACATCATAAAACCGCGGCAACAAGTTACAAATCGTCGTTTTCCCAGCACCAGAAGGCCCAACAAATGCAATCGTCTCGCCCGCCTTCACCTGCAAATCAATCCCATCCAGCACCATTTTTCCAGAATCATATTGGAACGACACATTATGATATGCAATATCGCCATGCAAATGCGCCACATCCATTGCATCCTCACGATCCACAATCCCCGGCTTCGTATCAATTACCTCGATAAACCTCTTAAATCCAGCAATGCCCTTCGGATAACTCTCAATCACCGAATTAATCTTCTCAATCGGCCGCATAAACACATTCGTCAACAAAATAAAACTCACAAACTGCCCGTACGAAATCTCATCATTAATTACAAAATAAGACCCAAAAAAACAGCGCAAACAACGTAATCAGCCGCATCAAAAAGTAGTTAAACGAGAAACTAAATCCCATCACCTTATAAAACATCAATTTCGACTGGCGATACGTCTGATTCAGCAAACCAAAACGCTCCCTCTCAAAACCCTCATTCGCAAACGCCTGAACCACGCGCACACCACTAATCGCATTCTCCACGCCCGCATTAAAACTACCCAAATCCTTAAAAATCTGCGTATTAACACCCGTCATCTTTTTATTGAATAAAATAATCAAGGCACCCAAAATTGGCACGAGCACAATCGTCATCACCGCAAGCTTCACATTAATCGTCATCATCAACAAGAACGCTCCAACAAGCGACATAATCGAAATGAAAATATCCTCTGGCCCGTGATGCGCGACCTCTCCAATCTCAAACAAATCCGTCGTCATCCGCGACATCAATTTTCCCGTTTTCTGGTTATCGTAATACTCAAACGGCTGCTTCTGCAAATGCGCAAACAAATCCCGGCGCATATCCGTCTCAATATTCAGCCCCAACATATGCCCCCAATATGTAACAATATACTGCATAAACATATTCAAAAAATAGAAAAATAACAACGCCAAAGCCGCCGTCACAATCAATCCCCAATCCTTGTTCGGCAACAACTTATCAATCACCTGATTCACCGCTACCGGAAACGCCAACTCGAGTAGCGCCGCGATAACCGCACATCCAAAATCAATTATAAATAAAAGCTTATAAGGCTTATAATAACTAAAAAATCGTTTCAACATCATCATACCTCCCCTTTCTGTCACGGAAATTCTATTATAACAAACAAAAGTGTTCATGCCTAGTTGAGAGCTGTTCTCAATTAAAAAAGTTCCCATTTTCATAGGAACCATAGTTACATTCACTTATTTCCACCTAATTGCCGATTCTTTCGCCGTCCAAACGGTATCATCGCAATCGCACCAAAAATCGTACAACTATAATACGTAATCAAGCGCCATAATATCAAGCCTATCACCAATTTATCAGGACTGAGCACCATCCCAAAAAACGAGGTAAAACTATATTCCGCGCCGCCACTACCACCAGGCGTTGGAATCGAGGACGACAATTTCATCACAAACGCATGATACGTCATCACCGTCATCAAACCAACGTCCGTCACGCCCATGCTAAGTAACACAAAATAAGGAATACTCAAATAAAAACAAGAGCTGAAGCGTCGTGTACCCGACACATTCCCAAATCAATCGTTTATTCCCACTGAAACGCACGCTTTCTTCATGAAACGAGAAAATCTTACTATCCGCACTTTCACGAATCCCCTCACGCTTTTCTTTTTTTACGAATAAAAGCGCTGGTTTCAAAAGAAGATGCACAATTGCCGCAGCTATGCGTTCACTTTTAGCCACCGTCATCAGGAACACAATGACCCCCAAATTAATCACAAATCCAATCAAAATCAAGTACTTAATTTCAAATGTCGTGTGCCCAAGAAGTGGAAAGCCAACAATCAGAAAGAAAATAAACGTGCCTACAATCACCGCTTGATAAATAATAAACTTGATAAGTAGAACCGAGCTCGCAAGACCAATATCGATTTTCCGTCGCGTCAATAAATAAAGCTGCGCCGGCTGTCCACCACTCGCAAACGGCGTCACCGAATTAAAAAACTGTCCAATCATCGTAATTCGAAACGATGTTCGAAGCTTCAATGTAGGATCTGCTTGCTTCCCAAAACGGTGCAAAACAACCGCTTCCAGCCACCAATACAAAAACATCGCCAAACAAGCAATCCCGATATAAACTAAATTCACATGCTTCAGAACATCGAAAACCCTACTCCAGTTGACATCACGAAATTGGAAATAAATAAATCCAACACTAATTCCAACGACTAGCAAAATACTAATCAGATGCCGGCTCGTATTTTTACTCATCTGCCTCTATCCCTTCAAAAGCCCATCATAAAATTCCTGCCACAATCCTGTCAGTCTGGCTTCCGAATAGTACGCCGCACCTTTTTTCGCACCATCTTTAGCTGTTTCTAAATAGGCCTTATCGGTCGCCATCCGTTCTAATTGTGCTTTAAACCCAGCAACATCGGATGCTTCCATGTAATTCCCCGCAAGAATCCCTTCATAGAGCTCTAAATCGCGAAGTAACACCGAAAGCCCGCTACTCATTCCTTCTAGAATCGCCATCGGGAATAACTCATTGAAAGACGGTAAAAAAAAGCACGTCCGCCATATTATAATACGCATTCATATCTGCACGCTCGATAATCCCCGGAAAATCTACATTCGCAGGCGGATTATCATAAATTTCTTTTAATTCTTTATAGCCCGCCGTGATTTTCCCAAACGAAAAACCACCAGCCCAAATAAACTGCATTTCTGGCAACTGTTTCGCGACCTCAATAAAATCTAGAACGCCTTTACGATGCTGCACTTGCCCGACACCAATTGCCACAAATGCGTCTGGCGCAATACCGTGTTCCTTACGTAGCGCCATTTTGTCAGCGGTTGCCATCGGATAAAACGTATTCGCAGACACAAAATTCGGAATGTACTTAATCTTCTCTTCTGGTATACCATACGCCACCAATTGCGGAATAAACGACGGATTCACCACAACCAGCACATCCATCCGCTTGTAAAATAGAATCACGTACTTATAAAAAAACTTTTTTTCGCAATCCATGGCAGCTCTAGACTCTCATCCAAAGTTTCCGGCAAAAAATGCACATAACCGACCATCACGCCGCGCCGTTTCTTCACAAATGTGGATAAAAAGAACGGGAAATCAATCGTATGATAATGTGTTATATCCGATTTGCGGTATGTATTAATAGCCATGTCGTACTTATCCGCATGGTGTGTTGTCATTAAATTAATTAATTCTCGGTAAGCAGAAGCTACCCCCTGTCCTTTTACTTTTTCCGCAGAGGATAGCATCGTAATTCTATTCATGATATTTTCTCACTTTCTTCTCTCGTTTTTGGAGAACTGCCGCCGGAATGCTTAAAACATAATTGCTCACGGTATACTCGTCATGCGGTTCATATGCCCTTTGCCCATCAACCCAACCGTAATTCTTGCATACTTCCATGTAAATTTGTTCAATGTTAGCACCAAACCGTTCCGAAGAAAAACTCCCAATATGATGTAGGGCATTCGTTGCTAACTGTTTAGCCAACTCAGGTTGTTGCAACATATCACAAATCACCCCAGGCAATTCCCAATCTGCTCTAAAACTACGACCCGTTTTTCGATTCAAAATCAAATCCTCATTGCTACGATCCGTTTTTGCAATCACTGGAATTCCTGATGCCATCGCCTCAATGTAGGTCATACCTTGTGTTTCTGACGTAGACGCGCTTACAAACATATCGCCCAATTGATAAAAACGACCGATTGTTTCCCAGTCTTGTTCACCCGCAAAGATAACCGATTTCGAGATGTCCTCTGTAAACGCGAGTTCTTCAAGCGCCGCACGCGCAGGACCGTCACCAACAATAAGCAATTTCGCATTTGGAACCTTTGCCAAAACGCTCGGAAAAGCTCTCACGATAATGTCGATACCTTTTTCCTGCGCCACACGTCCCACCGAAACAACGACCTTATCATCCGGTAAAATACCTAAATCCGCCTTCGTTCGCGCTAAATCGGCTTTATCAAACCGGTCTGGTTGAAACGATTTAAATTCCGTACCAGTCGGGATAATTCGAATATGATTGGCAATACCATAGCTTCTAAGCGCTGTTTGTACCTTCTCCGTTGGCACGATAACCGTGTCCATCGAATCACAGAACGCACGACTTAGCTTCTGCACCACGCCTTGTCCAATCAATTTTCCTTTACCAATATAGTGTAAATAATCTTCATACATCGTGTGATACGTATGCAAAACAGGAAGATCGAATTTTTTCGCCATCTTTTTCCCGATTAGCCCCATCGAAAATTCCGTATGGGTATGAATAACATCAATTTCTAGACGTTTAATTAAACGGGTCACCTTTTGGGTTCCAGCCATTGCGATTCGTCGCTCAGGAAAAAACACAAACGGAATGCTTGAAAAACGGAATACTTTTCCTCGTTCCGCCTCCAAGTCAGCCTGTGGGTCTGAAGTTGTAAATATATACACATTGTGTCCTCGTTTGGTTAACTCTTTTTCCATCGTCTTAATTGATGTCGCTACACCGCTAATCTGCGGAAAAAAAGTATCTGTAAAAATACCTATGTTCACTGTTTTCGCCTTCCCTCCACACCATGATACAATACCATCGTGCCATTACCCAAGCTTATTTTCCAGCGTATTTTCGTCGTTAGAAGCTCCATTACAGGCTCTTATACCCAAGCATACCCGCTCTGGTACTCGCTTTTGCCTATAAACTAAACATTTACGACACGCTAGTTTTTCTTGTCCATCCTTATTATAACAAAAATTCAGCCAAAAAATCATTTTATTTTTCTACGTTTTCGACACAATTGGCTCTTATAATTCTATTATGCTACATTGTTACCGAAATTGCCTAGGCCTATGGTTTGATTTTTTCTCATACCTACGCCTTTATTATGAAAAGATTACTTTTTCGATAATCTCGATTTTGGGATCTAAGGACATCGCAACTGGACATGATTTTTTCACAAGATGTAGCGCTTTTTCGGCTTTTGATTGGTTTTCTGGTGCTACTTTTAAAGTGAACGTTACTTCGATTTTCTTTAAAACGCGAACGACTGCTTCTTGATCTTGCTCAAAATCAGCATGGATATTTTCAATCGTGTAGTCTATCCGTTTTTTTTTCTAAGATGGCATCGTACACATAACCACTACATGCTGCTACGGCCGCAACGGTTGCTTGTGTTGGCGAAAAGCCCGTGTCGCGATTTAACTCCCAATTTCCGTTCTCATGAATCACATCAAAACCGTTCGTACCTCTTACTATATCCATATCCTAATTCCTCCTAATACACTTCATAATTCTGACCTGTTTGGCCTCCAAGAACACTTTTCACAAATGCTTGAGCTACTCTCTCAACAGGAACTGGGTTGAAACCTACGAAAAAATCCGCGTATTTATCCCAAGATTCTTGCAACACATTCGGGCTTACACTGTTAATGCGAATCGCGCGTGGCATTTCGATTGCCGCTGATTTAACAAACGCGCGAATGCCACCATTAACCATGGCAGCAGAGGCACCTTGCTTGATTGGATCGTCCATCATGATTCCCGTAACAAGCGTAAAACTACCACCATCATTCAGATGTTCCAGTCCCAACAAGACTAGATTCATTTGTCCTTTTAGTTTCCCTTCAATGGATTGCTCGTTGTCTTCCGGCGTCATCGTTGTGAGTGGCCCAAAATAAGCAGCACCAGCCGCAACAACTAAGGCATCGATTTTTCCAACTTGCTCATACATCCCCTGAATGCTCGCAATGGACGTCATATCTACCGCCACATCTGCCCCTTTGCGACTCGCCGTAATCACCGTATGTTCCTGCTCCAATTTCGTAACAATCGCTTTTCCAATCGTTCCAGTTGCACCAACCACTACTATTTTCATGCTAAATTCCTCCTAAAAACTAATTCGTGTCCCGCCGTAGCGTCTTCGTATTAGCGACAAAAAGAGATACTAAAAGTACAAGAATCGCGCCTGCTAAAAGTAAGGTGGATAGCGCACTCTCATGATCGATAATAATATAACGCACAATCGCCGTGATCCCAATGTAAATAAAATAACGTAACGGGAAATGGTATTCCATCTCAAAATATTTAATAATCAAGGCTAAAAACTCAAAATAAAGAAAGAATACCAAAATCTCTTCGGTAATCTGATAAAAACTCTCAGACGTATCATAAAAAATACTGTGAAAAATCTCCCAAATCTCTTTAAACATTGCAATGACAAGTATTACCGCCACTAGAATTAATGCTAGATTTAACGCAGCCCGTAATAACCGTGGTGTTTTATCCGACCATTTCTTAATAGATTCGATCATCTACTTGCCAACTCCTCTCCCGTATCTATCTATTGTAGCAGATTTTGCACTAGAATTCATTTGCTGTACTGTCATTCATTTCGACTTTTTGTATAAAGGTTTCGAATAAGGCGCACATTTCGTCATCTTGTTTCACCATAATTTCAGGGTGCCACTGAACGCCCACCACAAATAAATCTCCTTCGCGTTCTAAACCTTCTATTACACCATCCGATGCCCAAGCCGTCGCGTGAAATGTAGCCGCCACCTTTTTAATAACTTGATGATGTAACGAGTTCACCATCGTCTTCTCACCAAAAATCGCGCGTAACTCTGAATTTTCTTTTGTCGTGACAGAATGAATCGGAAAAGCTGGATCAGTGTGCTGTAAATGCTGACGCTCAATGCCTGGCGCGTAACTGATGTCTTGATAAAGCGAACCACCAAAAGCCACATTCATCAGCTGCACACCGCGACAAATTGCCAAAACGGGTTTATTTTGAGCCAATGTTTCTTTCAATAATTCCATTTCATATAAATCGCGGTCTGGTAGCGTACCGCTAAGTCGTGCCAATGGTTCTTCCCCGTATAAAAATGGCGAAATATCATCGCCACCGGTAAGTATCAAGCCATCAATGTGCGCGACGATTTCCTTCGCATAACCAGTTTCTGTCACCGGTAAAATAATCGGGGCTCCTCCCGCTTTTGCTACCGCCTTGACGTAAGTATCATTCACTGTCGCGCGGTCCTCAAATATATTTTGCGGAAACTCCATACTACGACGTGTTCCCGAAATTCCGATAATAACTGTCATTTTCAATCGCATCCTCTCAAAACTTACTTCCTACTACAATAGTACATAACCGTTTTTCAAAATTCGAATCATCTGCCTTGCGAAATAAATCTTCGTTCTCTATAATGAACTATACCAATTAATATTATCTGGCTTTTATAAAGGGAGGAATTATATTTATGCAAGCAGACCAATTCAAGTATTTACGTTTGTTGTCTCGTAACTATCCTACCATCGCAAGCACCGCCACAGAAATCATTAATTTAGAAGCCATTCTCAATTTACCGAAAGGCACAGAGCATTTTTTAAGCGATTTACACGGAGAATATGAAGCTTTTGAGCAAGTCATCCGCAATGGTTCCGGTGTTGTCAAACGAAAAATTCACGATGTGTTTGGCAATCGGTTGACAGACGCCGAGATTAATAGTTTGGCGACTTTAATCTATTATCCAGAACAGAAGCTAGACCTAATCTTAGAAACAACAGAGAATCTTGCTTTATGGTACCGCAGCACTCTTTTTCAATTAATTGAGCTCTGCGTCCACGTCTCTTCTAAGTATACCCGCTCCAAGGTGCGCAAAGCAATGCCCGCCGATTTTGAATATATTTTACAAGAATTACTGCACGAAAATCACCTTGTAATGGATAAATCGCTCTATTACCAAGAAATTATCACGAGTATTATTTCGCTTGACCGTGCCGCTGAGTTCATCGGCGCGCTTGCCCGGCTAATTCAGCGCCTCGTTGTGGACCATTTACATATTGTGGGCGACGTGTATGACCGCGGACCTTATCCTGATAAAATTATGGATTCGTTGATGAGCTACCACTCCATCGATTTTCAGTGGGGCAATCACGATATGCTCTGGATGGGTGCTGCGAGTGGATCGCGTGTTTGTTTGGCGAACGTGCTACGGATTTCGAGTCGGTATTTGAATCTAGATATTATCGAGGACAGCTACGGCATCTCGATTCGTCCCCTTGCTCTTTTTGCCGAGGAGAATTATGGCGAAGACCCTTGCACCGCCTTTTTGCCTCAGAAAACCGCGATTACCGAGCAAAGTACGACCGAGATTAATCAGATTGCGCGGATGCATAAAGCGATTGCGGTGATTCAGTTCAAGCTTGAAGGCGAAATCATTGCGCGTCATCCAGAATTTGAGATGCAGCACCGATTATTGCTCAATATGATCGATTACAAAGCTGGCACTGTGACGCTTAAAGGGAAAACGTATCCGCTCAAAGATCACCATTTCCCAACGATTGACCCCGCTAACCCTTATGTCCTCACGCCTGAAGAGCACGAACTGATCGACAAACTCGTCTCCTCCTTCAAAAATTGTGAAAAACTCCAGCGCCACGTCTCATTCTTGTACGCCAAAGGAAGTATGGTTCTGACATACAATAGCAATCTGCTGTACCACGGTTGTATTCCACTGAACGAAGATGGTAGTTTTATGGAGATGACACTAAAAGGACAGAAATACGCTGGGCGGGCTTTGCTGGAACAATTCGAGCAAATTGCGCGTGAAGGCTATTTCCGAACAAGCGGAACCCCTGAAAAGAAATATGCGCTCGATATCGTCTGGTATTTATGGACCGGCGCCGCTTCTTCTCTATTTGGAAAAAGTGAAATGACGACGTTTGAGCGCTATTTTGTGGAAGATAAAGAAACGCATGTTGAAAAGAAGAACGCGTATTATAAACTGCGAAATGAAGAGAAGATTTGTCATCAGATTCTGGCGGAATTCGAATTGGATTCGAGCGGTCATATTATTAATGGTCACACGCCAGTCAAAGAAGGCAAGGGTGAGAGCCCGATTAAGGCGGGTGGCAAGATGTTAGTCATCGATGGCGGCTTCTCCCCAGCTTATCAAAAAACAACAGGTCTAGCAGGCTATACGCTTCTATACAATTCGTTTGGTCTGCAACTAGTATCCCATCAACCGTTTACTTCGACAGAAGACGCGATTCAGCAGGAAACCGATATTCTCTCGACACGCCAGGTGATTGAGACAGAAACCGAACGGAAACTCGTTCGCGATACGGATATTGGAAAAGATTTATTACGACAAATTGATGAATTAAAATGCTTACTCAGCGCGTATCGGCAAGGTATGATTAAAGAGCATTTGAAATAGACTATTTTTATACCGGGATAAGCTGTTTATTCAGCTTTTCCTAAAAATTCATTATAGAACCCCTGGCTGGAACCTATGGAAAAATGGACAGTGATAAGTAATCCCAACATTCGTGCATTCGTGTATCATAATACTACTTTGCTGCTGGTCGTTTTTCTTGGGTAGTTGCAATGGCCAAAAGCGGCCAAAAAAGAAGCACGCCATCCATTTTGGACAGCGTACTTCTTTTCATGCGTGACTGGCTATTACTTGCTTATTCGCCAGCTTGTACTGTTTTACGGTTTACTTCTTGAAAGCTTGCGTTGACGGCTACCACTTCTACTTTATCAGTGGCTTTCGTGATGCTTGCAAGACCAGTGATTGTGAAGTTGCCGTTGCTCAGTGATGCATTTTTAACCGGAGCTCCATTGACCCATAGGCGAACAGCGGTAACGTCTTTTCCGTATGTTCCTGTGATGGTCGCATCGCCAAAGGTATACGCATTAGCGTCTAGTTTGTAATCATAGATGGAGCCGTTCGGAATCACTGTGACTGTTTTCGTGTTGACTTCTTTGTATTGGGCGTCTACAGCGATGATTTTCACGACATCGGTGGTGCTCTTGATGTACGTGTTAGCGCCTGTGATGGTGTATGTGCCCGCTGATGTTGTCGCTTGTTTCACGATAACGCCATTCACGGATAGGCGAACTTTGGCTACGTTGGTACCCATCGTGCCGTTAATCGTTGTATCTTGATCCAATGTGAAATTGGCTGGTGCTGTTAAGGCATTGTCTAGTGTGTCGAATCCAGTAAGGGTTACCGGTTTGCGATTCAACTCGTTGTATTGTGCGTCTACGCCCACCACTTCGACTTTATCGGTTTTGTTTTTGATGAAGCTCGCAACGTTTGTGAAGGTGAAGTCGCCATTGCTGGTTGTTGCTTGTGCTACCGCGACATCGTTGACCCAAAGACGGACTTTCGCAATGTCTTTGCCGTATTTACCGGTCAGGGTCGCACTATCTTTCGCGTACGGGTCTGGTGTTAGACTCGTGTCTAAGATGGATGATCCTTTGGTTACGACTGTTTT
>NZ_AODE01000020.1 GCF_000525855.1 Listeria cornellensis FSL F6-0969
GTGATTGTAAAATCGACGGTGCCAGTGGGGACGAATGACAAAATTGAAGCAATTGTGCGCGGCGCCTTGCAAAGTGCGGCGGACGTGGATATCGTGTCGAATCCGGAGTTTTTAGCGCAAGGAAGCGCGGTGTATGATACGCTACATGGTTCACGAATCGTAGTGGGAACGGAGTCGGCAAATGCGGAAGCCAAAATGCGGGAAATCTACGCGGATTACGGGCAACCCATCGTTTCGGTATCACGCAAAAGTGCAGAACTCATCAAATACGCCAGCAATGATTTCCTAGCTCTCAAAATCTCCTTCGTGAATGAAATTGCGAATTTGTGTGACATTTTGGGTGCAGATATCGAGGAAGTCACAGAAGGAATGGGTTACGACCCGCGGATTGGTAATAGTTTTTTTACGTGCCGGGATTGGTTATGGCGGATCGTGTTTTCCGAAAGACACGAAGGCACTGCATTGGCTCGCGGAAGATCACGGTTTTGTCTTACGGACGATTGAAGCGGCCATCAAAATTAACGAAAAGCAAAAATATTTGTTACTTCATAAATTGCGTCAAGAGATGCCGACGGTGGCGGGGAAGAAAATTGCGGTGCTTGGTCTGACATTCAAGCCAAATACAGACGATTTACGCGAAGCTCCCTCGATTCCCAACATAAAGGTGCTACAAAAAGAAGGCGCGATAATCCAAGCATATGATCCGATTGCGATGGCGCAAACAGCGGAAGAGCTTGGCGATGCATCGATCATGAAGGATTCTATCGAAGCGGCGTTAGAAGGCGCGGACGCTTGCCTAATTTTCACGGAATGGGACGAGATTCGCGCGATAGCACCAGATACCTTTAAAAAAATGGATGGCAAATCCAATCGTGTTAGACGGCCGAAACTGTTTTAACAAACATGAGATGGAAGCAGCTGGCATCGCGTACCAATCCATCGGTCGTCCATTGAAGAAAGTAGGACAGCTACAATGAATGCATCACCACGTATTTCAGTTATTATAGCGACACTTGGCAATCGAGTTGTTGAGCTTAAGAGATTGCTAGAAACACTAGAAAATCAGACATATTCGCACATGGAAATCATCTTAGTTTTACAAAAGGAGCAGGATGATTGGAGCGAGCGGTTGGCAACGTATAACTTAGAGTCTAAGGTCGTGCGAATAGATGATCGAGGTCTTTCTAAAGCGCGTAATATAGGTCTAGAGCACGCGACAGGAGATATTGTGACATTCGGCGATGATGATTGTTGGTATGCTCACGACACCTTCCAGCATGTGGTAGAAGCCTTTCAGAGGGGGAAAGAAGTTATTAGCTTGACAATGTATGATCCAGAACAGCAGAAATTTGGTCGAGCGCAAAAAATAAAGACCAGTCGTTATTTAACAAAACGCGAGCTAATGAGCCGTTCTTCGATTGAAATTTTTGTGAAGCGGGCGTGTTTGGAGAAGAATGAGGCTGGTCCAGCTATCCGTTTTGATGAAGCGTTTGGGCTCGGTGCAACCTATGTCTCTGGTGAGGAAAATATCTTTTTGGTCGATTTGTTTCGGCAGGGATATCGGACGTATTTTCACCCGGAATGGTTGGTGTATCATGCTGTACAACCAAGATTGACAAGGTTGACGAGAGCGCAAATGTTGAGTAAAGGCCCCTTGTTTAAACGAATGTATAATGCTCCACTGGCCTTTCTCTTTGTCTCTTTATTTTATGTGAAAAAGAAGCAAAAAAAACTATTTTGGGAAGTCCTAGAAGAAACACGGACCTATCAGCCAAGAGGGGAGCGGTAACGTGTATCAATGGATTTATAAACAAGGCGTCAAGCGGCGTAACCCACTTTTGCCAGATGCTGAACGATTTTTAGAAGAAACGAACAGGTGGACGCGGCCAGAATTAGAGGCATACCAGCTGGAGCGATTGCAAGCACTTGTACGCTGGGCCTATGAAAACTCTGCCTATTATCAGCGCTTATTCGATGAGCTAGGCATTCACCCTAATGATATACAAGAATTAGGCGACCTCTCACTCATTTCCCCGATTACAAAAAAAATATTGTTAGAAGAAAATGAAGCGATTCATGCAACGGCGGATTTTGATCGACTCCTTTTTTCCGAGACTTCTGGCAGTACAGGTTCTCCATTGACGTTTCAACGGAATTTAGAATGGGATGCGAGACACCGCGCGGCGATACATCGAGGGTATAGCTGGTATGGAATCAAACCTTGGGATCGTAATGGATATTTTTGGGGCTATAACTTGGACGTAAAGAAACATTGGAAACTGAAAATAATGGACAAACTAGTGAATCGATTTCGCATTTTTTCTTATGAAACGAAGGATATCAATACTTTTATAAAGAAATTAGAACGGGCGGATTATCTGGAAGGGTATTCTTCGATGATTTACCATATCGCGCAGAAAATCGAACGAGAAAATTTGCCGATTCAAGCGGATTTAAAAATGATTAAAGGAACCTCAGAGAAGATTTTTGATGCGTATCAACCAGTCGTGGAAAAAGTATTTGGACGTAAAATCATTAGTGAGTATGGCGCAGCAGAGACTGGGATTATCGCGTTTGAATGTCCGGATGGGAACATGCATGTGACCATGGAAAACGTGATTATCGAGGTGATTGACGGTGAGATTTTTGTGACAAACTTGTTTTCGCATTCGTTTCCGATTATTCGTTATGCGCTGGGAGATTATGTCGAGCTGGATACAGAGACGATGTGTTCTTGCGGACGTGAGCATTCGATTGTGAAGTCGGTGATGGGACGCATTGGCAAAGCAATTGTAGGAAAAAAAAGAAACGTATCCGAGCTTGACGTTTTATTATATTTTCAAAAATATCGTGATGGATGGCGGGGAAGCAATTGGTTACCAAGTATTACAGCGCGAGAAAGGGCATCTTGAGTTCCGAATTGAGTCTCATTTAAGTTCGCATACACGAAGGCGCTTAGAAGCCGAAATTGCAAAATATTTTATGGCGGATATGACTTATGAAATCAACGAAGGCGCTACATTTTATCGTGATGGCGGCAAGTTGAAGGATTTTGTTTCGTTCGTGGATATGGTGTGAGGAAGGAGTACTCGATGAAACCCGTAGAAGTATCGATCATTATACCAGTATATAATATTGAAAAGTATGTGGCACGTTGTTTGGATTCGGTTCTAGCGCAGAGCTATCCGCACTTTGAGGTTCTTGTGGTGGATGATGGTTCAACAGACGGCAGTGCTGGGCGTGTGTTGCAGTATGTGCAGCGCGATTCCCGAATAAAGTTACTTCAAAAAAACAATGGCGGCCAGGCAAGTGCGCGAAACTTAGCGCTGCAACAGGCGAGTGGCGATTATATTTTAATGGTGGATGGTGATGACTATATTTTACCGAATTTACTGGAAAAATGTGTTGGCAAATTGGAAGATGACACGGATATCGTGATATTTGATTATTTGACGCTTGATAAGAATCAGAAGACAGACAAAGTGGCAGTTGGAGCTTCGGCGATTACAGCGGGAACGGCTCCATGGAATAAGTTGTATCGCGCGACGCTTTGGCAAGATACTTTTTTCCCGGAAGGTTGTTGGTATGAGGACTTAGGAATTATACCTTTTCTATTATTAAAGGCAAAAAATATTTGTAAAATGGACGAGCCTTTCTATGTGTATGACCGATCACGCGACGGTTCCCAAACGAACACTGTCAATACCACGCGCTATATCGATATTCTATTTGTACTTCAGCATTTGAAGCAACAAGTTATGACGCTGCCGGGAACGCATACGGATGATATTGCGGGGATGTATTTAGAACAGCTAGGCTATGTGATGACGCTAAGTAAGAGCCAATTTATCCAGGACAAAAAAAGAACGGAGCGCCTTTCTAAAAAGGATGGAGCAGGAACTAGAAAAAGCATGTCCGAACTGGCGCACTTTCACGCATAAACCAGA
This sequence comes from Listeria cornellensis FSL F6-0969, assembly GCF_000525855.1. Lineage (GTDB taxonomy): Bacteria > Bacillota > Bacilli > Lactobacillales > Listeriaceae > Listeria_A > Listeria_A cornellensis. Next base: position 3,948 of record NZ_AODE01000020.1, read on the forward strand.
AAATAAAGTTTTGAAAAAAAATGCGAAGAATAGCTATACAAGCCTATTTTAGAGGTCATTTTCCACTTGGAGATATGCTCTATGTATGGCCTAAAAAATGGAGAAGGATCGGAGCCAGACTATGAAACAAATTATGCATGCGTTACTTGCTTTATTTCGGTTGTTCCCTATGAAAAATATTATCCTATTTGAGAGTATGTCAGGATTTCAAGACAATTCCAAGGCACTATTTGAAGAGATGATAGCGCAAAACTTGAATCAAACATACAAGCTGATTTGGTTTGTTGCTAATCCGAATGATATGAAAAATCGGCATGACGCGAATGTACATTTTATGAAGAAATCCGGCATTACAAGGAAATCGTTGCGCTATCTTTATTACAATTGTGTTGCTAAATACTGTTTTTATACACATGAAGTGCTGGGATATCGCACGGATGATAAGCAAATTCGCTTTTTCTTGACACACGGAACACCTTTGAAAGATAGTCGTGGTTGTTTTGGACCAACAGAAAATCATACGTATATATTATCCACGTCGGTTTTTGCGGCGGAATTACGCGCGACCTCATTACTCGGTGGTGCACAGAAGATGCAGGTGTTGGGTTTTCCGAGAAACGATGCGATGTTCCGTGATGATGAGGGGACAAATCAATTCCTCGCTAAGCAAGATTATGAAAAACTCGTTGTTTGGCTACCCACATTTAAGCATATTAACAACAGTGATCGCGTCGATTTTAAGATGGATAGTGAACAAGATGTATCCCTTATGAGCCCCGATTTTTTTCATACCTTAAATGATAAATTAGCAGAGACTAGAACGCTACTTATCATCAAATTCCACCCGAATCAGGACTTAAGTTTCGTCTCCTTTACCAACCTCTCGCACATCAAGACGTTTTCCAATGTAGAGATGTTACGAGAACGCGTGGATTTATATGCTTTATTGGGTAAATCAGATGCACTTATTACTGATTTTTCCTCTGTCTACTTCGACTATTTGTTGTTAAATAAACCAATCGGCTTTGAACTCGGTGATATATTAAATTACAGTTCTGGTCGGGGTTTTCTCGTAGAAGAACCACTCGATTATATGCCTGGCAAGAAAATACGTGAAGAAGCTGATTTTCTACATTTTATCGAGCAGCTTGTATCTAATCAAGATGACTATGTGTTAGAACGGGCAAAACTGTGTATTAAAATGAACCTTCACCATGACAATAACTCTGCGAAAAGAATTTTAGAATTTCTAGGAATGGACGGTGCGATCGCATGAAAAAATATAAACTAGGCTACACCTCAGGAGTTTTCGATCTTTTCCATATTGGCCATCTTAATATTTTGAAGAAGGCAAAAGAACAGTGCGAGCATCTCATCGTTGCGGTGAGCACAGACGAACTCGTCCAAAGCTATAAAAATAAAACACCAGTCATCCCTTTTGAGGAACGACTAGAAATCGTCGAATCCATCACGTTTGTTGATGAAGTCGTGGCGCAAATGAACCGAGATAAAGTCGCCGCGATGGAGCACTATCAGTTTGATGTCATGTTTGTCGGTTCCGATTGGAAAGGTAATGCGCTGTTTACTGAAACCGAACAGATTTTCAAGGCAAATGATGTGGATGTCGTCTACTTTCCTTACACAAGCAACACATCCTCCACACTATTAACCGAAGTACTAAACAAAATTGCGCAACCACATTAAACAGGAAATGAGCCAGATACATGAGCAGTAAATATAAAAAATTATTTCAAAATACGATTCTTTTTTCGATCGGTAGTATGGGAAGCAAGCTCATCAGTTTACTGCTTGTCGTGGTGTTTACCCATCATTTGAATCCGCAAGAATACGGAGAGGTCGAGCTGATTTCAGTGATTATCAATCTCTGTTTGCCGTTTGTAACGTTGTCCATCTATGACGCCGTTCTCCGTTTTGTCATGAAAGATAATGAAGATCAAGGGAGCGTTCTACGCAACGGACTCGCGATTTGTGCGTTAGTTGGATTGGTTTTCCTATCGGGTAGTGTTATTGGTATTCTCTTTTTTGGCTTAGAAACGAATACGCTCGTGATAGCTGCGATTATTTTCGCTCAGTCCATCAATCTGGTGTTCGCTCAATATGCCCGTGGAACAGGGCGCATCAAGCTTTACGTCATAAATGGATTGCTTACCGCGATTTTAATTTTTTCGATTGTGAGTGTGTTGCTCATTTATTTCCATGTGGGTATTATGGGCTACTTTATTGGAATGGTTATTTCGTTTACGATTAGTAATATTATGTTGTTCTGCTTTAGTGGCAATGTCGTGGAAATGATGGTCAAAGCCCCGTGGGATGGGAACCTGATGAAACGCATGTTGCTTTACAGTTTACCGCTTATTCCTAATACACTGATGTGGTGGGTGATGGATACATCGGACCGCCTGCTCATTCAATCTTTTCTTGGGCTCGCCGCGAATGGCTACTACGCTGTCGCTAACAAAATTCCAGTCATTTTGAATACGCTAAGCGCCATTTTTATGCAAGCATGGCAACTATCGGCGATTGAAGAGGGCGAGCAAAAAGATCGAGATCGTTTTTATTCCAGCGTGTTTAATGCGTTTGCTTCCTTCATGATTATTGTCAGTGCGATTATTCTTTGTGTTTTAAAATGGGGATTTGGCATCGCACTCGGCAGTGAGTTTTACGAAGCATGGAAATTTGTTCCGATTCAATTGTTTGCCGTTATATTCTGTAGTTTTTCTGCATTCATTGGCGTTATCTATGCTGTACAAATGCGCACGAATCAAGTATTCATCACATCTTTCGTCGGTGCAGCACTCAATATTGGGCTCAATCTCTTGCTCATTCCACGCATTGGACTTTACGGTGCAGCGGTTGCGACGACGATTAGTTTTTTTCTCCGTCTGGATCGTACGCTTACTACAAACAAGAAAATATGTCCGGATACGCATTCAATACATCACGCTTTTGCCAGCGCTCATTGTACTGGGCATCCAATCCTTATTTCTCTATCAAACGACAATCCCAGCGCTACTTACTAATAGCCTGGCAGTGGGACTCATATTGTTAATAAATATCCAAAGCATCCGATTCATAATGAAAAATATCCGAATGAAAAAATCAAAAAAAGGAAGAGTGATGTAAAATGAGCCGAGAAACAGTTTTAATTACAGGCGGTGCTGGCTTTATTGGCGGACACTTGGTAGAGCAATTATTGAAAAAGTATCACGTTGTCGTACTAGATAACTTAAGCACTGGAAAAATTTCTAATTTACCTTCTAGTCCACACTTAGATTTTCTATTCGGGGATGTAAGTAAAGTATCCGATATAGATAATGCCTTCGAAATATATACTTTTACGTATGTTTTTCATTTAGCAGCTGTGGCTAGTGTCGCAGCATCTATCGAGAAGCCACTTGAAACACATCAAATCAACATGGACGGCACGATTCACCTATTAAATGCCGCGAAAAAACAAGCGGATACCATTCAAAAATTTGTTTTCGCATCCTCGGCCGCAGTTTACGGTAGCGAACCAACACTTCCAAAAAAAGAAACTTCGGTTATAGCGCCAATGACACCATACGGCATCGATAAATTAGCGTCCGAAAGCTATGTGATTGCGTACAGTCGTTTGTTTGGTCTTAAAGCAAGCGCCGCCCGTTTTTTCAATGTATACGGACCACGGCAAAATCCGGACTCACCTTATTCAGGAGTGCTTTCCATTTTGACTAGTTGCGTAGAGCGCGTGTCAAACGGTGATGAAAAAGCCATTTTCAACATATACGGCGATGGGACACAAGTCCGGGATTTTGTCTATGTAGATGATATTGTGAGTGGTTTGATCCTGCTCGCAGAATCGGACGAAAGTACATCAGAAGTTTTCAATATTGCCTCCGGTGAAAACCATACATTACTAGAAGTCATCGCGATTTATGAGGAAATTATCCATCAAAAATTGCCATTAAGATTCGAATCAGCAAGATCTGGAGATATTCATAAATCATATGCCAATATCACGAAAATAAAAAACATTGGTTATCGTTCACAAACTACTTTAAGAGAGGGCCTTGCGAAATACCATGCGCACGAAACTAGCCAAGAAGTGATGGTTCTTATATAATATAGTAGAAAGTCAATGAACCTGAGCGCTAACAGAAAGCTATGATAGGAATGTATACCCGCCGGAAAAGTGAGGAAGCGAACACAAAAAGGTGAGGAGATGACAAGTAACAATTACCTCCTCGCCTTCCTATGTCTTCATGTACAAACTCACATACTTGAATATTTTTCTAAGTACACGGCGATTCAATCTTCTTCATTTTTTAGCGGTTCACTGGCAGTTCCCATCGCATAGATGATTGCGAATAATATGGGAAAATTCATCGATAGTCTATAATCGGAAGGAGAAGTAGTATATGGTTTTTGTAGGGGTATCTATAGGTATTATTTTGGTGCTTTGTTTGAGTTATTTTTTTATTTTTATCCTTCTGAACCAGTCCTTAAGATCAAAAAATTGATGAGGATAAAGGAGAAGTATGCAACTGAAATAGAGGGGCCAAAGCGTCTTATTGTTGGGGGAAGTGACGCTCTTTATAGTTTTAACACGGATTTAATATCTGAAAAAACTAATGTTCCAACCGTTAATTTCGGTCTAAATGTGGGGCTCGGAATGGGATTTATCTTGGATGTAGCTCGCAGAAATATTAAAAGTGGTGATGAAGTGATACTTTGTTTGGCTTACTCACTGTACTTTAAACCAAGTTACGATGTGTTTGCGTATGAATATTATAGAATGCTTCGTAAACGAGAACTGCGCCATTTTTCATGGAAGCAACATGGTTACTATATCCTTCTCAACTTAAAATTGAATATTAAATATTTCATGCAGAAGTTCAAATCGGGAGAAGAGGGTGAACAAAGACCGCTGCATTTTTCAGAGAGTGGGTCTTGTTTGGACGCAGATGGTTCTGCATTTGCCGCCCGCAAAAATATCCCGCTACAATTTCCTGATAAATTCGAGAAAACGGCTTCTGTTTTGGCATTAGAAAAATTTTATGATGCGTGTACTGAGAAGGGGATCACAGTTTATATCACCTATCCAAGTACGCTGGGATTTGAAAGGTATAAAGACTTGAATTATTTAAGCGATTTAGAGAAATATGTAACGGGAAGATACGATGTTATTGGTAAGCCTAGTGATTATTTTGTACCATATGAAAATATTTATAATTCGGTGTATCATGTGAACAGTAAGGGACAGGAGAAGCGGTCCATGCGATTTCTAGAAGAATTACAACTACGAAAAGGAGATAGTAGTACACTGAAAAATAAATAGGTAGAACCGTCTCTATTGGTCCTACCTAAAAAAGCTTATATTAATTGATAAAGCGAAGATTATACGCCTAAAGTTTCTTCTAAATAAATGGCAATACCATCCTCTTCGTTGGATAGCGTGACTGTATTTGCTACATTTTTCAGTGGATCGATAGCATTTCCCATTGCGACACCAACGCCAGCGTAATCTAGCATCTCAAGATCGTTATCTTCATCGCCAAATGCAATAATATTCTTTTGGTCAATGCCTAGATATCGACTTGCTGCTTGGACCCCAATCGCTTTATGCACACCGAATTTTGTCATTTCCATCGCAGGCCATTCTGCGCCCCAATTTCGATACGTTACAATGTTAGATAGGCGCGTATCCATATGGTCGCTTATTTCTTGTAGCATTTCGTGACTCGCGAAGAACAGTAGCGATGTAGGATCTGACGTAATCGTGTTTCGCAAATCGCCAATGAAGACATTTTCCTTACCTTGCTGGAACATATCCGGCACGCTAGCATTTCGTTCTCGCAAGAACACACTGTCCTGCACTTCCGCAGCAATATTATCAAGCGTATAATTCGTCGAAAAATCGAGTAGTTCATGCGCCGTTTTCAAGTCAATCGCTTGGTGGTAGGCACTGCTGAATTTAATATCACGCGGATGATGGAATACAGCCCCGTTAAAATTCACAATCGGTGTATCGAGGCCTAATTCATAATAATACATATGGCTCATGCGGTAAGGTCGCCCTGTTGCAATCATGACTTCATGGCCTTTTTCACGCGCGTTTTCCAACGCTTTTTTTTGTTCGATCCGAGATGGTCTGATCGCCTTTTAGAGCAGTGCCATCAAGATCGAGAACGATTAATTTTTTTTGTCATATATGTCTCCTCATTCTTTCCATAATTCGTATATCTAGTCCCCGTTTTGATAAAGTGATAGAATAGATAGTATACCTTCATGATAGACGTTCGGGCGCGCTTTGTAAACGCCTAAGTGCTTTACAGAAAGTTAATAAATCACATGGAAATGAGGCCTACCAATGATTCAAGTGGAACATAAGTGGATAAAAGAAATTCCGGTCCTACATATTTATGAGGCAACACACGCGACCGAAAAATTACCAACTGTCTTTTTTTTATCATGGTTTTCAATCGCAAAAGGAATTATATTTACCGTACGCTTATTTGTTGGCGCAACGTGGAATGCGTGTTATTTTGCCGGATGCGCCAATGCATGGGGAACGAAGCGGGAATGAGTCGGAAACGGAGCAGGCGATTTATTTTTGGGACACGGTTCGTGGGAATATCGATGAGTTGCCTCTATTAAGAGATGCTTTAGATGCAGAAGGCTGATTGATCCGTCGAGGCTTGCAGTTGGCGGTTTTTCGATGGGAGCAATTACAAGTTATGGGATGTTAGCGCAGTATGATTGGCTGAAAGTGGGGGTTTGCCTCGCTGGGAGTTCGTACTATGGTCATTTCGCGAAGGCGCTTGCGGATGGTGTGACCAAACAGGGCATCGAGTTTCCTTTTGATGTGGACGCGCGGATTCGTGAATTGGCGCCGTATGATTTGAGCGCTGCGCCTACGAAATTGAAAAATCGCCCCTTGATGATTTGGCATGGGAAAGCGGATGATGTGGTGCCATTCCAGTACAGCGAAAAGCTATATGAGGCGTTGGTTGAGGAAGATATGTCGGATAATGTGGCTTTCATGGTGGACGAAAAGGCCAAACACAAAATCTCCATTGAGGGCATGCTTGCGGGTGTCGGCTTTTTAGAAGAAAAATTATAATGAAAATCATTCTCAACTATGTTACAATAATGAGAGAAAATCAAAAGGAGGCTACTACTTCATGGATGCAGAACTAAAAGATAATTTGATGGGTGCGTTAGAGCAAGTAATTGATCCAGAGCTAGGCATTGATATTGTCAATATTGGTCTAGTTTACGATGTGGATTTGGACGAGGACGGGCTTTGTACGGTAACAATGACGCTAACAACAATGGGATGCCCACTTGCTGGGGTTTTGACAGATCAAGTACGTGTAGCGATGTCAGATATTCCAGAAGTGAAAGATACGAAAGTCGACCTTGTGTGGACGCCGGCTTGGACGAAAGACCGGATGTCGCGTTACGCTAAGATTGCACTCGGTATTCGATAAAATGAAAAAGATACGCGGATAAGTGTATGCAACATCGAGTTAGGATGCGGCGGACTTATCTTCGTATCTTTTTTAGTTATTGGCTTGTTCTAATTTTGCGATGCGTGCTTCTAGTTTGTTCTGACGCTCGTATTGGCGAACGATTTGTTTAGCTAAGTTAAGCTCGGCTTGCGCTGTCATCAAATGATCTTGCCCGTGTACTAATAAAAAGGATGGCGTTATATCATTATCTGGGCTCCGGCGCGAGACTAATTTCGTCTGCCAAGCATGTCCTTCTAAAAATTGTACTTCTGCCTTTTGCAAATGAGATGTTGCCTCTTCGAAATGATAGTTTTCAGCGGCGGTAATTGCAGCATAAGCTTCTTTTCGCGTGTTTCCGCCATGAAGAATTAATTTTACAACGGCTTCTTCTGTATGAATATCCATTTTTTCACCTCATTTAAGCTATTTATCTTATTGTAGCAAAGCGTGCGAGTAATTGCTATTATTAGGTTAATCAGCCTATGGTACGATGACAGGGTGCGCGCAATCGATATATAATGTAACTATCAAAGTGGTCGAAAAGAGGGATACTGATGGAAGAACGATTATATGATCTTGAGGATAAAGTACAGGATTTAGAGCTAGAGGTGTTGAGTCTACGCCAACAAGTAAACGAGCTAGAGCAAGCGAAATCGACGAAATCACATAGAGGCAACTGGTCATGGGGAATGTTTGCGTTAATCCCAATCGTAGCAATTATTTGTAATATGATTGTAGAACTAGTAGACTAATAGAAGAAAGATAATTCCCTAATCTGATTGGGGAATTCAGTGTGTCGACAAACGCTCATTTTCGTCGTTTAAAGCTCCGTTCCAGTGCTCACGTACCCTAGTACGCTCCGCGCTGGTACTCACTTTTGCCTAGAAACTAAGCATTTGTCGACACGCTGAAGTTTTGAGAAATATCATATAAAGCGGTTTGTCTAGAGTCTGAATCCCCTAATCTGATTGGGGAATTATTTTTTGGGAATTTTGTTCGCCTCTGTTCGTATGGGAATGCGAAAAATTATACCCAAAATTATGTACAATACCCAGATATAACTAAAAAAGTTGTTAATTAAGCGCTTTTTTCATAAATTCGTATATAAAAGGCTATAAAACAAATTATTTTAGTCACAAAAATTACACAGTTTGTTCCCTTGCTTTTTCCGCTCAATAAAAGTAGAATATATATATACCTTGCATTTAGTGTAAGCTCTTATTTCGACAAAAGTATACAGTTCTTGTTTATTTTTGTGGGGATAAGACCCTATCATGGTTATAATGGAATTCGGTGTATCCATCTTCCAAATGGTGAGCACTTGTGTTTATCATATGATTTCGCACCGATAACCGTTATTTGTTTTCATTCATCTCATTTGCCATGTAGTTTTCGTTTGTGCCTCATCCCGTTAAGCATAAACATTCGAACATGATGGCCTGCCTAGTCAATTGACTGGGCCTTTTTTTTTGTTGTTGTGTCTGTTCGAACAAAGTGAGTTACAGCCTCAATATGCATGAGAGCAAAGCGAGCATGTAATCCTTCTCGGCTGTTGAAAGCAAAATCTCCGCCTTACGCCAAATAGTGGTTAAGGCAATTTTATTTTGTTTAGAGATTTACCCAATCAAGGAGAGAACATAATTTTACAATCATTATCACTAGCCTTCCACAAATCGTCATGAGAAACCAACCCAATAATCCCCCACAAGCAGATTACTTCAAGCCCACCATCTCTATTGGTATACTTGGAGTAAGAAATGATTGAAGGAGGACGATAACATGACACTACAAGGTAAAAAAGTAATCGCTCTAATCAGCGATGATTTCGAGGATTTAGAATTATGGTATCCAGTTTTACGAGTTCGCGAAGCTGGAGCTGAGGTTCATCTAGTTGGGGAAGAAGCCGGTGTTGTCTACCACGGGAAGTATGGCGTTCCTGCAACAAGTGATTTTAGCTTTGAGGATATTAAAGTGGAAGATTACGACGGGATTTTAGTTCCAGGGGCTGGTCGCCAGATAAGTTGCGCCGCTTCGATAAAGTATTGGAATTTGTACGCTACTTCGATAAACAAAAGAAACCGATTGGCCAAATTTGTCACGCCGGTTGGGTGCTTATTTCAGCAGGAATTCTGGATGGCGTCAACGTCACCAGTACGCCTGGTATCAAGGATGATATGACGAATGCTGGTGCGATTTGGCATGATGAAGCAGTTGTTACGGACGGCCATATTATTTCGAGTCGTCGCCCACCAGATTTACCAGATTATGTACCAGCTTTCATCGCAGCGTTTAAGTAAGTAGAAAAAAAAGAGCCGAATTTGGCTCTTTTTTCATGTGAAGTAATAACTAATTATGAAACCAATGAAGGATGGAATCGCGGCAACTGCGAGTAAGATGCTCCATCGTAATTGAATTTTGCGATTCGGATTTTGCGCTCTGCCTACGGATACGAGTGCGGAGCAGATGATCGACGCCAAAATTAAGACCATCAAGACGAAGGAGAATAGCGATGACATGCTGTATCCGGTCGTTAGTAGGCTGAAAATGATAACGAGTGCGGCAATTCCAATACCGCTAAAAAATGCTTTCCACAAATGGCTCACTCTTTTCTATTCAATATCTCTTACCTTTATAGCAGATATGGGAGGCAAATGTCTAATGATATGAAAAATACCAAACAAAAAAGGACGGAATTTCTTCGCGTCCTCGTCATACGTTAAAAATCAAAATCGTCACTGAATGATGGTTCACTAGGCAGACACATGAAAATAATCATAATAATACTACCTACAAATGGAATCAGGCTGAGCAAAACAAACCAACCGCTTTTGTTAGAATCGTGCAAACGGCGAATAGTTAAGGCTAGCAGTGGAATAAATGTTGCTAATTCATATAAGAACAGGAGTAGTAAGATAAGCAGTGTTGAGCCTGATGTCATGATGAAAGCAAAATCTCCTGTTGCGTCGCTTACCGATGATGTTGCAGCTGTGAACACGGTGAAAACTAAGATTAATACATAAAAAATACTGATAATAATCGCATTCCATAAAACGACATACCAATAGGCAGAACGTGAGGAACGCCCGCTGAAATTCACGTAATTTTTCCAAAAAGATTTATAAGCTTCTAGAAATCCCAAGATAAAACCCTCCCTTCTAAGATGTTACATTCCAGTATAGCACGGTTTGAAGCGGATTTGTTTGTCGGAATGGTGAATAATTTAAAAAAACTGTACTCCAAATTTGAATTGGAATACAGCTTTATTTTTAATGAGGTAGGAAGGCGACTAGAATGAAGAATAGAATCGCGATGACGATGATGAACCAGTTGAGTTCGCGCCATTTACCTGTGAAGATTTTTAGGATTGGGTAGGAGATGAAGCCGAATGCTAGTCCGATGGCAATGCTTGATGTTAGCGGCATTGCCAGGATAACTAGAAAGGCTGGGAAGGCTTCGTCGAGCGTGTCCCAATCGATTTCTTTGACGGCGCCAATCATCATGCTACCAACGATAATCAGGCTGGTGCGGTAATCGCTGAAATGCCGGATACTGCGCCGACAAGTGGGGCGAAAAACGCGGAAACTAGGAACAATCCGGCAACAGTAAGCGTCGTTAAACCTGTCCGCCCGCCTGTTGCAACACCTGCGGAAGACTCGATGTAGGCGCTAGTTGGTGTTGTCCCGAACATAGAGCCAACACTTGTTGCGACCGCATCTGCGAGTAGGGCGTGTTTTGCATTGGGCAAACTTTCACCTTTCATGAGGCCGGCTTTTTTAGCGACACCAATCATCGTTCCTGTCGTATCGAAAATCGTGATTAAAAGGAAGGACAGAACAACGCCGTAAAGGCTGTACGTGACGACATCGCCGAACGCGTGGATTGGGTTTGTGATAACCAAATCCGGCATCGACGGCATTTTGACAAAGCCATTGAATTTAAGTTCACCGGTGAAGAAAGCAATAATCCCAGTCGAAATCATCCCGATAAAAAGTGCTCCTTTGACGTTCAGCGCTAGGAAAATCAGCGTAATCAGAAGTCCGGCAATAGCAAGCAAGGCTTCTGGAGAATGAAGATCGCCAAGCCCGACTAGATTGGAATCGCTTTTTACGATAATTCCTGTCATACGGAAGCCGAGGAATGCAATGAAAAGACCGATACCAGCTGTGATTCCTGCTTTTAGAGTATGTGGAATCGCTGTGATTAATTTCTCCCGGAAAGGTGTTAAGGATAATAGTAAGAAAATAATACCTGCTACGAAAACGGCTGTAAATGCGGTTGCGTAGTCTAATTTTTGCGTGGTGACAACGGTGACGAAATAGGCGTTCATCCCGAGTCCTGGTGCAATGGCGATTGGGTAATTGGCGAATAGTGCCATCCAAAGTGTCCCGATGACGGCCGAGATAATCGTTGCCATGAAGACTGTGTTAAATGGAACGCCTGCCGCTGAAAGGATTGCCGGGTTTACGACGATGATATAGACCATTGTTAAAAATGTCGTAAAACCTGAAATAACCTCTGTTTTGACGTCTGTTCCATGAGCTTTTAGTTGAAACATATAATTCCACTCCCTTTTATAGTTAAAAAGATGATTCTTCGTCTTATTACGAACGTTTTGAAACCACAACTACAATAATATTCGTTTTTCGACTGAAATGCAAGCTTATTTTGGGAAGTTATATTCTTTTTAAGGATGAAACGGTTTCATATGTTATAATGAATGTGTTGAAATATGATAGGTGGAGGAATTTCATGAAAGCATTTGTTTTTGATTTTGATGGAACGATGATTGATACGGAAGCAGTTTGGTTTGACGAGACACAGAAGTATTTACAGGCGAACTATGGCATGAGCTTGCCGATGGATGTTTATGAGCAAGTGGTTGGAAGCACCGACGAACCGCTACTTCTTTATATGGCGGAACAAACGAATGGCAAATTTGACGCTGCGGCTTTTCAAAAATACATAGACTTACAAGTGCATAATGGCCGTGATAAATTAGAAATGCGCGATGGTTTCATGCGATTGTTCGATTATGCCAAGGACAATGGTTATAAAATTGGTTTGGCGACAAGCTCCGCGCGTGCTTGGGTGGACCCGATTTTGGAGAAGTTCGGCATTTTGGATGATTTTGAAACGATTCAGACGGCGGATGATGTGGAGGTTATTAAACCGGATCCAGCGCTGTATCGTCAAGCAGTGGAGGCACTTGGGGTGAAACCGGAAGAAGCGATTGCCGTGGAAGATTCACGGAATGGTTCGTTATCGGCGGTTGGCGCAGGGCTACACGTGATTGTTGTGAAGAATGAAGTGACGAAGGGCATTGTTTTCCCGGAAGGAACGAGTGTGTATGATTCGTTTGCAGATGTGGATTTGGATGCATTTTTAGCGGGTAAATAGAGTTAGAGGAGTGATTGGAATGATTGAAAATACGATAAAAGAAGTAGAGTTATTTGAACAAATGACGCATGGTGAGCCGGTGCTTTTTGTGACGGCAATTGGGTATGTTATCGGGATTACGGATATTCCTGATGAGATTCCGCACAGTGTTGTGAAGTTGAAAGATGTATATATTAATTGTGTGTCGGCATCACGGGTAAATCGTTTTTCGAAGGGTTTGACGGTTTCGGTGGATCAGATTATCGCGTTTAATGTGTTGACGGAGGAAGAGATGCAACGAATGATTACGAATTGGCAGGTATCTATGGCTCCTACTATAGGATAAAAAGGTTTGTGACTTTATTTTAATAAAGTCACAAACCTTTTTTTCGTTATTATATAGCTAAGGCTAGAATTTTAGTTTGGCTAGGCGGTCGAAGGCTTCTTTTAGGACGTCTAGGTTTTGTGTCGCGGCTAAACGGATGTAGTTGTCTCCGGTGTCGCCGAACGCTAAGCCTGGGATTAGTAGGACTTGCGTTTCTTTTAAGACGTATTCGCAGAACGGGACGGAGGTCATGCCGGAGCCGCTGATGTTGATGAAGGCGTAAATCGTACCTTTGACGGGGTGGATGGATAGGTAGGGTATCTCGGTGACGCGTTTTCCGACGTATTCTAGCCGTTCTTGGAAGGTTTTTGTGACGGCGGGTATAAACTTCTCGGCGTTGTTCATCGCGTGTACAGCGGCTCTCTGGGACGGTGAAGGGGCAGAGAACGTGATGCCTTCATTGATTGCCTTCACGGCTTGGATAATGTACTCGCCCGCAATCATATAACCGATCCGCCAACCGGTCATCGCAAAATTTTTCGAGAGACTGCCGAGTGTGATGGTTTGCTCTGGCGCGAATTTTGCCATTGGGGTGAACTTTTCGTAAAAACTGAAGCATCGTAGACTTCATCGGATAGGATGTAAAAATCGTGTTTTTTCGCGAGGGTAGCGATTTCTTCAAAGATTTCTTTGGAGAAGACGGCGCCTGTTGGGTTGTTCGGCGAGTTTAGAATCAGCGCTTTCGTTTTGTCGGTAATCGCGGCTTTTAAAATATCTAGATTGATCGCAAAATCGTCTTTTTCATAGGTTGGAATGAAGACGGGAATGCCACTAGCAGCCATCACTTGGTCTTTGTAAGGCGTGAAGTAAGGCTCGTGGATGATGACTTCGTCGCCGGTATCAATGATGGCTTGGAGCGCGAGATACATGCCGTGGCAAGCACCAACTGTTGCGCGGATTTCACTAGTTGGAAATTGCAAATCGTATGTGCGGTCGTAAAATCCCGAAATAGCTTCGAGTAATTCGATGTCACCAGAGGCTTCGGTGTATTTGGTTTGGCCGTTCTTCACGTCTTGGAAGGATGCCTCGATGATTTCCTGGTCGGTAATCAGGTCAGGATCGCCAATCGAAAAGTCAATTAGGTTCGGCGTTGTTTTCGCAATGGTCGTGATTTGAGATAGTATATTGACGGGCGCTTGTTGATATTTTTTAGCTAATTTCATTTAAAAAACCTCCATATGTAGATAAAAGTGGAATGCGCTTAGTTTGCATTCCACTTTTTTGTTTATTATAACACTTTTCCGAGGAAACTTTGTGTTCTTTCGTTCTGTGGGTGTGTGAAAATTTGTTCTGGTGTGCCTTGTTCTTGGATATAGCCGCCGTCCATGAAGATGACGCGATCGGCTACTTCTTTTGCAAAGCCCATTTCGTGTGTCACAACGACCATCGTCATGCCTTCTTTGGCCAAACTCTTCATAACTTGCAGTACTTCGCCGACCATTTCTGGATCGAGCGCGGATGTTGGTTCGTCAAAAAGCATCACATCGGGATTCATCGCCAAGGCGCGCGCGATGGCAACCCGCTGTTTTTGTCCGCCGGATAGGGAGGATGGATAGCTGTCAGCCTTGTCGTCCAACCCAACTTTGTTAAGCAATTCTAGGGCGTGTTTTTTCGCTGATTCTGCGGTTTCGCCTTTCACTTTTAGCGGCGCGAGAGTAAGGTTGTCCAGCACGGTTTTATGTGGAAACAGGTTGAAGCTTTGGAAAACCATACCCATCCGTTGACGCAAATCATTGATATTGACGTTTTTGTCAGTGAGGTTGGTACCTTCGAATTCGATAACGCCGCCAGTTGGTTGTTCGAGCAAGTTTAAACAACGCAGGAAGGTACTTTTTCCTGATCCTGAGGGGCCTATGACAACGACCACCTCGCCTTGCGCTACTTCTATATCAATTCCTTTTAAAACTTCTAATTTATCAAAATGCTTTTGTAGTTTGGTTACTTTAATCACTTGTTCTCATTCTCCTTTCAGCAACGCCTAAAAGTCTGGATAGACCGAACGTTAGGATGAAGTAAATTACGGCTGCGACTGCGTATGGAAGGAAGGCATTTAGACTTGCTCCTGCAACGACGCCCGACATGAACATCAATTCGCCGATACCGATAATCGATACCATGGAAGATTCTTTAATAACGGTAATAAATTCATTGCCCAGCGCCGGTAAAATGTTCTTAATCGCTTGTGGCAAAATGATGTAACGCATACTCGCGGCTTTCGTCATACCAAGCTACGCGCTGCTTCTTCTTGTCCTTTATCAACGGCCATGATTCCAGCACGAATGATTTCAGCAACATAGGCGGCACTGTTGAGCGATAGGGCGATACAACCGGCAACAATCGCGGGCAAATTCAAACCGGCAAAAATAGCGGTCGTACCAAAGTAGATAGGAAAATCTGAACGAGGAGTGGTGTTCCACGTAAGAATTCGATGTAACAATTGGCAGGCCAACGCAACCATCTTGTTTTCGATAATTTCATGAGCGCAATTAAAGCACCGATAATCGCACCGAAAAATACACCAACAGCGGCAATCCCGATTGTGTATAGTGCGCCTTTTACGTAATAAGAACCGTATTGCGTGAAGAAATTACCTTCTTGGAACATCGCTTTACTGGCTTCTTCTTGATATTGCTTCAGAAGACCTTGATCTTTAATTTCTTTTAAAGACGTGTTAATGCTTTTTTGCAGAGAAGTTGTCCCTTTATTCATCGCAATGGCCGTTTGTTTCGTACCATTGACAAAATTCACATCAGAAATCATTAAATCATCATATTGTGTGATATACGCGTCGGCAACGGGGCCTTCTAGTACAACCGCATCCAGTTTCTTTTGCTGTAACTCAAGCATCAGTGTCGTTACTTTGGATAACGATTTGACAGTAGCACCAGTTAGCTCGTCTTGTGCTAACGCTTCTTGTGTCGATTGTTTCTGCGCGCCGACTTTGGCACCTTTAAAATCAGTCGTTGATTGGAACTTATCCTTATCTTCTTTTCTGATCACGACTTTTTGTTGCACAGTCATATACGGATCGGAAAAATCAACTTCTTTAAGGCGTTCTGGTGTTGGAGACATGCCTGAAATGATGACGTCAATTTTATTTGTTTTAAGGGCAGGAAGTAAGCTGTCAAAATCCATTTCACTAATGCTTAAATCTACACCCATATCATCAGCAATTTTTTGTGCAATGCTGATATCAAAGCCGACATATGTGTCTTTTCCTTTTATAGTTTTGTGAAATTCATAAGGTGGATAATCTGCGGATAAACCAACAATCAGTTTCCCTCGTTGTTGAATATCAGCCAGTGACGTGTCTTTTTCTGCTGCTAAAACGGGAGAAAAGCTAGCAAATACCATCATTAGTATAAAAAATATAGCGGTTAACTTGAGATAAAAATTCCCTTTAATCATGATTACACTCCTTTATAATGTATATCATCTCGGTAGTTTATGCATTTTCATGAATAACTAGTAAAGATGAACATAGAATTTATAACTTCTTTTGATAGATATAATAATACATGTTTTTGAGTAATTATGCAATAGTGTTTTTAATAAAAATATAGAAAGGAGGAAGAGGCTGGTTTTTCGTTTGGCTGGGATGTTGGTGTCGTGTTATATTGAAGGTAAGGATATTATATCGTGGATAGCCAAATAAATAAAAAGGTGTGATTCGAGATGGAGAAAGAATTTGAGCTTGTGATGCAGGAAGTGGAATTTCCGAATGATTCCAGAGGGGTATTTGATGGGACGCTTTTGTGTTTGGAATTTTTTGTTGCTAAGAAAAAAGTGGCTTATGATGCAAAAAGCGGGGAACCGATGTTGCGCAGGGAGGATCGGCGTCTTGTGAATGGCTTGATTCAGGGCGAGTTTAAGGTATTTGAGCAAAGGATGGAAGAGGAGCAGGAGATCAGGCCGCTACATCATTTGGATGCGCTTTTTCAGGCGTTGGAAGTTGGACTCGGCGCGTTGTTTTCACCGGAGCAGGAGATTGAGTTTGCAAATGTGGGAATTGATGGCTTTATTCAGGTGTATAATGATCCAGATGTTCAGGCGAAACATGCGGACGCGATTCTGGCGAAGATGTTGGGAAGTTTGGACGGAGAGATGGATGAGGAATATTAAAATGAAATAGATATTGAAAAAAACGCCAATCTAACCAGTCATTAGCTGATTGGATCGGCGTTTTTTTTAGAATTCTTCTTTAATCAGGCGAACAATGAAGAAAGAAAGTAGGAAGAAGGCGGGAGGCAGAATTTCATTTTCTTGGTATTCAATGCTTACAGCGCTGCCGGATAAGGATTTATCAACTACGATATGGCATATATCTGTATGGTCAAGTAATATTTTGATAGTTCCTTTGGCTTCAGGCTGGATAATATCGATGCGATGATCTTGCTTTAGGCCGCGAATATGAAGGCTGTGATCGCTACTTGGAATTTCTTTGAGTGAGATATCAAAATTTGGTTGGGTATTGTGATACACAACAGAGGAACCGTCTTCCCCAAGCCAACCGATTTCGATAGTTAGTGTTGCGAGTTCTCTCTTTGTTTCGTCATTGGAATAGCTATACAATGGGTGGTTATTTTGAAAAGAGATACGTGATGAAATTTTTTCGATGGTTCCAACGAGTTCTTCGTTTTCATTCTTAACTTCGACGGGTGTGCTTTTTCTTAGGACTAGTGGTTTTTGGAAGTGAAAGCTTGGCATAATATTATTCATCTCCTGACGTAATATCTAATTTTTAAGTAAACGTTTTTTTACAGTCTTATAGGAACCTATTCCCTTTATTTAGTAGTGGAAACATAAAAAACTCGTCTCTGCTATCCAGAAACGAGTTTTTGAAATTATGCTAGGAAGAAACGTAGGACATAGTAAATGGCTGCAGCAAGTGCGGCTGAGATTGGCAACGTGATAATCCAAGTGATAATCATGCGTTGTGCTGTATCCCATTTAACGCCTTTCACACGGTGAGCTGTTCCTACACCAAGGATGGAGGAGCTGATAACGTGTGTTGTACTTACTGGTAGATGAATGAATGTCGCACCGAAAATGATGAACACAGAACTTAAATCTGCGGCTACACCACTTACTGGTTTGATTTTCATGATCTTACCGCCAACTGTTTTGATGATTTTCCAACCACCGATCGATGTACCGACGGCCATCGCGATCGCACAGGATACTTGTACCCACAGTTGAACGTCATCGGTATGTTGGAACCCGTTCGCGATCAAAGCTAGTGTGATGATTCCCATTGATTTTTGGGCGTCATTGGTACCGTGTGTGTAAGATTGGAGTGCTGCTGTTCCGACTTGAATAAGCCTGAAACGTCGATTGGTTGTAGATAAGTTTAAGTTTTTTAAGAAAATTTTAAATAGGCTATAAATCAGGAAACCAACACCGAATGCTAGGAATGGAGACACGATAAGGCCTATAATAATGGTTAAGAAGCCTTTATATTCGAGTGCGCCAAATCCTGCTGCGGCAATCGCACCACCAGCTATAGAGCCAATCAGTGCGTGAGAGGAACTACTTGGGATACCGAAGTACCACGTGAGTAAATTCCAGGTGATGGCTGATATCAGTGCTGCAAGGATAACGAGATCGCCATGCGGTAATGAGAACGGGTCTACGATATCTTTTGTGATTGTTTTGGCAACCCCAGTGAAGGAAATCGCACCGACAAAGTTCATCACAGCGGCGAGGACAATCGCATGTTTTGGTTTTAATGCTTTCGTTGAGACACTGGTTGCAATCGCGTTGGCTGTGTCATGAAATCCGTTGATAAGGTCAAACGCTAGTGCTGCAATAACAATGACAATCGTTATAAATAACATACCTTCCATTTAGCCGACCCCTTACGCGTTTTTCATAACAATTGATTCAAGCGTATTGGCTACACTTTGACAACTGTCTGCGATTTCTTCAAAATTCTCATACACTTCTTTCATCCGAATTAAGCGGATTGGGTTTTCTTCGTTTTGGAATAGTTGAATTAGAGACTCGCGATAAACTTCATCACAAATCGATTCGTAGTTTTTTATTTTAATAGCTAATGTGCGTACGTCTTTTAATTTTTTATCGAAAACGAGATCTACTGCTTTTTCAATTTCCACAGTACTTGCTTCAATCGCATCAATGAATTTCTGCATGTAGTCGTCAAATCGTTTGATATGACAGATTTCGAATGTGAAGGCAATTTGTTCAAAGCCGTCCATTACGTCATCTAATCGGTTTGTTAGCTCTAACATGTCTTCGCGCTCAATTGGCGTGATGAAGGCATCATTTAGTTCTAAAATCATTTTGTGGACAAGTGAATCACCGTGTGTTTCATATTCCTTCATCTTCTCCGAAAAAGTATGTAAGTCTTCCCCAGTTTCGATGTTGTAAGAAGCGAAATAGTTGGCGCCCTCACGTAGGTTTACTGCCATGTCATGTAATAATGAAGCAAAACGGTCCTTTTTGTTTTTAAAAGCCATTTTTTAATTCCCCCGATCTTTTTTGTGTGATTTTTTCCCAGTATAATAGGGCCCACTTTTTCGTTGATGTTTAGTGAGCGGATGTTTACAAAAATAATACAGAAAAAAATCATAACAAGGATAGAAATTTACTACATATTCATACTAACATAGGATGGAGCCAATAGGTATCTTTTTTTTGAAGCGAAATAGGTAGAAACTAGTTGAAATCGGTTACAATTGTTATTTAGCGGGTTTTCAAGAGGTTTGGCTGTTTGATATTTTTTTTTAGCAAACACAGCTGATTTTTGATTATAGTAGAAGGGGCCGAGAATGAAAGTATTATTTGGAAAAAAGAATTGTTAGTTTTTTCACGTAGTTTTACATTTTAAGTTGCATTTTGATGGATAAGGGAAGCGTATTTATGTATACTAACGATAAGTATTAATGAAAGAAAATGCGGCAAGTATCGATTAAACTACAAAAGCAGGAGGTTTTATCAATGGTCAATTCCTTTCAATCACGTTATCGTTTAAATAATGGCGTGATGATTCCTTATCTTGGTATGGGTGTTTTTCAAGTGACAGATCAGCAGCATGTGGCTGGCGCAATTGAGAAGGCGCTCGAATTCGGTTATCGTTCGTTTGATACGGGCGCGGTTTATAACAACGAAAAGCTAGTGGGCCAAGCGATTAGCCATAGTGCGGTACCGCGAGACGAGCTCTTTATTAGCTCGAAAATTTGGAATGGAGACCAAGGTTATGATAAGGTCTTGACTGCTTTTGAGCATACATTGGCGAATCTTGGTGTGGATTATTTGGATATGTATTTGATTCATTGGCCGCTGACGGAGATGTATACGGAAACATGGCGGGCGATGGAGCGATTGTATGAGGAAAAAATGGTGCGCGCGATTGGTGTCGCGAATTTTAAGGAGCATCATTTGGCTAGTTTGGCTGTGAAGGCGAATGTGAAACCGGCGATTGATCAGGTGGAGACGCATCCGTTGTTGCCTCAAAATGAGCTGCGGGCGTATTTGGCGGATCATGACATTGCGCACGGTGCTTGGTCGCCGCTTGCGAAGGGTGCGCTATTTCAGAACCCAGTAATCGAGGAGATTGCACGAAAGCATGGTGTTCATGTGGATCAGGTGATTTTGCGGTGGCATATGGAGCGGGGTACGATTACGATGACACGCTCCATTAGTGCGAAACGGACGCTTGAGAATACGCAATTGTTTGATTTTTCTTTGGATACAAATGACAGGAAGCGTATTGGGCAGTTAGAGAGCGGGAAGCGTGTGGGCCCAGATCCGGATGATGTGGAATTCATGTTAGCGAGTATGGAAAAGGAACGCGCGATGTTTTCTTGAAATGATATGTCGGGAGGTTCAGATGGATAGCTATACGGAGCAGTTGGTTTTATATATGAAAGAACATGCGGATTCTGAGGAAAAGCGAGCAATGGAGCAGTACATGCGAAATCAGTTTGTTTTTCTTGGTTTGCGGAGTCCTAAGCGGCGTGTTGTTTATCGGGATTTTGTTGCGGCATATGGGAAGCCGAAAGATGCTATTGCTGTTGCGAAGGAGCTTTATGCGCAGTCGGAACGGGAATTTTATTATATGGCGATTGATATTTTGACGAAAGGTGTTAAAAAGCAATCGATGGATGCCGTGGATTTTTATGAGCGGTTGATTTTGACGGAACCTTGGTGGGATACGGTAGATTTATTGGCGAGTACGCTCGTTGGTGGACATTTTGCGTTGTACCCGGAGCTAGTTGAGAAATATAATGCGAAGTGGATTGAAGGGGATAATATTTGGCTGGCGCGCACGGCGATTTTGTTCCAGCTGAAATACAAGGAAAAAACGGATGAGACGCTGTTATTTGCGAACTGTGAAAAATGGTTGGGCTCGGATGAGTTTTTCATTCAAAAGGCGATTGGATGGGCGTTGCGTCAATATGCGAAGTTTGATGCGGATGCGGTGCTTGATTTTGTGGAGTCGCATGCGTTGGCACCGCTGAGTCGGAGAGAGGCGCTGAAGCATTTTTAGGAGGAGGAGCGAATTGTTGCATCATGTGGAGATTAATGTTTCAAATTTGAAAGAGGCGCGGTTGTTCTGGGATGATTTGTTGGGGCGACTGGGTTATACGCTTTATTCGGAGTGGGAGAAGGGCGTTAGTTGGATGTATGGGGAGACATATTTGGTGTTTGTGCAGACGGAAGAGCGTTTTTTGGAGTCTGGGTATCATCGCGGGCATACGGGATTGAACCATTTGGCATTTCACGTGGCGACGCGTGCGGATGTGGATGCTTGGACGGAGCGTTTTCGTGCACTGGGGATTCCAATCCTGTATGAAGACCGTCATCCGTTTGCGGGAGGCCCGAATTATTATGCCGTTTTCGCGGAAGGACCGGATAGAATGAAGGTAGAGTTAGTCGCGAAAAAATAGAAAATCCCGAAATCCGGTAAAATGGATTTCGGGATTTTTTTTATGCTTCTGGGGTTTCTTTATGTTTTTCTTTTTTGAAAACTTCGATGTAGGAAATGTGATGTGGCTCGGCTTCTTTTACGCGGAAAATGTAGCCGTTGTTTTCAATCTCATCACCAATTTCGACTTCATAGTTATGTGTTAGGAACCAGCCGCCGATTGTATCGACTTCTTCTTCTTCGATATCTGTGCCAAGCATGTTGTTAACTTGATCAATCAGAACTTTCGCGTCAATGATGAAGTGCCCGTCCTTAATTTTACGGATTTCTGGGATTTCGTCAGCATCGAATTCGTCGCGAATGTCACCAACGATTTCTTCGACGATATCCTCGACCGTTACAAGTCCTGATGTTCCGCCGTATTCGTCAAGCAGAATCGCAATATGAGAGCGTTCGCGCTGCATCCGGATAAGTAATTCTTTAATTGGAATCGTTTCGATAACACGGATGATTGGTTTTACGTAAGGATCGGTGCTAAACGATGGATCAGAGCCATTTTCGACGTATGCAGAAAGGATTTCTTTCAGGTTCAGCACGCCGATAATGTGATCTTTGTCGCCTTCAATGACTGGATAACGAGTGTAGCGTTCGTATTTCATGATATCGGATAGATCGGCAATCGTGCCACCTGTATCCACGGTAACGATTTCTGTACGTGGAATCATGACTTCTTTTGCCATTCGTTCGTCAAAATCAAAAATCTTATTTACGTAGCTAAATTCGGATTGGTTAATTTCACCGCTCTTGTAACTTTCACCGACGATAATGCGCAATTCTTCTTCTGTATGGGCAATTTCGTGATCGTTCGCTGTTTCTAAGCCGAATAGTTTCGCGATGACAACCGCGGACTCGTTTAAAAGCCAGATGAACGGGAACATCACTTTGTAGAAAATGTGCAATGGGCGTGCGACAGCAAGCGCGACAGCCTCAGTTTTGTCGATAGCTAACGTTTTTGGCACAAGCTCACCAACAACAACGTGCAAGAACGTGATGAGGACGAACGCGATGGTAAAGGAGAGAACGGATGTAACGGAGCTCGGCAATTCAAACATCACAAAAAGTGGATGAAGAGCTGCTTCGACAGTCGATTCTCCTAGCCAACCAAGTCCAAGGGAGCTGATGGTGATACCCAACTGACAGGCGGAGAGGTATGCGTTCATGTGCGCGTAGATATGTTTTGCTAACGTCGCGCGTTTGTTACCTTCTGAAATTAGTTGGTCCAAACGACTTGGACGCATTTTTACGATGGCGAACTCGGTCGCAACGAAAAATGCGGAAATTGCAATTAGTAAAACGATAATTAAAAATTTAGTGGTTAGTATCAATGAATGGCCACCCCTGATAAAGCACCAGAAATGGCGAACACCTCCTATGGGTTCTAAAGTTTTTTATGCTGTGTTTGTGTTTGTTCCAGAAGGTTTATCCATTCGGTGAGGAAACACGAGACAGCAACGATTTATATTTTTTGGTTCTTTTTATATGGTTTCTTAGTTTGTCTGCCCCACTGTGTTTTTCCCTCCCAACAATTTACGTAGAATACACTTATTCTAAATTATAAGTCAAATGCTTCAATAAGACAAGCGAACAAGAAAATGTATTTAGTCTAAATTTTTACATTTTACTCGGTTGTTTGTGTATCGAAATAGGGCTCGATGTGGACAAGTGTATAAGCGTTTGGATAAGTTTCACGAATGGCTGTTTCGATTTGTTCTGTGATGGCATGGCTTTCGGCGACACTAAGGTCGGCTTTCACGGAAATGGTGGCGTCAATCCAGATACGGTTGCCGTTCATGCGGGCTTTGATATCTAAAATTTCGTGGACTTGCGGGACGCCTGCGATAATGGTATGAATATCCTCGATTTTGCCAATATCAAAGCCATCAGTGAGCGTGTGTGCTGCATCGTAAAATATTTTCCACGCAGTGTAGAGGATGAGAACACCAACAAGGAATGCGGTGACGTTATCGAGCCATGAAATGCCGATAATCGCACCAGTAATCCCGATGAAGGTTCCAAAACTGACGTAAGCATCAGAGCGATTATCGTAGGCGGCGGCTTTAACGGCCAAACTGTCGACTTTGTTTGCGAGATTATTGTTGATTAAGTAGACGATATACATGACAATGCCTGAAAATAGGGCGACGATAGCAGTAAGCGCGGAAGGTGTCGCGAATTCTTGGTGAATAAATGCCAGAAATGCTTGCCAAATAACTTGGAGGCCCACGAGAAACATGATAAAGGAGGCTAGTAAGGAGCTGATGGTTTCCGTGCGCCGGTGTCCATAAAGATGATCTTTGTCTGGCGGGATGCGTGAGATTTTAAGCCCAACAAGTAAGGCGACAGAGGCGATAATATCGGTCGTGTTATTTAAACCATCAGCTTGCAGTGCGTCGGAATGCCCAACGGAACCAACGACGATTTTTAGAGTAGCTAGGAAAATGTAAACAATGATACTGAGCCATGCGCCTCGTTCGCCTCTTTTTAGGTCTTCGTAATTTTCCATCTGACTTCACCTCGTTTCCTCATTAATATATTAGATAATAAAAATCCCGCTAGCAAGGCGTATCGAAATACGATGGGCTAGAGAGATTAGAAATTTTATAAGAGTGCTTTTTCTAAACCTTTAACGGAGGTGGCAATGTTGTCGCAAACTTCTTGGTAATACGCCCATTTTACAGGTGCCTCTGAGCTTTGTTCAGGATCCTTGATGTCCCAATAGACGATTTTGTCGCTTAGCTCGGCTGGAAATCCAGGGGCGAGTTCGGAGGTGGAATCGTAAATTGTGACGATTAAATCAGCCTCGTTTAATAATTTTTGACTAGGAGTTACGGGCATTGTTGCTGGTGGTTCCATGGCGTATTCCAAAAGGGCATCGGCGACAAAAGGTGATGTCTGTGTGTGACACCAAGAGCCGCTAATAAATTGAGCGTTACTGATGGCGAGTTTTGAGGCCCAAGCTTCCGCCATGGAACTGCGAATGTGTCTTTGTGATAAGAAATAAATGAGTTTTTTCTTCATGCTCCAAATCCTTTCTTGCTCTTTAGACTGAAAAAATGAGAGTTTTGCGTTATTTTTCAACTAGGTCTAAAAGGAAGCAGGTAGTAACGCCTGTGTGAAGAACAGCGGTGATTTATAGATTCATTCATTTGGCCTTTCCCGTTAACACTAGGTAAATACCCCATCTGAATAGACAAAAACCTGATTTCAAAAATAAAATTAAAAAAGCGTAAATATTGTTACGAAATTGTGTATTATTACAAAGCTATTACAAAAATCGGTCTAAAGTTGGTGGCGCAAATCGGGCTTTTGCCGTAAAATGGGTGTATACAGCTGAGTTTAACTTACCAAACTAATGTAGAAAGCTAGGAGATATGCGTGAATAATGAGAACAAATCTATCTTGACCTATTTAAAAAGCTTCTTTCTCTTTCTAAAGAAGTGGTTGGGGATCGGTTGGAGTAAATTCCGCCGTTTTTGGAAGAATAAGCATATCGGAAAATTTTTTAACACTTATCGGCTTGACGTGTGTACTGATTTTTATCGTATCACTGGTCATTGTAGCCAAAACAGCCGATATCGATGCTTTAAAAAAGGGACTTGAAACGACGACAGTGATTTATGATAAGGATAATGACAAGGCGGGCGAACTTTCCGCGTCGGATGCTACATTTGTGAGTATTAAAGATATTTCTCCGAATCTGCAAAATGCTGTTATCTCAATTGAAGATAAACGTTTTTATGAACATGGTGGTTTTGATATGAAGGGGATTTTCCGATCTATTTGGGGACTTGCCTCGACAGGAAGCATCACGGGTGGTGGTAGTACAATCACGCAACAGGTAGCAAAAAATGCGCTTTTGACGCAGGATCAGACTTTTACGCGGAAAGCGAAAGAGTTATTTATGGCGCGTGAAATTGAGAAGACGTACACGAAGGATGAAATTTTAGAGATGTATTTGAATACGTCCTACTTTGGGAATAATGAGTGGGGTGTGGAGAACGCGGCGAAGAAATATTTCGGAACGAGTGCTTCTGACTTAACGATTCCGCAAGCTGCGACAATTGCTGGTCTTTTGCAAGCTCCATCTGCTTATGATCCTTATACGCACGCGGATAGAGCAGTAAATAGACGTAATATCGTGCTTGGTTCAATGTACACAAACGGTAAGATTACGAAGGAGCAAATGAAGGAATACCAGGCGACGAAGCTTGTATTGACGGATAAATCGAATGACCCGGATAACTATCACTATCCTTGGTATACCGACGCTGTCATCAATGAAGCTTTGAAAGAAACGGATCTGACGCAAGATGATATTATGAAGCAAGGTTACCAAATTTACACCGAGCTCGATCAGAATTATCAAGCAGCATTGGAGAGTACGTTCGAAAATGATAGTTTGTTCCCGTCAAATGCAGCAGATGGTACGCTTGTACAAGGTGGTGCGGTGTTGATGGATCCTGCGAGTGGTGGAGTACGTGCGCTTGTCGGTGGCCGTGGAAAACATGTTTTCCGTGGATTTAACCGTGCGACGCAGATGAAAGCCCAACCAGGTTCGACAATGAAACCACTTGCGACCTATGTTCCAGCGCTTGAAGAGGGTTGGAAAGTAGACGACATGTTGCAGGATAAAAAAAACAACGTACGGCAAATATACACCGACGAATGTTGGTGGAATATATCGCGATGAAGTACCAATGTACACAGCCGTAGCGAAGTCCATCAATGCACCGGCAGTCTGGTTACTTGATCAGATTGGATTGCAAAAAGGTGTCGATTCCGTGAAGCGTTTCGGAATTCAATTAACGAAGGAAGATGAATACCTTGGTCTGACACTTGGTGGCCTGAACAAAGGTGTATCACCGGTTGAATTAGCAACAGCTTATGCGACATTTGCGAATGGCGGTGCGAAACCAGAATCGCATATCATCCGCAAAATTGTCGATCCAACTGGAAAAGTAGTATATGAGAACGAGGAATCTAAGAAGCAAATAATTTCCAAGAAAGTTTCAACAGACATGACTTCCATGCTAATCGATGTCATTAATAATGGTGGAACGGGTGAAAATGCTGGTGTTTCTGGTTATGAAATGGCCGGAAAAACTGGTTCAACACAAGTACCATTTACAACGGATGGCACGAAGGATCAGTGGTTTGTAGGTTATACACCAGAATTGGTCGGTTCGGTTTGGATTGGTTTTGATAAAACAGACGAAGCGCATTATTTGAAAACGAAGAGTTCTGACGGTGTGGCTTCACTTGCGCATTACGTGATGAAGAGCGGGTTGAAATATCAAAAACCGGTTGACTTTGGGACGAAGAGCGCGTCTGCTAAGACTGAAGAGAAGAATCAGGAAAATGCTGTAACGGAACAAGCTGGCGATTTCTGGGGTTCGATTAAGGACTCTGCGAAAGGCGCGGGCGAAACCATCAAAAAAAGGCGCTGATAAAGCGAAAGAAATTGGTGGACAGATTACGGATGGGTTTAATAATATACTCGATTCGTTTGGAAATTAGTTGCTCAGAGGGCCGACAAACGCTCATCTCCGTCGTTAAAAGCTGTGTTCCGATGCCTTATGTACAAATCGTACATTCCGCTTCGGTACTCGCTTTTGCCTAGAATCTGAGCATTTGTTGGCCCCCTGAGGTTCGGCGATGCAGGCAGGATTTTAAAGAAATAACTATAGATTTTGACTCAAAGCGTGGATTGTTGCTTTGGGTCTTTTTTGTTGGTAGGATGGATATAGGAAAGTACGGCGAAAGTACATAGTTTGGGAAGGGGATTTTTTGATGGTAAGAATGGAGCGGGATACGATTGGTGAGATTGCGGTTGCTGAGGATAAGTTTTGGGGCGCGCAAACGGAGCGGAGTCGTCTGAATTTTAAGATTGGTGAGGAGAAAATGCCGGATGAGGTTGTGAAGGCTTTTGCGCGGTTGAAGAGGGCGGCAGCTTGGAGTAACGCGGATCTTGGAAAGCTGCGTGTGGAGAAGGCGCAGGCGATTGCGACGGTGTGTGATAGAATTGTAGCTGGGGATTTGGATGCGCATTTTCCATTGGTGGTTTGGCAGACGGGGAGTGGGACGCAGTCGAATATGAATGTGAATGAGGTCGTGGCACATGTTGCGGGGATTCGGTGCATCCGAATGATGATGTGAATATGTCACAGAGCTCGAATGATACATTTCCAACGGCGATGCATATTGCGGCTTATACGGCGGTTGTGGAGCAGTTGATACCGGAGCTTGGAGCGATGCGGCGAGTGTTGACGGAGAAAAAGGAGAAATATTGGCGGATGGTCAAAATTGGACGGACGCATTTGCAGGACGCAACGCCACTGACGCTGGGCCAGGAGATAAGTGGTTGGGAGAGCATGATGGCGCATGCGAAAACGTTTATTTCGCAGAGTAGTGATCATTTGTTGGAGCTCGCGATTGGTGGCACAGCGGTCGGTACTGGGCTGAATGCGACGGCGGATTTTGGTGATCGGGTTGCGAAACATTTGGAGGCTGATACGGGATATCCGTTCCGCTCGGCGTCGAATAAATTTTACGCGTTGACGAGTCATAGTGAGCTTAGTTTTGTGCATGGCGCTGTGCGTGCGCTGGCTGCTGACTTGATGAAGATTGCAAACGATGTGCGGTTTTTGGCGAGTGGGCCTCGTAGTGGGATTGGTGAATTGACGATTCCTGCGAATGAGCCGGGTAGTTCCATTATGCCTGGAAAAGTGAATCCAACGCAGTGTGAGGCATTGACGATGGTTGCGGCGCAAGTGATGGGCAATGATACGACGATTAATGTGGCGGCGAGTCAAGGGAATTTTGAGTTGAATGTGTATAAGCCTGTCATTATTTATAATTTCTTACAGTCGGTGCGCTTGCTCGCTGACGGGATGCGATCGTTTCGAGTGCATTGCTTGGAGGGCTTGGAGGCGAACGAAGCAGTGATGCAGGAATTGGTGGATCGGTCGTTGATGCTTGTGACGGCGCTAAATCCGCATATTGGTTATGAAAAAGCGGCGAAAATTGCGAAGACGGCGTTTGCGGAGGATTTGTCGCTAAAAGAGGCGGCGATTCGCTCTGGTTTTGTGACAGCAGAGCAGTTTGATACGTGGATTGATCCGCTTAAAATGACGAACTTAGAGGGGTAATCATACTTTAGGCTGAACTTTTGGGGAAACTATTGTGTCGCTGGCTAAAATGCCGTAAGATGATAGCACTACATGGAAATTAGAGGGTGATGCTATTTTGAGTGACTGGATGACGATTTTATTTATGGTGATTGTTGGGGCATTTATCGGTGCTGCGACGAACTTTATTGCGATTCGGATGCTTTTTAGGCCGTTCGAGGCAAAATATATTGGTAAATGGCGAATTCCTTTTACGCCGGGGGTGATTCCGAAGCGACGCGAGGAATTGGCTGTGAAAATTGGTGAAGTTGTCGCGGAACATTTGCTGACGAATGAGGCGGTGCAGGCGAAGCTTTCGGAGGAAGAATTGCGTGCGGAGTTGATTGTGACGGCAAACTCGCTGGTTCGTGAAAAGTTGGTGATTACGACGACACCGAGGGAACTGTTGGTACAGTGGGACATGACGACTATTGGAGACAAGGCGCATGATAAAATCGCTACGGTTTTAAAAGGGCAACTGGATCAGTTTTTCGTGAAGCGTAATGAGCTGGCGGTGAAAAATGTGTTACCGGACGTGGTGCACGAAGAGTTGGCTCGGAAAATTCCGGCGATTTCGGCGCAAACATTGGCGAAAATCGGGTTGTTTACGGCGAGTGATGCTGGGAAACTCCAGATGAAGGCGATGATTGAGCGAATTTTGGCGGAACGTGGGAAAGTTGGCGGAATGGTCGGACTTTTCTTGAATAACGATACGTTCGTGACCAGGATGCAAAAAGAGGTCGTGAAATTTATTGGTAAGCCGGAGACGGAGGCAGTTTTGGAGGCATTGATTGTATCGGAATGGCAGCAGTTTTCGGAGCGTGCTTTGGTGGACGTGATGCCGGTAGAGAAGCAGGAGCAGTTTTCCGAGCAGTTGATTGCGGAGATTATGCGAACGGTGCAGTTGGAGAAGTGGATGGATACGCCAGTTCAGGATTGGATTCGTCCTTATGAGCAGGATATATTGGATAAAGTCGTGCCATTTTTGGGGGGATGCGGTGTTGCAGTTTGCGAGTGAGCATAGCGCAGAGGTAATGGAGCGTCTGGAAATTGGGAAGATGGTGCAGCATCAGATTGAAGCTTTTTCATTGCGAGAAATGGAACAGATTGTGCTTGATATTTCTGGAAAAGAGCTGAAAATGATTACGTATTTAGGCGGTTTTCTAGGAGGATTTATCGGTATACTTCAGGGGATTATTGCGATTTGGTTTTAACTTTTGCCCTTGTCCTCGAAATTTGATATAGTGGGGAAGGAAGAAAATTTCGTATATATGGAGGAACATAAAATGACTATCAATATTTATGACATTGCGAACGAATTAGAACGTGGTATTCGTGAAACAGAACAATTTACGAACTTGAAACAAGCGTATGCGGATGTGAATGCTGACGCTGAGGCGAAAGTGAAATTCGACCGTTTCCGCGAAGTACAAGTAACGATTCAAGAGAAACAAATGAGTGGTCAAGAAATCGATGATGAAACGATTGACTTAGCGCAAGAAGTTGCAGAAGAAGTGCAAAGCAACGCGGCTATCACGAACTTGATGGAAAAAGAGCAAGCGATGAGCTTGATTATCAATGACTTAAACCGCATCATCATGACTCCGTTACAAGAATTATATGATGTAAAAGAAAAATAAGGATGAGGGAAACGCCGTACAAAAGCTACGAATGAGTGGCTTTGGTACGGCGTTTCTTTTTATTTCTGCAGGATTTCAGCGGCTTTTAGGGCAGCTGGAGTCGCATTTTTGTCTGTTAGTAAATCCATTGGAACCCATTGATAAGTGCGTGTTTTCGTAGGTTCGGATTGGAAGATGAGCGGAACGGCTTTCTCCGCTGAAAAATCAACGCTCATATAGAAAAGAGCCGTGATGTGTTGCAAAATTCGTTTATCAAGAAAAGGATAGCCAACAAGGAAATCGTAGACGCCAAGATTGGCAGTAATATCGGGCTTTCCGCCAATTTCCGCTATATTTCGTTTAAGGCAATCCATCAGTGTTTCGTCGTCGTTTAGTTTGCCCCCAGGTAGATCCCATTTCTGCTTATAGGGATCGTTTTCGCGTTGTATCATGAGTAGTTTGCCGTTATCTTCTGCGACGCCATATACGCCCAAACTTCGGTGCCAGTTGCTCATTGTTCTTACCTCCTGTGATGTTGTTACGTTTAGGATAGCATGTTTTCTTTCTAAATGGGAGCCTTTTGGGAAAAAATTATCAAACTTTGGGAGGGAATTCATTGTGTGATAAGGGTTTTCAGGTTATAATAGAACGTATATTCGTAATTTAGGAGGGCTACAATGAAAGAGATACGATTTGTACATATGGCGGATTTACATTTGGATAGCCCGTTTTTAGGCTTGAAGCAGTTGCCGGATGAGGTTTTTAGGCAGTTAAAGGATAGTACGTTTGTGTCGTTTGCGAAGGCTGTGGATGTGGCGATGGAAGAAATGGTTGATTTTGTAATTATTGCAGGGGATATATATGATGAGGAAGATCAGAGTATTAAGGCACAAGCTCGGTTTTATCGGGAAATGGAGCGCTTGAAACGGAGTGGGATTCCGGTTTATATGATTCATGGCAATCACGATTATGTGGCGAAATATCAGGATCGGTTGCAATTGCCTGATAATGTGACGGTTTTTGATACGGAATTAGAATGTCATGCTTTTATTAGTTCGCAGGGATATAAGGTGAATTTGTATGGATTTAGTTACGGAGAGCGTCATATTAGAGAGGCTGTTTATACGAGATATAAGCGTGAGGGTGAAGCTGATTTTCATATTGGTTTGTTGCATGGTTCGGAAATGACAGGAAATCCAGTGCAGGATGTGTATGCGCCGTTTCGAGTGAATGAGATGAAACAGATGGATTATTGGGCACTTGGACATATTCATATACGACAGGTTTTAGCGGAGGAACCAATGATTTATTTCCCGGGAAATATTCAGGGGAGACATCGTAAGGAAACTGGTGAGAAAGGTGTGACGCTTGTTTCATTGCGTGAAACGGGAGCGGGGTTGGTATTTGTTGATACGGCGCCAATTATTTGGGAGGAGAAAACGCTCGAGATTCAGGCGGAAATTGATTTTTCGGGGCTTTTTCAGTTGTTGATGCAAGCGGTGAAAGAGGCTACAAGACCAGATAAGGCTGTTTTATTGTCGTTGGTTGTGAAGTCGGAAGTGGCGCTTAGTAGTGATGTGAAGCAGCGAATGGACAGTGGTGAATGGCTGGATATGTTGCAGGAGCTTTGGATGGATGAGCCTAATTTCGTTTGGGTGATGCGGGTGACCTATGAGGTGGCGAAGCAGGATACGGATTGGTTGGCTACATCGGGGCTTTTGAATGAATGGGAGCTAGCGAAAGCGGATTTGAAGCAGGAGAGTGCGTTTTATCAAGCGACAGAGAGTTTATTTGCGAATGGAGCAACGAATCGATTTTTGGAGGATTTGGGAGAAGGGGATCGGGAAAGACTTGTGGAGGAGTCTGCAAGTTTGCTTGAAAATATGTTGGAACAGTTAAAGGGTGACATCAAATGAAGATTAGTGCGTTGGAAATTGTCGGATATGGTAAATGGGAAGGTAAAAAAATAGAAGGATTGCAGGATTTTCAATTGTTTTTCGGGGCGAATGAGGCTGGAAAGTCGACGATTATGGCTTTTATTCATAGTATTTTATTTGGTTTTCCGACGAAACAGCAGAGTTTGCCGCGGATGGAACCAAAGAGTAAAGGGGCATATGGCGGGAAACTGGTGTTGGAGGATACGATATTTGGTCGGGTGATGGTAGAGCGATTGCGCGGAAAAGCGACTGGAGATGTTACGGTTTATTTTGAGGATGGTTCGACTGGAACAGAGGCTTATTTAGAGCAGATGCTTGGGGGAATGGACCGGACGCGTTATCAGTCTATTTTCTCGTTTGATATTCATGGGTTGCAAAATGTGCAGAACTTGAAGGAAGTGGATTTCGAGAGGTATTTATTGGCAACGGGGACGATTGGTTCGGATGTGTTGATTCGGGCGGAGGAGCGATTGCAGAAACGTTTGGATGAACTGTTTAAGCCGAGTGGGAAAAATCCGAAGTTGAATCAGCAGTTGTTGAAGGTGAAGCAGGCGTTTGCGACGTATCAGGACGGGAAGCGGAATAATCAGCAGTATTTGCGTATTGTGGAGGAATTGGAAGGGGCGCAGGCTGGTGTTTCGCGGGCGTATACAGAACGGCAAGGACTGCGGATGGAGATGGAGCAAGAGGAAGCGCTACTAAAGGTTTGGCCGGTTTATGAGGAATGGCAGTTTTTGCGGAAGCAGATGGAGCAGTTGGGTGATTTGGATTTTCCAGCGAATGGAGTTGTGCGATTGGAGCATCTGGAGGCGCGGGAGAAGGAGTTGAACGCGCAACTCATTCAGTGGCAGGAACGATTGGTGCAACTTGTGGAGCAGCAGCGGGCGAGTGATTTGTGGAGTGATTCGGATGCGGAGAAAGTGGATGGCTTGCTTGAGATATGGCCGCTTTTTCAGGAATGGCAGAGGCGTGCAGGTGAGTTAGAGCTGGATATTCGTTATTTGGATCAGAAGGAGTCGCAACAGTTTGCTTCGCTGGATGCGGTGAAAGTGATTCCGGAGGACGAGGATATTTTAACGATGCGGCTAGATGTTTCGGTGGAGCAGGATTTGGCTCGATTGCAGCAGGAGTCTGAGCAGAATCGAGTTCAAGTTGTGGAATTGGAGCAGCAGCAGGCGTGGAAGAAACACGAGTTGGAGCAGACTCAGAAACAATGTGAGGATTTGGAGCGGAATTTGTGGTCTTCGGCGAAATTTCAACAGGTACAACAGCAGTTGGAGCGGCCTGAAACGAGGAAGCGAACGGTGTATCCTGTTCCGGTGATTGGTTTTGCTTTGTTGTTTTTGGTGAGCTTGATTTTAGCTGGTGTTTTGCAGTGGGTTATTTTATATGGTATTGCGGCTTTATTTCTTGTTGGGATGGTATTTGCTTGGATTGGATTCGCTCGGAAACAGGGAGGGAAAACTTCTTATGAACCGGCAGAGTATGGTGCTTTTATGGAGCAGAAGCAGGCGAGAGCGGCGCTTAAGAAATGCTACGATGGGATGGATCACTTGGCGCTAGAGATAGAGCAGAATGAGCGACGATTGAGGGAACTGCAAGTTGTGGATACGGATTTGGATGCTAAATGGCAGGCGTATCGAGAGCTGTTTTTCTTACCTAGTGATTTTTCTGGGAAGCGTTTGGAGAGTATTTTTTTTGTGTGGCGTGAGATTAAGCAGGGGATTGAAAACAAGAGGAAGACCGCAAAAGATGTGCAGATGCTTCGCGGGAAAGTGGCGGAATGGGAGGCGAATCTGGAGGAATTGGTGCAGCAATTGGATCTGGAATCGTTGCCTGTGGTTGAGCAAGTGATGCTTTTGAAAACGAAGCGGAAGGCTCGGAAATCGTTTGTCGCGGAGATTGCGAAGTCACAGGAGAAAGAGGAACAATTGCGGAATCAGATTGCTATTTTGGAGCGGGAAAAAAAATTCGATAGCGCTTGATAAATCGGAATTGTTGAAAGCGGCGAATGTGAAGAATGAGGAATTTTTTCGTCAGAAGGGATTGCAGGTGGAGCAACAGTGGAAATGGCAGGAACGGGCTGTGTTACTTCGGGCGCAGATTACGGATTCGCATTTGGAGAGCTTTGCGGGGATTCAGCAGGAAAGTGAGATTAGTGCGCAGGTGTTGGAGCGTAAGGACCGGTTACGGGTGCTGGATACTGATTTAGATCGTTATCGCAAGGTGATTGCGGAGAAGGAATTGGCACGGGAGACACTTGAGGATGGACAAAGTTTTTCGGATCGGATGCAGCATTTTTATTCGGAGCAGGAGTCTTTTCAGGAGTTGGCGAAGGAATGGATGCGCGTGAAGTTGGCGAAGGAAATGGTTGGTCAGATTATGCGTAAGTTGCAGGAGGAGAAGTTGCCGAAAGTCTTGACGCGTGCGACGCATTTCTTTGATGTGCTTTCGGTGGGAAATTATAAGTTAGTTCGATTCTCGGAGAATAGGTTGCAGGTGGAACGGTATGATGGGATGCGCTTTTTCCCGGAGGAGTTGAGTCAGGCGACGAAGGAGCAGTTGTATTTGGCGATTCGGTTTGCGGTGATTCAGATGCTACACGCGGAATTACGATTGCCGATTATTATTGATGATAGTTTTGTGAATTTTGATGAGGAACGTTTGGAAGAAATCATGGTATTATTACAGGAGATACGGCGGGAGAATCAGGTGATATTTTTTACATGTCATAAGCAGCTTAGCAAATATTTTTCCAAGGAAGAGCAACACATGCTATACTAAAGGGGTAAAGTAGAGGCGAAAATGGAATCGGAGAAAGTAGGCGATCTGAAGATGGATAAGAAATTACTGGATTATGAAATTGGTGAAGGGCTTGATTTGTTTCTATTAATAAAATCGAGTACGAAGGGAATCGCGAGCAATGGTAAGCCTTTTTTATCGTTAGTTTTACAGGATAAATCGGGGGAATTGGAGGCGAAACTGTGGGATATCTCGGACAGTGATGAGGAAAATTATGCGAGTCAAAATATCGTGAACATCGTTGGGGAAGTGCAGAATTATCGTGGTAGAAAACAGTTGAAAATTCGCCAAATTCGTCAGTCATCAGGACTTGATGGTGTGAGTATTGGGCAGTTTATGGAGACGGCACCGATTGATAAGGTTGAGATGAGTGAAGAGGTAACGAAGTATATTTTTGAAATGCAAAATCCGAATTTGCAGCGGATTACGCGTGCGCTTTTGAAGAAGTATCAGGATGATTTCTTTGATTATCCGGCGGCTGTGCGGCATCATCATGAATTTGTTTCGGGACTTAGTTTTCACGTAGTATCAATGTTGCGATTGGCGAAATCAATTGCGGATTTGTACCCAACGGTGAACCGTGATTTATTGTATGCTGGCGTGATTTTGCATGATCTTGGGAAAGTGATTGAGCTTTCTGGGCCGATTTCTACTACATACACACTGGAAGGAAATTTGATTGGTCATATTTCGATTGTGGTAGAAGAAGTAAGCAAGATGGCGGATGAGCTTGGAATTGAAGGTGAGGAAGTTGTGATATTGAAGCATGTTCTTTTGAGTCATCATGGGAAGGGCGAGTGGGGTAGTCCTAAGCCGCCACTTGTGAGAGAAGCGGAGATTTTGCATCAGATTGATTTGATGGATGCGACGATGAATATGATGGATAAGGCGCTACGCCATACGAAGCCTGGAGAATTTTCAGAGCGGGTATTTGGATTGGACAATCGATCGTTTTATAATCCGAACTTTAAATGAAGTGCTGAAAGAGCCCGTTTAGCTTCGACAGAAATTGTTAGGGGGCGCAGTGAAAGTCCTCTTTGACTTTTACGGAGGCCACGAAATTTTCGAGAGGCTGGCTCTTGAAGCCGGATCTGGAGGTCATGACGCAGAGCCACAACAAAGCTAGATCGGGGGGAGATGCTGGTATGACGTAAAGCAAGGATTACATGCTCACTGCGTTCTCATGCATATTGAGGCTCTAAATCAGCAAAAGATGCTTCATAAGAGCTACAACATAAAACAAGCAATCAAAAAGTAAAAGAAAAGAGGAATAAGACATGATTAATAAAATCGGGCAAGTGATGATTTACGTTAACGACCAAGAGGCAGTTGCTAAATTTTGGACAGAAAAAGTAGGATTCGTAATCAAATCCGAAAATGCAGCAAGTGACGCAGAACGCTGGATTGAAATCGCGCCAACCAAAGATGCTGCAACGACATTCGTCCTTCAAGATAAAGTAGCCGTGGCCAAAGCCCAACCAGAAATGAACTTGGGAACACCATCTATCTTACTATATGGTGATAATCTGGATGCGATGTACGAAGACTTTAAAGCAAAAGGTATCACAGTCGGTGCGCTTGTAGATGTGCCAAATATGGGCCGCGTTTTCAACTTTGCTGATCCTGAAAATAACTATTTTGCAATCCTTCAAAAATAAGCAAAAAAAGACCTGAAATCTATCACAGATTTCAGGTCTTTTACTATTACTTAGTAGTTGTCGATGAATCAGTTGATGCAGAACCGTCATATTGCTTGAATGCATCTTTCAAATCTTTATCATCAATCTTAACGTCAGCTTTTTTGTAAATCTTTTGTAGTGCTGCAGTTTTTGATTCAGCAGTTACTTTCGATGCCAAGTAGTCTTTCTTCACTTGTGCTTTGTCTTTTGCAAAGTCAGTTTTTGCTGGGTGGTCAAGCATTTTGATGATGTGGTAACCAGCGTCTGTTTTGATAACAGGGCTGATGTCACCTTTGTTTTTCAATGCGTAAGCTGCTTTTTCGAATTGAGGTAACATTTTACCAGGACCGAATGGAGCTAATTTACCGCCTTGTGTAGCAGAACCTGTATCTGTAGAGTTAGCTTTTGCTAATTCTTCAAAGTTACCGCCAGATGTTACTTTCTTGTGAAGTTCATCTGCTTTCGCTTTGTCAGCAACTAAGATGTGTTCTACTGTGATATTTGGTTGCCACGTTTTGTAATATGCTTCTAGTGCTTTATCGCTTGTATCAACAGAAGCTTCTGCTGCTTTTGTGCTTAAAAGATCGAATTTAAGGTAGTCAGACTTGAATGATTTCTCTGTGTAACCACTTTGTTGTAACATACTCGCAAGTTGGTCACCATATTGGTCTTCGAAAGTCTTGTATGCTGCATCGATTTCTTTATCTGTCACTTTGTATTTGTCTTCTAAAATCTTCGTCATTGCTAATTGTGATACATATTGATCGCCGACTTTAGCTTTCATTGCATCGTAAAGTTCTTGTTGTGTAACGTCTCCGGCTTTGGTTTCAACAACAGCATCGTTCGCTGAATTTCCACAAGCTGCTAAGCTGAATAGACCCATCATTGATACCATACCTAATACTAATTTCTTCTTCATTAAATAATACACGCTCCTCAAAGTTTTAAATAAGTTCTGCTTAACTACATAATTTATCATACCACATAATGGGTGATAATAAAGCAAAATGTCAAAAATCTAATCTATTTCTAATTTTTTCTGTTGTTTCTCTCACATGTTTTTTTTTTAGGATAACATAATCCCTTCCAGTGTCGCTGAAAACAGTAGTAACAGGACGCCAATATTCACAATTCGATAAAATAATTGGCATTGTTTTGGGTTGAAATCTTGTTTTGTGGCGTATCGCTCGACTAACAAATTAAAAGCTAATAAAGCGAGGACTCCAAAAACGGTGTACAAGACGTAAAGTAACACTGTATCCCTCCTTACTCTTCTGAAACAAGCACCGAAAAGCCACGATCAGCATCTTCCACAAAAGTATGTTTTGGTGTTCCGATAATGTTTCTAATATGAATGAAATCTGGATAGCACATACCTGCATGAATCGCAATCAAAATAAGAAAGAGTGGCGAGTGGAGTACAGGTGTCGCGAACATAGCAACGATTAGCAGCGCCGAGATAACGACAAATGGCAAAGCAAGTGATGCAATGTACCGCCATTTCGGAATGACGCGTTTTACTTTTACTTGTAAACACGGCACGATATAAAAGTGTCGTTTAAAGCGCATCTGCACGCCATCACGATAACGTAATAAGGCGAGTAAATGAAGCCCTTTATGAATCGGATACAATAGAAGTAAGGCGATAAACGTCGGCAGTTCAAAAACCCATCACAAATTGGCCAGGAAAAACCAGATTTTCAACTAAAAATAAGATGCACATCACGAGAAGTGAAATTAAGCTGGATTTAAAAAAAGACGCGATTATACTCATCTCTTCGTTCCACATTAATTGTCTTTAAACAACGCATGGATAACTAATCCTCCAGTACAATAATAAAATAGTAATCTCCTTGGATCACCTTAGTATTGTAGTCCCTGCGGCGCTTTTTTTCAACCCTTTTTCGAGTAATAAATAATGGACTGTGTATAAACTGTGACAAATGTAGCTTTTTATACCATTGAAAAAGGCGCAAATGCCCTGCGAGAGAACAGTTTGCACCTTTTCATTTAATTGCTTTCTTTTTTTGTCTTTTTTTTAGTGTTTTTTTCTAAATCTGAGATCGTTTTTTGCATATCTTTAATCTCGTCTTTAAGGCGGGCTTTTTCGGGTTCCATTTCCTCGTTCCAATTGGCAACGGATTCTTTGATATCTGTAGATAAATCCTTGAGTAAAGTCGTGCCTTCTGTACCTAGAACTTGAACGGATTGGAATAAATCTGTCGCATTATAGGCTAATTCTTTCAAAATAACGCTTGCTTCGCCTGATTTAGAGGCGATATCGTGGCGCAGTTCGCGACCTGACTTAGGTGCTAAAATAATAGCTGTTGCGGCGCTTGTTATACCACCAATAAGTACGCCGAGTAAGATTGATTTTGCATTCATAGTTAACACTCCTTTAGACTTCTTTGGCAATTTTGTTGGCTAGTTCTTGGAAGGCTTCTTTTGTATACCAGTTGGCATTATCCGCCCATTTCAAACCGAAATCGTCTTTATTTGTATAGCGGGGAATAAGGTGGATATGAAAATGAAAAACGCTCTGTGACGCGATTTCTTCATTGTTATTCAAAATGTTGAGTCCTTTTAATGGCAAGGCTTTTTTGAGGCCTGCCGCAATCTTCGGAACACGCCTGAAAATTTCTGCGGCCGTTTCTTCCGGCAAATCAAAAATATTACGCGCGTGTTGTTTTGGAATGACCAGTGTGTGTCCTTCTGTTACTTGTCCTAAATCAAGAAAAGCGTATACTTGGTCATCTTCGTAAACTTTAGCAGAAGGAATCTCGCCGTTTACTATTTTGCAGAAAATACAATCATCCATATTGAATTAGACACCTCCGAATAAATTCACTCTCTATGTATCTAATGTACCATAAAAACGCACAAAACGCATGTCTGAAACAAGGTCAAAATAGTTAATTTATAGCGAAAACGGTATCAACTGTGCTATTATAGGGACAATAAGATGGATAATAGGAGTGATAACATGGCTTTAGTGGAGGTTCATAATTTAACTGGTGGCTATACGAAACGCCCGGTTTTAAAAGATATTTCCTTTGCAATTGAGGAGCGCCAAATCGTCGGGCTGATTGGTTTGAACGGTGCTGGTAAAAGTACAACGATTAAACATATTACAGGTTTGATGCAGCAGAAGAAAGGTACAATCACGATTAATGGGCACACGTTGACGGAAAATACGGAGGAGTATCGCAAACAGTTCGCGTATATTCCAGAAACGCCAGTACTATATGAAGAGTTAACGCTGAAAGAGCATTTGGAGCTGACGGCGATGGCGTATGGTTTGACGGAAGAGGAAATGAAGACGCGAATGGCGCCACTGCTTAAAGAATTTCGTTTGGAGAAGAAGCTGAATTGGTTTCCGGCGCATTTTTCAAAAGGGATGAAGCAGAAGGTGATGATTATGTCGGCGTTTTTGATTGAGCCGAATTTGTATATTATCGATGAGCCGTTTGTTGGGCTTGACCCGCTTGGTATTCAGTCACTGTTACAGTGGATTGAGGAGATGAAGGATACGGGCGCTAGTATTTTGATGTCAACGCATATTTTGGCGACGGCGGAGAAATATTGCGATAGTTTTATTATTTTGCATGATGGAGTTATTCGTGCGCAGGGGACACTCGCTGATTTGCAGACGGATTTTGAAATGCCAGGAGCCTCATTGGATGAGATTTACGTACAATTAACAAGGGAAGAAGAGCAGGCCGATGAAGTTTGATGCGGTAGATTTATTTAAGAAGCGTTTTGGTAGTTATATGGAAGAAGTCAGCCGATATATGCGCTATATGTTGAATGACCACCTGTTGTTCGTGCTGATTATCGGTGTCGGAGCGTTTGTTTACTCATATTCTGGCTGGGTGAAGACGCTGACGCCTGTTTTTCCGGCTATTCCTTTGATGGTGATTTTACTGACGGCGGCGATTGCGGTGACGACGATTAATACGTTGCTTAAACGGCCGGATGCGGTTTATTTGATCGTACAGGAAAAAGGGATGGATCAGTATTTCAAAAAGGCGAATATGGCAAGTTTCTGGATGCAGATTTATATCTTTATTTTAGTTTTAGCTGCGTGTATGCCGATGTACGCTGCGGTGACTGGATTTAGTTTTTCCCGATTTTTCCCGTTATTGCTTGTGATGCTTTTGATTAAACTGTGGAATGTGTATTTCCAGTGGGAGACGATGAAGCTGGAAAATACCGATACGACGTGGTTGTTTACGCGGGTTATCGTGAGTGCGGCGCTGATTTATTTGGTGCTGGCGTTCAACTTGACTTGGTCGATTCCAGTCGCGTTAGTTGTGTTGCTCGCGAGTTATGTGTGGATGAAGCGCAAAACGGTGGGGCTGACGATTAAGTGGGAGTATTTGATTGATAAAGAGGAAGCGCGGATGAATCGGTTCTATCGTCTAGCCAACCTATTTACAGATGTCCCTCATTTAAAAGGAACCGTGCGTCGTCGTGCGTATTTGGATTTCTTATATCGCCTGATTCCGTATGCGAAAGAGAAGAGTTTTGCGTATTTGTGGAGCCGTACGTTTGTGCGGACGAACGAATTTATGGGCTTGTATGTGCGCTTAACGGTGATTGCGTTCTTGTTACTCGTTTTTGTACAAGGATTTTATCTCAATATTATCTTTTCGCTGTTGTTTATTTATTTGACAGGATTCCAGTTCATCCCGATGTTGCGCCATTTCGATGGGCAGGTCATGTTAAAACTGTATCCGATTGACGACCATTTCAGACGGCGTTCGTTCATTCACTTTTTGCGGATTTTACTCGTGGCTCAGGCGTTGTTGTTTGGGATTGTGGGGATTGCGCAGAACGGATCGATTGGCGGCGTGATTATTTTGGGGATAAACTTGGCGTTTGTTGCGGTGTTTACGTTTGTGTATGTGCCGTATCGGGTTAAGAAGATATATGCATGAATTTCCTGAAAATTATATGTAGGTACACTGTTTTTATTCGGATTAGAATAGAAACATTGCTGGAATAGAAACACTTTGTTATAATAGAAATGAAAAGGAAGCCATGCACTAACATGGCTTCCTAGTGCAAACACCGTATAAGATGGTGTGACAGCCTTAGATCAATGACCACTCAGCTGTGCGAGAGCTTATGAGTGGTCTTACTTTTTGTCATCTTTACTGTTCATGATCATAACGACTAATCCCGCGAAGGCGATCATGATCGTTAATGATTCAAAGACAGTCATGCTTAATCCTTTCTAGGAGAAACCATAAATAACATAGGCATCACCTGCTTTCATAAAAAGAAGGCTGCCGACTACATCACAAACAAGCTTGAACGTTCTAGTATATCATAGAAATGAGTAAATAAATTTAATGTACATTCCAAAAGTAAATCATCTCTATTTTGAATATGTTATGATGGTTAGGGACAAAGCTAAACTGGTGGTGACTTTACATAGAAAGTAGAGTAATAGAGAAAACAACGATAAGAAATCAAGTTTAGATTTCTTATCGTTGTTTTCTGAAGTATTGTTTATTGTAACCGCTTTTTATTTCTCATCATGGAAGTATTCTGGGAAGTGGAAAACATCTACGTGCGAGAAACCGCTTTGTGAGCTGTTGCTGCGAATGAGATCCATGATTTTGTTGTGTGATGCGCCGGTTTTCCAGTGTTGGTAGTCGTCGCCACTATTCCAGAAGGTGATGATTAAATACTTGTTTTCAGTTCTAGATTGTAGTAATTGCATGCATTGTAAACCGCGTGCCTCGTGCAATGTTATCGAGATGGATTGGTATAATTTCTGGAAAATAGGAATTTCTTCAGAACGTAGATATAAGTATTCGAATGTGACGGTGCCGTGGCCTCTAATGTCGCCAAAGCTTTGTTGATGCGGTAAGCTGTTCCTTCTTTGAAAACGGTTGGTTCAGCTGTTTCTTCGAGCAAAATGGAGTCGCCGAAATTTTGTAGTAATGTGATGTCGCGGGTTGGGTTATCCGAAAGAATTTGACGAAGATAATGTTCCGTTCCACTTGTGATATACGCATATTTCATAATAATGGCCTTCTTTCTAAAGTGTTATGCAAAATAGGGATAAATTATTCCATACCTAGATAGTACAACTATATTCCTCTTTCTGCAAAAATAAAACGTTATGGAGCTACTTATCTGGTTTTTGAGTCATTTTTTTTGGTATGCTGTAGATTGTAATGAGTATAAAGTGCGCTCGGAATTTATGTGCTTTAATGAACAATGAAGGGGTTTTGTTATGAAGAAGTTAGAGAATGACTTATTTTTACGTGCCGCTAGAAAAGAAGCTGTGGACAGGATCCCGGTTTGGTATATGCGGCAAGCAGGGCGCTCACAGCCAGAATATCGCAAACTAAAGGAAAAGTATTCATTATTTGAAATTACGCATCAGCCGGAGCTATGTGCTTATGTGACGCGTCTTCCTGTGGAGCAGTATGGTGTCGATGCGGCAATTCTTTATAAAGATATTATGACGCCACTTCCTGGAATGGGTGTGGACGTGGAGATTAAGAGTGGGATTGGGCCAGTGATCGCGAATCCGATTCGAACGGGCAAGGATATTGAGCGGTTGGCGTTGTTTCAGGCGGACGAGCATGTGCCGTATGTGCTGGAC
This sequence comes from Listeria cornellensis FSL F6-0969, assembly GCF_000525855.1. Taxonomy (GTDB): domain Bacteria; phylum Bacillota; class Bacilli; order Lactobacillales; family Listeriaceae; genus Listeria_A; species Listeria_A cornellensis. Next base: position 48,001 of record NZ_AODE01000020.1, read on the forward strand.
ACGATTCGTTTGTTGACGGAGGAGCAACTCAGCGTACCGTTGATTGGCTTTGCTGGTGCACCATTTACGCTTGCGAGTTACATGATCGAAGGTGGCCCATCGAAAAGTTATCACCAAACGAAAGCGTTTATGTATACACACGAGGCGGAATGGCATATGCTGATGCAAAAATTAGCAGTCATGACGGCGGATTATTTGTTAGCGCAAATGAAAGCTGGCGCGAGTGCTGTGCAGATTTTCGATTCGTGGGTTGGAGCGCTTAGTGCGGCGGACTACCGTACATATATTAAACCGGCAATCATGCAAATCGTGGCGACCGTGAAGAAAGCGAGTCCAATGACGCCTGTGATTATGCAAGCGGTTGGCGCGACGCATTTGTTAGCGGAATGGCAAGACCTTGGCGTTGACGTTGTTGGTGTGGATTGGCGGATGTCGATTGCGGATGCGAGAAAGCGGGCTGGTGGCATGGCGTTACAGGGGAATCTGGATCCATCGCTACTTTTGGCGCGTGAGAAGTGTTTGACGCAAGCGGAACTTATTTTAGCAGAAGGGACGCAGGAACCGGGCTTTATTTTTAATTTAGGACACGGCGTTTTTCCGGAGGTGTCGCCTGCGATGTTGAAGGAATTAACGGCTTTTGTACACGATAGAAGTGCAATTTTACTAAGGGGTGGAGAAGCGTGAGTAAAAAAAGTTGGATTGTTGGTAATGGCTTATGGAACGCCGTATAAAGATGAGGATATTGAGCGTTATTATACGGATATTAGGCATGGTCGTACGCCGAGTCAGGATTTGATTGATGATCTTCGTTCGCGTTATCATGCGATTGGTGGGCTTTCACCGCTCGCTAAAATTACGCAGGCGCAAGGCTACGGATTGGCGGAGACGCTGAATGGTATGCAATCGGATATTGCATTTAAAACGTATATTGGATTGAAGCATATCGAGCCGTTTATTGAAGATGCGGTGCAGGAAATGAAAAATGATGGTGTGGAAGAGGCGATTTCGATTATTTTGGCGCCGCATTATTCGAGTTTTAGCGTGAAGGAATATAATGGTCGTGCGCTGAAGAAGACGGAAGAGATTGGTGGGCCAACGATTAAGACGATTGATAGTTGGTATGATGAACCGACATTTATCGAGATGTGGGCGAAACGCATTAATGATGTGGCGATTCCAAAAGAGGAGCTAGATCAGACGGTGCTTGTTGTTTCGGCGCATAGTTTACCAGAGAAGATTAAAGAGCATGGCGATCCGTATCCTGACCAGTTGGCGGAGACGGCGAAACTTATTTTTGATCAAGTGGATGTGCCACATTATGCGTTGGGTTGGCAGAGTGAGGGCAAGACTGGAACGCCTTGGCTTGGCCCTGATGTGCAGGATTTGACGCGTGCTTTGTTTGAGGAGCATGGCTATAAGCATTTCATTTATACGCCGGTTGGTTTTGTGGCGGAGCATTTGGAAGTGCTGTACGATAATGATTACGAGTGTAAAGTTGTGACGGACGAAATTGGAGCGACATATCACCGCCCACCGATGCCAAATGATGATAAAGAATTTCTAGATGTGCTGGCAACGGTTGTTTGGAAAAATTGGAGTAAATAGAGAGAAATCTAACTAAAAAGGTGCGTGTTTCCTGTGGTTAAGAAAAAGATAGTTGTGATTGGTGGAGGTATTACAGGATTATCCAGTACATTTTACTTGAAAAGGGAGCTTGAAAAACAAGGTTTAGACTATGAATTGGTATTGCTGGAGGCTGGGACAAAAGTCGGGGGAAAGATTGAAACTGTGCGGCGTGATGGCTACGTGATTGAGCGGGGGCCGGATTCATTTTTACGGCGAAAACCGGAAATGCAGGAGTTAGTACGGGATCTTGGACTTGAAGACCAGTTGGTGGAGAACGCGACGGGGGATAATTATGTGCTCGCAAAACAGGGACTTCATGCGATTCCTCGTGGTTCGATTATGGGGATTCCAGCGCGATACCGTCCGTTTTTCAAGACAGGATTGCTATCTGCGAGTGGGAAACTGCGCGTGATGGGTGATTTGTTTTTGGGAAAGCAGCAAGTGGATGGTGCGGATATGTCGTTGGGGGCATTTTTGCGTGCGCGTGTTGGTGATGAAATGGTCGACAATGTTTTAGAACCGCTGATGTCAGGAATTTATGCGGGAGATCTGGATGAGATGAGTGCGGAGGCGACCGGTGAGCAATTTTTAAAATTGGAGCGGGAGCATGGCAGTCTGATTAGAGGGATTCGCGCAATTTATAATGAAACGACGGCGAAACAGAGTACGGAATCGACGTTTTTGACGCTACGACAAGGTTTAACGACGATTGTGGAGGCGCTGGAAAAAGAGCTTTCTGCTAAAATTATAAAAAAAAGGCAAACGCGTGCATAACATTTCGAAACAGGCGCGCGGCTATGAGTTGACAGTTTCAAATCAGGAGAAGCTTCATGCAGATAGTATTTTTATCGCGTTACCGTACCATGAGATTATTCCGATGTTCCGAGATGACGCGATTTTTGAGGAAATCGGTGAGATTCCAGTTGCGAGTGTGGCGACGGTCGGGATGATTTTTCCAAAAGATGCGATTGAGAAGGATATTAAGGGAAGCGGTTTTGTTGTGTCGCGAAATGAGGATTTTTCGATGACGGCGTGTTCTTGGATTCACCGGAAATGGCCGCATACGGTTCCTGATGACAAAATTTTGCTGCGTGCGTTTGTTGGTCGTAGGAAAGAAGAATCAATCGTTGACTTAGCAGATAAGGCGATTGAGGAGACGGTTCTGAATGATTTGAATCGGATTATGACGATTAATCAGGCGCCGGAGTACACGATGGTCACGCGGTGGCGGAATAGTATCCCGCAATATACGGTGGGACATGTGCAACGGAAAGAAGCGATTTTTGAAGAATTTAGGAAAGCCTATCCGGGCGTCTTTGCTGGTGGTGCATCGTTTGACGGCGTCGAGTTGTCGGAATGTGTGCGGCAGGGGAAAGACGGGATGAGCACAGTCTTAAATTATTTGAAGGGAATCACCACTCAAAATTAAAGAATAGCTAGAAGTAAAGTTTGTTTATTAATGTCATCATCGGCATTATGAACAGGCTTTTTTTTGTTTGAAATAGTTCATAACAGACAAAAAACTTTTCTGATGTTTTTTATATTTTTTTGAGGGTATTACATAAATAGTTACAATCATAAGCAATGATATACATAAAACGTAAATTTTTAGGTCTGTAATTATAACTGCAAATCAAAGCTGGGAGTGACGAAATGAACAAAAAGAAAACGTGGCGTATGTTTTTTTATTTAGGCATGATTAGTCTGATTATTGTGGGAATAGTCACAGGACATTCTGTTTCTGGTGAACGTAAAGAAAATGTTGCAGCTCCGTCACCAGCTGCAACAATAGCGCTAGGAACAAGCACTTTAACGGGTTCTTATGCAACTGGTTCTAGTGGACAGGGCATCATGCATTTAACTTACCAATACACGCCCTTAGTTTCGCTCACTCTGAATGATGTTCCTCTTGTAATCGTGCAGTTACCAAGTGAAATTGGTGATCAGTTAGCAGGTAATATTAGCAAACAAACCGCATTTTTGAATAGTTTAACAGGTACAATAATGTATCCACAAAATCTGCTGAGTAACCTGACATTTGATATGCAAGCAACGAATAGCGGTGTCGTAAAATCCTACGATGAAGGGACGCATTCCGTCGTGTTTACTTTTCCCAAGAGCACCACATTATTAAGCCTTACAAATACATGGAAAGTAGATATGAACTTAGATGCAGGCGTACTTTACCGAAATGCAATCTCTGTTCCTAACCCTTACAACGGCACAAATTACACCGCAAAAGGGACGCTCGTTTCAGCGTCAGAAGGCATTAATTTAATCACTGGAAATGCCAGAACTGCAACAATCACGACGGCATCATTTGGCATTGGGAATTACCCAGTTTTGGCGATTTACCCGCCTGTTTTAGCCGACACACTGTCGCATCTTGGAACAGTAATCAGTGGAAATGCGAGTCAAACGCTGGACGGCAATTATACATACACTGCTGACATAACATACAAAACACGAGCAGGCGCGACTACAAAACAAACGAATTTACCAGTTAATGCTTCGGGGATTTTTACAACAACACTCGCTGTTCCTTATGAATATGGAGATACGGCAACGGCAATTTTACGAGCTAAATCTAAAACAAATACAGATATTTACGAAACAAAATCAAGCGCACTAATTACCGCAAAATGGCCGATCCAGGACGCCACATTAAATCCAGCTAAAGTTGGTGATACACAAGTTACAGGAGTGTCCAACCAAACGAATCCAGGCATTTATAAAGCTCATATAACGATAAATCAAACAAATTATGACGTCATACCACAGGTTGATGGGAGGATATCATTAGCAGGAATTCCAGCTTTACGCTCAGGCGATCAAGTAAGCATTATCATGCAAGGCTATAGCACTCGAACTGGAGAATTGCTCGTATCAAGTGCCTCAACGACAACCACGGCAAGATATAACTCACCTAGCTTAGCAATATTTCAAAAAATAGAGCGCAAAAATGGAAGCGATGTTTGGGAAGGCGCACCGAGTGTAGCATCCAACCAAAACATCAGATATATTGCCACTACAACATTACAAAACGCAAACGCAATATGGATGAATCAAAATGTAAAAATACACATACCATCCGGCCTCATCAATATAAGCAATATCACACTCACAAAAATAAGCAATGGCGTAACGACACAACTCACAGCGCCGACAATGATTAGTGATCCTACGAGCCCGTCTATGCAGTCGATCCTAGGCACAGTTAGCAATAATCCACTCACAGTCCAGGGTGATCAAATACAGCTACAATACACCGCTACAGTTGCCTCTACAGCTTATCCGCCAAACCTCACTAGCACTATTTTTGCAAATGGGCAAACCGGGAATGCTACGGCGATTCCAGAAATAAGTAATAGTATAGTCATTCCAATTACAGATGGCACGTTAAAGCTGTTGGAAGTGCCTAGCTCTATTACATTTACTAATATTCCGATTCCAAGTAAGCCGCAAATATATAACCGCACGAATGCCACAGGAACAATCAAAATTCGTGATGGCAGGGTTAAAAAAACACCATGGCAACTCTACGTTCGAGAAGATGTACCGCTAACGAACAGTGACAATCAAAAATTAGAGCAGAGCCTAGTATATAGTCAAAATAATGTCGATTCTATTTTGAATGCAAGTAATCAACTTATTGTTAACCAAAGCCAGCAGGATGACCAGCTGTATGAAGTAATATGGCAACCTACAGAAGGTATCCGATTAAAATTAGCACCCAGTCCCAATCTAGTGAAAAATAAGCAATATACGGGAAAGTTAATATGGACACTTGCAGATACACCAATGTAATTATATTAGGTTATCCTAATTGATTAAATAAAAGGAGAAAGTGGGAAAACAAATGAAGTCGAAAAAATGGTGGGCAATTTTAGGAGTAGTGAGTACTTTTGTAGGGGGAAGTGTGTCTGTATCCGCAGCAACAGCAGGTAGTATGGATTCCATCACAGATACAACATTTATTCAAGATACGACGACAACCTCACCGCTCGATCCAACTAATCCGAACACGCCAGTTGGGCCTGTGGATCCGACAAATCCGCTCGATCCACATGAACCAGGAACCGCTGGGCCACTGAGCATCAATTACGTCTCCAATTTTCATTTTGGGAGTAATGTAATCACACCGGCAACCACCACATATTACGCAAAATTAGATAAGGTGAAAGTGACGAGTACAGGGAATGTGATTGACGTTCCTAACTTTGTACAGGTAACAGATAAACGTGGTACAAACGCTGGTTGGAAGCTAACGGTGATGCAAAATGGGCAATTTACGACACAAGATGGCACTGCGAAAGAACTAGATAACGCAGAACTAAGCCTTGTTGCGGGTACTCCTAAATCACTCACAGATACTAGCTATGCACCAACAACCTCGGTGGCAACGCTTGATCCAGTAGGGGGAGCTTCTTCTGATATCGCAACAGCAGCCGATAAAAAAGGAATGGGTACATGGAGCATTGCATTTGGCGAAGGTGCAGCATCGGAGACGGGTGTCAGCTTGAAAGTGCCAATTGACACCGCCAAAGTTGCCAATGTACAATACAAAACATCACTCACTTGGAACTTAGAGGACACGCCTAACTGATAATACCCAATAAATCCAGCGATGCGTGTTTGTATTCAAATGAAGAAGATACCAACATGTGTCGTTAGATTTATATTTTGATGCCAGTATAGAGAAAGAAGGAACCTAAATGAGACCTAATAAGATAATAATCACGATTTTACTGTTAATCATGATTTCGCTGATACCTGTAAGGACCGAAGCTTCAGAGTTAGGATTTTCGGTTCAAGCAATATTACCTGATAATCAAATAGATCCGTTACATACTTATTTCGATTTAATGATGAAGCCCAATCAAAAACAGGCGATTCAAGTTGCGATAACCAATGATAAAGAGGAAGATATCCAAGTACAAGTATATGTGAACACGGCGATGACTAACAAAAATGGTATCATCCAGTACTCTGAAACTGCACCTAAATTAGATTCCTCGCTAAAAACACCATTTAAAAGTATCGCTAAAACAGAGAATATTGTTACTGTTCCGAGCAAAAGCACCAAAAATATATCGGTTGACATTCAGATGCCACAAGAAAAATATGACGGGATTATTCTAGGCGGGCTTTATTTCATGGAAAAGAAAGCGGATAAAGCGACGGGAAGTAAAGATAATATCCAAATAACCAATCGCTATTCGTATACCATCGGGGTTGTATTGCGAGAGTCCGATACAGAAGTTTTACCTGATCTCAACCTACAAAAAAATAAAAAAAAGGACAGCTTATAGCTCAAAACACTATTTTTGCTAATTTACAGAACCTGAAAGCCGCTCTATTAAACGATTTGGATGTAACGGCTAGTGTATATAAACAAGGCGATACGAATCCGATAAAAAAACAACAAACCAATAATTTGAGAATGGCACCTAATTCTAATTTTGATTACGCTATAAAATGGGATAATCAAAAGTTCAAACCAGGGAAATACAAGATGGTTATTGATGCGAAGAGTAAAGGGCAGACATGGCATTTACGAAGGAATTTTACGATTAATTCGAAAGAGGCAGATAAATTGAATAGTACGGCGATAAACCTGGAGCAAGAATCGACGCCGGTTTGGCTGTACGTAGGAATAGGGATTGTTTGTGCATTGTTGGTGGGTGTTGTTGCTTATTATACAGGGAGAAGGCGGAATCAAAAAGGAGACTGATGACAATGTTGTTGTGACTCTTATGAGGCATCCCCTGCCGATTTAGAGTCACAATATGCATGAGAGCAAAGCGAGCATGTAATCCCCCAGTGACTCTTATGCGCGAAACAATGTGCTACTGCTAAAGCTAATAAGAAGCAGGAAACTATGATGAGTCACAATATGCATGAGAGCAAAGCGAGCATGTAATCCCCCCAGTGACTCTTATGCGCGAAACAATGTGCTACTGCTAA
>NZ_AODE01000021.1 GCF_000525855.1 Listeria cornellensis FSL F6-0969
AAATTTAATAGCCTTACTCCGAGTGAATATCGAAATAAGGCCATCAATGAAGCGTAGTTGAACAGATAAATATGGTATTTTTGTTCCAAGTCATATTATTTCTTTTTGTTTTTTAGCCTGTCTACTTGACAGGGAGCAGTTCAAAAAATGGATTTACTGCTTTTTTCTCATCCTAGAAATTAAAATTATCAGGATCAGGACCTGTACGTTCATTCTGATTCAAACTATCAATCAATTTCATCTCTGAATCTTTCAATTCAAAGTCAAAAATATTCGCATTTTCGATAATACGGTTTTGGTGGACTGATTTTGGAATCGTTACGATACCGTGTTGCAAATCCCAACGTAAGATGACTTGTGCAACGGATTTCTCATAAATTTTGGCGATGGAATTAATTACGCTATTATCAAGGACTTTACCACTTCCGAGCGGGCTCCACGCTTCCACGACGATATTTTTATCCGCACAATATTTGCGCAACGGTTCTTGAGATAGCAATGGATGCAACTCAATTTGATTCACCATCGGCGCTATTTTTGCTTCTTTTAATAATTCATCCAAATGATGCTCATGGAAATTACAAACACCAATCGCGCGAACTTTTTTATCCGCATATAATTTTTTCAAAAAGCACGCCATGTATCAACAAACTTGCCTTCTACCGGCCAATGAATTAAGTATAAATCAACATAATCTAAGCCTAATTTCTCCAAACTCGTGTCAAAAGCGGCTAATGTTGATTCGTAACCTTGATCCGCGTTCCATAACTTTGTCGTTACAAAAAGACTATCGCGCGCCACGCCAGATTCCTTAATCGCGCGTCCCACACCTTCTTCATTTTTGTAAGCAGCAGCTGTATCAATGCTCTTATATCCCGTTTCAATCGCCCATTTCACGGAATTCACTGCCTCTTCTCCATCATTCACACGCCACACGCCAAAACCAAACTGTGGCATCTCCACGCCATTTGCAAGTGTTACCGTATCATTAATGTTCATTTTACCAGCCTCCCGATTTCTATTTACCTCTCTACTATACACCCAATGCCCCCCAGAGATGCAAGCCTTAAGCCTCCTTATTCTGGACACAAAAAAAACCACCGCGGAAAAAGGGGGGAAACCGCGATGGTTAAAAAGGGAGTTTTGCCGGATGAACAACTACTAAAAAGGGGGGGAAAAGTAATTGCTATCCTCTTTACATTCTCTATAATACAGGCCTCACATGATAACCAATCGAGAATTAGATGAGAAATTCATGAAAAATAAATTCTGTCGCTTATAAATCTTTTTTCGCAAAAATACGTAAAGAACAGTATAACGATATCCCATAGGCTACAACAGAAATAATCAGAAAGTAACCTGCAAGCACCTCATTCGACATACCCATCAAATACTGAACTAGCCAATGTCCAAAATCAGACTGATACAAACCCACTAGTCCCACACCTAAAAGAACAACTAGAGCTGTATACATATAACTCAATCGCTGAAATCCAAGCCAATAGTAGCAAAGAAATACAATAGCAAAAAAGAAACATAACCCTGCTAAAACAAATCCTATCGAAATGAAATGCACACGTATCCCACTTCCACTTTCGATAAATAACCCGATAATTAGCGTACTTATAAAAACAAATACCATGGCAAAAATCATGAAAACCAGACTAGATATATATTTTGCAATAACTATCTTTGCACGAGAAACTGGCCAACTCGCCGTCAACTCACCACCACTTTTACCATCGTAACTAAGCGCTGCAAAAATGGGAGCCATCGAAATCATAGTCGCCCCTAAAGCATAAAGAGCCCAGGTTACAAATTCCTGACTCATCCATAAAGCCAACAGCGCCAGTGCAAAGACCAGATAATAAGCCGTCACTTTCGTCTGAACGCGAAAATCTTTCCTTATCAATGCGTACACTATAATCCCCCCTTATAAATCCGTGAACTCCAGCACTCTGATAGAAAGGCGCATCGATACTATATATAACACCATCATCAATCCAAGCAAAAGAGCTAGTATCACACCATATCCCCATCCTTCAAACCAAGTTATCGCCCTTTGAACAATAGGGAGGCTGGCTAGCATTGTCAATAAAGCATAAAAAATAATCAGTCCACTTAACACATATCGCATCAAATCATAACCAAGCCAGAAATAAATTGGGAAAAGAAGCATCGTTATGCCTAAAATTATCATCCATGCCGTTCCCGCGCTCACGAAAAAATCCTCCATCGGAATCAGCGTCCACATCACAATACTTGTTACCACATACAAAAATACGGTTGTAGCTAGCATGATAATCAACGTTCCAGTATAGCGCGCCATGACAACATCTTTTCTACTAACTGGCAAAGAAGTCACAAATAGTAACGTGTGATTATCCTCATCCCTACTGATTGATTTTGCTACGATACTTCCACCCGCAATCAATGCTCCTAGCGACAAGAAAATAAACGCTGGCATCCCAATACTCACTCCAAAAATAACTATAAATATTAGCACTACCGCTAGCCATAAAATCGAGCCACGCTGAATCATCACATCTTTCCAAATCAATTGCCACATCTACATTACCCCTTGCTGTCTCTTCTTCGTTGCTTGCACTGTATAATACATAATATCGTCCAAGGTCGGCTTCTCAAAAATAACTTCCTCACCAAAATAAAACCGAGCTTCCTCTGCTTTCCTAGACAATCCTAGGAATCCTAACACTCCAATTTCCACATCAACAAACAAACTTTTAGCCTCGTCATCCAATAGGTCTTGGTCACCCTTCACAATCACATATTGCTCCAATAAAGTGTCTTTCTCCTCGCTGAAAAAAAACACGCCCCTCATGAATATACGTAATAAAATCAGCTACCCGTTCTAAATCAGCCGTTACATGCGTGGAAAAAATCACAGATACCTCTTCCTTCATTACCACTGTCTGTAAAACGCTTAGTAGCTCGCGTCGCACGATTGGATCAAGTCCAGCAGTAGGCTCATCCATAATAATCAATTTCGCATGATGACTGAGAGCAATTGCAATACTGTATTTCATCTTCATTCCTTTAGAAAGCACCTTTATTTTCTTGTTGCTTGGGAGTTCAAACAGATTCATATAATTCTGATACTCTGCCTCATCCCAATTCCGATAAAAAGGAGCAATAATCCGCTTCATTTGCTCGCAGGTCAAATGCTCATAGAAATGGTTTTCATCAAAAACAAAACCAATATCTTGCTTGATCTCTTCCATCGCATCTTTCGTATTCTTCCCAAATATAACAACGTCCCCATTGTTCTTCTGTACTAAATCCATGATGATTTTTAATAGCGTACTTTTCCCCGCACCGTTCACCCCAATTAGCCCCATAATATAGCCTTTTGGTAAGTGGAAAGAGATATTTCGTAGCGAAAAATCCTTATAAACTTTCGAAACACGCTTCACTTCTACAATACTGTCCATAGTCTAGTCCCCCTCTGCCAAAAAATCCATCATATCACGAACTTCTTTATAGGTTAGTCCTAAATCATCCGCTAACTGCAACAGTTGAATTATCTTTTTCTCCAAGTCCTTTATCTTATGTTTCCGAATTAATGCCATGTTTTGATTGGAGACATATGTACCTTTCCCAGCGACAGTCTGAATAAAGCTATCATGTTCCAGCTCCTCATACGCGCGCTTCGTTGTAATAACACTAACCTGTAACTCCTTCGCCAATGCCCGAATGGAAGGCAATTGATAATCCCCAACAAGTTCACCATTGATAATCTGATTGCGAATCTGTGAAGCAATTTGCTCATAAATCGGCAATCTGGACGTATTCGTAATGATTATTTTCATACGCACCTCCGCATATATCTGTATATACAATATATGTACAGTATACACGAATACTTTATATATTACAAGTCTAAAAAAGGCATAAAAAAACCAAGCTGGCAGGGGAACCAACTTGGGAAAAAGGAGTTTAGATATCCTATTACTAAAAGGGGGGAAAAGTAATGGTTATCTTGTTTACATTTACTATATTACATCAGCAACCTAAGATTGAGAGGAAAATCACATGAGAATTCCATTAAACTTTACCAACTTACTCATGTGAACTACCGATATGAAAATTTTTCTTCGTTAGCAGTAAAATCGATAGTGTAAGCAATACAGCAATAAAAAGTAGTGAAATGAACAAATTGCCTACAAAATAAGCTTTCACATCCCCCGTCATAACCACATTAGTTGCATTCGCACTCAAATAGGCGGGATTAAAGATTTGCCCCCAACTGGAAGCTCCACTCACAAGCTCCAAAATAATCGCACCACCGGCCCCTATCATCGCGACAACCGCTGTACTCCGAAATACGATTCCAAGGATAAGTACTGCCGAGACTATAAATAACAACCATACAAAATAAATTCCAAATCCAGCAAAAATACTTGCCATCTGAATTCCACCGTACAATAAGTAAACATAATAATACGCCGCAAAATATCCTAACCCTAGCGAAATAAATACTAATAAGGCTTGAGAAAACCATTTTGCTAAAATATACTGCCATGCTTTTACAGGCCTTGTTAAAATAAAAGCCAGCATCCCATTATTTTTTTCAGAAATAATCGCGCCCATCAATGCCACAATCAAAATAATAATGCCAAGTTGATCAAACTGCGAAGATAGCGTTCCAGCCATGACCTGTTGCGCGTTCACAACACCCATTAAGTCCGCAATTGCAGCCCCTTGCTCACTACCATCGCCACCCATTGCCCCCATAATTTCAGGCAAATAATACATCATAAGCGGTTGCATCATTCCAAGAATCGCAAACACGACCGGCAACCAAATCCATTTCAAACTGCGCCACTGTTCCATCTGTTCTTTCAAAAAAAGCGTCATTACATTGTTCATTTGCCCACCATCCTTAAAAAGACGTCTTCAAGCGTCTCCTCATCCTGACTCACACTCGTCCAAGCCATTCCAGTCGCCGTTAGCACACGTAAAATAGCTTCACGCGCAGCATCAGCATCCTCCTGGTAATACAAATATAAAGCTCCTTGCTTCTGTTCCACGCGACTAATCACCGTCTCTATCGCAATCAAACGCTCGAATTCCGATGTCTCCACCTCACCCCTCAACACAAAAACAGGCGCGGCATTGGCTTGAACTAAACTCACAATCCGGTCATCCGCCACAATTTCACCCTCGCGAATAATGCAAACACGCTCACAGACTTCTTCCACATCCGCCAAAATATGCGTGGAAAACAACAGTGTCGTCTCCCCTTTTAAGGACTGAATCAACTGGATAATCTCACGGCGCCCAATCGGATCAAGCGCTGAAACAGGTTCATCCATAATCAACAACGCCGGTCGGTGCAAAATCGCCTGAGCAATCCCCAAGCGTTGCCTCATCCCACCTGAAAAAGTAGCAATTTTCTGTTTCGGAGTCGCTTCAAGCCCCACTTGTGCCAAAACCTCAGGAATCCGTTCCGCCAATGCCACCTTATCCATACCAGAAAGTTTTCCCATGAACTGCAAAGCATCCGTCGCCGTCATCCAACCATAAAAATTAGGATACTGCGGCAAAAAACCAATTTGCTGTTTCATTTTCGTATGCTCTCCACCACAAATCTGAATCATCCCACTATCTGGATTTATCATATCTACAATCATTTTCAATATCGTCGTTTTTCCAGCGCCATTTGGCCCGAGCAAAGCCACACATTCCCCAGCCACTAACTGAAAATCGACATCCTTCACAGCCTGATACGCATCAAACCGCTTCGATAAATTCGTAACCTCCAATATTTTCTCCATCATCGATAGTCCTTCCTGCCAAAAATAAAGTAGATAATCGGTCCAAATGTACTAACTAACAAAATAACAATCAACCAAATAACTGGATTTTGTCGAGTGCTCCAATGCCGTATCAAATCCACCAAGGCCGTCACCGACAATATCAAGTATAAAATAAAAAATGGTACTAGTAATGCTAACGTGTTTGACATCATGTTCATCCTTTCTAAATATAACTGTTATACAAATAATATAACAGATGCATTCAAAAGTCAACATGGAAAAAACCGAGCATACACATAACGTATACTACTCGGTTTCAAAAATTATTCTTTCAACGATGCCGCAATAAAATCGTGGAACAGACGTTGCGGACGTGTCGGGCGTGAAATAAATTCTGGGTGATATTGACATGCCACAAACCACGGGTGATCCGTAATCTCCACGACCTCAACAAGACGACCATCAGGACTCGTTGCTGATACTGTCATTCCCGCATTTTCTAACTGCTCGCGGTACTCATTGTTGAACTCATAACGGTGACGATGACGCTCTTCAACCAATGTCGCGCCATACGCTTCCGCTGTTCTTGTCCCTTCTTTAATTCGTGCCGGATAAAGGCCTAAACGCAATGTTCCACCCATATCTTCCACATGTTTTTGCTCTGGCAATAAATCAATAATCGCATGCGGTGTTTTCGGATTGATTTCCGCAGAATTCGCACCATCTAAGCCCATCACATTACGCGCATATTCAATTGTCGCCAGCTGCATTCCTAAACAAATACCGAAATACGGAACTTTATTTTCACGCGCATATTTAATTGCAGTGATTTTACCTTCTATACCACGATCCCCGAAACCACCAGGAACTAGGATACCATCTGCATGACCAATTTTTTCTTGGACATTATCAGGTGTAATTTCCTCTGAGTCAACCCAATCAATTTGTAGTTCAGCATCGTTCGCGTAACCTGCATGACGCAATGCTTCTGCTACAGAAAGGTACGCATCTGGTAGCGCAACATACTTACCAACTAATGCAATCCGAACTTTTTTTCGTCAAATTCTTGACTTTATGCACAAGCTCTTCCCACTCAGACATGTCAGCAACAGGTGCCTCCAACTGCAAGTGATCCAATACAATCTGATCCATTTTTTGCGCTTGTAAAGAAAGTGGCACATTGTATAACGTTTCCTCGTCACGCGCCTCGATTACTTCTGAAGCCCTAACATCACAAAATAGTGCAATTTTCTCTTTCATCTCTTGAGAAACCGGTTGCTCCGTACGAACAACAATAATGTTCGGCTGAATACCATAGCTACGAAGCTCCTTCACACTATGTTGCGTCGGCTTAGTTTTCATTTCACCAGCAGCCTTGATGTAAGGAATTAATGTCGTGTGAATGTAAAGCACGTTTTCAGCGCCAACATCACTCTTAATTTGGCGGATTGCTTCAATAAACGGTAAAGACTCAATATCCCCAACCGTTCCACCGATTTCTGTAATAATAATATCCGAATCCGTCATACGAGCAGCACGGAAAACACGATCTTTCAGTTCATTCGTAATATGCGGAATAACTTGCACAGTCCCGCCAAGATAATCACCGCGACGCTCCTTCTTAATAACCTCGGAATATACTTTCCCCGTCGTCACATTGCTGTACTTGTTCAAATTAATATCGATAAAACGCTCATAATGACCTAAATCCAAGTCCGTTTCCGCACCATCATCCGTTACAAAAACCTCTCCATGTTGATAAGGACTCATCGTCCCAGGGTCAACATTAATATAAGGATCAAATTTTTGAATCGTTACACTAAGTCCTCGGTTTTTAAGTAGTCTACCAAGTGATGCAGCCGTAATCCCTTTACCAATAGATGAAACGACGCCACCTGTCACAAAAATATACTTTGTCATTGTTCTAAAATCTACTCCTTTCGCCTTATCGAAATTTATTTCCGGGGTGGAGAACCCTTACTTGCAAAATTTCATTGCTAAAAAAGAAAATCGCCAATAGCTTTCATACCCTTGACATTTATCACACAAAAAGAAAACGCCCACTTACTCATCTTGCAAAGTAAGGGAGCGCAATATTTATATCCGTCCTTAATAAAAAGGAGCCCAAATAAAATATTACATAGATAGCGCAAATAAGTCAACCCTTTATTTCATGAAAGCGACCTCAAGCATTGCAACCAGAGGCTAAAAATATTTTCAAACCAATTCTCATTTCTTCAACATGAAGAACCTGCCTCTTAGTTCAGAAGCAGGTATCCATTTTTTACTTCTCGAACTCATCCTCAAATTCACTATCGTCTTCAACAATAGTTGTCAGGTCTCCTTCGATACCATCTGGTAAATGACCTTCTTCCGGATCATCGTCATCACTAACAAGACCATCTGTAAGAACAACTTCTTCTTCCCCAAGTTCCTCTACTACATCGTCCTCTTCGTAATCGATATCATCGTCAAGAATATCCTCATCAATTTCTTCGTCATCATCGTCATCGTCTGATTTACGTTTCTTCTTAGGTTTTGTCTGCGTTTGAACTTCTTCATCAATCGCATCAATTGGGTACCACGCACGTAGCCCCCAAGTATTATTACCAAGAGAAATAAAATTACCCTCAATATTCATATCCGTGTAAAATTGAACAAGCCTCTCTCTTACTTCACCTTCGCTTAAATCAAGAAACTTTGTAATCTCATCCACAATCGTTTGGAATGGCATTACTTCTCTTCTTTTTTCAAGAACATAGTGCGCCACTTCAATCAAAGATAACTCTTTACGTTCTTCATTTGTCAATTGGCTCAAATCCAAAGCTGGCACGCCCCTTCTATAATAAAAAATAATTTCCTAAACTGCATTTTTCTGACTCTATCTATTCTACATGTAAATGACGCTGAACACAATAAAATTATAACATACTCTGCAATAATCCCCATATCAAGTCCATATTCATAACTTCGTCAGCACACAATAACCAATGTAAAACAGCAAAATCGCGAGCAATAGTATTGGGATAGAGCCTAATTGCATGCTATATAAGATTGCCGTCGCAATGACAAGCAACAGAAAGATAATACACATGAAAATGATATAGCGCATAATTAGCAAAACCCCGATCTAAAATTTCTCTAGTACTCGTCTTATCAAAAAAAATCTCTAGTTACATTTTCTCTGGCGCAGAAACGCCAAGTAGTGTAAGTCCGTTACGCAACGTGATTTGAGCGGCTTTAATCAATGCAAGCCTTGCTTCTGAAACTCCTTTATTCTCCAAATCTAACACCTTATTAGAATTGTAAAAACGATGGAATGCAACTGCTAAATCATTCAAATATCGAACAATCCGGTGCGGAATCCTTTTTTCTGCGGCCTCTGCTACGACATCTGGAAACTCGCCTAATACTTTCAACAAGTTGTAATCTACCTCAGAATTTAATAATGCAACATTCGCATCTTTACCCAAAGCAAAACCTTGCTCCACACCTGAGCGTAAAATACTTGAAATCCGAGCATGCGCGTATTGCACATAATAAACCGGATTTTCTGTGGATGTTGATTTCGCAAGCCCCATATCAAAGTTCATATGTGTATCTGAACTACGCATCGCAAAGAAATAACGGGTCGCATCCAGTCCAACTTCCTCAATCAAATCACGCATTGTCACAGACTTACCAGTACGTTTACTCATCTTCACTTGCTTCCCATCCTCGTAAAGATGAACCAACTGAATAATCTCCACCTCAAGATGATCTGGGCTGTATCCCAAACTCTCAATCGCAGCACGCATCCTCGGAATATAACCATGATGATCTGCTCCCCACACATCAATCAGAACATCAAATCCACGCTCTAACTTATCTAAGTGATACGCAATATCCGGCAAGAAATACGTATAACTACCATCAGACTTAATAAGCACCCGATCTTTATCATCACCAAATTCCGTTGTCCGAAGCCAAGTAGCACCTTCTTCTTCAAAAATATAGCCATTATCACGCAGTTTCGCTAGCGCAGGCATAATTTTATCATTCTCATACAGTGTCGTTTCCGAGAACCAACTATCAAAATGAACACGGAACTCAGCCAAATCCTCTCGTAATTTCGCTGTTTCAAAAGCTAGAGCTTCTTTACGGAATAACTCACGCCTCATATCTACATCTTCATTGACATACTTATCTCCGTACTTTTCAGCCAATTGCTTTCCTAAGTTAATAATATCCGCTCCACGATAACCATCCTCTGGGAACTCTGCGTCAATATTTAACGCCTCAAAATAACGAGCTTCCGTCGACAAAATCAAATTATTAATCTGATTCCCAGCATCATTGATATAGTATTCACTTGATACACTGTAACCAGCCATCGTCAAAATATTCCCCAACGAATCACCAATCGCCGCACCGCGTGCATGCCCTAAATGTAAATCCCCTGTTGGATTCGCCGAAACAAACTCAATCTGAAATTTCTTACCCTTACCAGTATCACTTGCACCGTAAGTATCATCAGCATCCATAATGACAGGTATTAACGCCGTCAAATAAGCATTATCTAAGTAAAAATTAATAAATCCTGGTCCAGCAATCTCGATTTTATTGATTAACGCATGACTTTCTCCGATTGCCTCTACAACCGTCTCTGCAATAGCTCGCGGTGCTTTCTTAGCTACACGCGCCAGTTGCATAGCGATATTGGTAGAGTAATCTCCATGTTGTTTATCCTTGGGAACTTCCAGCAAAATAGATGGCACTTCCGCTTGCTCAATGCCCAATCCTTGTACCACTGCCTCATTAATAATTGCAATCAAATCTTGTTGACTTTTTTGACTCACATTCATTCTTTATCCTCCTCTAAAATCATCGAGACATCAAAAATTCCAATGTTCACACCTCTGTCTAGCAATTCATACTGAAAATCTATCTTCCCAGAAAAAAGATTCTCCTGCACGTAAACTTCTTCTATATTCAAAAGCTCCGATTCCATCATCAGTTTACCGACGCCATAGTCTACGCTGACTGTACTACGCTTGCGCTCTCTGAAAAAATGCATACGCATATTCACGGCACCACTACGCATCAACAAAACTTCTTGGTCCGTTATTTTTTAAAAACAGTTCTAATAGTCCCAGCTTCTTGCTCTTCTTCATAATGAAGATAACGACTTCCCGTGGTATGATCCAAATAAAACACACCAGACAGCGTCAACTCCGTACGTTCTTCTTCCATTTCCTGCTTAGAAATCGTCTTTAAACGCAACTGTACCGGCGTCTTCTCCTTATTACTCACGCTTTAAAGTCCCCCCATATAATTTCGAATGCACTACATTATAGTTAAAAATAGGCTAAAATGCAACCTCAAATTTGAAAAACAAAGTAATAGAAACTCGCCATCTCCCCATAAATCCACGGAATGAGCGTATTAAAAATCGGTGATATCGTATACCTCGAAAGCGGCGTAATAACTAGGATTAAAAAGAATAATAACGCATAATTCTCATAGGCTTGCACTTTCAATCGCCATTTCAAAGGTAAAAACTCCGACAAAATTTGATAGCCATCCAATGGTGGTAACGGCAATAAATTAAAAATAAATAAGATCAAGTTCAGTGACACGAACAAATTGAAAAAATGCAAGATAACCTGTGAATAACCCACATCCATTTGTGAAAATAAAAAATAAAGTCCCAATCCAATAAAAGCAAGCAATAAATTACTAACCGGGCCTGCCAAACTCACTAGCACACTTCCAACTCGTCGATGCTTCATTTTATACGTGTTAACAGGTGTCGGTTTCGCCCAACCAAATCCAGCTATGATAACGAAAATAAAACCAATCGGATCAATATGTTTCAACGGATTAAACGTAATGCGCCCCTCATTCTTCGCAGTATCATCGCCAAATAACAAAGCGACCCAAGCATGCGCCAACTCATGTATCGTGAAAGCAATCAAGAGCGTCACGATAACATAGGGCAAATCTTGCAACGAATAGGCTAAAAAATTCTCCATGAATAATCTCCTTCTGTATTGTAGTACTTTAATTATGTTATAATACACTCATTAAATCAATACTTAGGAGTGAATTTTATGCCGTTCGTAACAATAAAATTTCTAGAAGGCAGAACAGATGATCAGAAAAAAGCGGTCGTAGCAGATGTAACAGAAGCTGTTTCGAAAAATCTAGGTGCACCAAAAGAAAACATCCACGTCATCCTAGAAGAAATGAAAAAAGCGGATTATGGCGTAGCTGGCGTTCGAAAATCGGATATCTAAGCACCAAACGATTGTCCACTAAAAGCGTTGTATCACGAGCTACTTCTCTAGCACGTTATGATACAGCGTTTTTTTCTACTTCATCGCTTATATTCTTTCAAAGAATGCGCATGTATCAAGCTTACGATTTCCTCCGAAATGGCAGCATTGATACGTCCACTTTCTATAAAATCAAGCGGATAATAAAGTTTAATATCCACACGCCGTTTACCAGCAATAGCCTCCACTATAGAGGATTCCGTCGATAACTCATGTAATTCTCCGTTTGGCATTAATAATTGAATAGGCGACCTCCCAGCGACGTCTCCCGGCTCATATAAGTCATATGGTAAATCCGATGTCGAATCAATCACCAAATAGTATTCTGGATCAATATCCGCCTGCTCTAGTAAACCCTTTAACTTCAAATAAAGTTCCGCATCCACTTTCGGATCATAATTAATATACTGTAACAATCTTCTATTCAAAAAACGACTACATAAATCACTCAAAATAGCGTCCTCTTCATGTTGCCATATCGAAAAAAAAATACATTAATACCGTATCGTCAAGTGTAATATACTCCTCTAATGAAACATCACGATTCAAAAATGGCAACAATTGAACCGGCGTCTGAGCAAAGTGATAGTCTCTTTCATGTAAATTTCGCGCCCGTTCTAATATCTTCCACAAAAGAACCTCCGCACTCCTACTCACCGGATGAAAATATACCTGTTGATACATCTGATAACGGCTCACAATATAATCCTCCACCGCATGCATTCCTGAAGCTTTAATAATTACTCCATTTCCATCCGGACTTGGCCGCATCACACGCATAATTCGCTCCATATCAAAATTCCCATAACTAACCCCGGTATAATAAGCATCGCGCAACAAATAATCCATCCGATCCGCATCAATTTGACTCGAAATCAACTTAACTAGCGTCTGGTTCTGATATGTTTTATTGATAACTGCTGCCACCTTCTCCGGAAAATGCGTTCCCGCTCGCTCTAAAACGGTTCGAACCTCCGTATTTCCCGTTATAATTGCCATCGTATAGTGTTCATGATCCGTACTGAAAACCTTCTCAAAAGCATGTGAAAACGGGCCATGCCCTAGATCATGTAATAAGGCCGCACACAAAGCTACCAAGCGTTCTTCATTATCCCACTGTATTTCGTTGGCAAACGTACCTTCTACAATATGCCTCGTTATTTCATACACACCTAATGAATGATTAAACCGACTGTGCTCAGCCCCATGAAAAGTGAGCGAAGTAGTACCTAACTGATGAATTCGGCGCAATCGCTGAAATTCTTTTGTCGCTATCAAATCCCAAATAATTTGATCAGAAACATGCACATATCGATGTACAGGATCTTTAAATACTTTCACTTCAGGTAAACGTGTCTTTAAATATGTCACATGTCATCTTTCCTCTCTAAACTAATTCATAGATTTGCTAAAACCTTCTCATTCCTCAATATAAGGCGCTCGTAATAAGCTGTGTACCAATCCAATTCTTCACCCATCAATCGACTGGACTCCAAACGCCCCGCAAAATGATACAACGCATTGAGCAATTTAACCATTACATCGTTCACCTCAAGTGGCTCTTCAAAAAGCTCTGACAACGTAGTCATAACAGCTGGATCAACGTCTGGATACGTGTACTTCTCTTGCTTGTCTTTCCCACTAATACGATAAAATTCACGAATCAGCTCTGCTCGTTTCTGTTGATCTCCATTGACGGCTAAATATATTTGGACCGCAACCCCCTTCGCCATCCGACGCTGAGATATGCCTGCAAATTTCTTACCATCAATACTTAAATCATAGCTCCCCGGACAATACGAGCCCACTATTTCACGTGCCTCCATCTTATAAGCAAAGGTCGGAAACATATGTTTAATAAGCGCAAACATCGTCTCATAACCTCGATCAATTGCAATCCCTCGTTCCACATCTGGAAAGACCAATGAAAGATTGAGCACGCCAGAATCGAGTACCACTGCCAAACCACCAGAATTCCGCACAACAGCTCGATATCCTTGCTCTCTAAAATAGGCAATGCCTGCTTTTAAATCAGGCAACTTTGTATCTTGAATCCCCATCGAAATTGTGTCATGATGCACCCAAGCTCTCGTTGTAGGTGGTGATATCTCACTCCCAACCGAGCGACAAAGCGTATCATCCGTCGCAAATGATTGTAAGGCATCAAAAGCAACTTGCACCGTCGTCTGATCGATAAATCGCCAATTTCCCTGCTTTAATAAATCAAGTCCTTCTTTCATCTCATTGACTCCATTTCCAGTAATCTTTGTTGTTATTATAGCACACTCCAAGGCGATTTGGAGGGCATTTCTCAATTTCGTATTTTAAATGAAATTAGATGTTTTTAACCCTTGATTCGATTATTTTACGCGTCTCTTTTTACTTGTCAGAATTATTTTTGCAATCCATGCGACAGCCGCTAATTTTCCTAGCCGATTCCAGTTCTTTTTATTCACGTTAATCGCCTCCTCACTAACTAGTTTAAGTTGTTTTATCCGAATGCACAAACATGCACGCTTATCGTTGTAACTTTAAACAACAAAAAACCTGAACACAGGGCTCAGGCAAAATTTAAAACCTAGGGAGTTTTAAATGAGTATATGATTTAAAGCGGTTTTACCATTCGTAACGATCGTGCTTACTTGTGTTACGACGGTTGCAGTTACGTGGGTTGCCCCAAATGCGATATAACAGATACACGACAAGTGCTAAACCTAGAAGTGGGAATAGGAAATGCATCGTGATACCGATGACTTTGAATAGGATATTAAGTCCAATAATAGCTAGAATAACAGTGAATAAGTATTTGAAAAAAATTGTTCATTTTAATAACCTCCAAATTTTTTATATCAACTTTTAACGTTAGCATAATTAAAATCTATGTGAAATCGCTTAAGTACCACGATTAGTTTTTAACGTCTAGAATTTGAGCTGTTGATGGCTCGGCTGGAATGATGGTATGTAGTTTTATCGTTTTTGCTGGTACGATAATTGGCTGTGTCTGTGTTCCAACTAGCATCATAATAAGTAATGCTGACATTAGACCGAAAATCCCTTTTTTTCACGTCTTTCACGCCCTTTTGTTTGGTTGATAGGTTTATTATAGCTGTATTTATTTTTTTTAAGCGATAGGCTATGGGCTGAAAATCGGTACGCCCCAAGTCGGATTTGTTGGGAGCCTTTGAAATGGAATGAATCAGGCTCCCAACATGCATGAGAGCGAAGCGAGCAGGTATTCCTTCGAGTAGTCCACCTCTAAAAACCATCTTTACTTTGGTACCCCAGCCCATTTAATGCTATGATAAATAACATATGAAACACTTGGAGGGAACAGAATGCTAGAACAAAAACAACCGCGGATCTGGACAATTATTTGGGTTTTTGGTGTTTATTTATTACTATCACTGATATTTCAGATTGCTAGTATTGTTTGGGATGTATTTGCTGGGAATGATGCCTTGGATATGGCAGTCACGTGGCATAGCGAACTTCTTAGCTTAGCCGCCATGCTAATTACACTTTTGCTAGCGAGATGGCAACGCATTCGATTTTTCAGTCGTGCACGGATTAGTTGGAAAGGATTGTTTTTTGCAGCTGTTGTTATGCTTGTCGCGATTGGAATTAGTTCTGTTGTGGATTCTCTTGGTCAGAGTTTTTCTTCCTATACAAATACGCAGAATGAGATTTTATTAGAAGATGTTTATTTGCACGCTTCTTGGTTACTTAGCTTCTTATCGATTGTTATTATTGCGCCATTTGTAGAAGAAGTTATTTTCCGGGGATTCCTAATGCAGCAACTTTTCCGAAATCGGTTATGGCTGGGCTGGATTGTTAGTAGTTTGCTTTTCTGCGTGGCACATGTTCCGACAGATTGGGTTAGTTTTCTGCTTTATTTGATTCCGGGCATTGCGCTTGGTGGGATTTTATACAAAACGAAGCGGCTCGAGCTCACCATTTTTGCCCATTTTTTGAATAACTTTATTGCTTTCATTTGGACATGAAAAAAAGCAGCGATTCCTTGATTCGGATCGCTGCTTCTTCTATTTAAATAACGAGTGTGATAACGCGGTCGCCTGGTTTTACTTCTTCTTCATCGACAACCATGACGTCTAAATATTGATTCGTGTTTGTTACGATAATTGGTGTGGTGATATCGTAGCCTTCACTTCTGATACCTTCGATGTCGAATTCTGTCAATAATTGACCTGCTGTAATTTTATCGCCTTGTTTTGCGTGGACGGTGAAGTATTTTCCTTCTAGTTGAACGGTGTCCATTCCGATATGCATCAGGATTTCAGCGCCTGAATCGGTTGTGATTCCTACTGCGTGACCTGTTGGGAATACCATCGTTACTGTTCCGTTTGCAGGTGAGTATAGTTTGCCTTCTGTTGGTACAATTCCCAAGCCTTTGCCGAGCGCGCCGGATGAGAATGCTTCGTCTTTTACATTTACAAGCGGAATAAGTTCACCTGCAAGTGGAGATACTAAAACTTCTTGTTCGATTAGTGTTTCGCTTTGTGTCACAACTGGTGTTACGGATGCTGCTGTTTCTACTGGATCTTTGAAGCCAAATACGAGTGTTAAGACAAGACCTAGAACGAAGCTGACTATCATCGCTACGATAACCATCCAGAATGCGGTTCCAATTGATGATCCCGGTT
The DNA here is from genome assembly GCF_000525855.1 of Listeria cornellensis FSL F6-0969. Lineage (GTDB taxonomy): Bacteria > Bacillota > Bacilli > Lactobacillales > Listeriaceae > Listeria_A > Listeria_A cornellensis. The sequence continues at coordinate 16,759 of NZ_AODE01000021.1, forward strand.
CGATGAAGTTTGGAAGTCCAAAGATTCCAAGCCCACCCATGATATAACCTTGAGCACCAGCATAGCCAATAATTCCGCCGCCGACAGCTCCACCGATACAACTCATGATAAATGGTTTTTTAAGTGGTAGCGTAATTCCGTAAATCGCGGGCTCTGTTACACCGAAGATTCCGGAGATGAACGCTGGATAACCCAATGTTTTGATTTTTTGATTTTTCGTTTTCAAGATAACGGCTAGAACAGCACCGATTTGTGCAAAAGAGGCACCGAATGTCATGGCTAAAATTGGATCTGCGCCCAGTGTTGTCAAGTTGTTGATTGCAACTGGAATGAGACCCCAGTGAAGTCCAAAGATAACGAATACTTGCCAGAAACCACCGAGTAATAGACCCGCAATGACTGGACTTAAATTGTAAACCCATAATGTTCCGTGACCTAATAAATCGCCTGCCCATACTGCGATTGGACCGATAACGATGAATGTAATTGGAACAACGATTAATAATGTAAAGAATGGCACTAAGAATGTTTTTACTACATCTGGAATGATTTTTTTAAGTCCTTTTTCAACTTTTGCTGCGAAAAATGTTGCCAAAATAATTGGAATAACAGATGATGCATAACTCATTAAAATAACTGGTATCCCAAGGAATGTAATATGAATTGGTGATTCAAAAAGTGTGCCTGCGAATAGTGTGTACGCCGGTTTTCCTGCGGTTAATCCCGCCAGTGCTGGATAGACGAGCGCGCCACCGATGGCCATCCCGACGAATATGTTTCCACCAAATTTCTTAATAGCTGTATAACCTAGGAATATTGGGAAGAAGTAGAATAGTGCATCCCCAATAGCGTAGAGGATTTGGTATGTTCCCGATGTTTGTGTGATCCAGCCAAATGCTAGGAACATCGATGCAAAACCTTTGATCATACCAGTTGCGGCTAATACGCCGAGAATTGGTGTGAAGACTCCTGAAATCATGTCGATGAATCTATTAAAAAGATTGCCTCCGCTTTCGTTTGCTGATCCTTCTGCGCCTTCAGCAGAGATGCCGCCGACTGCTAGTACTGCTGCGTATACGTCTGGTACGTGGTTTCCGATAACGACTTGGTATTGGCCGCCGCTTCGAAGCACGGAGATAACGCCGTCCATTTTTTCTAGCTCTTCTGTTTTCGCAATACTCTCATCTTTCAGTTTAAAACGCAATCGCGTGATACAATGGAATACACTATTGATGTTGTCTGTTCCGCCGACTTTTTCGAGAATATCTTTAGCGAGTTGTTCATATTTCATAATATAAACCTTCCTTCTTACCTTATTTTTGCACAAAGAAAAACCCAAACCGTTTCATGGGAGAATACATGTGTATCCCACGAATCAGCTTAGGTAATGCCCGTAGATTGGTAACAATCCTTTGCGATGTCTATAATATATCATAGGTTGAAAACGATTACAAGTGGTTTTTTTAAAATTTTTTTTATTTTTTTATTTTTAGCTTTAAAATTTGTGCGTTTATTTAACTTGATAGAGAATTGTGGAATTATTTGTATAGTTTCCTTTTGATTCTGATATTTGAACTTTAATTTGATTCCCGCGAACGAGTTTGATTGGAATGCTAAAATTTCTAGTACTGCCTTTGATTAGTTTTTGTTCAGGAGTTATTGGTTTGCCTGCTAGATTTGTGATTCTGATATATTTCGTTTTTGTTTCATCAGCGTTCCAAATGATACTTCCTCTTAGCGCTTTATTGGAGTAAGTAACGGATTTTAGTGTTGTTCCAATATAATTTCTAGCGGTTTGAAGGAGTTTGCCATTGTTTTTGTTGTTATTTAGAAATAGGAGTTGCAAGGCGTCTTTTTTACTGGTGGAGGAACCGTCAACAACGTTTCCTAGGTTTGTACTACGAATATTGTTGTTAAAAACGCTGAGTAGTGCGGTTGGGTAGTAGGCTGTGCGATTATTTTCTGTTACTGGGACTTCGCGGATGTTGATGAGCGATCGGTAATAATTGTTGATTTTACCGATGATTCGGAAGTTGTTGGATTGGATTGTGATACCGTTTAGAAGCGCTGCATCACTTATTCCTGCAAAAATTCGAACGGGATAATCAATGTTTCTTGATGTGAAGTTATTACCAGTGAGGACGATGCCTTTTGGTCTGGTTAAGGTATTGCTTTTGCGCATATTGGTTGTGAAAAAGGCGAACGTGTCTGGGCTGTCGATGTTGATGGTGTTGCCTTGGTATAAGGCGTATTGGGTGCCGCTTGCTCTGAGGGCGGTATATCTCGTATAGTTTGGAACCGCTTTGAGATGCCATTTTTTTTGCGATTAGTGGATTATTTGGATTGACCTTATTTGCTCCCGTAGATAGGTTGATTTGGTTGTTTTTAACGGTGATATACTGATTTGCTGGGCCGTAGCTGTCGATTGCGGCATCTTGCATGCTGTCTAGTGTCTCGCCGCTTTTTTTTGACTGCGTCGTAGTGATAACTGCCGTAGCGTTGCATCCAATCGATGACTTGATTGTTGGAAATATTGATACTGCTGTTTCCGTAATACATCACAATACCAGTTCTGCCAAGGTTTTTTAGACGATTATTTGTGAGCGTGATGTTGTCTGAATAAGTTAGCGAAATACCGCTTTGTAAACCTGAATTTAAGAGTTGGCTATTTTGAATCGTGATATTTTTCGCTTTGGCGATGTTGATGATGCTCGTACCGACATTATTTGCATTGAATATCATATTGAAAATTTTGATGTTTGTCTTTAGTGCTCTCTTGGTGCTTGCTTTGTAACCAGCTGTGGTCTCTTCTTTTGTCGTCATACCTATATTCAGAAGGTTATCTTGATAAAAATTAGTAGGATTGGTTAGGTAATTGAATTTTGATATTGTAGGATTATATTGTAGCGTAAAGTTTTGTAGGGTTATATCTGTGGCAGATTCTTGACTTGTTTGTGTTGAATCTGTAGTCATTGGGGCATTATTCATGGTTAGTGTTGTCGCTGTGGGGTTGGAATTTGGGCCGGTTAAAACGATATGTGATTTCAAAATAATTTTCCCGTTTATATAAAATAAGCCTGTTGGTAATGTTACTTGTTTTGCTTTTGTTGCAGAGGCTTGGTTAATTACGGCTTGCAATATCTTGCCGTTTTGCGTTGCGATTTCTGGTGTTGTGCCTTTTATTAATGGTACAATGTCAGCCTTGGCTATTTGGGGTATAAGAAAAAATAGGAGTAGGCTAAAAATAATGCCTGTGATATACGTGATGGTTTTCGTCATTTGAACCACCGCTTTCTTTAAATGTGTCGAAATTGTGACTTTTTCTTAATATACCGCAAAAAAATACATTTCAAACGCACAAATTTTGCGTTTGAAATGTATTTTTTTACTTATTCTCTTTTGACATCCATTTATAATTCTCAGAACCGATTGGATATGCGATGTAATCTTGTAGTGCTGCTTTTTGGAGATAAGCGCGTCCGCCTTGGTATAGTGGCACTAATGTTGCGTTATCTTTGAGCAAAATTTGTTCGGCTTTTAGAAGGGCATCCCAGCGTTTTTCTGGATCGTTGGATAGTGATCCTTTTGCGCCTAGTATTAATTTGTCATATTCTGTGTTAGAAAAGCCGGTGTGATTTCCTGGGCTATCTGTTAGAAAGAGGTTGAGGTATGTTAGTGGATCTGAGTAGTCTCCGCCCCATCCGCCGAGTAGCATTTCATAGTCTTGGCTAATATCGGCTACAAAGCTTGCTTTTTGTGTGACTGTTTTGATGTTGACGGTCAATCCTGGTAGATTTTTTTGGAGTTGATCTTGCATGAACTCTGTTTGTTGTTTTTGTAGGGATGAATCGCCGGCTGTTAAGGCAATTGTTAGGTTTGATTTGCCGATTTCTTTTAGCCCTGATTCCCAGTATTTCTTAGCTTCTGTTGGATTGTAGCTTAAGAGATCGCCGTTTTGTTCGCGGAAATCTTCTTTTGTTTTGGGGTCGAACATGATTTTAGCTGGTACATTTCCGTTTAGTACGGCTGAGCCATTGGCAAGTAAACGGTCTACCATGGATTGTTTATCGATTGCCATGGCTAAGGCGCGGCGAATATTGACGTTTGCTAGGTCGGTTTTCTGCCCGTCCTTGCCTTGGTTCATCTTGAGGTAGACGGAGCGTCCTGTGAAGGTTTTGTTGAAATCGGGATCGTCTTTGTATTTGGAAACGAATTCACCGTCAAGTTCGATGCGATCTAGTTTATCAGTTGTGTATAGGTTCAACGCCTGATTCGTGTCTTTTACAACTTGAACGTGGATTTTATTCGCTTTCACGTTCTTTTTGTCCCAGTATTTATTATTTTTAACGTAATCCCATGTCTTTTTCGTGCCATCCCAGTTTTCTAGTTTGAATGGGCCGTTGGAAATTAAGTTTTCGCTAGATAGAGCGTAGCGGTCACCTTGGCTCTCGATGTACGCTTGATTTTGTGGGAAGAATGTGCCGGTTGTGAGCAAGTCTTTGAAAATTGGTACTGGATTTTCGAGCTCGACTTGTAGCGTTTTATCGTCTAGCGCCTTGACGCCGAGCTGATCTGGGTCCATGTCACCTTTTAAAATTTGCGTCGCGTTCTTCACGATTTCTTCCATCTGCGGGCCATATGCAGCGGCTGATTTCGGATCGACGACTTTTTTCCATGCGTATTCAAAATCGGCAGCGGTTACTGGTGTTCCATTCGACCACTCGGCGTCTTCCTGAATTTTGAAAATCAGCGTTTTACCGCCGTCCTTTTCTTCTGGTTCTGCGGCAGCCATAGCGAGTGCTGGCTTGCCCTCTTTATCTAAACGGTATAATCCTTCATATACTTGATTAATTGCTTTAAAACTGACGCTATTGTCCGCGGTCGTTGGATTCACGCCGGGTATTTCGCCTGTTTCCATGATGTTAATCGTGCTGGTTTCTTGTTTCTCCGTATCTTTTACTGCATCTTTTGACTGACAAGCGGCAAGTAATACAAGTCCTAATAGCATTAGGATGCCTAACATCTTTTTGCGCAAAATCATGTCCCCCTTTTCATTTTGGCCTAAAAAAAGACCAAAGATATGTCTCCTTTTCAAGACATCTCTTTGGCTTTATTAAACCATAATCTGTATTCATTGTAAACTGGAACTGTACTATTTTTTATTTAAGTAGACGCCGGACCCGACAATGATAACAGTCATGGATAATAGCGCTGCAAGCATGATAATAGAGGGATCGTTGAACATGAAGATACCGAGAAGTAAGAATGTGAATCCGACCACAGACAACGTTATAACAGTTATTTTTCTTAAGCTATTTCGGGATCTTGCGTCTATCTTTTTAAAGCCGATGAGTGTGAGCCATAAGAATATTTTTTTGGAATTTGAAAGGTACATCGCCGTCAGGACTAGGAGCGCTCCAACGAGTAGTAGGCTGTAGCGGCCTGTTGGGATTTCGTATCCTAGGCTAAACAGGATAATCGTCACCTGAATGATGGCGAGTAGGATTAGTAATGCGTAGAACATGTACTCAAATTCCAAGCGATTATCTGGTTTTACTTTCTCTTTCCCGTAGTATTCTGTGCCGGTAAACATCACCATAAGGAAAGGAATTAAAATTAAGCCAAGCCATTTTTGGACGAACATATCGGGTGAAAAATCCGTTCCAAAATGTACCGCTACCTCGCTTGGGAGTAAGGGATACGTTGCTAAGGTTAAAACTAGTGTCGAAAAAATAACCATGCTTGGAAACATTCCAATTCTTTTCATTCGTCTCGCCTCTTTCCTACAATTAAATTTGGCGATACGTGGCTAATTCAGCTCGGTCCTTGGCTATCCTGACGTTTTTTAGAGTTCCTAGATACGCTGCTGTGTCGTGATAACCGCGCTCTGACAAAGCACGCGTCGCAGGCAAATATACAACCACCGCGAAACCTGCTCGTGAAAGCTGTTCCACCGTCGTTTTTACACAAAAATCAAAAGCTAATCCTCCAACAATAACAAGATCCACTTCTCGTTCTCGCAGAAATTCGATCACGCCGGTCGACAAGTTCTCGCGAATATCGTGATAACAGGCGCCGTATGGATGCAAATCAGGCTCCATTCCTTTCCAAACAAAAAGATCGTATTCGGATGGATGCGGCATGTCGTCTAGTAGTTCAAAGCCTGGCGTACCTGGAACGCAGTGTTTCACCCAAGTCAGGTCAGCGTCTGGAAAATCGAGTGGCGCCAACATTTCTTCGGGGTCTGTGACGGTCCAAACGGCTTGTTCGGGGTGCGCGTCTTTACTGCCAATGCGAATGCTGCCCATTGTCGCCATAAATTGCAGTTCTGGCACGATAAGATGACCTCCTGGAATGGGAAGTTCTTCTGGGCAAAGTGGTGTGAAACCTTTTTGTACGTCGACATCAAAAGTTGCTATTTTCATGATTCATTACTCCTTTTTGCGATACGTCATCTGTGTAAACTGGCCAAATTTTACGACTTCTTCGAGATGTAGAAGCTCTCTTGCGCCTTTTTCAAAGAGTGGTGTGCCGTCTCCGAGAATAATCGGGGCCACCGTGATGATAAAGCGGTCGATTTGATTTTCTTCGAGGAATTTTTTCACTAATTGGGCGCCACCGACAAGCCAGATGCTCTTGCCTTCTGTTGTTTCGAGCCAATTTTTAACGGAACCATTTACAAACGCGGCGTATTCGTCTTTTGTACCCGCTTTTTCATTGGAAAAAACATAAACGTGCTTCTTGCTGTATGGAAAGGTGTCGGTGAGCGTGAATAATTGTTTGTAGGTGGTGTGACCCATTACGACGGTATCGATTTCATCTAGAAACGTTGTGTAGCCGTTATCGCCTTTGCCTTCAATCTCTTCTAACCAGCCTACACTGCCGGATTCGTCCGCTATATATCCATCTAAACTCATGGCTATGAATAGGTCAATTTGTTTTTCTGTCATCCTAATCAAATCCTTTCACTACTAGTTTTCCGATTGATTTCCCTGATTCTAGAATTCGGTGTGCTTCTTTTATTGTGGTTGCATTTATTGGTGTTAGCATCTGATTTAAGGTTGATTTTAGAGCACCTTTTTCAAATAATTGCGCGGATTTCGTCAAAATATCGTGTTGGCGTACTTTGTCGGGTGTATTATATTTGGAACGGGTAAACATGAATTCGTAGCTCACCGTCACGCTTTTATCTTTGATGAGGCTCATGGATACTGGGTTTTGGAGCTCTACGATGGAGCAAATATGACCTTGTGGAAAAATGATTTCTTGCATCGCGTCCCAATAAGCATCCGTGTTATGTAGGCATAAGATGTAGTCTACACCGTCAAAACCGAGTGCTTTTAACTGTGGAGAAAGTGGTTCGCGATGGTTGATGACATGCGTCGCACCTTGCTGTTTGGACCAAGTGATAGTCTCCTCTCGTGAGGCCGTCGTGATGACTTCCAAACCCGCCCAAACGGCGAGCTGCGTTGCGATGGAACCGACGCCACCTGAACCGTTAATGATAAGGAGTGATTTCCCAGCGTCGGCGTCAGTTGATACGGATCCGGTCGAACAAGGCTTCCCACGCGGTAATCAGCGTGAGTGGCATGGCGGCGGCTTCTTCGATGGATAAATTGGCTGGTTTCGCGCCAACTAGATGTTCATCGACAAGCTGGAAATCGGCGTAACTTCCTGGCCGCGTCACGTCTCCCGCGTAGTAAACGGCATCGCCAACTTGGAATAACTCCACGGCATCGCCGATTTCTGTCACAATTCCGACTGCGTCCCAACCGAGAATTCGGGGGTTTTCTTCCACGGTATCTTTTGGTGCCCGTAGTTTTGTATCGACAGGATTGACTGATATGGCTTGAATTTGGACGAGTAGATCGTGTCCGCTAGCTTGTGGCGTTTCGATTGTGAGATCTAAGAAACTTTCTTCGGCTTCGATTGGTAAATATTTGTATAGTCCTACTATTTTCATTTTTCAACACCTCGCCTTTTATTATTCCCCGTCTCCTTGAAAATAATGCATGGATTGGGAATTTTTTTGTGGAATTGAAAAAACACGAGTGGGTACAAATAAAAACAGGACACAAAGGAGCGGTTCCTTTTATGTCCTGTTTATCAGCAAAGTGAACATGAAAGAAAAATCATTTTTTCATGTTGGCTATCGCTTCTTCTAAATTTGTATTTTGAAACAAATAAGAACCTGCTACTAGGATGTCTACACCTGCTTGTTTGGCTTGTTTGGCGGTTTCTTGGTTGATGCCACCGTCTACTTCGATGAGATAGGAATAGTTGTTTTCTCTGCGCCAAATTGCTAGTTTTTCAATGTTGGTTAGTGTTTCTGGGATGAAGCTTTGACCGCCGAAGCCTGGGTTGACGGTCATTTGGAGGATCAGGTCGGCCTCGGATAGGACGGATGTTAGGCTTTCTGCGGGTGTGCCTGGATTTAAAACTACGCCTGCTTTTGCGCCGGTTTGTTTGATGACTTTTAGGGTGGCATGGATGTGCGGGCAGGCTTCGACATGGACAGAAATGATGGCGGCTCCGGCGTTTGCGAATGCTTCGATGTAGCGTTCAGGTTCGGCGAGCATGAGATGGACGTCGAGTGGGATGCGAGTGCTTTTAGCGATTTGGGCGACCATGTCGATGCCGAATGTGAGGTTGGGTACGAAATGTCCGTCCATCACATCGATGTGCAAGTAGTCGACGCCCGCGGATTCCATTCGGTTGATTTCCTCGCCAAGTTTTAGATAATCGGCGGCGAGGAGAGATGGCGCGATGCGAGTCATGCTTTGACACCTTCTTTCGCGAGATGCTGTGCCGTTTTTTGTGCGATGTTTGAGGCTGTGAGACCGTACGCTTCGAAAAGTTGCGTTGCTGGGGCGGAGTCGCCGAAATGGTCGATGCCGATGTTGAGCCCAGCTGTTCCGGTGAATTCTTTCCAGCCGAATGTGGCGCCTGCTTCAATAGAGATGCGGGTTTTGACTGTGCTTGGTAGGACGCTTTCTTGGTAGGATTCGGTTGCCTTGGCAAAGCGGTCCCAACTTGGGAGACTGACAACGGAGGCATCAATATGATGTTCGTTGTGCAGGACATGTTGGGTCTCTAAGGCTAGCGATACTTCGGAACCTGTCGCAATGAGGATGGCTTCTGGGAGGGCGGCGCGTGATGGTGATACGGTATAACCGCCTTGTTGGACGCCTTCATCAATGGTGGACTGTGGGTTCGAAAGGACTGGTAGGTCTTGGCGGGACAGGACAAGTGCGATGGGACCCTCCTTGTTTTCCGCTGCGAGCGCCCATGCTATACGTGTTTCTTTGGCATCGGCTGGACGGATTATCGAGAGGCCAGGCATAGCGCGTAGCGACGCCAAATGTTCGATAGGTTCGTGTGTTGGACCATCTTCGCCAACTGCGATACTATCGTGTGTGAAAACGTATGTGACGGGTAACTTCATGAGTGCTGCCATTCGGATGGCTGGTCGGATATAATCGGAAAATACGAAAAATGTGGACCCGAAAATGCGAAGTCCTCCGTGTAATGCCATTCCGTTCATCATGGCCCCCATCGCGAATTCGCGGACGCCGAACCAGATATTACGCCCTGCTGGATTTTTTGCTGTGTAAGCTGGGCTTTCATCGATGAACGTTTTGTTGGAACAGCCTAAATCTGCAGAACCGCCGAATAGTTCGGGAAGTTTTCCTGCTAGCGCGTTGATCATGCTGCCAGACGCGCTTCGGGTTGCGATTTTTTTTACTCCCTGCTTCGTCAAAAGTTGGGAAATTGGATTGCCAGTCGGTTGGTAGTTTACCCGTGATGACGCGTTGGAATTCTGCGGCTAATTCTGGATATGCTTTGGTGTAATTAGTGACGAGATTGTTCCACTGTGTTTCTTTTTCCACGCCGATTTTGGGGTAATTTTTGAGATAGTCTTTTACTTGAACAGGAACAGTGAAGGCTTCGTGATTCCAATGGTAGGATTCTTTTGCGGCGGTGGCTTCGTATGCGCCGAGTGGGGCGCCGTGACTCGCGGAACTTCCTGCTTTTGTTGGGGCGCCGTAACCGATGATTGTCTTCACTTCGATGAGTGTTGGCTTCTGGCTCCTTTTTGCTTGTGTAATGGAAGCTTGGATGGCAGCCAAATCATTACCATCTTCTACGCGCAAAACTTCCCAGCCGTATGCTTCGAATCGAATTTGAACGTTTTCGCTGAAGGAGGCGCTTAAATCACCGTCTAGCGAGATGTCATTGGAATCGTAGAGCACGATGAGTTTGTTTAGTTGGAGATGGCCTGCAAGTGAGGCTGCTTCGGACGCCACACCTTCCATCAAATCGCCGTCCCCGCAGATAGCGTAGGTAAAGTGGTCCACGATTTGGTATTCATCCTTGTTATATTGAGCGGCAAGGTGAGATTCGGCGAGCGCCATTCCTGCTGCCATCGCGATGCCTTGTCCCAGTGGCCCACTTGTTGCGTCTACACCTGCAGTAAAGCCCAGTTCTGGGTGACCGGGTGTTCTGCTTTCGTATTGGCGAAACTGTTTTAAGTCGCTTATTTCTAGGTCGTAGCCGAATAAATGAGTCAAACTGTAAAGTAAGGCTGATCCGTGTCCAGCGGCTAAAACGAAGCGGTCTCGGTTGAACCAGCTTGGATTTGTTGGATTGAAGTTTAGATTTTTCGCCCAGAGCATGTAAGCCATCGGAGCGGCTCCCATCGGCATTCCTGGATGACCTGAGTTTGCTTTTTCAATCATATCGATGGATAGCGTTCGCACCGTATCGATAGTTTGTTGATCTAATGTTTTTTTCAATGTATTCACTCCTCATTGTGATTTATCGCACATATATACTTATCTTTTTACTTCTGACCAAATTTGAACGCAACGTTCGGCATAGGTTTTGCTATCTTTTTTATGGAATAAGGCGGATGTTCCAAGTACAAAAACATCGGGTAGACAGTCGCTCATTTGGCCTATTGTTGTAGCATTGATATTTCCATCCACTTCAATAAGTGGCGCATAGGCGTTGTCTGCAAGTATTGCTCGTAACGTTCGTAGTTTTTCTAATACACTTTGTTGAAAAGATTGTCCTGCAAAACCTGGATTGACGGTCATCATCAATACCATTTCTACATCGTTTATATATGGTGAAATGGCTTCGAGTGGTGTTTCTGGGTTCAGAGCAATGGCGGGTTTTATGTGGTGGCTTCGGATTTTCTGGATGACGGCTGAGATGTCTTCACAAACTTCAACATGAAAAGATATATATTCGGGCTTTATTTTGGCAAACATATCGATATATTTTAATGGGTCTATTGTTGCTAGATGGACATCAAGCGATATATTGGTTGCCTTTTTCACTGCCATCAGCCATTCTGGACCAATCGCCAAATTATTCACATACTTACCATCCATGACGTCACAATGTAAAAGGTCAATTCCTGCAGCTTCCAATCGTTCCAGCTCGTCGGCTATATGTAGCTGATCCGCGCACATAATAGATGCTGCGATGTGTGTTGCCATTTACTTACAACCTCCTTTTGCATGGAGATTGAAGGTTTGAATGCTATCTGCGGCTAACTTGTTCTGCATCATAACCTCCACTAAATCTGCTGGTATTGTTACATCTGCCGCCCCAGCTATAAGCGTTTCTGTGATTTGCGCTGTGTTTTTGAAGCTTGCGCCGAGGATTTTTGTGGAAACGCCCAACTGTTTAAAAAGTGCTACCGTGTCTGTGATGATTCTTGATGCGCTGAGTCCCTGATTCGCCATTCGGTTGACGTAAGGCGCTACCCAATCACAACCTGCCAATGCTGCAAGATAGCTTTGCTCCACTGAAAAAATGGCTGTTGCTAGGATTTCAACGTCTGGTCGTTCTTGTTTTAATTGAGTCATCACGTGGAAACCATTTTGATCGGCTGGAATTTTGATAGCGATTCTAGCGTCTTTTGAAAGAATCGTTTGGGCATCTTCGTATAGCTCTGCTTGTGTCACACCTGTTGCTTGAATGAAAAGACGCTGACTTTCGCCTAGAATCGATAATATTTCCCGGGAAATATTCGCACGGGTCTGTCCTTTTTCTTTAGCAAGCAAAGTTGGATTTGTTGTGACACCGGTGAGCCAGTTGAATGGTAGCATTGCCTCGATTTCCGTTATATTTGCTGTATCTAAAAACATGACCTTCACCTCACGTTTCGTTTTTTAATTCGATTGCTGTGATCATTTGCAATCGGTGTGTATGACGTTCCCCGCCAAATTTGGTGTCTAGCCAAGTGTCTACGATTCGTAGCGCCAAGCCTTCTCCCACAACGCGTTCACCGAGGCATAGAATATTGCTATCGTTATGTTCGCGTGTTGCTTGTGCGCTGAAGCAATCGGAGACTACTGCGGCACGAATTCCTGTGACTTTGTTTGCTGCAATCGACATGCCAATCCCTGTTCCACAGCATAAAATGCCCAAATCAGCTTCTCCGCTATTCACTTGATTGGCAACTTCCTCTGCATACGATGGAAAGTCAACACTATCATCACTATAGGTGCCTATATCTGATACAAGAACCCCTCGTGTGTTTAAATGCGCAACAATAGCATCTTTTAGTCGTCTGCCGCCATGATCGCATCCAATAGTTATTTTCATTTTTTTCACCCTCATCCTAGATTTTTAACCCCTGATTCGCGTATAATGAATGACAACAGAAACGGATGTGATACGCCAATATGACATCCGTTTCCGTTGCTTTCAGAGGATAACTGTATACTTGAATCGGCCCGCCAGCTTTTTCCTGTGTATCTGTTGTCCTTTTTTGTCGTTGTTTTAGCATGCTCGTTATCCTCCTATCATTAAGATTTCACTAATACTTTGATCTCATTTCCAGCCATAACAGCTTCAAAACCATCGCGCCATTCTTCTAAATCATAAACTTTCGTGATCATTCGTTTCGTATCGATTTTTCCATTTGCTAGTAAGTCTAGAGCGATATGCCATGAGCTCGGCTTCTGTGATCTGCTGCCAATATAAGTTATTTCGCGCTGAATAATCGATTCTTCATCAATTGGGTTACATTTCTCCGCGAAAAGTCCTACTTGACCGAATGTGCCTTTTTTAGCGGTTAGTGGCAAACCTTGATTTACTGCGGGAACAGCTCCTGAACAGTCGAACACTTTATCTGCGCCATAGCCTTCTGTCATCGCAAAAACAATGTCTGCTAAATTTTCTTGCATCGTGTCTACCGTGCGATCGATGCCGAGTTCTGCTGCCAATTTCAACCGTTCGCTATCCTTCGTAATTCCTGCCATAATAACTGTCGCGCCCTGTGCTTTCACAACTTGTGCGAGCAGGAGTCCGATTGGTCCAGGTCCGAAAATCAACACCGTATCGGTTGGCTCAATCGTCGTTTTTTCAAGCGCGGCGTGAACGCAACATGCGAGTGGTTCTGTGAGTGCGGCGGCTTGATAGGAAATCGAATCCACTAATGTATGACAGCTTTCCTCGCGTGATAAAACATATTCCGCAAAACTACCGTTCGCCTGCGTTCCAATGCCACGTCGATGCGAACAGAGATTATACTCTTTTTCCAAGCAAAATTTGCACGTCCCACACGTTTCGAATGTCGTCTCGCTTGTTACCCTGTCGCCCACTTTGAGATTGGTAACATCAGGTCCAATCGCGACAACAACACCCGAAAACTCATGTCCCAGCGTTACCGGTGTTGTTGGATTGCCATACTCACCTTTAAATGTATGAATATCGGAACCGCAAATCCCCGTATAGGCCACTTTAATCTTCACGCGATTTCCATAAACCACTGGCTCAGCGACGTTTTCCAACATCATTTTGTCAAATCCTGATTCTGTTTTTACAACTGCTTTCACGTTTTCCTTCACTCCTCCTGTGGTAAAATCATGACTTTGTTATAATCCTCTTTTCGACCAAGTATCATCGCGAATGCATCACTCGTTTCACTTACTTTATAACGATGGGAAATTAGTGGTTTCAACTGGATTCGTCCTTGATTTACGAAGGCAATCGATGTTGTCCATTCTTCCCCAGGAAACGGCGCCGAATAAGAGTTCCAAAAACCTTTTAACGTTAACTCTCGCCTGAAAATGTTCTCAAATGCTTCTTCGGGTAGCAAAACATCTGCATAAGCAATGCCGAGATACCCAATCTTGCCTTTTTTCTTCGTCACGCGTAGGCATTGTTCCTGCGTAATCTTAGAACCAGCGCATTCCAATGCGATATCTGCGCCACTTCCGCCAGTGTATTCGCGCACTTTTTCAGCTAAATCTTCTTGGAGCGGATTAATCGTGTAGCGGCACCCAAACTTGCGAGCTTCCGCCAATTTCCCATCACTAATGTCCACGGCGATAATATCCTTCACGCCTGCAAGCTGTAAACACTGCACCACGAGGATTCCAATCGTCCCAATTCCAAAAACAACGACCGTATCGCCAAGTTCTGGCTTAATACCTAAGACACCATGCATCGCTACAGCAAGTGGTTCCAACATCGCCGCTTCCTCAAAATCCATATCGCCAATTCCGATCACATTCGTTGCTTTCAACACAACATTTTCTGCAAAAGCACCATGAAAATGAGAGCCAACCATCCGATAATTTTCGCATAAAGAAAATTCGCCTTGTTGACAATATTCGCAACTCCCGCAAGGAACGAGCGGAATCCCAGCAACGCGTTCTCCAACAGCAACCTCCGTCACGTCTGCACCTTTTTCCACAACCACGCCCGCGAATTCATGTCCCATTACCGCCGGAAGTGTGTATTTCCAACGCGTCTGCATTTTATGAATATCCGAGCCACAAATCCCAGCCGCCATCACTTTCACCCGTACCTCATCTTTGCCACAAACCGCTTCTTCCACCTGTTCCGCTTTGATTTCATTATTTTCATATAAAACCGCTGCTCGCATTTTTCCAACTCCTTTTCAAAAAACCGTTATTTCCCGAAAATAGCTTGGTAACCTTCAGAAAATTTTAAAATTAGCCAGTTTAAGAAGTTTCCGCCTAAATCAAGACTGGAAACTTTCGTTGCTCCGTCTGGCATTTTGAAATCAGCGCCATTCATCATGGCCGTATGCGTATCCGCGAAGTTCGTTGCCATAAGTAGCGAGAAGGCAATAACGATTGTCCCCGTGATAAGTGACTGCACAATGTTTCCTTTCCTGGAAGCTACGATAAAAGCAATATAAAATGGAATAGTTGCTAAATCACCAAATGGTAAAACCCGATTCCCCGGCAAAATAACCGCCAATAAAAGTGTAATCGGAACGAGCATCAAAGCTGTCGACATAACCGCTGGATGTCCAACAGAAAGCGCCGCATCAAGTCCAATATACAGTTCGCGACCTTTGAATTTTGACTTCATAAACTCACGTGCCGCTTCTGAAATCGGAATTAGGCCTTCCATCAAAATTTTAACCATACGAGGCATTAGAAGCATAACCGCGGCCATCGAAATCCCGACTTGGAATACTTCACCGACATCATAACCTGCAAGTAAACCGATCCCAATACCTAGAATTAAGCCCATCATCATCGGTTCCCCAAAAATACCAAACCTTTTTTGAATCGACTCTGGGTCCGCGTGAAGATTACGCAACCCTGGAATTTTCCCAACAACCCAGCCAATCGGAATACCAATAAGCCCGAATGCAGCTGTAGAACCAGTTGGCATCGAAATCCCTTTTAGACCATAGAATTGCTCGACCATCGGCGCCGTTTTATCCGCAATAATCAGAACAGCCATCTCATACAAAATCGCACAAAGAATCGCGAACCACCAATTACCACCAGTGACAACATAGCCCGTCGCCCCAGCCGCGATAAAGTGCCAATAATTCCAAATATCGATATCCAATGTTTTGGTGATTCTAAAGAAAATAAGTAATAGATTGACAATAAGACAAATCGGAATCAGAATCGCTGCTACGGGGGACGCCCAAGAAGCCGCAGCTGCTGATGGCCAACCTGCATCAATAATCGTCAAATTCAGTCCGAAGCGTTCCACCATTTGTTGCGCCGCCGGACCCAAGTTTGTCACCAATAAGTTAATGACTAAGTTAATCCCCACAAAACCTATCCCAATCGTAATCCCCGACCGAAACGCCTTTTTAAAACCAGTACCAAAAATCATTCCGATAATCAGAATAGCAATTGGCAAAATAACCGTCGGACCAAGATTTAAGACATATTGTACACCATCTAAAAGCTTATCCATACCCTTTTCCTCCTTTTTAAATGGGAGCTTTCACTCGATTTCTGCCAAGCTCCCTATTCTCTATTACTTCAAATTCGCCAAAATCTCTGCGTCTAATTCTTCCATCCCAATCCCCGAAATATAAGCCGTCGCGATAATCGCTGGAATGCTATACGTCGTTGGCAAGATCGTCGTTGAAACAATAAGATCTGCCCCTTCTTGTTTCGACGCCGCTTCTGCGATTTTAATTTGCTCCACACTCGCGTCAATGCCGTTATCCTTCAACAAATTCTCCACACGATTCATAACGACCGTCGATGTTGCGATTCCTGCTCCACATGCTACCAATACTTTTTTACTCATTATTTTTCCTCACCCTTCAAATGTAATACTACTTGCGACAACGTTTCGATGATATCATCCGCCGTTTTTGCCGCGAGCAGTGCTTTTACGTGTTCTTCATTTTGGATTGCGCCCATTAATTGTTGCAAAACGGCAAGTTGGCTGTGCGGCTCATTTAGCCCTAACACAAAAATCAAATTCGCCGTTGTTTCTTGATTCGCGTCCGCCATCTGCTTGAACGGAATTCCCGCCTCACTTGTTAATACTGCGATAAACTGCTCCGTCACACATTCTGGGTCCGTATGCGGCAATGCTACGCCAAAATTCTCTAACTGTAACCCCGTTGGAAAAATGGCCTCCCGCTCCGTCAACTTCTGCAAAAACTGGTCGGTAATCAAGTCCTGCGAAGCCGCGCGCGTGGATACTTCTGCAAAAAGTTCCGTCTGATCTTGGCAAGGCGTCTGCACCCAGATCATCTCTTTCTTTATAAACTGTACTAAATCCATTCCCATTCCTCCTTATTTCACTTTTTCCTCAAGTTCTACGATGAATTTCCGAATTGTCTGATGGATGATTTGCGATTCCTCTAGTTGCGCGATTTTTTTCAGTGTTTTCTTATGTCCAGCAAGTTCCATCAATTGCAGTAAAGCTTGGAAGTGAGCGTTTTTATCGATGGCCGCGATGACCACGACGAAATGCAATATCCCGCCATCTTCAAGCGCTAGCCCGTCTTCGATATAAAGCATGCTCATTCCAAGTTCTTTCACGCCTTTTTCAGTCTCTGCATGAGGAATAGCAATGGTCTGCCGCAATACAATATGCGCGGCCGGTGTGACATGTTGTTGCATCATTTCTTGCACGTACGCATCCGTGATAGCTCCTTTTTCGAGCAATGGCACCGAAGCCAACTGAATCGCCGCTTGCCAATCCGTCACGGCTCGAACCCGTTGAATCATCTCCGGTTGTAACAAGTCCGCCAATTCTTTCCGCTCTCCAGCCACATGTTCCGCCGCCTTCATCGGTTGCGTTAAACAGTCTGCCAGCGCCTTTGCCAACCGCTCCTTATCCTGCACCGTCGCATGTTTCTCAACCGCCCGCATCAACTGCTCCACGCTCACGCTACTCTCGCCCATCATGTAAACCGACCGCATCACGCGCCGCCTGAGCTCCAATCGTTCCTGCTCATCCATTAATTGATTAATTAGAAAAATCTTCTTCTCCGTCCGAAGTGGCACTGCCGAAAAAATTAAATCATACCGCACATTCGTCTGTTCAAATTCGCGGATCGACATAGCCTGATAAAAAAAAGATTTCCGGAAACAAACTACGCAACGTCTTCTCCATCAAGCGCGAAATCGACAACCCATTCGGACACACAACTACGCCCTTTAGCCGTGTCTGCAACCTTTCCGTCGTATCAATCAAATGCCCACCAATAAACAACGTGATAAAAATACTCTCATTTTCAGGAATACGCGTTCCAATAAATTTTTCGAGCGGTTTGAGGGACTGCTTCACAATATAATGTACCGCCTGAAATTCCTGATCAATCTTGTCTAAAAGACTATAATCCGTCGTTAAATGGTATTTTATCCGATAATACGCCGGTTTTATGTGCGCAAATAACTTTTCGAGCAGCGAGGCCTTATCGACAAACTGAATGCACGCCTTCTTCTCAAATCCGCTCAAAACTTGCGACACAGCCATTTTCAAGCGCGGCGACGTCTCGTTTGTTAAGTCATTTTTCGGTAACACATTCGACGTCAACAACTGCAACGAAATATACAGTCGCTCCGTTTCCGAAATATACGGCTCATCCTCAATCAACAGCTGCACCGCGCCATATTCCTGCGTATCTGACAACTCATTAAAATCAATTAAAAATTCCGTCGTGATGCGCTGCCCTTTTCGGATTCGCCTGAAAATACTTTCCAGAATATACGGTAAAATCTGCATTTTGTTATCAATAAACGTCAAATTAAGCTGCCCTTCCACTTCCACCAAATGCTCCCGAATCGTTTCCACCCGAGTCGAATCTATCTGCATAAAATGTTGCAAAAGCGACTCACCATTATAACTTGAAACAATGTGCCCCGCCGCATAAATCAACGCCGACCGCTGATTCCACTCATCTCCACGAATCTGATAGCCCTTCATCCGCGAATAATGCACCGCAAGCCCAAACGTATCAAAAATCATCTGCACACCCTTCAAATCACGCAGAACCGTATTTTTGCTCACATCTAGTTCACTAATAAAATGATTCAGCGACAGTTCCTCCTGATTCGTCGAGAGCATCAAGATAATCAAGCTCGCCCGCTCCTTTTCAGACAAGATATACCGATCTTCCTCCTCCCCATTCGTCTTTTTTTTCCACCAGTTGAAACAGGTCAGGTTCCACAACAAAACGTCCATTCGCTGACCGATGAATCTTCGGATAAGCCTGCTCTTCCAGCCACTGATTCACCTTCTGAAAGCTATAATCCACCTGCCTACGCGTCAACCCGAACTTCTCTTGCAGCTTGGCATTCGATATATTAGGATGCCGCAGAATCTCTTTCAACAGCACGTTGCTTCTTTCATCCAAATACATGATATCCCTCCTGTTCTCTTTTATTATAGAACGCTTCACACTATAATTGTACACGCTTTCATCCCAACATCTTGTTAAGAAATTGTACAGCATGGGGCTTTACTTGTGATTTCCTTAACAGAAGTACCTATCAATCCACGCAAAAAAGCCCACTAGCGATGCCCTGAAAGCAAAACAAAAACCACGTCTACCTCAACTATACGGCGCAGACATGGCAATTTCAATAAGAATTATTTAACATGGTTGGCAATTCTAAAAACTACGTGCAAGATACGGAAATAATACCATCGTTGTGGAGCAAATCAATGTCTATCAAAATTTATAGATCATCGTTTCGAGCGCTTTTAAATCTTGTTTTGTAGGAGGCATATTCCAAATAAGTATCGGAATCTCATTGGAAATGGCTACTGGATAGTCACTCACTATTAAATCATAGTCCGTGACATGCTCTTTTGAGTCAAGCTCATTACTAAAGATCACTAATTTTTCTGGGAAGCGCTTTCGAATCTCGTATTTCATGAATTGTTCCCATACTGGCCCTTTTTTAGATAATACCTTAATTTTTAGCGAATTAGCGACGTTCTTAGAAAGCATTGCTACATGAACAAATTCGTACACATACGCAAGAATCACACTTTTATTCTTCCTAACAAAGGCCAAATCTTTATCATCCGACGCCTCATTGACAATATGTTGGAGCCTTTTCTTTATCATTTGATCAGGAGCAGTTAATCTTGAAAAGTAATCAATATCCGTTATTTGGGCTGCTTTTTCTAAAAAAGTGAATTTCGAAAAATAAGCAAGTAACTCCGCTTTAAGTAGCTCTATATCTTTATAATCTGTCCCGGCTACCTTAGCTATTTCTTCAGCAAGTAGGTAACGCGAAGGTCTAAATTGTTTATTGTAATCTAGTATCCGCTGCACCTTGCTATCATCAAAAAAGGTGAACGATGTCAAACGAAGACTCAATACAATCAAATGACGTTCTGTTTCAGGTAAAGAGATACCGCCGATACTAGCCTCAAGCTCCGTGAAATCAATATTTGAAAAAGAATATAAATGGGCAAATTCAGTCACTGCCTTACGCTCCTGTGCCGTTAATTTTACATAATAACCATCCCGTATTCTAACCAAACAAACACTTATCGCGATAGCATAATCAATCTTGGCAATAGGTGATAAATAAATTCCCATGTAGGGAGCTAGCTTTTCTATGAAAGAATAGATGACTTCTAAATCCACCTCAGGAATTTCCCAACCAGAGAAAGGATATGCTTTTTCAAATAGATGGAAGTAGAAAAAACGAATATTTAACTCGTTTCCCACTATATTTAAAGGGCTTCTGTCTAAAAACAAGCTATTAGCAGCAAGTACATCATCAAATTCCTCTAACCTAGAATACGCACTTGATTTACTAATGCCCGCGAATTCTGCTACTTGCTCTACAAAATCTGGTTTAATTCTGAATGCTAATTTAGCGATGTTGTATATGTCGCTGTTGTAAATCATATAAGAACCTAGTAAAGAATTATTTAGTAGGACGCCAGACTCTTTCTTTAAGTATAGTAAATTCTTCTGGTAAACTTCTATTTGAAAGTGAAACGTGGTATAGAATTCATTTATTTCTAAGATATCCTTATTAAGAGTTTTCATCGTAATTTCCATTTTATCCAAAATAAACTGTTTCTCTACGTACTCGGATTTAGAATAAAACAGCAAGTTAATAATGCTTAATTTTCGAAAATTGGAACGGCTTAGTAACTTCCTCATATCCTCAGCCCCTTTAGCACTTTATGTATTCTATATTAGTTTACTAGATTACTAAAGTCAAAAAGTAGCCCTGTCTCAGAGCTACAATTTCATCAAAAAGAGAGTCTGGCAATCCAAAATTTGGTGTGAAACGCTCGTGTGTCTATTCTTGCTGATTTATTCAAGTTTTAGCCGCTACATTGGAAGCTACAAAAATAACTGGTATTCCCTCGATTTAAACTCAGGAAATACCAGTTATCGCCAATGTCATATGTTTACTAAATCCACATGATGTCGGGCATTCTATTTTTGTGATTACGCTTTTTTATGTTGTCTTATAACCACTGCTCCTAGAATGAAGAGAATCGCTGCTCCGAGTAGAATCCAGATGTACTCTAGCGCATCACCTGTACTCGGTAGGAATTTCGTAGATGTCGATGTGTTGTCTTCCTCTTTTGCCTCGCTTACTTTCATTTCTGCTGTTTTTTCTGGTTGTTTTGGTGTCTTGCTTGTTTCTGTTGATGGTATTTTCTTGTTAGGTGGTGTTTCTTTGGTTGGTGGGACTGGCGTTACTTTTGATGGTGTTTCTGGTTTTCCTGGTGTCACTCCCACTGGTATTAATGGTTTCGGTGGTGTTACTGTTGGAATTTCTGACTGAATCATGTCGCCTTCGTTCGCAAAAGCTAGTTCGGCTTGGTTTGGAATCCCACCGTCTTGGATGAATGGGGCTAATTGCTCGTCTGTTACGTCTGCTTTGATCGTTGTTGTGACAGTCATCGTGTAGGTGTGGCCTGCCAGATACGCAAAGCTGTCGTCTTTTTTTGTTCATCGTGAAGGTAATTAGGTTGTTTTCTTCCGTGATCGTGCCGTTTCCTGTCACATCGTTGCCGTTTTCGTCGGTGATTTGGATGTTTTCGATTGCTAGTACGTCGTTTATTTGGTCTGTGATAATCGCTTGGTTCCAGCTTGCTGTTTGGTTACCAAATGCTGTGTGGATGTTCCAGTTAAAAGCGTCGTTGCGGTTTGTCAGGTCTAGGTGCTCTTTGCCTTCAATATCTTTGTTGATTTCTGGATTGACTGGTGGTGGTGTTACGGTTGGGATTTCTGACTGGATCATGTCGCCTTCGTTACCGAACGCTAGGTCTGCTTGGTTTGGAATCCCACCGTCTTTGATAAATGGTGCCAACTGCTCATCTGTTACGCCTTCTTTGATGGTTGTTGTCAC
>NZ_AODE01000022.1 GCF_000525855.1 Listeria cornellensis FSL F6-0969
AAATTTAATAGCCTTACTCCGAGTGAATATCGAAATAAGGCCATCAATGAAGCGTAGTTGAACAGATAAATATGGTATTTTTGTTCCAAGTCATATTATTTTCTTTTTTGTTTTTTTAGCCTGTCTACTTGACAGGGGGCAGTTCAGTATAATCGGACGTAGCGCCTTTTTGTTTATGGCCAGAGAAATTGTTTCACAGCCTTATCAACCTCTTTGTTTTCGTGAAGTTTACTATGTTGCGCCTTACTACCAGTAAACACAAGCTCTTTATAACTAGCGACCTGATCAAAAATAAATTTACCAGATAACGCACTGGCTAGAGAAACGCTCGTATCACTTTTCGTGCCATCCTGCACATCCCCAGCAATATTCAAAACTTCTAGCGTAGCAGGTAGTGCTTTTTTATTCGTCATAAAATTTTGATACCGTTCTGTTTTCGTCTCAGGGCCATTTTCTGTTAAATCATATGCCGTTTTGCCATCTTCACCAATGACTAGCCCATTAAAAGGAGCGCCAATAGCAACCAACTTTGTCACCGTTGGAAAATCATCTCTGTCGCTGCCTTCTTCCAAATAACTCACCCAGTCAACACCGCCCATCGAATGACCAACGACATTCACAGTAGGGATATGATACTCGCTTTTGAGTGTACGCATTACATTTTGCAACCAGATCGTTTGATTAGTCAAAGAACTTTTATTATCCTCAAAAAGGATTTGAATCAACGGTTTTGTCGCAAATTTGTCCCAATCACCAGTTGCTTTCACCTTGCCTTCTGGTGAGACTGAAAGAACGAGCGAGCGAGCGGCATCCCCATTTCTAGCAAGTCGGTCCATCATGTGGCCCATCGAATTTTTCGTTCCAGAATAGCCATGTAGGAACAGTGTTGGTGTCTCGATACTTTTTACTTGGGCAGCCGCGTCTTTTGTCGCCGTTTTCTTTGCAACATTATCTGTTGTCTGAGGCTTTTTTTTCCGCCGCATCATGCGTGGCAAAGATGAAGCCGAATCCTACAGCAAAAACCGCTAAAACAGTAAAAACGATTAAAATCTTTTTCATTTCGTCGACTCCTTAAATCCCCATAAGAATTTAGCAACATAGTCATCAACTACCGGTAATTCATGCATGTTACTATGTTTTGCGGTTGGACCGGTCAGCGTGTGGGCCTCTACATATTGATTCGTAAACAGCTCTTTCCCATACATGACACTATCAATTTTGACTTCGCCATCACTGTTCGATCCATCTTCCAAATTACCACCAATAATCATAATTCGCGTCGTAGATTTAAGCTTCTGCTCCATCTGCTTGGCGAACTTAGTATGAATAGCACTCGCGTTTTGCAAATCCACTTCCTGATCGCCGTTTACATACTCTTCCGGATAAAACGGAACCGCTAAAAAGACGATCTTCTCGACTTCAGGGTAATCCGGGTTATTAGCATAAGAAGCAAGATAAGAAACCCAAGCGCCGCCCCCCATCGAGTGACCAACCGCATTAAATTTCGTCACATCATAATGGTCTTTCAAGTAGCGCATCACTTTCTTCGTCCATAAGGATTGCTGCGTCACAGTAGCTCGATTATCAGCAAAAACAATATTAATAAGTGGATTACCCGCTTCCTTGCTGTTATACGAACCTTTCACAGAGATATCACCAGTTGGACTAACCTTTACAGTCAAAGCATCCGTAGCCCAATCATATTTCTGATCGAAACGGCGAATCATCCCATGAAGCGATCTATCCGTGCCACGATACCCATGAATAAAAATGGTCGGTGTCGTACTTTTATTCACCTCCCGATGCGTTTCATTCAATTGAAGCAATAACAGTACGGAAGCCGCAACAAAAATAGCTGACAACAATCCCATCCATAAACTTTTTTTCCACATAGGCCAAATCCTCTTTTCTAAAATAACAATATCTTTATAAAGTATACAAGTTTTTTCGGAAAAACGCATCTTCTATCTATCTTTATTTTTACAGCGGAATGTATTTATAGTATACTAAAAACAAACATGTAAGAAATGAGGGAGTAGAAGAATATGATTAAACGTACAGCAGAGGTTGTCCTAGCTGTCATTGGTATGCTTTTCGGATTAGTAACCTTAGTTGGGTTTACGGCAATAGGGTTTATCTTAGATAGTGCAGCCAGTACAAAAGAGGGCGTCGCATCTTTCACGCGAAGCTATTACCAAAGTTTAGAGGAATCAGGTATTGCCGTATCGGATGTGCCGAGCGCGAAGCAAATTCTCGATATGGTGCATACATATGCCATTCTTGCCTTAATTGCAACGATTGTTTTCACGGTCTTGTTGATTATTGGCCTGATTTGCATTACTGGAAATAAAAAGCCTATCCTAGCTGGATTTATGTTTTTAATTGCAGGTATTATCGTCACAATTGGCGGTTTTGTCGTGGCTGGATTCATACCAGGATTACTGTTAGTTATTGCAGCAATACTAAGCTTTGTCCGCAAGCCAAAAGATCCATTTTTAGCATAGAATACTATCGTTTTTGTGAACCGTGTCTTTCATCGATGCGGTTTATTTTCATTTAGAGTGGGAAAAGGAAGAGAGATAGCGATTAGGAAGGTGAGGTATACGAGATGAAGGATAAGAAGCACTGGGTATTGCTCGGAACGGCAGTAGGCGCCATCAGTGGAGTCATTGCATATGTGCTATGGAATCAAAAAACATTAGATCCATTTGAGGAAGGGAAAGAAGAACTTAATTTGGAAGAAAATAATATGATTTCAGAAGGTGCGATGACGAGTATTGATTATGAAAACAGAAGGCAAGCGTTAAAAAAAATAATGTTCTTATGGCCTACCGCTAAGCATCTTCACTTGCGGTAGGCTTTTTCATCTCAATATTTCTATTCTTTTTCTAAAAGTCGTTTTCCTTTTGGTGTAATGTGGTAGGTTATATCTTCCAAATGATACACTCGAAATACATAACCGTAACTTTCCAACGTATAGAGGACAACTAAAATTATATCTTTGCTAAGGTTCGTTTTTCTCTCTATCTGCGTACTTGCTTTATTAAAATGTGTTAGCGATAGACCACCCTCATCTAAATGCCTTAAAATGGTAGTCAAATGCTTATTTATTTCTCTTTTCATTTCCCTTTCACCTCTATTTCCATTTGTCCCATTGGTACATTATCCCCTGTACACATACGTTGAAAAAGCCCTTGTTGTCAAAAAGTTAACAATCACCCCCGATACCTAGAGAATCAATAAGTTCATTGGTTTATCACCCCCATTCCGAGTATAACCTTTGTAAAGAAAAAAATAAAAATCAGAATCGATAGAAAGTGTATCGAACAAATCAAAAGGTTAATTTTGCTAGATGATAGTTTTTAAGGTGAGCTAGTAAGTTAGGGCAATATTTGATATAGTAAGAATAAGAAATCGTATACATAGGATGGACCTATAGAATAGTGGAGTAGGACTCTAGTTGTAGTGAAAGTTCAAACCCGAGTAGCTTACTGAAATCCGGAATCTATTTTATGATGGTTGTATAGTAAAGCAAGGAGGACATAATCATGAGAGGAATTATTATTGGCGTATTAGTCGCAGCACTTATTATTGCATCATTGTTTTCCTTTGGCCCGCGATTATGGCGGCGCTTGGAGCTGCACTTGGTTATTGGGCTCTAAGAAAATGTATGATAGCAACTAATACAGGCGAAAAGATTTTATATGGCGTACTTATCGGTGTTGGCGCATTAATCATTTTATCTAATTTGCACGGCGTTCTAACAGTAGCCATTGTTGTAGCATTGATTTATTTCTTAACAAAGAATAAGCGTAAAACCACAAATACGAATACATTTGATTACTAATAGATACGAAACAATTGGAGGAAAAAACAATGACAAACTTTTTTTAATAAATTCAAACAAGCAGTGAATAACGATTGGGACGCAATGAAAGAAAAGCGCGAAGAGAAGAAACGTAATTCCGTATCTTATTATATGGATCAAACGAAGAAAGAAATGAAAGATATTGAGCGTGCGGTTGACAAACAACGCGAGCTGAAATCTTTATTCTATAAAGAGTGCACAGAAATCGAAAAATACATCGAAAAACGTGAATACCAAGCAGGAATCGCGGAAGAAGCTGGCGAAACAAAACTAGCGAACTTCGCAAAAGAAGAAGTAGCACAGTACAAAGAGCAGTTGGCAACCACACAAGGACACTATGAT
Organism: Listeria cornellensis FSL F6-0969; assembly: GCF_000525855.1. Lineage (GTDB taxonomy): Bacteria > Bacillota > Bacilli > Lactobacillales > Listeriaceae > Listeria_A > Listeria_A cornellensis. Next base: position 4,211 of record NZ_AODE01000022.1, read on the forward strand.
AGTGCTTCTGAGCAATTAGATACGTTAGAATTAAAAATGCACGAGATGCGTCTGAAATGGAAGAACCTAAAGACACAACACCTAGCAGAGACAGCCGAAAAGAATGCAACAGAAACAGCTGAAAAAATGGATAAAGTCATTCATGATATGAGCTGGGGCAGCGTTACAGACTATCACGAAGCACAGAAACAACGCGATCTTGCTAATACAGCTAAAAAAACAAGCAGACATGACAAGTGAACTCTCACAAACATTTGATGAATTAATGGCAGAATTAGAGAAGAAAACGGCAAAAGGAAAAGAAGCTATCAAAGGAAAGACACAAGATTTCACGCAAATGGTCGATGAAATTATCGAGCGCGAGAAACAAAACTTTAAGAAAAAAGACAATGCTTCGATGGAGGAAATGTTAGAGGACTTGGAGCGTGACGCGAAGAAGCAAGCGAAGGAAGACAAGCCAGAAGAAAAGGAAGTTCTTATTCCTGAACTTGAAAAGAAAGATGTACCAAACGAAGATAAAAATGAGCAAAAATAGATAAAGATGTAAAGATACAGCTGTTTCTCAGATTGGAGAAGCGCTGTATCTTTTTTTATTTTCAACGTCTAAGGCATAGTTATTGGAATCTAGGGTAAAGAAACAACGTAAAGAGTTGCATTTTTTAAAATAAGTTGTATAATAATTGGTATAGACCAGTTAGAGAAGGGATGTTTTTAAATGACTTCAAAAGTAATCAAGAACGCAGTAGTGTACACCGGCGATTCCGTTATCGAGGAAGGGTTTGTGAGGTTCAGTAAGACTGTGAGTGAAGTTGGCCCGATGACAAGCTATCAAGAAGTAGCAGGCGAAGAAGTTGTAGATGCCAAAGGTCAGAAATTAGTACCAGGATTTATCGATGTTCACTCGCACGGAGGCTTTGGTTTCGACGCGATGGATGCCGATCCTGTCAAATTAAAAAAACAAGTACAAGGTATGCTGAACGAGGGAATTACCACGTACTTCCCAACGACGATGACGCAATCCAGTGAAAATATTGAGAACGCGTTGAAAGTCATTGACGAAGTAGCAAAAGATGAGCCTCTAATCGGTGGAATTCATCTGGAAGGTCCTTTTGTGTCACCTGTTTTCAAAGGTGCTCAGCCAGAAGAATATATTACCGCGCCTGACTTGGAACTTTTCAAAAAATGGTTTAAGGCAAGTGGAGAACGTATTAAATTGGTGACATACGCGCCAGAACACAGTACGTCACCGGCTTTTGAGGATCTTTGTATTGAACTTGGTGTTGTTCCATCTGTGGGCCATTCTAATGCCGTTCGTGCGGAGTTGATTCACAGCAAGGCGAGCCACGCGACCCATATGTACAATGCGTGTCGTCCGCTACATCACCGCGAACCAGGCGTTGTAGGGCACGTTATGTTGGAACCTAGCATCCATGCAGAATTGATTGTAGATGGCATTCACGTGCATCCTGACATGATTAAACTGGCTTACAATGTGAAAGGTCCGAAGCGTATTAACATTATTACAGATGCGATGCGTGCAAAAGGAATGCCGGATGGTGACTATGAATTAGGCGGTCAGAAAGTATTTGTGAAGGATCGCCAAGCGCGTTTGGAAGATGGGACGCTTGCTGGAAGTGTATTAATGTATGATGATGCTTTCCGTAACATGGTGAAATTTACTGGTTGTTCGATTGAAGATGCGGTATTAATGTCCTCGGTTAACCAAGCAGAAGAATTTAAATTGGATTCAAAAGGCGGTATTGCAGTAGGTAAAGATGCTGACTTTAATCTTTTGAATGATGCGCTTGACATTCAAGCAACCTATTCATTCGGGAAAAAACATAGCAAACAATAGGAGGAAATAAATCATGAATATTATTGTAAAAGAGTCAAAAGCAGAAGCATCAAAAGAAGCTTTTCAACTGATTGAGAAAGCTATCAAAGCCGGTGAGGCAAAAACACTGGGCCTTGCAACCGGAAGTACGCCAACCGATTTATATAAAGAGTTTGTGACTAGTGATGTAGATACATCGAACTTGGTTGCTGTGAACTTAGACGAGTACGTTGGGCTTTCAGCGGAAGATCCAAATAGCTATCATTTCTATATGAACGAGGCGTTGTTCTTGAAAAAGCCATTTAAAGAAAGCTATTTACCAGACGGTTTAGCGGAAGATGGGGAAGCTGAATGTGCACGTTATGAGCAAGTTTTGGCAGATCACCCAATTGATATTCAAGTTTTGGGAATCGGTACGAACGCGCATATCGGTTTTAACGAACCTGGAACGCCGTTTGAAACGCCAACGCATAAAGTTTTGCTAACGGAATCAACACGCGAATCGAACAAGATTTATTTTGAGCATGAAGAAGATGTACCGACACACGCGTATTCGATGGGAATTAAGTCGATTATGGGCGCTAAAAAGATTATTTTACTAGCATTTGGCGAAAATAAAGCACAAGCTATCAAAGACACAGTAGAAGGCAAAGTGGATGTAAGTATCCCAGCTTCTGTCTTGCAAAATCACCCAGATGTGACGATTGTTGTAGATAAAGCCGCGGCATCTTTGCTATAGGGAATAAGCAAGATATTAGGTGTTTTTCTTCGGATAGGCCATGAATCTTGCTTTCCGCCGATTTATTTGGGTTATGTACTAGACTAGTTCTAGGAATGGCGTAGCTTGGTGTTATATGTTATACTTCACTTCTACAAAAAAGAAGGTGTAAATAATGATAGATAAGTCGTCAGGGATTCCGATCTATATTCAAATTCAAGGTGAGATTAAGCAGAAAGTTGAAGATGGTACGTGGCAAGTTGGCAAAGCAATTCCAGCTGAGAGGCAGTTAGCGGAGATGTTTCATGTGAGCCGAATGACGGTTCGCCAAGCTATTCAAGGGCTTGTGGATGACACGATTTTGCAACGTCGGGTTGGTGCGGGGACATATATTGCAGAGAAAAAGATGACAGAACATTTAGAAGCGGTTACCAGTTTCACGAATTTAATGATGCATGAAGGAAAAACGCCATCGTCACGGATTGTTTCCTATGGTATTAGACCTGCAAGCGCGCAGGAACGTGAGGCATTGCAATTACCGGAGAACAGTAATGTTATGCGGATTGAACGGATACGTTATGGTGATAAGATACCGATTTTATTTGAAGTCGTGGTTGTTCCGGAAAATATTGCTTCGTTATTGAATAAAGAAGATATCATGGATTCGCTTTATGAAGCTATTTTGTCGAAGTTGGGTCAAAATATTGGAGAAGCCGAGCAGATTATGGAAGCAGCGCTTGTATCTGAAAAAGTCGCGCCATATTTGGATGTAAAACTCGGTTCACCGGTGATGAAATTACGCCAAATTACATTTTTACAAGATGGGAAGCCGTTTGAATTTACGCGTTCGCAATACGTTGGGAATCGCTTCCAATTTGTAGCGAGAGTGAAACAATAAAAAGACTGGAGTAGTCAAGCATAAAATTATGTCTTGACTATTCCAGTCTTTATTTTGCCTGTTTTTATGGGATAAAGAACAAGATGTGTGTTAGGGTTGCGTTTGTGATCCCTATTGACGCAAAGTTATGGGATTATAATGTGGCGCTTCATTGGAATGTCGTTGCGTACACACAGGTTTAGGAATTTTGAAGATGAAAGGAGGTTGGAGTCTTGTGAGGCTTTCGACTTTTGTGAAGCAAATTAATTTCGCAAAGACGAGACGCGTGTTATCTTAGAGGGTAGGAAGTTTTCGTTAAGAAGGAGTCGGTGGCAGTTGAAGCAATTTTGGTGGTGGAGTGTGGGATTGGTTGTTGCGGTGTGTTTGTTCTGTGTGCCAACTACTGTAGTGCAAGCCCATGCATATTTGCAAAGTTCGACGCCAGTGGATCAATCCTCCGTAAATCAAGCACCTAAAAAGATTGTATTGACGTTTACGGAGATGATTCAAAATGAGTATCCCTCTGTTGTTGTTAGGGATTCAGATGGGCGTCGTGTGGAGAATGGGAAGGCGTTTATTAACCCAAAGAACGATCATGTGGTGGAAGTTGGTCTGCAGGATGATTTACCTGATGATGTATATAGTGCGGAATGGCGTGTTGTATCGGCCGATGGGCATCCGGTTTCAGGTGTTATTTCTTTTAAGGTTGGTGAAACGAGCCAAGGCTTTACAACTGGTGGGGATTCAGCAACGAATGCGACTTCATCATGGCCTAGTACGATTGTAAAAATTGTTTTGTACATAGGTTTCAGTTTGGTGGCTGGTGTGTTATTATTTTTCTTGGCTCTTTATCGAGTAGAGGTGGGCCTAAAATTGCGTAAGACTACGATTCGTGTCTTATTCGCAGGACTTGGGTTACTGGTCATCGGATTCTTGCTATTTTTACCGTTACAAGTTCAGATTTATACAGGTGGAAACGGTTGGGATTTTACGGCGATGGGGGAATTGGTGATGCAGTCAAGAATCGGGCACCTGTGGTTGGTTCAGGTTGCGAGTCTTCTGGCTTTGATGCTCAGTTTGTTTCTCCTTTTCCAGAAAAATTGCTTGGAAAAAGTCTGGCTTTGGCTAGTGCCACTTGCCTTGTTTATGGTACTATTATTTATAAAGGCTATGCAGGGGCATGCAGCGGGGAGTCCTGATAAGACAATCGCGATTCCGATGGATTTTCTGCATCTTGTAAGTGCTTCGGCATGGGTAGGTGGCATCGTCGTGCTATTTTTACTCCTGCCAAAACAACTAGAGGCAAAAGTCGCGTGGAATCGATTTAGTCCTTGGGCCGCAAGTTTTGTGGGGATGATTATTGTGAGCGGGTTGCTGATGAGCGTAATGAATCTAGGCTCGATGGCGAAATTGTTCACGACGGAATATGGGAAAGTTATTTTGCTTAAAATAGCGCTGTTTCTCGTGATGGGTGCGCTTGGTTTGGTCCATTATTTGTACATGCGGCAAACTGGGAAAATGATGTCGGCAAAAACGATTGTCGTCGAATTTGGCCTTGGTATAGTCATCCTTGGAGTAGCCGCATTTTTGACGAATGTGCAGACGCCACCGCCAACTCCCCCAGAAGCTTTTTCTCAAAAAGTGGCAACGGATTCCGGTTTCGTTTCCCTAAAAATTGACCCGGCGATTGTTGGTGACAATACGTTTCTCGTTACGTTTACAAATCAAGATAATCAGGTGCGAACTGATTTTCAGAAGGTGACGTTGACGGCGACTCCATCTGGTAATAAAAAAGCGACGGAGTTCGAGGCACGAAAGAATTCACAAAATGAATACGCGACAAGTGGTCTATATTTGAATGCGACAGGGCGTTGGGAAATAAAAGTTCACGCACTAACAAAGGATTTTTCAGAGATTGACCAAAGTTTTACCATAAAAATAAAACAATGAGGGAGTGTGTGATAGAATGAAAAAAATAATGACTGGTTTATTGGCTGGAGCGATGTTGCTGATATCGCCAGTGCTTGCGAGCGCACATGTAACGGTAGCACCAGCAGAATCCACAACGGGAGCTTGGGAAACATACACGGTGAAAGTACCAGTAGAAAAAGAAAGTGCGACGATCAAGGTGGTCGTGAAAGTACCAGCGGGCGTGGCTTTTCAATCGTATGAGCCGGTTCCAGGGTGGCATGTCGTGGTAAATAAAGCAGATAGCACGGTGACTTGGACGGCGACTGGTGGTGGCATTCAGAATGGACAATTCCAACGTTTTAGCTTTGTGGCACAAAATCCAGATAAAGCTGGAACGGTAGATTGGAATGCGTACCAATATTATCAAGATGGCTCCATTGTAGAGTGGACTGGAAATGAGGACGCGGATTATCCTCATGCGACAACGACTATTTCAAAGGCTGTATCGGACAGTGCTACGGATTCACATGGTAAAAAAAGCGACAGAAAAAAGCGAGACCGATGAGGATGAAAAAAGCCCTTCTGTGATGCAATGGATTTCGCTAAGCATTGCTATTTTAGCACTTGTTCTAGCTCTTTGGACATTTGTGATGAAGCGCAAGAAATAATGAAAGGATTTGATAGGAATGACAAAGGATAAGGTTTGGGCGATACTTTCCTACGCTAGCCACTTCTTCTTACCAATTATTTTTCCGGCGGTAGTATGGATTTTTGTGAAATCGGAATATGTAAAAAAAACATGCTAAGACGGTGTTATTTGTCGATTTAGTTCCGACTGTATTGAATATCTTATTTTTAATTACGCTGGGATTATATGGATTTTCAACGGGCGACAGTTCTGGAATGACGTTTATTGCCATGTTCATGCTATGTGTGATTATTGTTGTGAACATCGTTATCTTCCTATGGATAATTGTCAGAATTGTGAAGGTCTCCATGAATAAAATATAAAAAAAGGACGTCAGAGCTTGAAAGTTCGGCGTTTTTTTTGTTAAATTGAAAGCATCAGAGGGGTGAAGACATGGAAGGGAAAATTATTGGACTTGCTATTGGTGAGCCAAAAGAGATGGCGATTGGTAAGAAGAGGTCGATGATGACGGGAATTGTAAAGCAGCCAGTTGAGAAAGCAATGTTGACGCAATATGGATTTTTAGACGATGGGCAACAGGACCTGAAGCACCACGGCGGAGTGGATCGTACCGTTTGTATTTACTCCGCAGAGCACTACGCGCGCTGGAATGAGCAGTTTGGAATCGAGTTGCCACCTGCAGCGTTTGGTGAAAACTTGACAGTAACGGGAATGCTGGAAAAAGATGTGTGTATCGGTGATGTTTTTAGAATTGGGAAAGCGATTATTCAAGTAACAGAGGCACGTAATCCGTGTGCAACGATTGGAAAGCGCAATGATTTATCTGAATTATTCAAAGAAGTTAGAAATACAGGGTATACGGGATATTTATGCCGTACGATTGAGGTTGGCGAGATTTGCCTAGGGGATAAAGTGGTGTGCATCGAACGCCCGGATGACTTGGTGACAGTTGCGTATTGCCATGAAAACATTCTCCACGGACATGGAACAGAAGAAGAGATGATTCGCATTTTAGAGGTGGAAGCACTGGCGGAGCGTTATCGTTTTGATGTGGAGACGCGTTTAATCAACTTGACGATGGTAAATGAGAAATAAATGTGTGTGCTTTTCTTTAGTAGTATGATATAATTTTAGCGAATGAAAGCGTTGTAAAATCAAAAGAAGGTGGGAATAAAGATGACATTAGGTGTATATATTAATATGAAAGATCAGGTAAGTGAGGCGTTAGATTTTTATGGGGAAATATTTGGTTCGACGTGTACGGATATGATGACGTACGGTTCTATTCAGGAAGAAGGTGGACCTGAAATAGATGAAAAAAACAAAAAAAATTAGTAATGAATGCGAGTCTTCAAATTGAAGGAGACACAGTAATGTTCTCGGATACACCGGATTTCATGGAGTTCATTCCTGGAAATAACGTAACACTCGTATTGGATACGAAGGATGCGGAGAAGCTAACGCGGTACTTTGATGCTTTATCCGATGGGGCGACGAAAATCATGCCATTACAAAAAAACATTCTGGTCAGAGCAATTTGGTCAATTAACGGACAAATATGGCGTTGGTTGGTCTTTTAACTTAACGGAGTAATAAAAAGGGTTTGCATTTCGTCTTAGGACGAGGCGCAAACCTTTTTTTTATGGAGCGTCTTCGGGTGTTTTTTTTGCTGTGAAGAAAGGTTTGGATCATGTTTATTTCTGCTTCTGTTAAAGTGCCAGCTTGCTCGATGCTTCGCGTAATTTTTGTGATTTTTTCGGAGCTGTTGAGCTTTTTCTTATTGTTTGTAATAAAGCTACGAATAGTGGATGTTAATGCTCCTATGAAACCGATTCCGAATAGCATTAGGAGAATAGCTAAAAAACGACCGATTCCTGTGACTGGGATAATATCACCGTAACCTACCGTTGTTGTCGTTACAATGGAAAACCAGATGGCGTCTGGGTAATTCTTAATATCTGGTTCTACAAGAATGAGTGGTAACGGAATAACGATGACGAGAATCACGAATGTATTGATCATCCGATTGAAACCATTCGTCCGTAAGAAAGTATAGAGTGGAGCGATGTAGCGTCGTCCGATAGCTGTTAATTGAAGGATTCGAAACAAACTAACGATACGAGCTAGACGGAAGAAGCTGTATAGTGGTAAAATCGCAATGAGTTGAAATAGGTGTGTTTTGATGTATGTTTTTTTATCTTTTGCCAGGATTAGCCGTGCGAAATAATCGACTGTAAAAACGGCCCAAATAACGGTATTAAGGATGGTAACTGCCTTGCTATGTATCGGGATAGTTAGGATGGAGAGCAGGACTAACAGGAGCATGAACAATTCGTAATAAAGCGTGCGGCGTGGAGCTTTCAACCGATTACCTACTTTCTGATTATATAATACACCTATTCTATCACAAAAAACCGCTAAACTCATCTGGAACGCGAGTTTGGCGGTTTTATTCGTGTTATCTAATACGTAATCTATTCTGCTTACTACGACTAGCGAGCAGGCAAAGATAGGTCATCAGGGCGAACATCATTGTGATAATTAAGCTGTGCGCCAGTGCTACATAGAGGTTCACGTTTGTTACGACAGACATGATTCCTGTAAAAGCTTGAGCCGCAACGAAGATGATTTCAAGCACCATTGCATATTTCAATACGCGATAATGGCTGTATTCGCGGAACACAATCCACGTGACGTATAAAATCCAAACAACGAGAATGAACGCTGCGAACCGATGCAAATATTGTACGTAATCTTGCACGTTGGTTGGCATGACGAATTTTCCATCTTCAAATGGCCATGCTGGAACTGCGAGGCTTGCTTTTTCGTGACGAACGAGCGCACCTGTGTAGACCGAGAGATAGGTATAGATGGTGAGCAGATAGATGTTGACTTTTAGTTTGGTGCCAATGACCATGTTGCGTGCGTCGAACTTGTTATCTACTTCAAAAATAAGCAGACAAAGTAGAACGATGGCAGCGTAACAAATGATGGAGATTCCAAAATGGAGCGCCATGATATATGGATTTTGGCCCCACATAACGGCTGCAGCCCCCATAAAGGCTTGTAATACTAGGAAGGCAACAGCGACGATAGCTAACGGTTTCGTTTCGCGACGATCTTTAATATAAATCCATGCTAAAATAGCTAAAACAATAACGAAAATCGAGCTAATTCCTGTTGTGAGTCGATGCATCACCTCAATAATTTTTTCGGGTGTGATGTCTGTTAGGCGAACGAATTGGCCGTTACAGAGTGGCCACGTGTTCCCGCATCCGTCTGCTGAACCGGTCTTCGTTACTAACGCGCCACCAAACACGACGAATGTCATGCAAAGGATTGTTAGGACGGACCAGACTTTTAGAAAAGTTTTCATTTTTTTATGGTTTCCTCCTTCAATATGTATTAATTAAAAACTGAGCATACAAAACTAGTTTGCATCGCTATATACTATCTTATTTTAACTTGTTTACTAATGTAAGTAAAGAGCACGGCTTGTGAAATATAAAGGAGAACCAAAAGTTACAGATGCAGTTCTTCGTGCTCAAATGAAGTCCAAAGGCTTGACAAATAGGGTGTTTATTTCCGATAATGGTTAGGATGGTGTCCATAATGATATTGTGAACAGGCGATCAATGCAGGCTTCGATATCTATGTGAATAATGTGTAAAGCGCAACATAAGGGGGAAAACAAGTGAATCAAATGGAGAAGACGGCAAAAATCGATGCTGCTACGAAGTTCACTGTGAAAGATTTTACGGAACTTGTGAAAATTGGGATTGTTAATTCCAACACGATTACGGCTTTTACAGGTATGTGGCTGGCATTTCAATTAACAGGGGTTTCTTTTATACAGAACCTTGACATTCTTATTTTTACTATTTTGGGGTCAGGAATGGTTGTCGCTGCGTCGGGCGCTTTTAATAACGTCATTGATCGCGATATTGATGGGATTATGGAACGGACGAAAAACCGCCCAACGATGACGGGTAAAATTTCAGGAAAACGGGCGCTACTTGTGGCTGCGGTACTTGGTGTTGTCGGTGAGGCGTTGCTATTTATGACGACGTGGCAAGCGGGAGTAATCGGATTAATAGGTATTTTCTTGTATGTCGTTGTGTACTCGATGTGGGCAAAACGCAAATTGGTTAGCAACACGATTATCGGTAGTTTCTCTGGTGCTGTGCCGCCGCTTATTGGTTGGTTTGCAGTAGAGCCAACGTTTAGCGCTGTGCCGATTATGTTATTCCTCGTGATGTTCTGCTGGCAACCGCCGCATTTTTATGCGATTGCGATTAAGCGGAAAGAGGAGTATGCGGCTGCTGGAATCCCGATGTTACCTGTTGTCAAAGGTATCGAACGGACGAAGTGGAGCACGCTTTTCTGGGTTGTATTACTAACTATTTTGCCATTCTTTATGTGGGAGTTAGGGCTCGTTTATGTGATTCTAGCAACCGTTTTGAATGTGATTTGGTTAATGCTATGTTTATATGGATTTAAGATGGAAGATAGCATGAAATGGGCGCGTATTAGTTTTGTGTACTCGATTAATTACATGACGATTCTTTTTGTATCGATGGTTGTTATCGGCGTATTTTTATAAGAAGCGGAGCCTGACTTTAGAGTTGGGCTTTTATTTTGCGAAAAATGTCGATTTTCGTACTAGTAATTTTCGGGAAAAGCCGATACAATAGAAGAAGTAGCGTGAAGGAGTGCAGAAGTCTATGCGATTTATTTTACGAACAATTTGTGTGATAGTAGTATGTCTCTTTGTGGGCTACTACACGGATTTATTTTTTGAAACGCCTACGGATGTGAACTCTGTGGATGACAAAGCAGTGCAACAAGGGAACGTGGATAAGAACAAAACGAATGAAAGCGACCCGAAAGTAGAGACCCAAGCGAGTCTTGCGGCCTATATTAATAAAGATGTGTCGTTACTTGTGAAGAATTATGGCGATCCTAAGCGAATTGATGCTTCTCCATATAGTTATCAGAATTATATTTTCCACCAAACAGACGGTACGTATATGCAGGTTGGTGTGGTGAATAAGAAGGTGCAGACGATTTATGCACTGGGAGATAAGTTGCCATTGAAGCCGTTTGAGATTGATATGCCAACGGAGAAGGTTTTCTTGAATATGAAGTTGCAGTCGGAGATTACGTTTAACTACGAGGATAATTATTATCGATTTGAGTTGTCGGAGGATGAGCTGAACATTCGCCCGCTTGTGAGTTTGGGGAACGGTGTTTATGCACAGGTGAATTTTGATAAGTTTGAGTCTAAGGTGATTAGCGTTCGGTATTTTAATAAATTATCACTTATAAAAATGCATCCGTATGAGATGACGTATCAAGGAGATATATTTAAGGATACGGTGACGGATGAGCAGTGGGATAAGGTGGATAAGGCTTCGGATCAGCAGGTTTTTGATATTTCGAATATATTCCGCGAGCGCTATGGCAAAAAGCAGCTAGATTGGAATGAGGATGTTGCAAAAGTGGCGTACGGGCATAGTGTGGATATGTATCAGAACAAGTATTTTGATCATGATTCGCCGTCATACGGGACGCTTGCCGATCGGATGAATCGCGCGAATATCGATTATACGAAGGCGGCGGAAAATATTGCTTCTAATTATTTAGATGGCCCCGCGGCGGTGGAGGGCTGGCTGAATTCAGCTGGGCATCGCAAAAATTTATTTGATGACAGCTTTACGGATATGGGAGCTGGAACTTATCGGAAATTTTATACGCAGAACTTCTTGCAAAAGTAAAGCGTTTTTCAGGGAATCGTGCTATAATGGAGCATGTAATTTGATTTACGATGGAAAGAAGGTGGCAACATGCTTGCTACAATGGAAAATCTGGCGTTGCTCGATATGTCAGATGACCTTGCATCGATGATTTTGGCGTCGACGGAGGCGGATCAATACCGCGAATGTCTGCACCAAATGACGACGAGTTTACCTACCGGGCAGCGTATTAAGCGCTTGGCAAAGATAAAGGAACAATACGATGAAGTGCAACGTTTTGGTCGCTATCATCCAGATTATAAAGAAGTAAATCGTCTGGCTCGCCAATATAAACGTGATGTCGATATGGATGAGCATGTCGCGGCGTTTCGGCAAGCGGAGATGGATTTGCAAAGTTTGCTCGACGAAATTAGTTTTATTTTGGCAGATGCTGTCTCGGAAAATATTAAAGTCCCAACTGGAAACCCGTTTTTTGAAACGAAATCTTCTTGCTCTACTGGAGGATGCGGATCAGGCGGCGGTTGTGGCTGTTCAGCTTAAAGAGGGGGAAAGGCAATGGAGAATGAACGTCAATCCATCATTATTTGGATGAATCATTTGAAGCAAGTACGTTCTTTAAAGCGTTTTGGAAATGTGCATTACGTTTCTAGGAAATTGAAATATGCGGTTTTATATTGCGATATGGCAGAGATAGAAGAAGTTGCTGCTAAATTAACACGGTTCCATTATGTAAAACGTGTGGAACTTTCGTATCGGCCGTTTTTAAACACGGAATATGAATCGAAGAAAGACATGAAATTTCGTGACCGCATGGATGACGTACAGATTAGTATTTAATAACAGTGGCATGATTCGACTTTGCTTTGCAGGGTTGGGTTGTGCTGTTTTATATTGGAGGTACATAATATTATGAGAGTTATTGCAGGAGAACGTAAAGGGCACCATTTGAAGGCGGTGCCGGGTACGAATACAAGGCCGACGACGGATAAAATTAAAGAGTCGCTGTTTTCGATTATTGGGCCTTTTTTTGATGGGGAAAAGGTGCTGGATTTGTTTGCTGGAAGTGGTGGGCTGGGTATCGAAGCACTTAGTCGTGGGGCGAGTGAATGTGTGTTTATCGATCAAGCGCAGGCGGCGATTAAGACGGTGCATCTGAATGTATCCGCATGTCATTTGGAGGAGCAGGCGCATATTTTTAGAAATGAAGCGAAACGAGCGTTGAAGGTTTTGGCTAAGAATGAGTGGGCTTTTGATTTGGCTTTTTTAGACCCGCCATACAAGAAACAGCAGCTGGAACAGTTGATGACATCGCTTTCGGATTTTGGATTGGTGAATGATGCGGCGCTTGCGATTTGTGAGCATGACGCGGATGCAGTTTTGCCTGATAAAGTTGCCGGATTTAAAAAAAATTCGGGAAGAGCGCTACGGAATTACAGTGCTTTCGATTTTCGAATACGAGAAGGAAGTGGTTGGGAATGAATAAAGTAGCGGTGTGTCCGGGTAGTTTTGATCCGATTACAAATGGTCATTTGGATATTATTACGCGTGCGGCGAAAGTTTTTGATGTACTGTACGTGGCGGTTTTGAATAATTCATCGAAGAAGTCGCTATTTGATGTCGATGAGCGGATTTATTTGATGGAGCAGGTGACGAAGCATTTGCCGAATGTGCGGGTGGAAAGTGCTACAGGATTGCTTGTGGACTATGCGAAAAAGAAAGAGGCAGATGTGATTGTCCGTGGTTTGCGTGCGGTCAGTGATTTTGAATATGAGATGCAGATTACGTCGATGAACCGTGTGTTGGACGATCATATCGAGACGTTTTTTATCATGACAAGTTCGCAGTATTCATTTCTCAGTTCGAGCATTGTCAAGGAAGTCGCGCAGTATAACGGGAATATTGCGGAATTAGTACCACCGATTGTGCACCAGGCGTTGTTAAATAAATTAGGAATACAGGAGAAAAAAGATGATTAAAAATAATTGGAAAAAAACTTTTAGCCGGTCTGATTGTTTTGGCATTGGTTGTGGCGTTTTTTTGTACCATTGCCGTACTATGTGACGAGACCGGGAAGCGCAGATAAATTGAGCCCGTTAGTGACAGTGGAGGGGCATCCGAGCAATAGTGAAGGCGTGTTCCGGTTGGTAACAATCGCGATGGGACAGGCTAATATTTATTCATACTTAGCGGCGAAGGTATTGCCGTATCAAGAAATTGAGAAAGAATCAGATGTCCGTGGGGAAAATGAAACGGATGAGGAGTACAATGTTCGTCAGTTATCGCTTATGAATCAATCTAAGAATAATGCGATTCAGGTGGCATACAAAGCGGCAGGTCAATCGGTGAAAATCGAATATCGTGGCGTGTATGTTTTGAGCGTCATGCCAGATGCACCGGCGGCGAAAGTGTTGGAAGCTGGCGATTTAATCACAGCAATTGATGGGAAATCATTTGAATCGAGTGCGGAATTTATTGACTATGTGCGCAGTAAAAAAGTGGGGGAAAAAAGTCGAAGTAAGCTATAAGCACCAAGATAAGTCCGAAAAAGCATCGGTCGAACTAATTGATATTGATAAAAAAGGAACACCTGGAATAGGGATTTCACTTGTAGATGATCAAAAACTGGTGACTGATCCAAAAATCACGATTGATTCCGAGAAGATTGGTGGGCCGTCTGCTGGTTTGATGTTCACGCTTGAAATCTATAATCATTTTGGCAAAACTGACTGGACGAAAGGGCATAATATCGCGGGAACTGGTACGATTGATGTGGAAGGCAATGTTGGTCGAATTGGCGGCATTGACCAGAAAATTGTAGCGGCAGACCGCGATGATGTGGAGATTTTCTTCGCGCCAGATGATATGATAACACCAGAAATGAAGAAGGCGCAACCTGGAATTGTGAGCAATTATGAAGATGCAGTGAAAACGGCGAAAGCGATTGATTCTAAGATGAAAGTCGTTCCGGTGAAGACGTTCCAAGATGCATTAGATTATTTGAAGACATTGAAAGAGAAATAGATAGACAGAAAAAATCCTTGATGCTGTTGATTAAGGATTTTTTCTGTATGGAAATGAATGAAAGTCACGCAAAATCTGATTTTCTAGCGTGGCTGCAAAAGAATATAGTTTTGTTGCGCGGATGTCGTTCTCAATCAAGGCAGGGTTAGCTTTAGAAGCTGTACTGATGATTGGTAATGCGATGTCTTTTTTGATTTGGCGGAGATATTGTTGGCCAGTGACTGACATGCCTAAAAGTCGGATGTAGTTTTGCGTCGGCGCAGTAGCTTCGGTTTGTTGCGCTAGAATTTGAAGTGCCGTGCGCTTGATACGTGAGTTGCTATAGCGTTTCGTTCTTGTTGCTGCAAGAAATTCGTCAAAATTGATCGCGTGAAGTGCCGCTTGTTGTAATCGGTTTTCGATGCCTTCGGAGACGCCACGTATGCTTGGAAGTTGAGCGGTGGGTGCGGTAATAAGTTGGTATTTAAGTAGCGGCCAAAAATCATTCCAAGAGACAAAGGAATGCGTTTCGCGGAATTTCTGCAAAATACTGAATGTGGTATGGGGGACGTATTGATGGGCTTTTTTCCAGTCGTTGGCAAGCAACATCGTTCGGATAGCTGTGGCACTCGCGATAGAATGATGCGTTGGATTCGCGTCGTGATAGGCCGCATTTTGTCGAGCCATCGTCGCGATTTCGATTTTTTTGCCCTGCTCAGCGATCGCGAGTGCATAGTGGAATCCAAGAATGTTATTCGGTTGCGCTAAATCAAGCGTCAAATCGGGCGCTAGTTCGTGAATAGCAGCATTCCAAGCTGTTGCATAGCTATGCGTCTTATCGTCCAGAAAACGTCGCATAGCCGCTTTAAAAGGGATGCTTTGTTCTATCATCAACTTTGCCGCAGAACTAAAAGCATGCGCATCCCCATTTTCACTACCAAAAAAGATCGACTGAACATTTAGTGCGCCTAAAATTTCGATGGCTCCATTGGCAAAAATCGCTGCCTGCTGTGTTGCGAAGTGAAAAGGAAGTTCTACCACGAGATCCACACCAGCATCAATCGCCATCTGCGCGCGTTCCCATTTTGGTAGGAGAGCCGGTTCGCCTCGCTGCAAAAAAGAACCACTCATAACAGCGATAATAACATCAGCGTGCGTTTGTTTCTTTGCTTCTCGTAAATGCAGTAAATGCCCATTGTGGAACGGATTATATTCCACGATAATGCCGGTTGCTTTCATTTTTATCAACTCCCTGTCACAATAATATCTAGTAAAACAATTCGTTCTAATAGCTAGGTGAGTCTACCATTTGAGTTTGGCAAGTGAATCATGTTAGACTAAATAAATGAACTATTTTAAAGGAATTCATCGGTTGCTATTTCTGATTACTTCCAGAATACCATAAAAACTGGCGGGAGAACATGGTTCGCTTAGGAAATAGGGATTGACAAAAGGCTTAGAAAAGTCTATAATATTTTTTTGTTGCGCTTGGAGTGATAAACGATGAAATGGTCATTAATTCAACTACAGAAATACCGCGGTAAGAAAGTGCCGTTTGAACAGGAAATAGATGTAACAGAATACTTGAAAAAGCACAATCATGATGTTCGTTCAGCGAGCCTAGTAAAGGTTTCTGGCAACATTACGGTGCGTCAAGATTCGGTTTTGATTGACCTTGTTTTGGATGGAACCTTTGTATTACCATGTGCCAGAACATTTGAAGATGTTATTTATCCGTATCATATCGAATCTGTGGAAACGTATGTGAACAAAGAGGAGAAGATACTGGACGAGACACATCATATGATGGACGGCGATAAAATTGACGCGTTGCCAGTGATGGAAGAATTACTTTTGTTGGAGATTCCGATGCAAGTTTACAGCGATAATGTGGAGAACGCGTTATCAGAAGGAAACGATTGGAACGTCATAACAGAAGAAGAACTGGAGCAACAAGCAAAGCAAGAAGAAACAAAAGTGGATCCTCGTCTTGCAGGGTTAGCCGATTTCTTTGATAAGAAAGAAGACTGATTCTAAGAGCTGGAATATATTTTAAGAGAAAGAAATTTTTTCTTAAATGGATTGCGATCAAGGAGATATCCTGAAGTCGCGAAGGAGGTGTATGGAAATGGCAGTACCTTTTAGAAGAACATCTAAAGCGAAAAAACGCAAACGTCGTACGCACTTCAAATTACAAGTGCCTGGTATGGTTGAATGCCCTAATTGTGGCGAGTACAAACTTTCTCACCGTATTTGTCCTGAATGTGGTCAATATAACGGCAAAGAAGTAGTAGAAAGCAACTAATTTGCGTGAACAAAGCAAGCGATACGTACGCTTGTCCAAATAAAAACCCCAGAAGACGCCATGGATCTTCTGGGGTTTTTATTTTAGGATTTTACGACGTACATAAATAGACAAAATATTTTACCTTACCCTCAAAAATGCAAAACACCAAAGATTTTGCTAAAATAGAGCCAAGCTATGAAAGAGGAGTGAAGGACATGACTTATCGAGTTGGCATTATTGGTGCAGGAGCATTAGGAATTTTATATGCAGGGCTACTACGTGCAGAGGTAACGCTCTATACACGAACGAAGAAGCAGGCTGATATGATTGAAGAACGTAGCGGTATAGCAGTCGTTGTCGATAATGTGGAGAGTCTTGTCGGTGTCCGCGCGACCCCAATAGCAAATGCGGATTTCACAGCGATGGATTTTGTCATCGTAACGGTGAAGTCTTACCAACTAGAGACTGTGATGGAAGTACTCATGAAAATCCCTGAGAATACGCCACTTTTATTCTTACAAAATGGTATAGGTCATCTATCGCAACTCCTGAATCTACCACATAAAACAATTCTAATCGGAACATGTGAGCACGGCGCTGGGAAGATGGATGCTACAACAGTAGTGTGGCGTGGTGTAGGCCAAACGAATTGGGCGATTTATCGTGGGAAGGTAAACGCGATGTTACGGACTGCCATGACGGCTAACCCTGCCTTTCCTTTTTTAGAACAAGCAGATTTTGAAGAAATGGTTTATAATAAGTTATTGGCAAACGCGGTAATTAATCCGTTGACGGCCGTTCTTGGCGTGCCGAACGGTGCTTTATTACATAATGAATATTGGTATGAAATATTGGTAAATCTAACGGGAGAAGTGGCGTATGTGCTGCATTGTGAGGATGCGCTGGAGAAGGTGACCGCGATATGCGCAGCGACATCTGCTAACTATTCTTCGATGGCGACAGATGTGCGAGAGAAGCGGCGGACAGAGATTGCAAGTATTTCGGGAGCTGTTGTTGCGCTTGCTCGGAAACAGGGAATGGTAGCGCCAATTTCAGAGACATTATACGGCCTAGTGAAAGGGCTAGAAGGAGAGTACCTACAGTGAATTGGTTAACGAATATAACGGTGCTTGTGATTATAGCTCCTGTGCTTATTTTTACGGTGACATTCATGGTGACGCAATATATGACAAAAAGAACGCCAAAAGCTGTGAAGCGAAGCGCTGATGTGACGACGTTTTTTTTTGATTTTAGCAGTTCATTTTTTCATGATTGTGCTGTTTGATCAATCCTTTTTGCTATATATTTTATTGTTTTTATTTTTGGTTGGCATTGTATTTGTCGCGTTATACGCCAAGTCGCAAGGTGATATTAATTTTCGCAAGGTGATTCGCGGGTATTGGCGTATTTGTTTCTTTGCTTTTGCGATTTTGTATTTACTGCTGTTCGTAGTAGGTATTGTGAAAAGTATCCTATTAGTGTTTTAATCAATCCACAGTTTTTTCAAGTTTAAATGGCCGTATAGGTGCTTGTCTTCGGTCTGGATGGTGGCGTGGATGAATTGGTGCTTGGTGAGGTGCTCTAAGAAAAGAAATAGGTGATTATCGCGCACAAAGCACTCTATCTGGTCGTAAAAATGATCGCGGTCACTGAAACGAATACATTGCCGCGCTTGGCGTAGTAGCTCCTCTATTTGTTGGAGCTCTTTTTCTGCCAAAAAACGTTGAGGTGCCAGATTAGGGTTTCCGTAAAAATCCATAAAAGCAACCTCGATATCAGTACTCGGAACGTCTGCACTCATGCTAATATCTACATCTTCCCACTGACTAGGTTGATAAAATTCAGAGCTAATATCGATAATTCGTAACTCGAGTGAAATACCGAATCTAGCAGCTTGAGCCACAATCCAATGTCCTTGGCGGATACTTTTTGCGTGTGAAAGAATAGCGAATTGTAATGTCTCACCAGTATAGTGGGCGTTTTTTTAGCAATATCTTTATTTTGCTTGGATTTCTTGGCTGTGCACTGGATTTATGGAAAAAGTAACTGGATGCCTCGGAATTTTCGTGATTTTCTAAGTCGCGGAGCATTTTTTGTGGGTTAAGTAGGTGGTAAAAGGCTTCACGAAATGCTGGGTGATGTGCAAAAGCGCAATGCTTGAAATTAAAAGTAAGGATATTGACGCCGTAATCTTTTGTGGTGTGGTCTGTGTAGTCATTGTCATCCGCGTTTCCCATGTTTGTGACGGTGATGACGGGATTAGTCTGGTCTTTTACGAGCCAGAACTCAATGCGATCGAGAAACGGACGTTCTAAAAAATGAGAACCGAATGCTTCTAAAATAAGTTTTTGAGAGCTCCTTTTTGCTATTTTGAAGGCTCCAGTGCTGATCCATTTAAACTCGTCAAACGGAACATCATGTGGTAAGATAACGAGGTTTCCTAAGCAAAGATAGCGAATGAAAAAGGGATTGGGAGCGCGGAGATGAATTGTAATTTTAGTTTTGGATGGGAGGTCAATTCGTGCGATATCCTTTAGATACCAATGGGTTACAGTGCCTTTTTGCATGGCTTTTTCAAGGGTTTGGCGAATATCGGTACTCGTCAATGTTCTGCCGTGATGAAATGGAATTCCTTTTCTGATATAAAATGTCCATGCGGTGCTGTTATTCTCTGCTTTCCAATGATGCGCGATGCATGGCACGACGGTATTGGTCGTTGTGTCGAAGCGAACGAGTGGATCGCCGAGTTGAAGAAGTAAGGAGCTTTCCATATTGATCGATGTATGTAGTGGATCAAGGATGCTAAAAGGGCGTGCGATGACGAGACGCAATATGTCTTGGTCGCCTTTTTCGGTGTGAAGCCCGAATAGTTCGTTTATTTCGGAAGATACGGCGCTAAACCATTCGCGCGGAATATTCAGCTGCAAAAGGGTGAGTAGTTTATCTAGATTTTCTTGCTCCACTGCAGTGCGGATGAAGTCCTCGATTTCTGATTGGAAGCTTTGTTGGAATGTGATTTTTGATGCGTTTCCTCGGCCACGACCGGGTTGATAATGGCACAATTTGAGTTCTTGATATTTTTTAAGTTTGCGCTTGACGTTTTTATCGCTACACTCCCATTTTTCGGCCAGTTCATTCAGGCGAAATATGGCTGTGTCACGGATTTGTCTTTCTAGTAAAAAAGCACGCATATCGTAATAGGCGAAATCTCGCATGGTAGAGCCTCCTTCTATTATAAAAGGGGACAAAAAAATATGATATTATCCCTTTTTCTCCTTTTTAAAACTAGTTATACTATGTTTAGGAGGTGAAGTCAATGTTTCGTACATTGCATCCCAATATAAAGGCACGGATTGGTATTTCGTTTTTAAGCAAACTGATTGGTTCGATGGTATTTCCGTTTATGGCGATTTATTTTGCGAAGGAGATTAATATTGGTGTCGCGGGTATTTTACTCGTGATTAATATTGCTGTGCAGTTTGTTGCAAGTATTTATGGCGGGCATTTGGCGGATCATATTGGACGTCGGAAATTGATGGTTTGGGGAGAATGGGTGAAAGTTGGAGGGTTTGCGCTGATGCTGTCCGTGAATTCGCCTTGGTTGGTGTCTCCGTGGTTGACATTTGTAGCACTACTTTTGATTGCGGTGTCGCAAGGCTTTACTATTCCTGCCAGTGACGCGATGCTGATTGATGTGAGTACGCGTGAGGAGCGGGCTTATATGTATTCGATTAATTACTGGGCCAACAATTTATCAGTGATGATTGGTGTTATTATTGGTGGCTGGTTTTTCCAGAGTTATTTATTCGAACTGCTCATCGGTTTGCTCGCGATGTCTCTGGTGACGACGTGGCTGACGATTACGCTGATTTCGGAAACGTTGGAGCGGAGTGAAAATGCTTTGGCTAGTGATGCGGGAATAAGAGGTTTATTTCGGAGTTACCGGAAAATTTTGTATGATGCGCGTTTTCTATGGTTCACCGCAGGAGGGATCGCAGTATTGTCGATTGAGTTCCAACGTAATAATTTTATTTCGGTACGGCTAGCCGATATATTCCCGCCGATGATGTACCAATTTGGTTGGCTTGGAAATATACCTTTTGATGGCGTGAAATTAGTCAGTATTTTGACATTGGTAAACACACTGATGATTGTGCTTTTCACAGCCCCGATTGCAAAATGGGTTCGAGATCGCAATTTGCAGAAGTGGATGTATGTTGGTTTTATTGTTTTTGCGTCTGGGTTTGCGGTATGTGCGTTTACGGATAGCATTTGGATACTCTTCGGCGCCACGGTTATTTTATCTGTTGGAGAACTGCTTTACGTGCCAACGCGGCAAACGATTCTGGCGGACATTGTAGACGATTCCATGCGCGGGACTTACATGGCATTTAATGGCTTTGTTTTTCAAATTGGAAAATTAATTGGAGCTGGAAGTTTGATGTTTTCGCCGTATATTGGGAAGTATGGCATGGCTTTATTCATCTTGCTTTGCGGACTAGTTGGGGTAATGATGACGTTCTGGGCGCTTAGACCAACAATGAGGACGGTGAAGCAAGAATAGGGAAAAGAAGAGATACGACCGAGGGATTTTTCGGTGGATATCTCTTCTTTTTTGCGTTATTTTGCGCCATGATCTAGTAATAAATTGGTAATGGCATGATAGCCTTGTTGTTTCGCGTGCGCAAGCGGTGTGACGCCGTTTGAATCTGCGATGTTTGGATCCGCGCCGTTTTCCAGTAATGCTTGCACGATTTGTTGTTGCGTTTTGCCACCGTCAGAGAGAACAATCGCTTCTAAAAGTGCCGTCCAGCCTGGATTGTTTACGTGATTCACATCGATATTAGTTTCAGCTAAAAGCAGTTGAACGTTGGCTAGGTGACCTTTTTCAGCAGCTGGGATCAAGGCTGTTCCTCCAAAACGGTTCGTTAGCGTGTAGTCGGGTTTGTGCAGAATCATTAATTTCAAAATTTCCGTCCGTCCCTCTGCGCCAGCGTATAAAAAGGGACTATCTTTTATCTTGTCTTGCAAATTGACATTGGCGCCGTGCTGTAGGAATACTTTTGCCATCGGGATATTGTTTGCGTGTGTCGCGACGAGTAAGCCACTTTCGCCGCGTTGATTTACCGTATCAACTTGTGCGCCTTCTTGTAGCAGGGCTTCGATTTGTTGGGTATCGCTTGCTTCAGTAGCTTGGAGTAAGGATTGATTCAAATCTGCCATATTTTTTGGCATAGGCTTCTCCTCCGTTTCTTTTTTAGTGGTGCTTTCCTGCGTGTTGGTGGTTGGTTTTTCTGTGGTGACATTCGAGCAGGCGGTGAGTAAGAACGTCACGAGAATGAGAACTAATTTTGCCATTGGATGACCTCCTTCATTAATCTTAGTATGTCATATAAAAATAAACTGGAGATTAACTGGGGCTTAAAATGCTGTTACTATAAATTTTGTTATGTATTTTACTATTCCTCCCACCATCACCCACTTTTTTTTAAGGTTTTAAAATGGCTCTATAACTTGCTTTTTAGCGTTTGAATTTCATATGTTGTTTCTTTTTTGAGCTTTTTTTTCATTTTTTGGTGGTACGAAGTGGGGAGTTGTGGTAAAGTTGTCTATAAGAAAGTGGGGATGGACTATGTTCATGGGCGAATATCAACATAACATTGATATAAAGGGTCGTTTAATCGTGCCATCTAAATTCCGTGAACAATTAGGGGATCAATTTGTCATTACCCGAGGGCTTGATAAATGTCTTTTTGCTTATCCGCTTGATGAGTGGACGAAAGTAGAAGAAAAGATCCAGACGCTCCCGCTGACTAAAAAAGATGCTCGTTCTTTTACCCGTTTTTTCTTTTCTGGGGCTTCGGAATGTGAGCTTGATAAGCAAGGTCGGATTAATATTCCGTCCAATTTAACAAGCTATGCGGAACTCGAGAAAGAGACGGTGATTGTCGGGGTCGCAAGTCGTATTGAAATTTGGAGCAAGTCGGAATGGGATAAATTCTTCGATGAAGCCGAAGAGTCATTCACTGACATTGCCGAAAATATGATTGGCTTTGATATTTAAAAAGAGGAGGGACACAAAGATGTTCCAACATGAGACGGTATTGTTAAAAGAAACGGTTGATAGTTTGAATATAAAACCGAATGGTGTATATGTGGATTGCACGTTAGGTGGTGCAGGACATAGTGCTTACTTATTAAGCCAACTTTCAGACGCAGGACATTTATTCGCATTTGACCAAGATAATAAGGCGCTTGCTCACGCCAAAGAGCGATTAAAGGAATATGAAGGACAGGTCACGTTTATCAAAAGCAACTTTAGATATATGAAGGAAGCATTACTAGAAGTTGGGATTACGGAAGTGGATGGCATTTTGTATGATTTGGGTGTTTCGTCACCACAGCTAGATGAACGGGAACGTGGATTTAGTTATCATCAAGATGCACCGCTCGACATGCGAATGGATCAAGAGGCAGAACTTACGGCACGCGATGTCGTGAATGATTGGCGTTATGAGGATCTTGTGCGTATTTTTTTCCGTTATGGTGAGGAGAAATTTTCGAAGCAAGTGGCGCGTGAGATTGAGCGTAGGCGTGAAGTCGCGCCGATTGAGACGACTGGGGAATTAGTGGATGCGATTAAAGCCGCGATTCCAGCACCAGCAAGGCGAAAAGGTGGACATCCGGCAAAACGGGTTTTCCAAGCGATTCGTATTGCAGTGAATGACGAGCTAGGCGCAGTAGAGGATTCGCTAAAAGAGGCGATGGATTTACTGAAACCGGGCGGACGAATCAGCGTGATAACGTTCCATTCTTTAGAAGACCGTATTACAAAACAAATGTTCACAGAGGAAGCAAAAGGACCGGAACTGCCACCAGGGTTACCGATTATTCCAGATGAGTATAAGCCAAAAATGAAGTTAGTCACAAGAAAACCGATTCTCCCGTCTGAGGAAGAACTAGCAGCAAACAACCGCGCGCGTTCGGCGAAACTCAGAGTGATAGAACGGAATATTTAGGAAGTAGGAGTGAAGTAGATGAGTAACAATGTAGCCTACAAAACGAATGCGGAACCGAAACGCGTACATAGGGAAGCACCGCAACCGCAGCCTAAAAAACAAATTTTAAAACGTGGTAAAATAACGTTGGGCGAGAAGTTGATTGCGTCTGTATTTATTATCGTTATTGCGGTATTTGCTTTTAAAATCATTCATGTACAAGCGCAAGTATACAGTGTGAATCAAGGCATTCAAGAGAAGCAGGCAGATGTGGATAAGCAAGTGAAGGCGAATGAGGACTTGTCGGCAGAAGTGGCTGACCTTAGTCGTTATGAACGTGTATGGAAAAAAGCGAAAGAACTTGGATTGAAACTCGATCCAGATAATGTGAAGGTAGTGGAAGGTAAATGAAAAAACGAGTAGGAAACATGCGAAGAGGCGCTTTGGTTCTTTTTATCATCTTTGGAGTTATTTTTCTGTCGGTTATCGGACGCTTCTTTTACATGCAAGTCGTTGGCGATGTTAACGGCGTTCCACTTGCGGCCAAAGCGGCTAAACAGCATTTACGAAGCAGTGTCATTGAAGCAAATCGCGGCTCTATTTTAGATCAAAAGGGCGAAGTGATTGCTAAGGACACTGCTTCTTATACGTTGGCGGCAGTGCTTGATCCAAAGCAAACGGTGGACGCAAAAAATCCGCATCACGTGGTGGAAAAAGAAGAGACAGCGGCCCTTTTGGCGAAATATTTGCCGATGAAAGAAGCGGGTATTTTGAAAAAACTGCAAAAGAAAGATGTATTCCAAGTGGAGTTTGGAAAAGCTGGGAAGAATTTATCGGCGGAAGTGAAGGACAAGATCGAGGCTTCGAAATTGCCAGGCTTGGTATTCACGAAACAGGCGGAACGATTTTATCCGAATGGCGTGTTTGCCTCCCATCTGATTGGTTATGCGCAACAAGAAACTGGTAAGGATGGCATTTCTAAATTGATTGGTAAAATGGGCATTGAGAAGGCGTATAATGATATTTTGACTGGTAAAAATGGTTCGATTAATTATGACGCGGATAAATATGGCTACATTTTGCCGAATGCGAAAAGTGCGGTGAAAGAGGCGCAAGATGGGCAAGATATTTATTTGACGCTTGACAAGAAGATTCAGACGTTTTTGGAGGATACGCTAAATACGGTGGATGCGAAATATAATCCGAAAAATATGATGGCGGTTGTGATGAATCCGAAAACGGGCGAGATTTTGGCGATGAGTCAGCGGGATACATTTAACCCAACAACGAAGGAAGGTTTGACGAACCAATGGGCGAACTTGCCGGTTGAGATTACGTATGAGCCTGGTTCGGTTATGAAGATATTTTCGCTTGCCTCGGCCATTGATTTAGGTGTTTATCATCCGAATGCATACTATCAATCGGGAACGTATAATGTTGGTAGTATACCGATTCATGATCATAATGCTGGTGTTGGCTGGGGTTCGATTACGTATCGCGAAGGCGTGGAGCGTTCGAGTAACGTTGCTTTTGCGAAACTCCTAGCTGGTATGGGCCCGGATAAATTCAAAACGTATTTGCAAAACTTTGGCTTTGGTGCGAAAACGGGTATTGACCTTCCGAATGAAGCGACTGGTAAAATTTTGTTTGATCGGAGAATCGAGCAGGTGACTACGGTCTTTGGTCAAGGTACGACGGTGACGATGATGCAAATGCTTCAAGGTGCGACGGCGATTGCGAGTGACGGTACGATGAAGCAGCCGTATGTTGTGTCGAAGGTTGTCGATCCGAATACTGGTAAAGTGACGGAAACGAAGACGGTCACAACTGGAAAACCGATCAGCGCGGCAACGGCGAAACAGACGCGTGAAGAGTTGCGGAATGTTATTAAGGGTGAAGTTGGAACTGGGAAGTTGTACGCCATTGATGGGTATGATATTGCTGGTAAAACCGGGACATCACAAATTCCAAATCCGAATGGTGGGGGCTATATGACGGGGAACGATAACTATATTTTCTCTTTCATGGGCATGGCACCAGCGAAAGATCCCGAGCTTGTGATGTACGTGACGATGCAACAACCGCAATTATCTGGTACGGAGACGGGCGGAAAAGCAGTGTCGGAAATTTTCAATCCAGTGATGAAAAACAGTTTGCAGTATTTGAATATTAAATCGGCGGATACGGCGAAACTGAAAACGGTTGAGATAACATCGATGGCTGGGAAAACCCCGGACGCTGGGAAGAAAGAGTTGGAAGCGAAGAAATTGATTCCAGTCGTGATTGGCAACGGTAAGAAAATTGTACAACAGTTGCCGCTAACTGGGGAGAAAATTTTAGAAGGGCAGCGGGTTATTTTGATGACAGAAGGCGACATGACGATTCCTGATATGAAGGATTGGGCGAAGAATGATGTGCTCAAGGTTTCGGAAATAACGGGTGTTCCTTTTAAAGTTAATGGGAATGGTTATGTATTGAAACAAAGTCTTTCTGCGGGATCGGTGCTCAATGACAAGTCGCAGGTAACGATAGAACTTGCTACACCAGATAACATTCCGAACTTCAATAAGGTCCCGAAAGTAGAGGACAATAAAGAAGATTCAGCGGATACGACAGTGCAAGAGGCGACGGGGCTAAACGCTTTATTAAATTAGTAAATGGGGTAGGCGCACACTTTTTCGAGAATCGTAAGCGTGATGTGCCTGCTTGTTTTTATAGCTGGGGAAACAGTGTTAAAAGACTAGTATTTCGCCGCTGTTTTTGCTAATATAGAATAGAAGATTTGTCATCGTTACGCGCGCTGATATGCACTCGTTTTTTTTAGAGGTTGCGATATCATTTTTTGCGTTGGACTTTGGAGGTGATGAGATGGAAGGGAAGTTCGAAATGGAATTAGAGAAGCTGATACAGGCAATTCCTTATAGCCAGCTGGTGCAAGCCAAGGAAGATGCGCTACATATAGAAGTGAAAAGCGTTGAACAGGACAGCAGACAGGTGACGACGGGTACGTTATTTGTGTGCATCGACGGAGAAGTGGTAGACGGGCATGCGTTCGCGAAAACGGCGCAGGAACAAGGTGCGGTTGCGATTGTAGCGGAGCGGATGTTAGCGGATATCACGATTCCAGTCATTTTGGTACAGGACGGAAAACGGGCGATGGCGATGCTTGCCGCGGCATTTTACGCGTATCCAACGACGGAAATGAATTTGATTGGTATTACGGGAACAAACGGCAAAACAACGGTGAGTCATCTAGTGGAGTTCATTTTAGCGGATCATGCGGTGACGACGGGCTTGATTGGAACGATGTATCGCAAAATTGGCGCAGATATTTTGGAAACGAAAAATACGACGCCTGACAGTTTGACGTTGCAAAAGACGTTTCGGCAAATGCGTGATCAGGAAGTGACGACGGCGATCATGGAGGTGTCCTCGCACGCGCTTGTGCAGGGACGTGTCTATGGCTCAGAATATGACATCGGGGTATTTACGAATTTATCGCAGGATCATTTGGATTACCACAAGACGATGGAAGAATACGCCCACGCGAAAAGTTTATTGTTCGCCCAACTCGGGAATGGCTATGGCGGTTTCGCGAAAACGGCGATTATTAACGGGGATGACCCGCATGCAAAAATGATGATTGAGGCGACAGGCGTGAGCTTGTTGACGTATGGCATTGATGGTGCGGCGACATTCCGGGCTAGTGATATTAGGATTAGCAGTAAGGGGACAGGATTCCAGCTTCATTTTCAGGATGAGGTTTTCGCTGTGCGACTGAAATTGATTGGCAAATTTAACGTGTATAACGCGCTCGCAGCGATTGCGACGGTTTACGCGGCGAAGGAAGCACCACACGCGATTCCAGACATTATCGCTTCCCTTGAAAAAGTGCAAGGTGTAGCGGGGCGTTTTGAGCTTGTGGACGCGGGACAACAGTTTCCGGTGATTGTGGATTACGCGCATACGCCAGATGGTTTAGAAAATGTCTTAAAAACAGTGACTGAATTTGCGATAGGACGCATTTTTGTCGTCGTTGGCTGTGGTGGTGATCGGGACAAGGGAAAACGCCCACAGATGGCGCAGATTGCTGTGAAGTACGCGACGGACCCGATTTTCACATCGGATAATCCGCGGACGGAAGTGCCGATGCAGATTATTGAGGATATGCTAGCGGGTGTGCCTTACGCGATGTATACAGTGAAGGAACACAGGCATGACGCGATTCGGTTTGCAGTAAAGCAGGCGAACCCGGAAGATGTGATTTTGATAGCTGGAAAAGGGCATGAAACGTATCAAATCATTGGTGATGTTGTCCATGATTTCGATGATCGCAAAGAAGCACGCGAAGCCATTTTAGCAAAGATATTATAACGGGACATTTTACGATAGCGAAAGATACAAAATAGATTGGAGCGAAAAAGCGTGTCATTATATTGGATAGTTACAACATTTGCGATGGCTTTTATTATTACTGTCATCGGGGTACCTTTATTTATCCCGTTTTTACAAAAATTAAAGTTTGGTCAAAGTATTCGTGAGGAAGGTCCACAAAGCCATCAGAAAAAATCAGGGACACCCACAATGGGAGGTCTCGTATTCCTTCTCGCGATGATTATCAGTTTCGTTATCATGACGCTAATCGGTGGTTGGTTTGGCAGTGAAGCATTGCTATTACTCATTCCGCTCGTCCTATTCGGCGCATTAGGATTTTTAGATGACTACATTAAAGTCGTGAAAAAACAAAATTTAGGATTGCGTTCGAAGCAGAAGTTTTTAGGGCAAGTTGTTATTTCGCTCTTGTTCTACCTGATTTATCGCTGGAATGGCTATCCAGAAACACTGACAATTCCGTTCACGTCAACGGAGGTTAATCTTGGTTGGTTCTTCCTAATCTTCGTGATTTTCTGGCTAGTAGGATTCTCGAATGCTGTGAATTTAACGGATGGCTTGGATGGCTTGGTTTCAGGGCTTTCTGTCATTGCTTTTGGTGCTTTTGGAATCATCGCGATTTTCCAAGACCAAGATGTTGTAGCCATGTTCTGTTTGGCGATTGTCGGGGCGATGCTAGGTTTCCTACTATTCAATAAGAATCCTGCAAAAATTTTCATGGGGGATACAGGATCATTAGCACTTGGTGGCGCGATTGCCGCGATTTCGATTTTGTTACAACAAGAATGGATGCTGCTTTTAATCGGACTCGTATTCGTTATCGAAACGGCCTCGGTTATCATCCAAGTTTTCTACTTTAAAGTTACAAACGGAAAGCGATTATTCAAAATGAGTCCGATTCACCATCACTTTGAACATGTCGATATTGGCTGGTCAGAATGGCGTATCGTCTTCACTTTCTGGGGTGCGGGACTTGTCTGTGCGATCATTGCACTGTTCATCATCCTTTAAAAAATGGGAATGAGTTGAAACTGGGGGAATAAAAATGAAAAACATTATTCAATATAAGCATCGCAAAGTACTTGTATTGGGCTTAGCGAGAAGTGGTGTCGGTGCGGCATCATTACTTCATAAACTCGGCGCCTTTGTGACAGTGAACGATCAAAAGCCGTTTAGTGAAAATCCAGAAGCACAAGGCTTACTAGAACAGGGCATTAAAGTCATCTGTGGCGCGCATCCTGTGGAACTTCTGGACGAAGGATTCGAGCTTGTCGTGAAAAATCCGGGGATTCCGTACGACAACCCGATGATTAAAAAAGCACAAGATTTAATGATCCCAATTATTACCGAAGTCGAGCTAGCGTATCAAATTTCTGATGCGCCAATCATTGGTATTACTGGTACAAACGGAAAAACAACGACGACGACTATCGTGCATCATATGCTGAATGAAATGACGCCCAATAAATCGCTACTTGCTGGTAACATCGGTTTTCCAGGTTCAGAAGTTGCTGAAAAAGCGACGGCAGATCAATATATTGCGATGGAGCTCTCCTCGTTTCAGTTGATGGGAATTCGCACGTTTTGCCCGAAAATCGCGGTGATTACGAATATTTATGAGGCACATATCGATTATCATAAGACGCGCGAAGAATACGTGAAAGCCAAATGGCGCATCCAAGAAAACCAAACAAAAAATGAATTCTTAGTTATCAACTGGGATCAAGATGAATTGCGGAACATGACGAAGCGTACGAAAGCGAAAGTGATACCGTTCTCGCCAACCCAAAAAACTGGGCGAAGGTGCCTATGTCAAAGATGGCAATATCATGTTTTACGACGAAGTTATCGGAAAGCGTGATGATATCTTACTTCCAGGAGAGCATAATTTAGAAAATATCTTGGCTTCCATCGCAGTTGCTAAAATTTGTGACGTGAGCAATGAACAAATCATGCACGTGCTGGAAACCTTTAAGGGCGTAGAACACCGGACACAGTTTGTCAAAGAGCTGAACGGACGCAAATTTTACAATGACTCCAAAGCAACGAATATTTTGGCAACACAAAGCGCGCTTAGTGGTTTTAATAAACCAGTGGTGCTTCTGGCTGGTGGGCTTGATCGAGGTATTGAATTCGACGAACTCAAACCATTTTTCAAAAACGTGAAGACATTGATTACATTCGGCGAAACGGCTGAAAAAGTAGGTCGTGTCGGTAAAGAAGCAGGCGTGGATGTACACCGTGTGCATGATGTGACGGCTGCTGTGCCACTTGCCTACGAACTATCCAATCCAGGCGATATCATTTTACTGTCACCAGCATGCGCGAGTTGGGATCAATACAGAACGTTCGAAGTTCGAGGCCGTGCCTTCATGGATGCCATCGAAGAATTGCCAGATGAGGTGGAAAAATGAAATTTGTTATAAGCGGTGGCGGAACGGGTGGACATATTTATCCAGCTCTTGCGCTAATCCGAGCAATAAAAAAAAAGAAATCCTGAAGCCGAATTCCTCTATATTGGAACGGAAAAAGGTCTGGAATCAACCATCGTAAGGCGTGAAGGGATTCCTTTTGAAGCAATCGAAATCACCGGCTTTAAACGCGCCCTATCCTTTGAGAACGTCAAAACAGTGACGCGTTTTTTCAAAGGAGTGACGCGGAGTAAAGCACTGATTCGCGCTTTCAATCCAGATGCCGTTATCGGCACAGGTGGTTATGTTTGTGGCCCTGTCGTCTACGCAGCAGCCAAACTGAACGTCCCGACACTCATCCACGAACAAAATAGCGTGGCCGGTCTAACGAATAAGTTTTTAAGTCGTTATGCAGACCGTGTGGCGATTTGTTTTGAAGAAGTGAGCGATTCCTTTGCCGCTGAAAAAGTCGTTTTCACAGGGAACCCACGAGCATCTGAAGTGGTGGGTATCGAATCAGGGGATATATTAACCGAATATGGCTTGGAACAAGACAAGCCGACAGTCCTTGTTTTCGGTGGGAGCCGCGGTGCCCGAGGAATTAACGAAGCTGTGGAAGCCAACCTTGCGAAAATCGGCAAACGAGCTTACCAGTTGCTTTACGTTACCGGCGATGCTCATTTTGAGAAAATCAAAGAAAAGCTTGCCGATATGGAGCTAAACAATAACATTAGCATTCAGCCGTTCATCTACGACATGCCAAAAGTACTTAACGTCAGTACCTTAGTTGTATCAAGAGCCGGCGCCACATCACTAGCAGAATTGACCGCGCTAGGCGTACCTAGCATCTTAATCCCAAGTCCGTATGTCACGGCAAATCACCAAGCTAAAAATGCAGAATCATTGGCTAAGAAAGCGGCAGCATCCGTCATCGCAGAGTCAGATCTTACACCAGTACGTTTACTAGATGAAATCGATAATATCATGGGGAGCCCTGAAAAATTGGCAAAAATGCAATACGAAGCCAAACAACTCGGTGTTCCTGACGCAGCAGACAAGCTTGTGGATGCCATCTATGATATTATCAATAACTAAAAACAGATGAGGAGGACAGTCACATGGCGAGTAATAAAAAAAATTGTTTCTATCGAAAGCAGAATTCCAGAACTAAAAAAAATATCGCAAAAAGAAACTGATTCGCCATATGTCAATCCTAATTAGTATCTTTGTGCTCCTCATTTTAATTACGCTCTACTTCCTGTCACCACTAAGTAAAGTCCAGCGTATTTACGTCGATGGGAATCATCAAGTGGATGAACAGACCATTTTGACGGAAGGGAATTTAAATCTGGAAGCTTTCGTTTTTGGGATAAATAAGTCGAAAAGCATTGCCTCGCTGGAAAAAAATCCACTGATTAAAGAAGCCGCGATCGAGCTACAAGGCTTAAATACGTTACGCGTCCGTATCACAGAAAACAAAACAATCGGCTACCAAGAGAAGGCGGGTCAGTATTTCGATATTTTAGAAACAGGTAAACTGCTCACGACACAGCCGAAGCAATTCCCAATCGGAAATAATCCTATTTTTAGCGGCTTTAAAAATGGGCAAGTGTTAGAAGACATGGTATCTCAGCTTAACGAATTACCAGAAGGTGTCCTACTATCCATTTCCGAGATTCATTTTGCACCAACAAAAAGTGATGATGAGCACATTAGTCTGTACATGAATGATGGCAACCAAGTCTCCGCGACAATCTCTACCTTCGCTGAAAAAATGGCGCATTATCCATCCATCGTTGCCCAATTAAAAACGGATCAAAAAGGTATCATTGATTTAGAAATTGGTTCCTATTTCCGGACATATTTAAAAGATAAAGAAGAACAAGCCGCGTTAAATAATAAGAAATGATAAGTAGATTACAAAGTGGTCTAAGCTGAAACGTAAGAATCAGCACATAATCTGTTTCGCTATAAGAATGTACGTTCCTCTTTTGGCAATGAATTAAAAAAAAAAGCTAAAAAGTTGCTGAAAAACATCCTTTGTGCTTTTATTACCATGCTTCTTGGTGTAGACTGTAGATAAGTGTTGATTGAATAGTATATCTTTTATACTCTACTATCACGTTTGCCTGAGAGGGGAATCTTGAAGGCCAAACTCCAACCATTAAAATAAACATTCAACTAAAACTGACTACTGAAATTTTGCAAGTAGACAAATAAAATAAGACAGATTATGAAGTAAAGGAGGTGCCGATAAGTGGGAGAAAACGAGATTTACGTAAGCTTGGATATTGGAACATCATCTGTGAAAGTGATTATCGCAGAGATGGCCAATGACAGACTCAATATTATCGGTGTGGGTAATATAGCGTCTCAAGGAGTTAAAAAAGGCGTTATTGTTGATATTGACAAGACAGTAGAATCGATTAAAAAAGCCATTGAACAGGCAGAGCGTATGGTAGGTGTACACGTGTCACAAGTGATTGTTGGCATTGTTTCTAGCCAAGCGCGACTGGAAGCTTGCCGTGGCGTCGTTGCCATTAGCGGTGAAAATCGCGAAATTACAGATGACGATGTATGGAATGTCATAGATTCCGCGCAGGTAATTTCACTCGCTCCAGATAGAGAGATTATTAATGTGATTCCCGATCAATATGTAGTCGATGGCTTTGAGGGCGTAAATCCAAGAGGAATGATTGGTGTGCGTCTAGAAATGGAAGGAACACTTATTACTGGTTCAAAAACGATCCTACATAATACGCTGCGTTGCGTAGAACGTGCTGGGTTAGAAATTACAGATATCGTGCTTCAACCACTCGCAGAAGGCTCGGTTTCCTTAACAGAAGATGATAAAGAATTCGGTACAGCATTGGTAAATATCGGTGCTGGAACGACGACAATCAGTGTGTTTGAACAAGGTAAATTAACGTATACAACCGTGCTAGCAGTTGGTGGTGACCACGTAACAAAAGATTTATCACTAGGATTAAACACATCCACAGCCAACGCTGAAAAAGTGAAATTAGAGCATGGATACGCTTTTTACGATGATGCTTCTGCGGATGTTGCATTTGGTATCGACGTCATCGGCAGTGATCAACAGCAACATTTCACGCAGTTAGAAGTAGCAGACATTATTGAGGCGCGTATGGAAGAAATTTATACATTGACCGTAGAAGAATTGACACGCGTTGGTAAAGGACATCTGCCTGGAGGTTATGTGTTAACAGGTGGAACGATGTCGATTCCAGGTGCGATTGATCTTGCTGGTAAAGTATTTCAAGCGCATGTAAGATTAGCTATTCCAGATTATATAGGTGTTCGTGAACCGAGTTTTACGACTGCTGTTGGCTTGATAAAATATGCCTATCAAACGGCTGAAAAAGAAGGTAGAAGCCTAAATTCTGAGCCGTCCGAAGCGATAGAAACGAAAGAAGAACAGTATTCGAAACCAAAGCAAAAACCAAAGAAAACAGAAGAAGAGAAAGTTTCCACCAAGATGAAGAATTTCTTCGGGGCATTTTTCGATTAGAAGAAGCAAGTGTTTTCGTTAAAAAGGTGAAATTAGGAGGCAAATAGTATGTTAGATTTTGACACGAGTGCAGAAAGCTTAGCAACAATTAAAGTAATCGGAATCGGTGGTGGCGGAAATAATGCGGTCAACCGGATGATTGAACATGGTGTCCAAGGTGTCGATTTTGTCGCCGCAAATACGGATGCACAAGCTTTGAATCTTTCTAAAGCAGAAGTTCACTTGCAAATAGGCACGAAATTAACGCGTGGACTAGGAGCAGGAGCTGTTCCTGAAATTGGTAAAAAAGCTGCAGAAGAAAGTCGCGAAATGATCGAAGAAGCGCTAAAAGGTGCTGATATGGTTTTCGTAACAGCTGGTATGGGCGGCGGAACTGGAACTGGTGCAGCGCCGGTTATCGCAACGATTGCTAAAGAAATGGGTGCGTTAACGGTAGGTGTGGTGACGCGTCCATTTGGTTTTGAAGGTCCAAAGCGTTCGAAACAAGCAGCAATTGGTACAGAAGCAATGAAGGAAGCAGTAGACACGCTTATTGTTATTCCGAATGATCGTTTACTACAAATTGTCGATAAAAATACGCCGATGTTAGAAGCGTTCCGTGAAGCTGATAATGTTTTACGCCAAGGTGTACAGGGTATATCAGATTTAATTGCTGTTCCTGGTTTAATCAACTTGGATTTCGCCGATGTAAAAACAATTATGACGAATCGTGGTTCGGCATTAATGGGAATCGGTATTGGAACTGGTGAAAATCGTGCGGCTGATGCTGCGAAAAAAGCGATCTCATCTCCACTACTTGAAACATCGATTGACGGTGCAAAAGGCGTGTTGATGAATATCACTGGTGGTTCTAATTTGAGCCTGTATGAAGTGCAGGAAGCGGCTGAAATCGTATCTTCTGCATCGGATGAAGATGTGAATATGATTTTTGGTTCGGTTATCAATGATGAATTGCAAGAAGAATTGATTGTGACGGTTATCGCGACGGGGTTTGACGAAGCAGCTCAAGCGAAACAACAAGCCCAAGCCCAAAGTCGTCCAAATCCAGCGATTCAGGTGAACCGCCCTGGTTATGCTGTAAAAGAAGAATCGAATGCGCCACAACAGCAAGCATCAAATGATGAACAAAAACAGGCGCCCCACGTAGAGGAACAACGCCAAAATCTCGATGTAGAAGTGCCTGCATTCATTCGCAACAGGAATCGTCGAAACTAATAAAAGTATGAAAAAAATAGGTGATAAGTGATGAGCTATAACGAAAACTTACAAGCAATTGAAGATAAAATTTCCGAAGCAGCGAAAAGAAGTAGTCGTGACGTGGCAGACGTTCATTTAGTTGCCGTAACGAAAACTGTGGACGTTGTTGCGATGGAGAAGCTGTACAATCTCGGCATTCGTCATTTTGGTGAAAATCGAGCGGACGTATTTACAGAAAAAGTAGAAGCGTTCACGGATAAAACCGATATTGTTTGGCATTTTATCGGATCATTACAAACACGAAAAGTGAGAGCCATCCTACCATATATGCATTTTTTACATTCGCTGGACCGGAAGTCATTGGCTGATGAAATCGAAAAACGTGCGACGCAAAAGATTGCTTGTTTTTTGCAAGTGAATATTTCTGAGGAAGAAACAAAGCACGGTTTTAATGCCGAAGAAGCCATCGCATTTGTGAAGGCGCAGAATTATGAATATGTTGAAATTGTTGGCTTAATGACAATGGCTCCAAACACCGATGATGAGCAGACTTTACATCACGTTTTTCAAGGATTAAAAGCAGTGCAGCTAGAAATAGAGAAACTTGGAATCCCGAATGTTCCGTGTCACGAATTATCGATGGGAATGACGAATGATTTTGAGGTTGCAGTAGAAGAAGGCGCAACGTTTATCAGAGTAGGAAGAGCTTTAGTAGAGGAAAACTAAATGTGGAGGTGTAAATCAGATGGGATTAAAAAATAAATTTAAATCTTACTTTTTCTTAGATGAGGAAGAGGGCGAAGATTATTACGAAGAGCAACCGGTTGCGGCGAAACCTCAACCACTTCGCGAGGTTCCAACTGAGAAAAAAATGAAAAAACCAACAGGAAAAAAACTATTTTACGAATCAAAGCGAAGTAGCTCCAGTCGATGAGCATAAAGTGGTAAGCATGAACGGTGCCCAATTTTCAAGCCAAATGGTGCTTGTGGAACCACGTGTTTATGCAGAAGCGCAAGAGCTTTCTGATTACTTGAAGGAATATAAAACGGTGGTTGTGAATTTACAACGTATTAGCCATGACCAAGCAATCCGAATTGTGGACTTTTTGAGTGGAACTGTGTATGCTTTAGGTGGAGATATTCAACGTATTGGCAACAATATTTTCCTCTGCACACCAGAAAACGTCGAGGTTGATGGCGCAATTTCTGAGATGTTAGAAGAACAAGATTTTATGTAAATGAGGTGTAACACATTATATTAGCATATCAGATCGCACATTATGTCTTTCTAGTACTGGATTATTTCCCGTACGTACTGTTTGTTTATATTTTAATGTCTTGGTTTCCTGGTGCTTATGAAACCACATTTGGCCGCTTTTTAACGAAGATTTGTGAGCCTGTTTTGGCACCGTTTCGGAAAATCATTCCGCCTATTGGTGGGGTCCTTGATTTATCACCAATCATTGCCTTTTTTGCGATAAGAATGGCGACGTTTGGCTTGCAGTACTTAGTGTATAATTATTTATTGCCACTATTTTTCTAAATAATGTTGATACCGAAATGAAAGCTGTCTGGAAATCAGGAGTGCTTTCATTCGGTATTTTTTGGAATTATACGGGTGTTAAAAAACTTGGAAGCGTGCTATAATGGGAGTTATGAAAGCAACGACTATATCGCAAAATGACTTTTTCATAAGAGGCATTTTGTTGTTAAAGGGAGTAAGGGACATGGAAGGGATTTATCAACATTTTAGAGCAGAAGAGCATAGTTTTATTGACGTAGCGTTGGAGTGGATTTTACAGGTTGAGGATCAGTACACGCCGCGTTTGACGGATTTTTTGGATCCGCGGCAGCGTCTGATTTTGGAGTCGGTGGTCGGAGGTTATGATCATATGAAGGTGAAATTCTGGGGTGGGGTCGCACATGCAGAACGTCGACGTGCGCTTATTTATCCGGATTATTATGAACCGACGGATACTGATTTTCAGATTACACTGTTTGATATTCGCTATCCGGTGAAATTCACGACATTGTCGCACCAAACGATTCTTGGAACGGTGATGTCGCTTGGTATGAAGCGGGATATTTTCGGTGATATTTTGACGGAAAATGAGTTGTGGCAGTTTTTTGTGATGAGCGAGATGAAAGAGTACATTAGTTTGCAGCTTGATAAAATAGGGAAAGTGAATATCATGTTGGAGGAATTAAGCCTAGACCAAGCATTACCTGTGCGTACGGATTGGGAGTATGTTGGGACGACGATTACGAGTTTGCGACTGGATCTTGTCGTGGCAACAGCACATAATATTTCACGTCAAAAAGCGAAACAGCTCGTGCAGGGAAAACTGGTGAAGGTGAATTGGAAGACGGTTGAAAATCCTGATTTTGAATGTGAAGAATTGGATATTATTTCAGCACGTGGCTATGGTCGTGTCAAGCTGGGAGAAATCAATGGACACACGAAGAAAGACAAGATTCGAATGGAAATCGGTTATTTACGTTAATATTTTTGCTTTTTGAGAAGCTAATACTTGCGAGAAAGTTAGAATTTTATTATAGTAAGAGTCAGGTATGTATGGAATGAAGTTTTATGGTATAATAGAAGGGCTAGCCTAGATTTTGTTAGGCTTTGACCATATGGAGGTGTTGAGCATGCCATTATCACCGCTGGATATACATAACAAAGAGTTTAGCCGTGGTTTTAGAGGTTACGAAGAGGATGAGGTGAACGAATTCCTCGACCAAATTATTAAGGATTATGAACAACTGATTAAAGAGAAGAAACGCTTAGAGGAGACGCTATCTTCAAGAGATGACCGCTTAGGACATTTCACAAACATTGAAGAAACGCTAAACAAATCCTTGATTGTAGCGCAAGAGGCTGCGAACCAAGTCATTGATAATGCGGATAAAGAAGCGAAGTTAATCGTGCGTGAAGCAGAGAAAGACGCGGATCGTATTTTGAGTGATTCGCTATCAAAAGCTCGTAAAATTGCAATCGAAATTGAAGACTTGAAACGTCAATCTAAAGTGTTCCGTGAACGTTTGCGCTTGCTTGTAGAAACGCAAATGGATTTAATTAAGAGTGATGATTGGAAGCAATTGATGGAATATGAAGTCGATGCAACCGAATTGAAATCAGCAGAACCAGAGAAATTAGAAGTAGTAGAAGAAAACGATATCGAAAAGCTATAATAGAGACAAGTACACGTTCTGAATACAATCTATTTTAAAGCGAGCTGGTGATGGTGAGAGACCGGCAATAGGATAGAAGGTGGAAATCACTCGGGAGCTCTTTTTTTGAAAGGTATTCGTGCCAATTAGGAAGAAGCGTAAGTCGGCGTTAACGATGTAACGAAGTGGGCAAAGATATGAGATCGATGTCAACAAGGGTGGTACCGCGACTATTAGACTCGTCCCTTTTTTGAGGGAGGGGTTTTTTGTGTTGAAAAGCGAAAACGGCTCGTCTAGCTCCGAAAAAAACTGGAGTAGCCGCAAGAAAAAACCGCTTTTGTTTTTTGTGGAGGGTGTGAAGTTTTCGAGGAGTTGGCCGTTGTAGCTGGATTTGAAAATGAGGTACGCAAGCCTTGTGAGATACAAGAGAACAAAAATGACTATATACAAAGGAGAATGAACTGATGGAATACAAAGATACGTTATTAATGCCAAAAACAGAATTCCCAATGCGAGGTAATTTACCGAATAAAGAGCCGGAATGGCAAGCGAAATGGGAAGAGATGGATTTATACGACCAAATTCAACAAAAAAATGCGGATAAGCCTACGTTTATTTTGCATGATGGGCCGCCGTATGCGAATGGTGAGCTACATATGGGCCATGCGATGAATAAAGTAATCAAAGACATGATTGTTCGTCAAAAATCGATGAGCGGTTTCCGTTCGCCGTATGTTCCTGGTTGGGATACGCATGGTTTACCGATTGAACAGGCGCTAGCGAATAAAGGTGTAAAACGTAAGGAAATGTCTGTTGCAGAATTCCGTAAACTTTGCGCAGAGTATGCGTATAAGCAGGTGGACATTCAACGTACAGGATTCAAACGTCTTGGCGTGACTGGTGAGTGGGCTAATCCGTACATCACGTTGCAACCAGAGTATGAAGCGGAACAAATCAAAGTTTTCGGTGAGATGGCTAAAAAAGGCTATATTTACAAAGGGAAGAAACCGGTTTATTGGTCTCCATCTAGTGAATCTGCTTTGGCTGAAGCGGAAATTGAATATCAAGATAAGAAATCTGCCTCGATTTTTGTGGCGTTTAAAGTAACGGATGGAAAAGGTGTGCTAGAAGAAGGCACGAATATCGTGATTTGGACAACGACGCCGTGGACGATTCCTGCGAATATGGGGATTACGGTGAATCCAGACTTAGAATACGTGGTTGCGACGGTTAATGGTGAAAAATATGTGGTTGCAGAAGCGCTATTCGAAAGCCTCCGCGAAACATTAGGCTGGGAAGCGGCTGAGGTTGTGAAAACAGTGCGTGGCTTAGAGCTTGATCGCGTTGTGACGAAACATCCATTTTACGATCGTGATTCCTTGGTGATGAACGGTGGTCATGCGACAGCAGAAGCTGGTACTGGAGCGGTTCATACGGCACCTGGACACGGGGAAGACGACTTTATCATCGGCCAAAAATATGGCTTAGAGACATTGGCGCCACTAGATGATCGCGGCGTTTTTACAGACGAAGCACCAGGTTTTGAAGGCGTGTTTTATGATACAGCGAACAAAATGGTGACGGAGAAATTGGAAGAAGTCGGCGCGTTATTAAAAATGGAATTCATTACGCACTCGTATCCACATGATTGGCGTACAAAGAAACCGGTTATTTTCCGTGCGACACCGCAATGGTTTGCATCGATTAATGCATTCCGTCAAGAGTTGTTAGACGCTGTGCAAGGTGTGACTTGGACGCCTGCATGGGGGGAAACGCGTTTATTCAATATGGTTCGCGATCGTGGGGACTGGGTTATTTCGCGTCAACGTGTATGGGGTGTTCCGCTTCCGATTTTCTACGCGGAAAATGGCGATTCTATCATCACGGATGAGACGATTAACCACGTTTCAGAATTATTCCGCGAGCATGGATCGGATATCTGGTTTGAGCGGGAAGCAAAAGACTTATTACCCGCTGGATTCACGCATGAAGGTAGTCCAAATGGTGAATTTACCAAAGAGAATGATATTATGGATGTTTGGTTCGATTCAGGATCAAGTCACCAAGCCGTTCTTGAAGCGCGTCCTTACCTGAACCGCCCGGCGGATCTTTACATGGAAGGCTCTGATCAATATCGCGGTTGGTTCAACTCCTCGTTAACGACAAGTGTGGCTATCAGTGGCGAAGCGCCGTACCGCAACGTTTTAAGTCATGGTTTTGCCTTAGATGGTGACGGTCGTAAAATGAGTAAATCGCTTGGAAACACGATGCTTCCAGGGAAAGTTATCAATCAATTAGGCGCGGATATCGTGCGTTTGTGGGTTGCTTCTGTAGATTACCAAGCGGATGTGCGTATCAGTGACAATATTCTAAAACAAGTGTCGGAAGTCTATCGTAAAATTCGTAACACGATGCGTTTCTTGCTTGGAAATATTTCTGATTTTACGCCAGCAACGGATGCGATTGCGTATGAAAATTTACGCGAAGTTGATCAATATTTACTAATTAAACTGGATGAACTCGTTAAAAATGTTCGTGCAAGCTATGATAAGTATGAGTTTTCAACGATTTATCACCAAATTAATAATTTCTGTACGGTAGAGCTTAGCCAATTTTATATGGATTTTGCAAAGGATGTTGTGTATATCGAAGCAGCAGGTAGCAAAGATCGTCGCGCGATGCAAACGGTATTCCATGAAGCGGTCGTTGTGTTGACGAAGTTATTGGCGCCAATTTTGCCACATACGGCGGACGAGGTTTGGTCGCATTTAACGGATCAAGAAGCAGCGAGCATTCATTTGACGGAGATGCCGAAAGGGAAGAATTATCCTGCGACAGAAACGATCACGGAGAAATGGGATCAATTCATGCGAATTCGCGATGTGGTTCAAAAAGCATTGGAAGAAGCGCGTAATGAAAAAATTATCGGTAAATCGATGTTGGCAAAAGTAACGCTGTTCGTGGATGGCGAAGCGAAGCAATTGTTTGATTCATTGGAAGGGGACTTCGCACAACTACTGATCGTCTCTGATTTTGAATTAGTGGAAGGCTTAGAAGGAGCGCCGGCCAATGCGGTGAAAGATCATCATGTTGCGGTTGCAATCACAGTAGCAGAAGGCGAAACATGCGAACGTTGCCGCGTTGTGAAGAAAGATGTTGGCGAGAATCATGATCACCCGACGTTGTGCAAACGATGTGCAGATATTGTGGTGGAAAACTACCAAAACTGATAAACGAATATCTGAGGTCCTATGATAGCTACTAGTGCTTAAAAAGGACCTTAAGTTAAGAGAAACGGAGGGACCTTGATGGCACATATTAACTTCATCAAAGTACATGGTTCGCAAAATGATTTCTTTCTTATTGATGAGACTAAAAATAATCTGAGCCATTGGCAAGATGCAGATCGAGCGAAGTTAGCAGTCCGTATTTGTGATCGAGATGAAATGCTCGGTGGCGCGGATGGCATTTTGTTCGTTTCGGAGAGCTCAGATAACGCCTCTATCGGCCGTATGCGCGTTTTTAATGCAGATGGCTCTGAAGCCTCGATGTGCGGAAATGGCTTGCGTACGGTGGCGCGTTACCTGCTAGAACAGCATGACTTACAACAAGCAACCGTCGAGACGATGAAAGCGACGCTCCACGTTTCGAAAGCAGAAGAAATCGGCACTGGTATTCCAACGTATCAAGTAGAAATTTCGCCGGTCTTATTCGCGCCTGAAACATTGCCGCTAAACTGGGACGAAGCGCAAATGATAGATGAGAAGGTTCCGGCGTTTGATGATGATTTACGTTTTTCAGCGGTAGCTGTGCCAAATCCTCATTTAATCACCTTTGTTGACCAGGCAACGCTCGACTCAGATAAACAAACGAAGCTTTCCACTTACCTTAACGGTGACAACCCTTATTTTACAGATGGTGTTAATGTTAGCTTTGTCAAAGAATTAGCAGAAGATACTATCTATGTTCGGACTTTTGAACGTGGTGTGGGCTTTACAAACGCTTGTGGAACCGCGATGTCGGCCTCAAGTCTGATGAAAAAACTACTTCACAATGATAAACTGGAAACGCCTGTTCATGTGTATAATAACGGCGGCCGCGTCAAAGTTACCGCCAGTAAAGATGCAGATGGCGCGTTACATTTGCAACTGATTGGTAATGCTACTTTTGTGTACCACGGAACGCTTGCTGTCACGGATACAACGATCAATCTGATTGAAAAAAGCGACACCGACGAACAAGCGCAGTATCAAGCAATGGTGGAAGAAGTGAAAACCTTCCTACAAAAAAAACAAGTGAAGTTAGGAGTAAATCTATGAATACAAATAAAAAGAAAGCCATACCATTATTCACAATTGGCGGTTTCGCCTTGTTGATTTTCGTTATTGTCGCATTGGCGGTTAATTCCGAACCACGATGGGTTGTCAAATTTGATTTAAACTGGATCAGTCGTATTCAAACAAACATAACGGCTTCGAAAACAAGCTTAATCGAGAATTTAACGTTATTCGGAAGTGCAGAAGTAGCCATTATTTTAACGCTTATTGTCGTTGCTATTCTCTTCATCTTACGCAAATTCGTCGTTGGCCTATGGTTTGGTGGAACTGTACTTGTGTGTGCGGTTCTGATGAATACAGTTCTTAAGCATATCTTTGAGCGGCCACGTCCAAACTTTGACCGTCTGATTGCAGAAACTGGTTTTAGTTTTCCGAGTGGGCACGCAACAGGTA
Organism: Listeria cornellensis FSL F6-0969; assembly: GCF_000525855.1. Classification (GTDB taxonomy): domain Bacteria; phylum Bacillota; class Bacilli; order Lactobacillales; family Listeriaceae; genus Listeria_A; species Listeria_A cornellensis. Next base: position 47,677 of record NZ_AODE01000022.1, read on the forward strand.
CGACCATTTTTTACGGTTTAGCAGCGATGTTCTTGATTTTCACTGTGAGACAAATGTGGGCTAAAATCGTGATTGGTGTCGTCAGCCTAGGCTGGATTTTCTTCATTTTATATTCGAGAGTATACCTTGGCGTGCATTATCCAACAGATGTTTTTGGAGGATTTCTATTCGGTATCGCCTCGATTTTCATCTCATTAGGCGTGTACTTCCTTGTCCGCGAACCACTACACAATTTACTTGTGAAATGGCGTATTAAAGATCGCAGTGTAATCAAGTAAACAAAAAAAATCGCGAAATATACCTGTTCCAGCCGGTCGACAAACACCCATTTTCTTCGTTAAAAGCTCCGTTCCGATGCTCACGTACTACAAGTACGCTCTGCTTCGTTACTCGCTTTTGCCTTGAAATTGGGCATTTGTCGGCCGGCTGGTTCCTCATGTTTTTTGCGATTTTTTCATGGAGCAAGAGTTGTCAAAATAATGACGCATATAGGTAAATATTACTTGCATTTTTGAAATGAAAGCGTTAAAATAATGATATCGGTAAGATTAGTATTACTTTTACTCTATATTGTTGGGATACTGTAGAGATGGTGATAATTATTCACACATTATAAAGGGTATTGAACAAGGCTGAATATCTTTTATAATATGTGAATTTTGAAATGAAAACCAAGGAAAGCTTGTTGTTCAGCAGTTTCCCAGTAAGTTTTATATTTGTAAAAGGAACATATTAAGAAAATTTTTGGAGGTTTTTGACACATGCAAGAAGGTACAGTAAAATGGTTCAATGGCGAAAAAGGTTTTGGGTTTATCGAAATGGAAGGCGGCGACGATGTATTCGTACATTTCAGCGCGATTCAAGGAGACGGTTTTAAAACACTTGATGAAGGTCAAAAAGTGGAATTTGAAATCGTAGAAGGACAACGTGGACCTCAAGCAGATAACGTAACGAAGCTTTAATTCTGCTGAGAGAACGCGAAATAGAGATTGAGCGATTACCTTTTGAGGAGGGTACTTGCTCAATCTTTTTTGTCATTCCCTTTTTTTTTCTGCGGTGCTAATTTGTTCAGACATTTCTGGAGTGTTGAGATTACTAGTTAGAAAAGCAGGAGTATGAGGTAGTTGTAGTTCGAACGCGGTTTGTTGTGCTACTTCGACGAGTCCCTCTACTAATTCATAATCAAAGACGTGGCCACCAACTTGTTTCAAATCATCAATAAAATGAAGATGATAACCAGGCGTGTCCAGACCTTGAAGATATTCAGGCGTCCAAAAACCTACAATAGTACCAGTAATATTTTCTGAAATATAAGTAGGTTGTGTTTTAACGGCTTCAATCAGCGGTGGATAGGGTTGACTTTGCTTTTTGACAACGCGTGTGTGCACGATGCGAAAGGTGCCGGTTACTTTAAGCGCATAAAAGAGATTGGGGCCTTGCGTTAGTGCTGCGACTAGTTTCTCCACTTCCTTTTTTGAGGTTAAATCATTAATTCGAAAAGAACTATCGGCTTCAAAAAAGGTGATGGAGGCATAGGGGGATGTATCAGTTGGAGCCATGTGGTAAGCGTTCCCGTCTTCTCGTATTTGATAAGCTATTCCGTCTAAGATGATGAGCTCACCGTATAAGCTATCTAATGTCCCAATACCAAAATCTCCGTGTAATAACAATTCCCGAAAATTGATAGAGCCTTCATAAAGACCACCAATCAGTGCAGCCATGGTGGAATGCTGGAAAAGTCGATTTTTTTTTATTCGTATTCATACGGCAACTCTCCTTAGATCATATTTTTAGAATAGCAAAGAAGTATATCATGCCATTATACACCAAAAAAGGGGGTTAGGACATAACCCAAATAAATCGGCGACAAGCGTTCGCATTCAAGGAGTTTGGCGGACTTCCGGTTCTCACGTACAGTCGTACGCTCCGCTTCCGGCTTCCACCAAACTCCCTGAATACAAACGCTTTCGCTCGATTTGTGTAAAGCATAGTTTTCGTCTTACCCGAATAATGAGCAAGTCGATTTTATCTTGTTTGGAGTTTTATCCCAGTCTGTCATAGATTTACTATTAAACAAGTAACGTATACAGCATTTGGTTATCATTAATCGGCATGAAACTAGGATCAAAAACAGCAATACGCTCGAGTAATTTTTCGTAGTCGTTGGGATCTTGAAGTAAGACACCGATAATAACTGGACCTTGATTACGGTTCACTTTTTTTTGTATATTCGAACTTAGTGATATCATCATATGGTCCTAGGACATCATTTACGAACTCACGCAAGGCACCTGGACGCTGTGGAAAATTGACGATGAAATAGTGTTTCAAGCCTTCGAAAACGAGAGAGCGTTCTTCAATTTCTTGCATCCGATTGATGTCGTTGTTACCACCGCTGACGATGCACACGACGTTTTTACCCTTGATTTGTGGACGGAAATGATTGAGTGCCGCAACAGATAGGGCCCCAGCTGGTTCCGCGACGATGGCTTGTTTTGTATACATATCAAGGATAGTAGAGCAAACTTCGCCTTCATCAACTTCCATGACTTCATCGACAAGTTGCGCGCAATGTTTATACGTCAGTTGCCCGACTTGTTTGACGGCAGCTCCATCGACGAATTTATCGATTTTTGGTAGATTGATAACTTTACCAGCGAGCAATGATTTGGCCATCGAAGGGGCACCGCTTGGCTCTACGCCAATAATGGTGGTATCTGGACGCACCGCTTTCACATAGGATGCAACGCCGGAAACTAAGCCACCACCGCCGATTGCAGCAAATATGAAGTCGCAGCTTTCCGAGCCTAGATCATCGAGCATTTCAACGGCAACCGTTCCTTGACCAGCGATAATATCTGGGTCATCAAACGGGGCAATAAACGCTTTGTTATGCTCCTCGCTAAATTTCTTAGCCGAATAAGCTGAAGCATCAAACGTATCACCAGTTAAGCGAACTTCGACAAACTCTCCACCGAAAAAGCGAACTTGCGATACTTTTTGTTGTGGCGTTGTCGTAGGCATGAAGATCGTTGCTGGTACGCCAAGTTTTTGGCACGTGAAGGCGACTCCTTGTGCGTGATTTCCAGCACTGGCGCACGTAACGCCGTTTTTCAGTTGTTCTTCGGTTAGTTGAGCGATGGCGTAATAGGCACCGCGTAGTTTGAACGAACGAACCCACTGTAAATCTTCGCGTTTTAAGTAGACGTTGCAGTCATATTTTTGTGATAAGTAGTAGTCTTTTTCGAGTGGCGTGTGCTTGACGATAGATTTTAACGTGTCATACGCATCAAGCACGTCTTGTTTGCTAACTAAAGCATCGACATCAACCATTTCCATAACATCCTCACATCCTCATTTTTAATAGGCGCGTGCCTTGTTTTCATAATCGGTAATCATAGATTCATGTGCCATTGTTTGGGCGATATCGTCGAGGCCTTTGATGAATTTCTCTTTCCAGGTCGCATCGATGTCAAAGTCATACGTGCCGACGGAGCTCATGACTTGTTGCTTCGGCAAATCGATGGCTATTTCTTCGTTCGCCGGAATCGCTGCCAGTTTCACGCGTGCTTCTTTTGGCAAACTAATGGGAAGAATACCATTTTTCGTGCAGTTCATGTAGAAAATATCACTGTAACCGCCGGCAATAATGACGCGGAAACGGTAGTCGAGCAGGGCCCAAGGAGCGTGTTCTCGACTGGAGCCACAGCCAAAATTCTCACCGGTGACAAGGATGGTAGCTTCTTGTCGGTCAGGCGCGTTCAGCGGGAATTCTGGGTTCAAGGAACGATCGGGAAGGTAGCGCCATTCGTCAAAGAGAAATTCGCCAAATCCAGTTCGTTCGATGCGCTTTAGAAATTGTTTCGGGATAATTTGATCGGTATCAATGTTATCATTCATGAGTGATACGGTTTTTCCTTTATGCAACACCATTGCTTCCATTTTGCCACACTCCTTTGCGAATATCGATAAATCGGCCGTGAATCGCTGCTGCTGCGGCCATTGCTGGGCTCACCAAGTGGGTTCGTGCGCCTTTTCCTTGACGTCCTTCAAAATTACGATTGGATGTCGAGGCACAATGAATGCCTGCTGGTACTTGATCGGGGTTCATGCCGAGACACATCGAACAGCCGGGCTCGCGCCATTCAAAGCCTGCGTCGATGAAAACTTGATCAAGACCGATGCGTTCTGCGGCAAGGCGGACTTGGCGGGAACCGGGAACAACCATGGCGCGGATACCGGATGCAACTTGGTGACCTTTCACGATTTGGGCAGCTTCTTCAAGGTCGGAAAGTCGTGAGTTGGTACAAGATCCGATGAAGACGTAACCGAGATCGATTTCGGAGGCCGATTGACCGGGTTCGAGTCCCATATATTGATAGGCGCGCTCGTCGTCGATACTTTCGATTGCTGGAAATGCTTGCGTGACTGGAACACCCATACCAGGATTTGTTCCCCAAGTAACGTATGGTGCTAGGTCGGAAACATCAATTTCGATATCACGATCGTATGTTGCATCAGGATCGCTAGGCAAGGTTTCCCAATCCGCGATAGCTGCTTCCCAATTGGTCGGTGCATATTCGCGACCTTTGATGTAGGCGAATGTCGTAGCATCGGGAGCCATCATCCCCATTTTAGCACCGCCTTCGATGGACATGTTACAGATTGTCATGCGTTCCTCCATCGTCATATTCCGAACGGCTTCTCCGTAGTATTCGACGGCATATCCGTTACCAAATGCGACACCATACGTTGCGATAAGATGCAGGATAACATCTTTTGCATACACGCCTTTAGGAAGCGTCCCGTTAATTTTGACACCCATTGATTTTGGTTTTTGTTGCCAGATGGACTGCGTAGCAAGGACATGTTCCACTTCACTCGAGCCAATGCCAAAAGCCATTGCTCCAAAAGCGCCATGTGTTGCGGTATGCGAGTCACCACATACGATTGTTTTGCCAGGCTGTGTTAGCCCCGTTTCAGGACCAACCATGTGCACGATTCCTTGGCGCTCACTACCAACATCGGCAAGCGTAACGCCAAATTCTTCACAATTTTTGCGAAGCGCATCGATTTGTTTTTTTTGCAACGACGTCATGAATGTTGAAAATATCTTCGGTTGGGACGTTGTGATCCATTGTGGCAAACGTACGATCCGTGCGGCGAACCTGTCTTCCTTCCATTCGCAATCCTTCAAAAGCTTGAGGGGAGGTAACTTCATGCACCAAATGCAGATCGATGTATAACAGTTGCGGTTCACCTTCTTTTCCAAATATGACGTGACGATCCCACAACTTATCGAACATTGTTTTAGCCATTGTTATTCTCCTCCTTTAACTCGTTTTTTAACTTCATTTGTAAAATCGGTGGTCGATGTATTTCCGCCAAGGTCTTTGGTTAAAAATCCAGCTTCCATTGTATCCGCTGCTGCTTTGTCAAGATAATTTGCCGCTTCGAAAAGCTGGAAAGACTGGCGTAGCATCATCGACACGGATGAAATCATCGACATCGGATTGGCAATATTTTGACCAGCGATATCAGGCGCGGATCCATGAATGGGCTCATACAGTGATGGACCAGATTCTGGATGACTCGCGGAAGGCAACATGCCAAGCGAACCAGTGATAACAGACGCTTCATCACTCAAAATGTCACCAAACATATTTTCCGTCACGATAACATCAAAAGTGGTTGGGCGTTGGATTAGAATCATGGCCGCGGCATCAACATAAAGATGTTCTAATGTGACTTCAGGATAGCGCTCGGCAACGCGTTCGATGACTTCGCGCCATAGCTTACTGGATGCCAGTACGTTCGCTTTGTCCACCGAAGTAACTTTATTACGACGTGTTTTTGCAAGTTCAAAAGCTTGTACTGCGATGCGCTCGATTTCTGAGGCCGTATACGTTAATGTATCCACCGCGCTGTTTTCATCCCAATGCTTCGGTTCGCCGAAATAAATACCACCAGTGAGCTCGCGGACCACGATAAAATCGGTGCCTTCTACGATTTCCTTTTTTAAAGGAGAGAGGTGTGCTATCGTGTTTGGGACTTGGATAGGGCGGATGTTTGCGAACAGGCCGAGTGCTTTACGCAAGGCTAGCAAACCTTGTTCTGGTCGTTTCGGTGCATTGTCCCATTTTGGACCACCAATCGCGCCAAGTAAGATCGCATCTGCTTTTTGACAAGCACTAAGTGTTGTTTCTGGAAGTGGATCTGACAAGGCGTCAATGCCGGCACCGCCAAATGGATGTGTTTCTATTTTAAAATCTAGTTGGAATTTCTCGGCGAGGGTTGCTAGAACTTCTAGACCGCTCGCCATGATTTCTGATCCAATCCCGTCGCCAGGAAGGCTGTAATGGAATAGGTCACTTGACTGGTACCTCCTCGTTTGTTTGTTGTTTTGCCTCATTCGCTTTTGCGCTGGCGTGAAGGTAAGATTTGGCAGAGGCGGTAAGGACATCGTTGTCAATACCAATTCCGTGATACGTTGCGCCGTCTTTGTCTTTGACGATAACATGAACCTCAGCTTGTGCATCGTGTCCCGCAGTAATCGCTTGAATACGATAATCCGTAAGCTCGACATCTTGCTCCATCAGGCGGTTAATCGTATTATAAATCGCCTCAATACTACCAGCCCCAGTCGCTGCATCTTCTAAAACAGAGCCGTCTTCCGTATGAATTCGTACAATCGCGCCTTGAATACCACCTGTCACATATTGCACTTGTAGGTGATTCAATTCGTAATCATCCGCTTTTTCGGACGTTTGACCAAGAATCAAGGCGTGCAAATCGTCTTCGGTTACATCTTTTTTCACGTCTGCCAAATGCTTGAATCGTTTAAACGCATCATTTTTCCTCATCGTCGGTCATTGTATAGCCAAGTTCCTCCATACGTGTTACAAAAGCGTGGCGACCAGATAGTTTACCAAGTGGCAACGAATTTTTCTCAACTCCAACAAGGGCTGGCGTGATAATTTCGTACGTCGTTGGCTCTTTCAAAACGCCATCTTGATGGATACCGGATTCATGCGCGTAAGCATTACCACCGATAATCGCTTTATTGCGCGGTACAGGCATTCCAGAAAGGCGGCTAATCAGGTCACTCGTTTTCTTCGTCTGATTCAAAATAATACCAGACTCCGATTTGTAGTAATCATTGCGAATGTGAAGCGCCACAGCAACTTCCTCAAGCGCGGTATTCCCAGCACGTTCACCAATCCCGTTCACTGTACCTTCGACTCGTCGCGCCCCATTTTCAATCGCAGCAAGCGCGTTCGCAACCGACATACCAAGATCATCATGACAATGCGTGGAAAAAATAACTTCATCAAAACGCGGGATACTCTCACGCAAGTAGCGGAAGAGGGCGCCAAATTCCGTCGGGTTCGTAAAGCCAACCGTATCCGGAATATTAATTACCGTCGCCCCAGCATCGATCGCCGTCTGCACAGCCTCAACAAGAAAAGCAGGATCCGTACGCGTCGCATCTTCCGGCGAAAACTGAACGATTGGGAAAAGTTTACGAGCATGCGCGACATGGTGTTTGATCGATGCCAAAACCTGCGGCCTGCTCATGTTTAATTTATGCTTCATATGTACATCACTCGTAGCAAGAAAAACGTGGACTTGGGCATTCGCCGCATCACGAAGCGCTTCATACGCCCGGTCAATATCACGTTCTACAGAGCGTGCCAAACCACAAACTGTAGCCGTTTTAATCACATTAGCAATCTCTTTCACGGAATGAAAATCACCGTCCGATGCAATTGGGAATCCGGCTTCAATCACATCAACCCCGTATGTTTCAAGCTGACGTGCAATTTGGATTTTTTCTTGCTGGTTAAAATTAACACCCGGCGTTTGTTCACCGTCACGTAGGGTCGTATCGAAAAATTGAATATAAGCCATAATTATTCCACTCCTTAGTTTTAGAACTAGCTATACCCTAACTATAAGTGTAGAAGAACACTGCCAATTTTATTTAGTAGGATTCTATCTTCGCTTTAAACAAATCGAGCGAAAGTGTTTGTATTGTTGGGGCTGTATATCACTATGTTTCTAACAGCTCCAACAATACGAACGCTTATCGCCGATTATTGCGGGTATGCTCGTCTTCAGTTACTTGGTTTGACGAAAGGCATCATTTCGCGCAAGCTCGCACCAACCGATTCGATTTGGTGTCCTTTTTGTTCTGCGCGTAGACGATGGAATTCTTTGAAACCATTTTTATTATCATCAATAAATGCTTTGGCAAAGTTACCGTTTTGAATGTCCGTCAAGACTTCTTTCATTGCTTTTTTCGTGTCGCTCGTTACAACGCGTGGACCAGAAACGTAGTCGCCATACTCTGCTGTATTCGAAATCGAATCACGCATTTTTTCCATGCCGCCTTCATACATCAAGTCAACAATCAGTTTCAACTCGTGCAATACCTCGAAGTAAGCAAGTTCTGGTTGGTACCCAGCTTCAACTAATGTCTCGAATCCAGCTTGTACTAAATGCGTTGTACCGCCACATAATACCGCTTGTTCGCCAAATAGATCCGTTTCCGTTTCTTCTTTAAATGTCGTTTCGATAACACCAGCACGAGTTGCGCCGATGCCCTTAGCGTAAGATAGCGCCACATCTGTTGCTTTTCCAGTAGCGTCTTGGTAAACCGCGAATAAACCTGGAACCGCGCCACCTTCCACGAATGTACGACGAACTAAATGTCCCGGACCTTTCGGTGCTACTAAGAACACATCCACGTCAGCAGGTGGTTTAATTACGTCAAAATGAATGTTAAAACCATGCGCAAAAGCTAAGGCATTTCCAGCTTCTAAATTCGGCTTGATTTCAGCTTCATAAGTATCTCCTTGCGTTTCATCTGGTAAAAGGATCATCACAACGTCAGCCGCTTTCGTAGCATCTGCCACAGATAAAACTTCAAAACCGTCATTGCGAGCAGCTTCTGCAGATTTTCCTTCACGAATCCCAATAATGACATTGTTTCCGTTATCGCGTAGGTTTTGCGAATGTGCATGGCCTTGTGAACCATAACCAATTACTGCAACTTTCTTACCTTGTAACGCGCTTTCTTGTACCGAATCTTCATAATAAACTTTTGTCATTTTCCTAACCTCCATAAATTATCTTTATATATTTCTCAGAAAAAGGTTTTCTGGGATTCAAAATGATTATTTAGCGCTACGAGTAAAACCAGTAACACCGGTGCGAGCCATTTGTTGAATGCCGTATGGGCGAATGCTGTCAACAAACGCATTGACTTTTTCACTCGTTCCCGCGACTTGCACAACAACGCTCGTTTTACCAACATCGATAATCGTCGCACGAAACGGCTCAATAATTGAATTAAGTTCCGCTCGTGTCGTCGCTGGGGCGTTGACTTTAATTAAAGCCAGTTCACGCTCCATATGCGGATCATCGGTAATATCACTTACTTTTAGCACATCAATTTGCTTGTTTAACTGTTTCGTCACTTGTTCAATTTCATAGAGTGAATCGACATGAACGACGATGGTAATACGAGAAACATTCGGCGTTTCCGTCCAGCCAACAGAGATGCTATCAATGTTGTATTGACGGCGAGAAATAACACCGGTAATCCGATTCAGCACACCACTTGAGTTATTAACAGTTGCTGTAATGATACGTCGCATTTATTCCACTCCTTCCATTTGATGATTCGCCTTGCCTGGTGGAATCATTGGTAGTACAAGCTCACTAGGCGATACAACGCAGTCGATAACAATCGGACCAGGATAAGCAAACGCTTCTTCTAAATCGGCTGCCAATGTTTCTGGATCCGTCAATCGAACGCCTTTTACACCATAAGCCTCCGCAAGTTTCACAAAATCGGGCTGACTTTGGAAAATGGAGTGGGAGAAGCGTTCATTGTGGAACTTCTCCTGCCACTGCCGTACCATGCCAAGCGATCCGTTATTAATAATGACCGTTTTCAAATTAATATGGTAGTCATTCAAAATCGCGAGTTCCTGATTCGTCATCTGGAAACCACCATCGCCGACAAAAGCAACAACCGTTTGTTCTGGATAGGCGAGCTGTGCACCGATAGCCGCTGGAAAACCGAAGCCCATCGTACCAAGTCCGCCACTCGTCATAATTTGGTGATCATGACGGAACGGATAAAATTGCGCGACCCACATTTGGTGCTGTCCAACATCGGTTGCAACAAGCGCTTTGCCATCTGTGATTTCCCCGATAATTTCGATTACTTTTTGCGGTTTTATTTCCGCTTTAGAATCACGATTATACGTGAAGGGATGGCGTTCTTTACGCGTCATATTTAGCTTGTACCAGTGCGTTTTGTCCGCTTCCTCCGTCACATTCATTTCCAGCAATTGTGTCAATGTTTCTTTAATATCCGCAACAATCGGAATTTTCGTTGTTAAGACTTTGCCGATTTCCGCAGGGTCAATATCGATATGCGCAATCACCGCATGTTTCGCGAATTCTTGTGGCGAACCAACCATTCTATCATCAAACCGCGATCCAAAATTAATGAGCAAATCAGGATCCGTCAGCGCCATGTTTGCAGCATACGAACCGTGCATTCCGCCCATTCCGAGGAAGAGGGGATGATCTTGTGGAAAACTACCAAGTCCAAGTAGCGTGTTCACGACTGGAATTTGATAACGTTCCGCAAAATCAAGCAGTTCAGCCGTCGCGCGTGAATGATTCACGCCAGCGCCAGCTAAGATAACGGGTTTGCTAGAAGCGGCTAAAGCTTGCATCAATTTTTCAAGTTGCATGCCATTTGGCTTCACGGTAGGCTGATAACCTGGCAAGTTAATCGTGTCATCATTGACCCTATCGGTTGTCGCGATAGACATATCTTTTGGCAAATCAATCACGACTGGACCTTTTCGACCTGTTGTGGCAATATGGAAAGCTTCTTTAATAATTCTAGGGATATCTTTCACATCGCGTACTTGGTAATTATATTTTGTAATCGGAATCGTTAAGCCAATCATGTCGGCTTCTTGGAACGCGTCTTTCCCGATACCAGGTGTGGCAACTTGGCCAGTGAAAACGACCATTGGGATCGAATCGCTCATCGCGTCCGCAATTCCCGTTAAAGCATTCGTTGCACCAGGCCCACTTGTAACGACGACAACGCCAGCTTTCCCAGTGACGCGAGCATAACCCTCCGCTGCATGCACCGCGCCTTGTTCATGACGCGTCAGAATATGAGGAATGTCGCAATCATAAAACGCATCATATAGTGGCAACACAGCACCACCGGGATAACCAAAAATCATCTCTACATTCTGTGCGTTCAAAGCATCAATTAAAAGCTCTGCTCCGCTTTTTGTCGTCGTTTCCTTCTCTACTTTGATCATTTTCTTCACCTCTCCTTATCACTCTAAGAAATCATCCGGAAGTTGCAGTACGCCACCAGTATGAGCTGATGTCACGAGTGCAGCGTAGCGCGCCAGATAGCCTTTTTTAATTTTAGGAACAAATTTAGGAATCCCAGCGCGGCGTGCCTCTAAAACGTCAGGAGCCACTTCCACGTTCAGCGTCCGATTCGGCAAGTCAATCACGATCGTATCGCCATCTTCAATCAAGGCAATCGGGCCACCAGAAGCGGCTTCGGGAGAAATATGACCAATCGCAATCCCGCGTGTCGCACCAGAGAATCGACCGTCCGTAATCAGTGCCACATCTTTTCCAAGTCCGCGTCCAACGATAGAAGACGTCGGAGCAAGCATTTCCGGCATTCCTGGACCACCACGAGGACCTTCATAGCGAATCACAACGACATGACCTTCGCGAACCGTATGATTATCAATCGCTTCTACAGCTGCGTCATGAGAATCGAAACAAATCGCTTTCCCTGTAAAGACGGATACCGATGGATCCACACCGCCGACTTTGATTGCCGAACCTTTTGGCGCAATATTTCCGAAGAGGATGGAGAGACCACCCGTTTTTGTATACGGATTTTCTTTTGGATGAATCACGTCCGTATTATTAATTTTCGCATTTTCCACATTTTCACGAATCGTTTTACCAGTCACCGTAATCCGATCGGGATGAATCGCATTTCCGAGCTCAACAAGTTCTTTCATAATGGCAGGAACGCCACCAGCCTCGTGGACATCATGCATCGAGTACGCAGAGGACGGCGCGATTTTGGAAAGGTAAGGAACACGACTCGCGATTTCATTAATGCGCTCCAAATCGTAATCAATCTCCGCTTCATTCGCCAAAGCTAGCACGTGCAATACGGTATTTGTTGATCCGCCCATCGCCATATCTAGCGCAAAAGCATCATCAATCGCATCACGCGTAATAATGTCGCGAGGACGAATATCTTTTTTCACAAGATCCATCAAGTGGAAAGCCGATTCGCGAATCAACTCACGACGCGCCTCTGATACAGCAAGCGTCGTCCCGTTGAACGGAACAGCCATACCAAGCACTTCCATTAAGCAGTTCATCGAGTTCGCTGTAAACATCCCAGCACACGATCCACATGTTGGACAAGCATTCGCTTCCATATCTAAAAATTCTTCTTGGGACATGCTACCTTCTTTAAAAGCACCAACCGCTTCGAATACAGAAGAGAGTGTCAAGGCTTTACCCGTTGCAGAAAGCCCAGCCTTCATCGGGCCACCAGAACAGAAGATTGCCGGCACGTTCGTACGCACAGAAGCAAGCAACATACCAGGCGTAATTTTGTCACAGTTTGGAATGTACATAACGCCGTCAAACCAGTGGGCATTGATAACCGTTTCCGCAGCATCCGCGATAACTTCACGACTTGGAAGGGAATAACGCATCCCAATATGACCCATCGCAATCCCATCGTCGACACCAATCGTATTAAATTCGAAGGGGATACCACCAGCTTCACGAATCGCTTCTTTCGCAATATCCGCAAGCTCACGCAAATGCACATGACCTGGAACGATATCGATATAAGAGTTACAAATGGCGATAAATGGCTTATCCATATCACCTGGACTTTTGATTTGACCGGTTGCATGTAGAAGACTCCGAGCTGGAGCTTGTTCGACACCTTTTTTGATTTTATCACTACGCATGAGCATATTCCCCGTTTCTTTATTATAATTGTTGGTCGAAGCTGAATTTTTAGAATATATCAACTAGCATGACCTTTTAAAGTGAAAAATGACATTGATAACGCATCTTGGCAACAAAAAAGCATCCCATTTTTGAGTAAAAAAATGGGATGCCTAGATAAGAATCCCATTTAATGATAAACAGGATCTAAACGACTGCTTGTTTTAAACAGTGTTCCAGACCCTTGCTAGAGTAATAAAATTGTAATGACGTCATTTTGGTTGGATGTTTTCATAAGTCATTAACTCCTCTAATCAAATTTATCAACAATGAGATACTTTGTAATTCGTATGTAGCCTATGTGAATTCAAATAAATATCAATCAATGTAATATTATTATTAATTATAGCTTTTGCCGGGGAAATGTCAACCGTTATTTGAAAATTTGTTGCTTTTGGATTTCATTGAAAAACTAGAATACATAGCTAAATCAATTGGTATATAATAATGTAAGCGCGTACAGTTATGTTGAAAAAAGTTTTCAAAAAATTAGTATGTGGTGATAATAACAGGTGACATTCTGCAAAAAGTTTGCGTAATGAGGTAGAATTTGATAATTTTAGAGGGAAGGTATATTGAAACGGAAAGTCAGGTATGGACATGGGAAAACTAGAAACGGAACGGTTATTGTTAGTGGAATACAATTTAGATTGGATTAAGGCGACAATTGCGGGCGTGGATGAATTAGAACGAGTATCAGGCTATGAGGTGTCCAGAGACTGGCCTGGCATCGATTTCTTTTTTTACCTACCATACGTATTGGAAAATGTAAAAAAAGAGCCAGAGATGACGAAATGGACGCATTTAATCGTGTTGAAAGAAGAGAACAAGGTTATCGGAGAAATTGGTGGACAAGGCAAGCCAGAAGAAACTGGGGAAATCGAGCTAGGATATAGCATTGTGCCAGCTTATCAAAATAATGGGTATGTGACAGAAGCGCTAGCCGAACTGTTGGTATGGCTAAAAAAACAGCCAGAAATTAAGCGCATTTTTGCTCGAAGCTTTGAGAGTAATCCTCATTCAATCCAAGTTTTGCGAAAGTCTGGATTTTTATATCAGCCGAAATATGATAAAACGGAGGCTCGTGGTAAGATTGTTTTGTGGGAATACCCAATGGACGAGGAGAACTTATGATTATTATACCATCAGGAAAGCCGAAGATTTGGGACAAACAGGAGGATGCAGGGCCAGTTATTGCTAGGCAGGCGTACATAGGGAATTTTCATTGTTTATGCCGAGCCTATGCTGAGAAATTTGAGGGAGAATATTTGATTTTATCACCGAAGTATGGCTTTTTAACGCCTGATTCAGTTGTTATTGGGACGTATGATGTGAGATTTACAGCACGAGGTGTGACGGCAGAGACGATTTCGTTAGAGGAATTAAGGCAGCAATGGAAAGCGCTCGGAATCAATCAGGAGACAATAATGATGCTGGGAGGAAAGAAGTTTGAGCTTTTACTATCAGCGATTACAGATGGGAAACAAGGATTTACATTCCCACTTCACGGAACAAGAGGAATTGGCGACATGCAAAAAAGGCTGCGCACAGCGATAAACACCGGCGAGCCTTTTGGTTTATAGTCCTTATCGATACAAACGCTTCCGCTTGATTTGTGAAGGCTCCACCTTAAATTTAGCCAATCGTAGAAATAATAAGCAGTGCGATGCCGATGAGCAGGAACATCACGCCCATATCGGTATTTTTGCGTATGAAAAAGTAAATCGTTTGTAAAAATACAAGGATGGCGAGTGCAAGTACAATCGTGTGGAGCATGTGTGTCACTTCCTTACTCTTGAAAAATAGCCTTGATTTTGTCGAGCAGACTGACTTTGCCAGTAGTGTCTTCTGTGATGACTGGTGCTTCATGAAGATGTGTATCTTCGCGGTTGATTTCGTGATCTTCTGCTAGTACAAGGCCAATTGGCGTATCATCATCTTCGCGTGCCACAATCGAGAATGGCATCTTATGCTTTTCTGCCAGCATGATATAAGAACGCAATATTTCATAGGAAATGGAGCCGTTTAAGAGTAGTTTTGCCTTTGGATGGTCTTTCATTTCCTGTTCTAATTCTTTGGTACAATATTTCTGAAAAACTTCTTGTTTACTCATCTGGATTTCGATTCGTTCTCGAAATGTACCAAGATATTTTTTGCGTTCGGCTGGATTGATTTCCTTTGCGCCATGGATACCGCGATCGATATAATCGTCAATGCTTTGTGGCATATGGATTCTCCTTTTACTGTGTATTCTCCTTAAGTGTAACATGGATTTGTGAAAAAAGGAACAACGTTGGGGATAAGGGATGAAAATGTGAAAAAACTCCCGGCTTGTTTTACCCACGAATACGTGAAGTAAAACAAGCCAGGAGTTTTTCAGCTTTGTTGTGGGTCTTAGGAAATGTTCTGTATTTCCTTAGAGCCTCAATATGAGTGCGAACGTAGGGAGCATTCGTTCCATGTACTGCGTCATGTTCCGAGCCTCCGGATCCAGCTTCAACGGCCAACTCCTCGAAAACTTCACGCCCTCCACAAAAGCAAGAGCGGCTTTTTATTGCGGCCGCTCCAGTTTTTGTCGGAGCTGAACGGGCCGTTTCAGCTTTGTTGTGGGTCTTAGGAAATGTTCAGTATTTCCTTAGAGCCTCAATATGAGTGCGAACGTAGGGAGCATTCGTTCCATATACTGCGCCATGTTCCGCGCCTTCGGATCTAGCTTCAACGGCCAGACCCTCGAAATTTTCGTGCCCTCCGCAAAAACCAAGTGTGGGTTTTCACTGCGGCCCCTAACAAATTTTTTCGGGTCTAACGGGCCGTTTCAGCTTTTCTCTATTCAAACCACTCAAACCCATCTTGTGACACCAATTTGTCTGCTTCTTTTGGTCCCATTGTGCCCGATGTGTAGTTCGGGAAATGTTCTTTCGTATTCGACCAGACCGAGGCTACTTTGTCAACGAAATTCCATGATAGGGAAACTTCATCCCAATGTGAGAAGTATGTCGCGTCGCCATTTAGACAGTCTTGAATCAGTTTTTCGTAAGCTTCAGGTGTGTTCATGCCATCTGGTGACGAATGGGCGTAGTTGAGATTCACAGGCATTGTCAGCATTCCTTGGCCAGGTTCTTTGACATTCATGTGTAGCGTGATACCTTCGTCTGGTTGAATATGTATCACCAGTACATTTCCTCCAAGCGATTGGCCTGGTCCAAAGAGGTTCATAGGTACATTTTTGAACTGAATAGCAATTTGCGTGGTTTTCTTTGCGAGACGTTTACCAGTTCTAATATAAAATGGAACGCCGCTCCAACGGAAATTATCAATCATGAGTTTTGCTGCAACAAATGTTTCGGTATTAGAATCGGTATCGACGTTCTCTGCTTGGCGATAACCGAGCAGTTCTTTGCCATCCACTTTTCCAGGGCCGTATTGACCACGCACGAAATATTTGTACACATCGTCGCCTTCAATAACACGTAAAGAACGGAGTGCGCGCACTTTTTCATGGCGAATTTCTTGTGTCGTTAATTTAATCGGTGGCTCCATCGCAAGTAAGGATACGATTTGCAAAATATGATTTTGAACCATATCACGAAGCGCGCCACTTTCTTCGTAATAACGACCACGATCCTCTACACCAAGCGTTTCACTCAATGTTACTTGGACGTTATCGATATAGCGATTATTCCAAAGTGATTCAATGATAGAGTTCGCAAAACGAATCACGGAAATATTTTGGATCATTTCTTTGCCTAGATAATGGTCAATGCGGTAAATCTCGTTTTCATCAAACGCTTGACGTAACGACTCATTCAGTTCTTGGGCACTTGCTAAATCACGACCGAATGGCTTTTCGATGATCAGACGGCTAAATCCTGCATTATCGACAAAACCTTCTGACTTTAATCGACTTGCGATAGTTCCAAAGAAATTTGGCGCCATAGCAAGGTAAAATAGGCGATTTCCTTGTAGGTCGTATTTTTTATCGAGTTCATCAGATAAATCTTTAAGCTCGACATACGATTCACGATTGGTTACATCGTGTGATTGATAGTAGAAATGTGAAGCAAAATCTTCTGGATTGAAGCCTTCTTTTTCGATGCCTTTCAATGATTCCACAACTTTTTCACGGAAGAAATCATTGGTCCATGGACGACGAGCTGTACCGATCACTGCGAAATTTTCTTTTAAAAAGCCTTTCGTGAAGAGATGGTATAGCGAAGGGTAAAGTTTTCGATTTGCCAAATCTCCCGTACCGCCAAAAATAGTAATTAAAGCTACTTGTTCTTTCACTTCTGTCATACGTGCTTACCCTCTTTCTTTTTTTCCAATGAGGCATTAAGAATACATATACTCATAGTCGCCCTCATTATTCCTTACTATTTTAGCCGTTTGATTTCTAATGTGCAACTGATTGAACCGGAAAAGTCGGAAAAGGTTAGTGATGGGAGTGCCATAAATGGGCTAAATATGGTATGATAAATAGCGAATTAGAGAAAGGATTGTGAGACAAAGATGGAATTGATTTTTCTCGGAACAGGAGCGGGTGTCCCTTCCAAAGGCCGTAACGTAACGGCAATTGCGCTCACGATGCTAAATGAACGAAACAGTATTTGGCTGTTTGATTGTGGGGAAGCGACGCAACATCAGATTTTGCGAAGCTCGATTAGATTAAGTAAGTTAGAAAAAAATTTTTTATTACGCACCTACATGGGGATCATATTTTTGGCTTGCCTGGACTTCTTAGCAGTCGTTCTTTTCAGGGTGGCGAAACGGAGCTTACGGTGTATGGGCCTGTGGGGATTGCGAATTATATTCGGACGAGTTTAGCGGTGAGCGGCACGCATTTGAAGTATCCGCTTGAAATTGTGGAAATTGATGATGAAGTCGTGTTTGAAGATGCTACTTTTTAAGGTTGTTTGCCGAGAACTTGATCATGGTATTTTGA
>NZ_AODE01000023.1 GCF_000525855.1 Listeria cornellensis FSL F6-0969
TCTCTTATGAAGTATCACATGCTGAATTAGAGCCTCAATATGCATGAGAACGAAGTGAGCATGTAATCCATGTACTGCATCTTGTTTTGCGCCTGCGGATCTAGCTCCGCGTGCCAGCCTCTCGGAATTTGTTGTGGTTTTTAGGAAGCATATTATGATTCCTTAGAACCTCAATATGAGTATGAATGAAATGAATATTCGTTCCATATAATTGCGCCCCCTAACAAATTCTGTCGAGGCTAACGGGCACGCTCCGCTTTTCAGTCTTGACTCAATTCCTCATTTAATGGTATATTATTATAGATGTAAAGTGTTGAATGGAGCGTTTGACGCTAAAAGCATAGAAATAAGCGGAGTTGATTGTGATTATGAAAAAGAAAACATCACTAGCCTGTTCAGAGTGTGGATCACGAAACTATTCCATTGGTGTCGGCGGCACAGCGCGAACAGAACGGTTAGAAGTGAAGAAATTTTGCAGACACTGTAATAAGCATACACTTCATCGCGAAACAAAATAGTGGATTTGGAGGGGTATAACATGTCAGCAGTTTCAAGGTTTTTCCGTAATGTAAAGTCTGAAATGAGCAAGGTTACATGGCCAACTGGTAAAGAGCTAAGAACGTATACGATTACTGTAATCATTGCCGTAGCTTGTATGGCTGTGTTCTTTATGGTCGTGGACTTTTTAATCGAGATGCTTATTCAGTTTATGCTATAATACTAGGCTTTTTTAACAAAGAATGCTATAATACAATTATTGAGATAGAACCCGGGACGTATTTCGGGTTTTTTTATTTTGGGTAGTTTTTATATCTGAAATTAATATCAAAGAGGAGGATGACCCCAATTTGGTGGCGGTCAAATGAGACAAATGGAAAAAAGTTGGTATGTTGTACACACCTATTCTGGTTATGAAAATAAAGTCAAAGCAAATCTTGAGAAACGTGTGGAATCAATGGGGATGTCGGACAAGATTTTCCGCGTTATGGTTCCGGAAGAAGAAGAAACAGAAGTAAAGAATGGCAAAACAAAAACATTGAAGCGTAAAGTTTTCCCAGGTTACGTGTTAGTTGAAATTATTATGACGGACGATTCTTGGTACGTGGTTCGTAATACGCCAGGCGTGACTGGTTTCGTTGGTTCAGCTGGAGCTGGCTCAAAACCGACTGCGTTACTTCCAGAAGAAGCGGATCGGATTCTGAAGAGCATGGGCATGAACGAACGCCGTCAAGAAGCGGACTTCGAACTTGGCGAAACAGTAATGGTCAAAGAAGGACCGTTTGCTGAATTCTCCGGTAAAGTAGAAGAAATCGATAACGATAAAGCCAAAGCGAAAGTTATGGTCAACATGTTTGGTCGCGAAACACCAGTTGAGGTTGATTTCGACCAAATAGAAAGACTGTAAGAAAAATGAGTTTTGGTCTAACCGCAGCTATTGTTTCAGCCCTAATTGTAGTCATTGGAGTTATCGCGATGTTTGTTTGCGGCTCCATTATATGGCGTGCATTAAAAAAATAAACAAGAGAGACTTGGATAAATGTCCGAGTCTTTCGTTGTTTTTAAGGAGGTTCTGTGGATGACAGAATACGCTCAGTCAATCTATCTACAACTAAAAAGTATCGCATCACTATATGACATTGATTTTCACCTCTATTTCAAAAGCTCTGGCGGTTTTGGCGAGCTTTGTATGGATTGGAATGACGTGGACGGTTATCTTTTATATGGCGACGAGCGTGGCGAAAGGCTTAGCTTGTATAAAACACCAGATTTCGACACTTTCAAATACGAAGTCTTTCTCCATCTCGCTTTCCGAATGGGACTAGAGTATGAATTAAAACACCGCGACCTCGCCTATATCCGCAAAAATGAGGACGACCTACAAGGCGATACAAGAAAAATAGCATTTGAAGAAACTATCAGGCTGCTAGCGACGATTGACACCGATTGGGCTAGAAAAGCAGCAATCCATTACGCCGAATATCTCAACATGTGGCGCACCGAGAAAAACGTCCGATACGATTTTGACACCGCGACATTCATCGCCAAGCAATTTTAAAAAAGAGAACAGACAAAAAAAATCTTGCAATCCCGCGAGCTTAGTGTTATTCTATATGAGGTACAATTTGTGCTGTTTTAACGTGGGAGGGGAAATGATTAACCCCATTAAACCACATCACGGACTTAAGGAGGTGTGTCTCGTGGCTAAAAAAGTAATCAAAGAGGTAAAATTGCAAATTCCAGCAGGTAAAGCTAATCCAGCTCCACCAGTTGGTCCAGCACTAGGTCAAGCGGGTGTTAACATTATGGGATTCTGTAAAGAGTTCAATGCGCGCACAAGCGATCAAGCTGGTCTAATTATTCCTGTTGTGATTTCTGTGTATGAAGATCGTTCTTTCACATTCATCACTAAAACTCCGCCAGCAGCAGTCTTGCTTAAAAAAGCAGCTAAAGTTGAAAAAGGATCAGGTGAACCGAACCGTAATAAAGTTGCGGTTGTGAAACGTGCTCAAGTACAAGAAATCGCTGAACTAAAAATGCCAGATCTAAACGCAGCAAGTGTTGAATCTGCAATGCGTATGGTTGAAGGTACTGCGCGCAGCATGGGTATTACGATCGAAGACTAATACCAATCATGTATTACGCGTATCAGGAATAAGAAAAAGAACAACTGAACGAAGCGGGTCGAACCGTTTATCATATTAGAGTAATACGTTCATCTTTTCTTATTTCAAATCAGATGTCGAATCTGGTTTACGTGGGAGGAAATTCCGATATAACCACAGAATAGGAGGAAAAAAGAATGGCTAAGAAAGGTAAAAAGTATCAAGATGCTGTCAAGCTAATCGATGCTGAAAAAGCTTATTCCGTTGAAGAAGCTGTTGAACTTGCTCAAAAAGCAGACTTCGCTAAATTCGATGCAACTGTTGAAGTAGCATTTCGTTTAGGCGTTGACCCTAAAAAAGCAGATCAACAAATCCGCGGCGCTGTTGTACTTCCAAATGGTACAGGTAAAACACAACGCGTATTAGTATTTGCAAAAGGCGAGAAAGCAAAAGAAGCTGAGGCTGCTGGCGCTGATTTCGTTGGAGAAGGAGACTACGTAACTAAGATTAACCAAGGTTGGTTTGATTTTGATGTTATCGTAGCAACACCTGATATGATGGGTGAAGTTGGTAAATTAGGCCGTGTCTTAGGACCAAAAGGTTTAATGCCAAACCCTAAAACAGGAACAGTAACAATGGACGTAACAAAAGCCGTGAACGAAATCAAAGCTGGTAAAGTAGAATACCGCGTTGACAAGTCTGGTAATGTCCACACTGCGATTGGTAAAGTATCATTTGATGCTGCTAAGCTTGTTGAGAACTTCCGTACTATTAACGATGTTCTTCAAAAAGCAAAACCTGCTGCGGCTAAGGGAGTATATGTAAAAAACGTAACCGTTACAACTACATTTGGTCCTGGTGTTAAAGTAGATCCATCTTCATTCTAAGATTTTTCTTAGGTATGAACTTGACGGCGCTATTCTATTTTGGTAGAATAACAAAGTCGAAACAAAACAGAATATCCTAACCGTAGACAGCAGGCGCGTCTTGTACGCTTAATTTTGCCCGCCGAGGATTTTGAAAGTTAGTTCCATTGTGAATCTGGCTTGTGAACCCCTCACGTCTACGGTGTGAGGGGTTTCTTATATGCTTTGAAGTCGCTCTTGTGGCTTCAGAACAATCATGATGGAGGTGGAAAACAAAGATGAGTACAATTTTAGAATTGAAACAAGGTGCTGTTAATGAAATCACTACGAAATTCAAAGACAGTGCTTCTACAGTAATCGTTGACTATCGTGGTTTAACAGTTGCTGAAATCACCGAATTACGTAAACAATTACGTGAAGCTGGTATTGATTTTAAAGTATACAAGAACTCGTTAATGCGTCGTGCTGCTGAAGCTGCTGGCTTAGAAGGCTTGAACGAAGTATTGACAGGTCCTAGCGCTATCGCTTTCAGTAATGAAGACGTTGTTGCTCCTGCTAAAATCATTAATGAATTTGCAGAGAAACACGAAGCACTAGAAATTAAAGCTGGTATCATCGAAGGTAAAGTATCTTCTGTTGAAGATGTTAAAGCTCTTGCTTCTCTACCATCACGCGACGGCTTACTATCTATGCTGCTTAGCGTACTTCAAGCTCCAGTTCGTAACTTGGCACTTGCAACAAAAGCTGTTGCAACCCAAAAAGAAGAACAAGGTGCTTAATTTTCAACCCGGTGATTTTTCACCAACAACTAAATCGGCATAGTCCGAAAAAATTATATTATAATGGAGGAATTTCAAAATGGCTTTAAACATTGAAGAAATCATTGCTTCCGTAAAAGAAGCAACTGTACTAGAATTAAATGACTTAGTAAAAGCAATCGAAGAAGAATTTGGCGTAACTGCTGCTGCTCCTGTAGCTGCTGGTGCTGCTGCTGGTGGCGCTGCTGCTGAAGAGCAAACTGAATTCACAGTAGAACTAGCTTCTGCTGGAGATCAAAAAATCAAAGTCATCAAAGTGGTTCGTGAAATCACTGGTCTTGGCTTGAAAGAAGCTAAAGAAGTTGTAGACAACGCTCCTAAAGCTCTTAAAGAAGGAATCACTAAAGAAGAAGCAGACGAAATCGTTGCTAAACTTGAAGAAGTTGGCGCTAACGTAGCTGTTAAATAAGAAAAGTGTAGCGTGCCCGTCAGCCTCGGCAGAATTTGTTAGAGTAATGATTGAATGTTCATTTCATTCACAACTCATATTGAGGTCCTAAGGAATCACAAAACGCTTCCCAAGAACCACAACAATTTCCGAGAGGCTGGCACGCGAAACTAGACAAGAAGAGCACCAAATTAGCCTTACGCTGATCTGGCGCTCTTCTTTTTTTGTACATAAGAAAGGTGGCAAAAAAAACATGAGCAACAAACACTACTATACGAAAAATAGTGATCTAGATCATAACCGTAAAACGTGGAATTTCGAATTACGCGGCACCCAAATCAAATTTATCAGTGATGTGGGCGTTTTCTCTAAAACAACGGTTGATTTCGGTTCACGACTTTTGATTGAAACTTTCAAAGCGAGTAACTCAACCGGAAAAATGCTAGACGTTGGTTGCGGTTACGGTCCAATCGGTCTCGCTTTTGCAAAAAGCTACCTTGATGCACAAGTGGACATGATCGACGTGAACGACCGCGCGCTAGAACTATCCACGGAAAATGCAGCGAATAATGGGTTGACGAATGTGCGTGTTTTTGAGAGTTCTGTATATGACGGTGTGACGGATCGTGATTATACGGATATTATTAGCAATCCCCCAATTCGCGCGGGTAAAAAGATAGTGCATGAGATTCTGACTGGTAGCTTTGAGCGATTAGAAACGGGTGGAAGTCTGTGGATCGTCATTCAGAAAAAACAAGGCGGACCTTCTGCTGAGGCTAAGATGGAAGAGGTTTTCGGAAATGTGGCAGTCGTTGCGAAGGATAAGGGGTATTTTATTTATCGGAGTATGAAAGAATGAATGGAATTTAGTGGAGTTACTATTTCAATAGGAGGTGGTAACTTTTTTATGTAATTAATTAGCGGAATTAGGTCTTTTTATATTCGGAATAACCAATATATTGATAATGCTAGGTTTTTATGTTCGTTTGGCATATAATAAAGGAAAACATATGAAAAGAGGATTCTATTTATGAAAAAGGTATGGATCGCGATAGTATTACTGGTAGTTTTTCTCGGTGCCGCGTTTGTGCTTCAATTAAAGACGGTCACATCTAATGCTGAACAGTTAGATGTGCAAATTCTAAATCGAGCCGCGGTAAGTTCACCGAATATCAAGTTAGGCAACCGCGTAAAAATGAATGCTGATTTATTTGGCGGCAAGTTCATGTACAAGCAGACGAAAGATATAAATGGCTATATTATTCCGTGGTCGGATACATACGCTAGTTATACGGGTTTAGGTAATGATGTCCAAGCTGGTAGAATGGGTGAGACGAATGGAAGTACCGTTTTTGCGGAAGGAACTAGTCAAAAAATGTTACAATTTTATAATCCAGATATTAGTTATGGCGCGATAAATAATGATTTGCAGAAGCTTTCTGATGACTTAAAAAAGGTCATGGAAGTAGCGATATCTTTCGATAAATCATATGAGTTACAAGATATTCTAGAAAAAATACCATCTAATTTGAATATCGCTTGGTTGTGGGTGGTTTCTGAAAACACGGATGGGGTATTAGATATGGATCAAGTTTATGGATTTGAAGGTTTGCAAAAGCCGGTAGATCATGTTCCGGATAGCAAAGTATACCAAGCGAACTATCGTAACTTTGTTGCGGGATTAGATAGTTTGCGAACTAATTCTAGTAAGGCGGATACACTGTACGAAGTTTATAGTAAACTAGATTTGAATGCAGTGAAATTCAAAGGCATCATCCTAACCGGCCAAGCAACCAACTTCAAACAAATCGCTGGCCAATCCTTCATCCGCGCATCAGAAATCGGCGCTACGGCAGACATCGTCCCGTACATCAAACCGTACAAATAATGAATCTTAGAAAGATGGCATCAACTAAGTCCTAATCGTTGACTCCGTCTTTTTACTATGCTATTATAGTAAGATGCCAAAAGAATCGATATTGCCATATTTTAGCGGTGAGTATTGAAGAATTGCAGTTTTAGCCTGTTTGGTTCACATAGCAAGAAAATAGTGGTTTTCTTTGAGGAACCCGCTTTCTTTTTGTCTTTTTTAGGTATTTTTGCCAAGTTCCATTGTACTATTTTTGCTGCAATGTGCTTAATAAATTTAGTTTATTTGAGAGGGTGAATGAGTTGTCAGGTCAACTAGTTCAGTACGGAAGACATCGCCAACGTAGAAGTTTCGCTCGTATTAGTGAAGTGTTGGAGTTGCCAAACTTAATCGAGATTCAATCGAAGTCCTACCAATGGTTTTTGGATGAGGGATTACGTGAAATGTTCCGCGATATTTCTCCAATTGAGGATTTTGCTGGGAATTTGTCACTAGAATTTATCGACTACAATTTGGGAGATCCGAAATATTCAGTAGAAGAGTCGAAAAACCGTGATGCGAATTATGCAGCACCATTGCGTGTAAAGCTACGTCTTATCAATAAAGAGACGGGCGAAGTGAAAGACCAAGAAGTATTTATGGGTGATTTCCCGCTTATGACCGAGATGGGTACGTTTGTTATCAATGGCGCCGAGCGTGTTATTGTATCGCAATTAGTACGTTCTCCGGGTGTTTATTTTAATGGAAAACTCGACAAAAACGGTAAAAAAGGTTTTGGTTCTACTGTCATCCCTAACCGTGGGGCGTGGCTTGAGTATGAAACAGACGCGAAAGATGTTGTTCATGTAAGAATCGACCGGACGCGTAAATTACCAGTTACTGTTCTTTTACGTGCGCTTGGATTCGGCTCCGATAGCGAAATTCTGGAATTAATCGGGGAGAATGACTACTTACGCAACACACTTGAGAAAGATAATACCGATAATGCGGACAAAGCATTGCTTGAAATTTATGAGCGCTTACGTCCTGGTGAACCACCAACAGTTGAAAATGCGAAGAGCTTGCTAGTATCGCGCTTTTTCGATCCAAAACGTTATGATCTAGCGAATGTTGGTCGTTACAAAATCAACAAAAAAGTGCATTTGAAGAATCGTTTATTTAACCAAACACTTGCTGAAACGTTAGTTGATCCAGAGACTGGTGAAATTATCGCTTCTAAAGGTGAAATTTTAGATCGTCGTAAATTGGATTCTATTATTGAAAATCTTGAAAATGGCGTTGGTTTCCGTACGCTCCGTCCAACTGATGGTGTAATGGAAGATAGCATTGTTGTTCAATCTATCAAAATTTACGCGCCAAATAGTGAAGAGGAAAAAATTATCAATGTGATTGGTAATGCTTATATTGATGCGAGCGTGAAACATATTACGCCAGCTGATATTATTTCTTCTATCAGTTATTTCTTCAACTTGCTTCACGGAGTAGGCGACACGGATGATATTGACCATCTTGGTAACCGTCGTTTGCGTTCTGTTGGAGAACTTTTACAAAATCAATTCCGTATCGGTTTATCCCGTATGGAGCGTGTGGTTCGTGAGCGTATGTCGATTCAAGACATGAGCACTGTGACACCGCAACAATTGATTAATATTCGACCAGTTGTGGCATCCATTAAAGAATTCTTTGGTAGCTCGCAGTTATCACAGTTTATGGATCAGACCAATCCACTGGCCGAATTGACGCATAAACGTCGTCTTTCAGCGCTTGGACCCGGTGGTTTGACGCGTGAACGTGCTGGTTATGAAGTACGTGACGTGCATTACTCTCATTATGGTCGTATGTGTCCGATTGAAACGCCTGAGGGACCGAATATTGGACTGATTAACTCCTTGTCCTCGTTTGCGAAAGTGAACAAGTTTGGCTTTATCGAAACACCATATCGTCGCGTTGATCCTGAAACGAACCGCGTAACAGATAAGATTGACTATCTGACTGCGGACGAAGAGGATAACTATGTAGTAGCCCAAGCGAACTCCAAATTGGACGAGCAAGGTACTTTTACAGAAGAAGAAGTCATGGCACGTTTCCGTTCTGCCAATTTAGCTGTTGAAAAAGAACGAGTTGATTACATGGACGTATCGCCAAAACAAGTAGTTTCGGTTGCAACGGCATGTATTCCGTTCCTTGAAAATGATGACTCCAACCGTGCGCTAATGGGAGCCAACATGCAACGTCAAGCTGTACCGCTTCTTAATCCTGAAGCGCCAATCATCGGAACAGGTATGGAACACGTTTCTGCCCGTGACTCTGGTGCTGCTGTCGTTTGTAAGCATGACGGTCTTGTAGAACACGTGGAAGCAAAAGAAATCTGGGTTCGCCGTATTTCCGAAGTGGATGGCAAAGAAGTTAGCGGTGGTATTGATAAATATACACTACGCAAATTTGTCCGTTCGAATCATGGTACGTGTTATAACCAATCTCCAAACGTTGCAGAAGGGGACCGTGTAACAAAAGGCGAAATCCTTGGTAACGGACCTTCGATGGACTCAGGAGAACTAGCTCTTGGTCGTAATGTTCTTGTAGCATTCATGACTTGGGACGGGTATAACTATGAAGATGCGATCATCATGAGTGAACGTCTTGTAAAAGATGATGTTTACACGTCGATTCATATTGAAGAATTTGAATCAGAAGCTCGTGATACGAAACTTGGACCTGAGGAAATGACTCGTGATATTCCAAACGTTGGGGAAGACGCATTGCGTGACCTTGATGAACGTGGTGTTATCCGTGTCGGAGCAGAAGTAAAAGACGGCGACTTGCTCGTTGGTAAAGTAACGCCAAAAGGTGTAACCGAACTAACTGCAGAAGAACGTTTACTACACGCTATCTTCGGTGAAAAAGCCCGTGAAGTTCGCGATACATCACTACGCGTACCACATGGCGGCGACGGTATTGTCCTTGACGTGAAAAGCTTTACACGTGAAGCTGGCGATGAGTTACCACCAGGTGTTAACCAACTCGTTCGTGTTTACATCGTTCAAAAACGTAAAATTCATGAAGGCGATAAAATGGCTGGACGTCACGGAAATAAAGGGGTTATCTCTCGTATTTTACCAGAGGAAGATATGCCTTATATGCCAGACGGAACGCCAGTTGATATCATGCTTAACCCACTAGGTGTACCATCACGGATGAACATTGGACAAGTACTTGAGCTTCACTTAGGTATGGCAGCTCGTTACCTCGGCATTCACATTGCGACACCAGTATTTGATGGCGCGAACGATAACGACGTATGGAGCACAGTGGCTGAATCCGGTATGGCGCCAGATGCGAAAACCACACTTTATGATGGACGCACAGGTGAACCTTTTGATAACCGTATTTCTGTCGGTATTATGTATATGATTAAACTTGCCCACATGGTTGATGATAAATTGCATGCTCGTTCAACTGGACCTTACTCACTAGTAACGCAACAACCACTAGGCGGTAAAGCACAGTTCGGTGGACAACGTTTCGGGGAGATGGAAGTATGGGCATTAGAAGCATACGGTGCCGCTTACACGCTTCAAGAAATTCTAACGATCAAATCCGATGACGTGGTAGGCCGTGTGAAAACATACGAAGCCATCGTTAAAGGAGAAAGCATTCCAGAACCAGGCGTACCAGAATCCTTCAAGGTATTAATTAAAGAGCTTCAAAGTCTAGGAATGGACGTAAAAATCCTCTCCGCAGACAAAGAAGAAATCGAATTACGCGACCTAGAAGACGAAGAATTCGGCGCCCAAAATGACGCTTTCAACATCGTATCTGAACCAACGAAGCCAGCAGGTATTATAGATTCGAATCAATAATATAAAGCTGAAAGAGCCCGTTTATGTTGATGAACTTTCAAACCGTCGTTTGGTTTGATTTAGTGAATCAATAGGCAGTGGAGCAACGCGAGCCTGACAACCTTTTAATTGTTAGGGGGCGCAGTGAAAGGAACGAATGTTCACTGCCTTCACACTCATATTGAGGTTTTAAGGAATCAAAATACGCTTCCTAAAAACCACAACAATTTCCGAGAGGCTGGCTCTTGAAGCTGGATTCAGTAAAATATAAATGCGCGAAGCTAAAATAGAACATGAATAACAAAAACGTTAGACGAGTAAAAAGCGCCTGACCGTCTTTTGAACTTTCGGGTAAGACGTAAATTCTGCTTCACACAAATCGAGCGAAAGCGATTGTATTTCGTCAATTTTGTGGAAGCCGGAAGCGGAGTGTACTCGTGTACATGAGAACCGGAAGTCCGCAAAATTGGCGGAATGCGATCGCTTGCCGCCGATTTATTTGGGATAGGCTACTCATCAAAAGTAGGAGGTAGACCATTGGTTTTAGATGTGAAAAATTTTGAGTATATGAAAATAGGTCTTGCGTCTCCAGATAAAATTCGTTCATGGTCACACGGAGAAGTTAAAAAACCAGAAACAATCAACTATCGTACGCTGAAACCTGAGCGTGACGGTTTGTTCTGCGAAAGAATCTTCGGACCAATGAAAGACTGGGAATGTTCGTGTGGGAAATACAAACGTGTTCGCTATAAAGGCGTAGTTTGTGACCGTTGTGGGGTTGAAGTTACCAAGTCTAAAGTTCGTCGTGAACGTATGGGACACATTGAACTTGCTGCACCAGTAACACATATTTGGTATTTCAAAGGTATTCCAAGCCGTATGGGACTTGCGCTTGACATGTCACCGCGTGCGCTGGAAGAAGTTATTTATTTTGCTTCCTATGTTGTAACAGAACCAGGCGATACACCGCTTGAAAAGAAACAATTGCTTTCAGAAAAAGAGTACCGCGTTTATCGTGAGAAATATAGCCAATCGTTCCAAGCTGGAATGGGCGCTGAAGCAATCAAAAAACTTCTTGCAGACATCCAACTTGAAAAAGAAGTGAATGGTCTGAAAGAAGAATTGAAATCTGCACAAGGACAACGTAGAACTCGTGCGATTCGTCGTTTAGAAGTTCTAGAAGCGTTCCGTCATTCCGGCAATGATCCAAGTTGGATGGTACTTGACGTGCTTCCAGTTATCCCGCCAGAAATCCGCCCAATGGTTCAACTTGAAGGTGGACGTTTTGCGACAAGTGATTTGAATGACCTTTATCGTCGTGTCATCAACCGGAATAACCGTCTGAAACGCTTGCTTGATTTAGGTGCGCCTAACATCATCGTGCAAAATGAAAAACGTATGCTCCAAGAAGCTGTTGATGCTTTGATCGATAATGGTCGTCGTGGCCGTCCGGTAACAGGACCAGGTAACCGCCCACTGAAATCACTGTCTCACATGCTAAAAGGTAAACAAGGTCGTTTCCGTCAAAACTTACTAGGTAAACGTGTCGATTATTCTGGTCGTTCCGTTATCGTAGTCGGTCCGAACCTTAAAATGTACCAATGTGGACTTCCAAAAGAAATGGCACTCGAACTATTCAAGCCTTTCGTTATGAAAGAATTGGTTGGTCGTGGCCTTGCGCATAACATTAAGAGTGCAAAACGCAAAATCGAACGTTCTTCACCTGAAATTTGGGATGTATTAGAAGAAGTTATTCGTGAGCATCCAGTACTTCTTAACCGCGCACCTACTTTGCATAGACTAGGTATTCAAGCTTTCGAACCAACACTTGTTGAAGGCCGTGCGATTCGTCTGCATCCGCTAGTATGTACAGCTTATAACGCCGATTTTGATGGTGACCAAATGGCTGTCCATGTTCCACTATCCGCAGAAGCACAAGCAGAAGCACGTATTTTGATGCTCGCTGCCCAAAACATTTTGAATCCGAAAGATGGTAAACCGGTTGTAACTCCTTCTCAAGATATGGTACTAGGTAACTATTACTTGACGCTTGAACGTGAAGGTACAGTTGGCGAAGGTACGGTATTTACTGATATTAACGAAGCACAATTAGCATACCAAAATGGTTATGTGCATTTGCATTCGCGTATCGCCGTTGTTGCAGGTTCGATTGACAACGAAAGATTTACCGATGAACAACGCAAGCAACTATTAATTACGACTGTTGGTAAACTGATTTTCAATACTATTTTACCGACGACATTCCCATATATTAACGAACCGACAGATTACAATTTGGAAGTTGAAACGCCTAAGAAATATTTCGTGGACACGAATACAGACGTGAAAAAACACATCCAAGAACAAGAAATCGTTGACCCATTCAAGAAAAAAAATCTTAGGAAACATCATCGCGGAAGTCTTCAAACGATTCCACATCACAGAAACTTCGCGCATGCTCGATCGCATGAAAGATCTAGGTTTCAAAATCTCTACAAAAGCCGGTATGACTGTTGGTATCGCCGACATCTTGACGCTGGAAGAAAAGCATGACATTCTTGAAGAAGCGCATGATAAAGTAGAGAAAATCACCAAAACATTCCGTCGTGGTCTGATTACCGATGACGAAAGGTACGAACGTGTTATCGCTGTCTGGAACGAAGCCAAAGACGTTATCCAAGGAAAACTGATCTTGAGTTTGGATCGTTTAAACCCGATCTTCATGATGCAAGATTCAGGAGCTCGTGGTAACATTTCCAACTTTACGCAGCTAGCAGGTATGCGTGGTCTGATGGCCGATCCATCTGGACGTATCGTAGAACTTCCAATCACATCGAATTTCCGTGAGGGACTAACTGTCTTGGAATACTTTATCTCGACCCATGGTGCGCGTAAAGGTCTTACCGATACAGCCCTTAAAACAGCCGATTCAGGTTACCTTACTCGTCGTTTGGTTGACGTGGCGCAAGATGTTATCATTCGTGAATACGATTGTGGCACTGACCGCGGTCTCGAAATCGAAGCTATCCGTGAGGGTACTGAAATTATCGAGCCACTTGAAGAACGTTTGGAAGGCCGTTATGCTCGTAAATCGATCAGACATCCAGAAACAGGCGAAGTTATCGTCGCTGAAAATGACTTGATTACAGAGGCTAAATCTCGTCTTGTTATTGAAGCTGGTATTGAAAAAGTAACGATTCGTTCTGCGTTCACATGTAATACAAGACATGGTGTATGTAAGAAATGTTATGGTAAAAACTTGGCAACAGGAACAGAAGTTGAAGTCGGAGAAGCAGTTGGTATTATCGCCGCGCAATCTATCGGGGAACCAGGTACACAGCTTACAATGCGTACGTTCCATACAGGTGGGGTAGCCGGAGACGATATCACGCAAGGTCTTCCTCGTATCCAAGAGATTTTTGAAGCACGTAATCCTAAAGGTCAAGCGATTATTACCGAAGTTGAAGGTGAAGTTGTTTCTATTGAAGAAGCACGCGATCGCCAACAAGAAATCGTGATACAAGGTAAAGATGAAGACCGTCGTAGCTACAGTATTCCTTATACTGCTCGCCTTCGCGTTAAAATCGGCGACATTGTTGACCGTGGGGAAGCACTGACAGAAGGTTCGATCGATCCAAAAGCATTGATCCGCGTTCGTGACGTCCTTTCCGTACAAGAATATCTACTTGCTGAGGTACAAAAAGTTTACCGGATGCAAGGGGTTGAAATCGGCGATAAACACGTTGAAGTTATGGTTCGTCAAATGTTACGTAAAATCCGCGTAATGGACACTGGTGATACAAATATCTTGCCAGGAACATTAATGGATGTACACACATTTACCGAGTCTAACCGTGACGCATTACTTGCCGGCAAACAACCAGCAACTGGACGCCCAGTGTTGCTAGGTATTACAAAAGCATCCCTTGAAACAGATTCCTTCCTGTCCGCAGCATCGTTCCAAGAAACAACACGTGTTCTTACAGATGCAGCAATCAAAGGTAAAACCGATGAATTGCTCGGCTTGAAAGAAAATGTTATCCTAGGAAAACTGATCCCAGCCGGTACAGGTATTCATCATTACCGTAAGCTGAAATCATCCGTATTAGGTAAAGAACAAGAAGTTGCTGAATTAGAAGAAACGAAACATATTTAAAAACAAGATGCTGAACGCGCCCGTTCAGACCTGACAGAACTTGGAACCTCCGCAATAAAAGTCCTCTTTTGACTTTTGTGGAGGAGGTGAAAGTTCCGAAGGTTTGGCGCGAGAAGCTCGATAAAACAAGATGCTGAACGCGCCCGTTCAGCCCTGAAAGAGTTTGGAACCGCCGAGCTGAACGAATGCTCGTTGCACTCGCACTCATATTGGTACTCTAAGAAAATAA
The DNA here is from genome assembly GCF_000525855.1 of Listeria cornellensis FSL F6-0969. GTDB lineage: Bacteria > Bacillota > Bacilli > Lactobacillales > Listeriaceae > Listeria_A > Listeria_A cornellensis. The sequence goes on from NZ_AODE01000023.1 coordinate 14,770, forward strand.
ATTTCCAAGAGTACCAACAAAACTCCGAAGGTCTGGCACGCGAAGCTCGATAAAACAAGATGCTAAGCGTGCCCGTCAGACCTGAAAAAGTTTGGAGCCGCCGCAGAAAAAGTCCGCTTTTGACTTTTGCGAAGGGGGTGAAAACTTCGAAGGCCTGGCACGCGAAGCTCGATTAAAAACATGAAGAGTCACCTCCGAATCCTTTTTTCGCAGGTGGCTTTTTAATTTGTATCGGATAGTGTAAAATAAAGAAGGATACGAAAAAAGAGGTGAAAGACTTTGAAAATTGGATTGCGTACGGTGAAAACAGCTGTTGGCGCGACGCTCGCGATATTAATCGCCGAATGGTGGGGTCTTGAGTACGCGGTTTCAGCAGGTTTGATAACTGTTCTAAGCATTCAAAATACGAAAAAAGGATCGATTCAACTCGCGATACAACGGGTTTATTCGACGATTATTGCGTTAACGATATCCGCGATTTTCTTCCTGTTACTCGGATTTAACGCGATTGCATTCGGATTTTACCTACTCGTCTTTATTCCGATTGCGGTTCGTCTGAAAGTGACGGATGGGATAGTGGTCAGCTCGGTGCTTGTGACGCATATTTTAGTGGAGCAGTCGCTGTCTTTATTTTGGTTTACGAATGAGATGCTACTCATGGCTGTCGGCGCTGGAATCGGCATTTTGCTGAATTTATATATGCCGAAAATGGATACGGAACTGAAGGTGCAACGCCAAAAAATTGAATCGGTGATGCGCCAGATTTTCTTTTGTTTTGCGCAAGATTTGAAGCGTGAGCCGGTTTATTTGGATGAGAAGAAGTTGATTAAGCAGTTGGCGGAATACTTGACGGAGGCTAATGCGCAGTCGAAACGCCATTTTGACAATCAGTTATTTGCGGATTCGCGTTATTACATAAAGTATATTGATATGCGGACCGTGCAGTTACGCGTGATCAGACAAATGAACTTGTCGGTGCGCCAAATTAGTATTTTGACGGATCATGCGGGAAAAATGGCGAGTTTGGTTGAGAAGACGGCGTTATCGCTTTCTGAACAAAACCCAGCGGAGGACTTAATCGCGGATGTAAATGTGATGCTTGCTGATTTTCGCAAAAGTGATTTACCGAAGACGCGAGAAGAATTTGAAGGTCGTGCGTTACTTTTTCAATTTTTGGGTGATTTACGTTATTTATTAGAGTTAAAACGCGATTTTACGAAGCAATTTGCAGAAGATAAAGAATTGGTAAAGATTAATGCCAGCTAGCCCAACCTTTGCTATAATAAAGAGGCAATGAAATCGAGAAACACAAATGGAGGGAACAAGGTGCGTAGACAAAAGAAGAGTAACAAGAAATGGGTTTGGATTAGTCTCATCGTTGTTTTAGTTCTTGCTGTTGGCGGGGGCGCGACCTATTATTTCATGAACAGCAGTGCGAAGAATGAGAAAATGGCGAACGAAGCCGCGGAAAATTTCACGACAAATGTTAAAAAGCAGAATTTCACGAAGCTATCGGATGATGTGACAAAAAAAATCGCTAAAGACGAGCGGTTTCACAGCGAAGGAAATGGAAGCGAAATATGATACCGTTTTTACGGGGATCGACGCACGTGATATCAAGGTTTCTGACTTGAAAGTGACGCATGATGATGCGGAGAATAATTATAAATTGACGTATAGTTTGGAAATGACGACGACGCTAGGTGAGATGGCTAAGCAGGAATATAGTGCTACCATTTCGAGCGAGGATGACGATTGGAAAGTGGATTGGCAGCCGAATTTAATTTTTCCAGGGATGGTGAAATCGGATAAGGTTCGCTTGACGACGGATGAAGCGAAGCGTGGTCAGATTCAAGATGTGAACGGCAAAGGGCTCGCAATTAACAAGAATGTGAGCGAGGCTGGGATTGTTCCGAATGATCTTGGTGAGGGTGAGGCTAAGACGAAGAATTTGGAGGCAATCAGCAAGAAATTCGATATTCCTGTTGTTGATTTGGAGAAGAAACTTTCGCAAAGCTGGGTGCATCCGGATACGTTTGTGCCAATTAAGGTGTTGACGACGGGTTCTCCTGTGCAGATGACGGGTGTGAGTTATGCCACGATTGAAACGCGTTACTACCCGCTAAGCCAAGCCGCAGCGCATTTGATTGGTTATGTTGGCGAAGTGAGCGCGGAAGATATCGAGAAAAATAAACTGCTCAACGCTGGCGATTTGATCGGAAAAGCTGGCTTGGAACGTTATTATGATAAGGCGTTACGTGGCGTGAACGGCGGCCGTATCTTGATCGTAAATGATGAGACGAAAGAGGAAACCGTTCTGCAACAAAATGATAAAAAAGATGGCGACACAATCAAGCTTACGATTGATAGCCAAATCCAGCAAAATGCGTTTAACGCGCTAAAAGGTGAGGTAGGATCTGCGACAATTATCAATCCTACAAACGGGAACCTCGCTGCACTTGTGAGTTCGCCGTCCTATGATACGAATCAGATGGTAGCGGGAATTTCTAGCGCTGACTATAAGAAATACACGGACGACAAAAAACTCCCATTCCTAGCTCGTTATGCGACGCGCTACGCACCAGGTTCTACTTTTAAAACCATTACTGCAGCAGTTGGGCTTGAAAATGGTACGACAAAACCGGATAAAGTACGTGAAATCTCTGGTTTACAGTGGCAAAAAGATAAATCGTGGGGCAAGTATTTTGTGACGCGCGTGCATGATATTCCAAAGGTAAGCATGGTCGATGCACTCGTAAACTCGGATAATATTTATTTTGCACAAGAAGGCTTGGAAATGGGAGAAACGAAATTCCAAGATGGCCTGAAAAAATTCGATTTTGGCGAGGAATTTGACTTACCTTTTAACATGGAACCAGCACAAATTTCTAACGACGGCATCAAATCGGACATCTTACTCGCTGATACGGCATACGGACAAGGTGAATTGTTGATGTCTCCAATCCAGCAAGCAGTAGCCTACACGCCATTCGCGAACAACGGCAAAATGGTCTATCCGAAACTGACGGTAACACAGGAAACGAAGGCAGCCAAAGATTCGATGAGTGCAGGGACAGCGAATGCCGTCAAATCAGCGCTCGTTCAAGCTGTTTCAAAACCTGAAGGAACCGCGCATAAACTCCAAATCGCAGGACACAACATTGCTGCTAAAACAGGAACTGCGGAACTGAAGCAAAAACAAGGCGAAAGTGGTCTTGAAAATGGTTTCTTGCTAGCGTTTGATAGCGACAAACCGGAATACCTCGTATTGGCCATGATTGAAGATGTAAATGGTCGCGGTGGTAGTGGACTCGTGATTGATAAAATGAAACCAGTGATTGAATCGTTTTATAAGTAATACCAAAAAGCTTGAGAGGTCTTTGCGACTTTTCAGGCTTTTTTGTGTAATCACTTTACTTTACTATTTGGACGAGGTATAATAAGTGAAATATTAATTCCGAGTAAATAGATGCGAATTGAAAAGGGGGATTAAGCGAATGACGGCGATTATTGGCATTTCGGCAGCACAATTGACAGAGCAAGTCCCAAATACGATTTCGCGTAACGGCACTTACGTTGGTGGTGATTATGTGTCAGTTATTGCGAAGAGCGGGGCGGCTCCGTTTGTCATTCCAGTGACGGATACGCGGCTTGTGACGACTTTTGTGGATCAGATTGATGGACTCATTTTATCAGGCGGTCAGGATGTTTCACCAGCATTGTATGGTGCGACATCTCAAACTAAACTCGGCGCTATATGCCCAACGCGCGACTTATTCGAATTGGCACTTTTGAAAGAGGCATTGTTACAAAAAAAAGCCGATTCTGGCGATTTGCCGTGGTGCGCAGTTGCTTAATGTCGCATTTGGAGGAACGTTGCATCAAGACACGAGCTATATTGAAAACGCGAATTTATCACATATGCAGCAAGACCAAGCCACGCAAGCAACACATGAAATCCAGGTCGAAAAAGCATCTCGCCTCCGTACTATTCTCGGAAGCACAGCGCACGTCAATTCGTTTCATCATCAAGCCGTGGATAAACTAGGAACCGGCTTAAAAATCACGGCTACTGCCCCTGACGGCGTTGTGGAAGCGATTGAAAAGGAAGGCGCGCCATTCGTTGTCGGCGTCCAGTGGCATCCAGAACTGATCGCAGAAAGGGACGCATCAATGCAACACCTTTTTCGAGAATTTGTGAAAAACGCGGAGCTGGGCGCGCTAAAGCAGTTTTATAACGTACCAGCCAATTTTAAAAGAAAAGCAATTTTACGTTAGCAAAAGGGAGGAAACAACATGAAAAATGGGATACTTATCGCGATGATTGCACTAATCGGTGTTGTCATCGCAGCATGTGGTGGCGGGGATGCGGACAAACAAAAGGCCAGCGAGGGTGCTAAACAATCGATTAAAGTCACGTCCGCAGGCGAAATCGCTACGCTTGATAGCGCGTTATACAGTGACACATTCAGTTCGGATGCAATCGGCCAAATTTCAGAAGGCTTATATCGCGTCAATCCGGACAATGACGCCGAACTAGGCATTGCCAGCGCGGAACCAACTGTGAGTGCTGACAAAAAAAACCTACACATTCCAACTACGCGATGACGCCAAATGGTCGAACGGTGATCCAGTTACAGCCGCCGATTTCGTTTTTGCATTCCAAAAGGTAGTCAATTCAAAAACAGCATCACCAAGTTCGAATCAGATGGACGTCATTAAAAACGCCAACCAAATCCGCAACGAGAAAGCTTCACCAGACACGCTAGGCGTCAAAGCAATCAATGATAAAACGCTCGAAATCACACTAGAAAATCCAATTCCGTATTTGTCAAAACTACTGACAGGAACACCATTCCTACCACAAAATGAGAAATTCGTAACATCCGTAGGTTCCAAATACGGCACATCCGCAGACACAATTCTATCAAACGGTTCCTTCCTATTAAAAGACTGGTCGGGAATTGGTACATCATGGACCTACACCAAAAATAAAGACTATTGGGATGCAGAGAACGTGAAACTAAACAAAATCGCCGTCCAAGTCGCTAAAGAAACAGGCGCCGGCGTTAACCTTTACGAGACAGGCGACGTCCAATACACCGCGCTGACCGACGAATTTGTCCAAAAATACAAAGGCGACAAAGCTTACCACGCTAAAGAGAAATCACTAATCGGCTATCTAGGATTTAATGAAGACCGCAAAGCAACAGGTAACGTCCACTTACGCAAAGCCCTCTCGATGGCGTTTGACAAAGAAGCTTACACCAACACCATTCTAGGTGATGGTTCCAAAGCGCTGAACGGCTATATTCCATCCGGCTTTGCTAAAGACCCGAAAAACAACAAAGATTTCCGCTCAGAAAATGGTGATCTCATCACGTTTGACCCTGAAAAAGCGAAATCAGAATGGGTGACAGCCAAACAAGAGCTCGGTGTCGACAAACTTACCCTAGAAATCCTATCCTCCGACACCGAAGTCTCCAAGAAAACCGTTGAGTTCCTACAAAGCGAAATCGAAAAGAATCTACCAGGCGTGACAATCAAACTAAAAAGTGTACCGCTAAAAAATAGGCTAGCACTTACAACAACAGGGGATTACGACATTTTCTATGGCACATGGACGCCGGACTACAGCGATCCCATCAACTTTTTAGAAGTGTATCAATCAGATGGCGGTTTAAATTTTTCGAAATACAATAGCAGTAAGTATGACGAAGGTTTGAGTGAAGTCAAAAAAACGTATGCCACGGATTCCGAAAAGCGCTGGGATAAAATGCTTGAACTTGAAAAACAATTAATTCAAACAGATGCCGTCGTCGCACCATTCTATCAAGGAGCCTCGGCATACTTGGTAGATCCCGCAGTCAAAGGCGTGCAAATCTACCCATTTGGTCGAAATATCTCTTACCGACTTGCATACGTCGCGAAATAAAAACCATAGAGAATAGTCCAAAATACGATTCCAACCGTTGTTTTGAACTATTCTTTTCTATCTCACCTAACCTAGTCAAAACGCTTGACAATCCACCAATAAGAATGGTACTATATCCAAGGTGCCTCTTCCATCGTGACGAGGTATAGAAAATAGAAACTGTTGTTAGGATTATCCTATCAGCAATTTTATTTTAAAGAAAAAATGAACCACCTGGATGTGTGGTTCTATAAAATTCGGAAGGAGGAAACCAAAAAATGCCTACAATTAATCAATTAGTTCGCAAACCGCGTCAATCTAAATCTAAGAAATCAGATTCTCCAGCACTTAACAAAGGCCTAAATACTTTCAGAAGATCATTAACTGACGTATCATCTCCACAGAAACGTGGCGTATGTACTCGTGTTGGTACAATGACTCCGAAGAAACCTAACTCGGCGCTTCGTAAGTACGCTCGTGTACGTTTGACTAACGGACTTGAAGTAACTGCTTATATCCCAGGTATCGGACATAACCTACAAGAACATAGTGTTGTACTTATTCGCGGAGGACGTGTTAAAGATTTACCGGGGGTACGTTATCATATCGTACGTGGTGCTCTAGATACAGCTGGTGTTGAAAATAGAGGACAAAGCCGTTCTAAATACGGAACGAAAAAACCTAAAAAAATAAACTAAACTTAGATGAAAGGAGGATATCCAATGCCTCGTAAAGGTCCTGTTGTTAAACGTGACGTATTACCAGATCCAATGTACAATTCGAAATTGGTAACACGTCTAATCAATAAACTTATGATTGATGGTAAACGCGGAAAAGCGCAAACTATCATTTATTCTGCTTTTGATATCATTGCGAAAGAAAGTGGAAAAGACCCTATGGAAGTGTTTGACGAAGCAATCAAGAACATCATGCCAGTTCTTGAAGTAAAAGCTCGCCGTGTTGGTGGAGCTAACTATCAAGTTCCGATTGAAGTTCGTCCTGATCGTCGCTCAACTCTAGGTCTACGTTGGTTAGTTAACTATTCACGTCTGCGTGGAGAGAAAACTATGGTAGAACGTCTTGCACACGAAATTCTTGATGCATCTAACAATGCCGGAGCTTCCGTTAAGAAACGTGAAGATACGCATAAAATGGCAGATGCAAACAGAGCATTCGCTCACTATCGCTGGTAAGATTTTTCTTATCCGCACGACTAGGTCAACACTTGTTGCCTAACTAAATCGTTAATAATGGAAGGAGAAATACCCATGGCTAGAGAGTTCTCCTTAGAAAAGACGCGTAATATTGGTATTATGGCTCATATTGATGCTGGTAAAACCACTACTACAGAGCGTATCCTTTTCTATACAGGGCGTATTCATAAAATTGGTGAAACACATGAAGGTGCATCCCAAATGGACTGGATGGAACAAGAACAAGAACGTGGTATTACGATCACATCCGCTGCGACAACTGCGCAATGGAAAGGTCACCGCGTAAACATTATCGATACACCAGGACACGTAGATTTCACTGTTGAAGTTGAACGTTCCCTTCGTGTATTAGATGGTGCTGTTGCCGTTCTAGATGCACAATCAGGTGTTGAGCCACAAACCGAAACAGTTTGGCGCCAAGCAACTACTTACGGGGTTCCTCGTGTAGTATTTGTTAACAAAATGGATAAAATCGGTGCTGATTTCTTGTATTCAGTAGGTACATTACATGACCGCCTAGATGCAAATGCACACCCAATCCAATTACCAATCGGTGCGGAAGACACGTTTGAAGGAATCATTGACCTAGTGGAAATGAACGCTTTATACTACATGGATGACGTAGGTAGCGATCCTGAAATCCGTGAAATCCCGGCTGACTTAAAAGAGCTTGCTGACGAATATCGTGGCAAACTTATTGAAGCGGTAGCTGACTTAGATGAAGATCTAATGATGAAATATCTTGAAGGTGAAGAACCTACAAAAGAAGAATTGAAAGCTGGTATCCGTAAAGGAACACTTGCTGTTGAATTCTACCCTGTTGTATGTGGTACTGCATTCAAAAACAAAGGTGTACAACCGATGCTTGATTCAGTATTAGATTACCTACCAGCGCCAACAGATGTTGCTGCTATTAAAGGTATTTTACCAGACACAGAAGAAGAAGCGGAACGTCATCCTGATGATAATGAGCCATTCTCTTCTCTTGCGTTTAAAGTTATGACTGACCCGTATGTTGGTCGTCTTACTTTCTTCCGCGTTTACTCAGGTACTTTGAACTCAGGTTCTTACGTTCAAAACTCATCTAAAGGTAAACGTGAACGTGTTGGACGTATCCTTCAAATGCACGCGAATCACCGTGAAGAGATTTCGATCGTTTACTGTGGAGATATCGCTGCTGCTGTTGGTTTGAAAGACACAACTACTGGGGACACGCTATGTGATGAAAAGAATCAAATTATCTTAGAATCCATGGAATTCCCAGAACCAGTTATCTCGGTTGCTATTGAGCCAAAATCAAAAGCCGATCAAGATAAAATGGGTCAAGCTCTTGCAAAACTTGCAGAAGAAGATCCAACATTCCGTACAGAGACTGACCAAGAAACTGGTCAAACAATCATCTCTGGTATGGGTGAGCTTCACTTAGATATCCTTGTTGACCGTATGCGTCGTGAGTTCAAGGTAGAAGCTAACGTGGGAGATCCACAAGTTTCTTACCGTGAAACATTCCGCCAAACTGCCCAAGTCGAAGGTAAATTCGTTCGTCAATCCGGTGGTCGTGGACAATATGGTCACGTTTGGATCGAATTCGGTCCTAACGAAGAAGGAAAAGGCTTTGAGTTCGAGAATGCTATTGTCGGTGGTGTTGTTCCACGTGAATACATCCCAGCAGTTCAAGCAGGTCTTGAAGGCGCGCTAGGAAATGGTGTACTTGCAGGATTCCCGCTAATCGATATTAAAGCAAAATTATATGACGGATCTTACCATGATGTCGATTCCAATGAAATGGCCTTTAAAGTGGCTGCTTCTATGGCTCTTCGTAACGCGGCTAAGAAATGTAGTCCTGTCATCTTGGAACCAATGATGAATGTTGAAGTAATTGTACCTGAGGATTACCTTGGAGACATTATGGGTAACATCACATCTCGTCGTGGTCGTGTAGATGGTATGGAAGCACGCGGTAACGCTCAAGTTGTTCGTGCCTTCGTTCCACTTGCAAACATGTTTGGTTATGCTACGTACCTGCGTTCAAGTACGCAAGGTCGCGGAGTTTACACTATGCAGTTTGACCATTATGAAGAAGTTCCAAAATCCGTTGGTGAAGAGATTATCAAAGCGAACGGCGGAAACAACAAAGAAGATTAATCAGTGCGCCGACGAACGCTCATCTTCGTCGTTAATCCCTGCGTTACGGTGCTCATGTACGGTCGTACATTCCGCTCCGGTACTCGGTATTGCCTAGAATCTAAGCATTCGTCGGCACACTGAGGTTAGGTGACACGGTCGAGTTAGGCGGGAAGAGAACGGTTCGAAACGCTATTGATTGCAAACTTTTGTTGTATCCTGTATAACTATAGTAACGAGATTCGCGCGGAGTAATCCGCGTGTTATCAATAATTTTTTTAAACATGAAGGAGGAAATATTAAAATGGCTAAAGAAAAATTTGACCGCTCAAAACCCCATGTTAACGTTGGTACTATCGGACACGTCGATCATGGTAAAACTACTTTAACAGCTGCAATCACTACAGTATTATCTAAAAAAGGTTTTGCAGAAGCTTCTGCATACGACCAAATCGATGGTGCTCCAGAAGAAAGAGAACGTGGTATCACAATCTCTACTGCTCACGTTGAGTATGAAACTGAAAACCGTCACTACGCGCATGTAGATTGCCCAGGACATGCCGATTATGTTAAAAACATGATCACTGGTGCTGCACAAATGGATGGTGGTATCTTAGTAGTATCTGCTGCTGATGGTCCAATGCCGCAAACTCGTGAGCATATCTTGCTTTCACGTCAAGTTGGGGTTCCTTACCTTGTTGTCTTCATGAACAAATGTGATATGGTAGACGACGAAGAATTACTAGAATTAGTTGAAATGGAAATTCGTGATCTATTAACTGAATACGACTTCCCTGGCGATGACATTCCTGTAATTAAAGGTTCTGCTCTTAAAGCTCTTCAAGGTGAACCAGAATGGGAAGCAAAAGTTGACGAACTTATGGACGCTGTGGATAGCTATATCCCAACTCCAACTCGTGACACTGACAAACCATTCATGATGCCAGTTGAGGATGTATTCTCAATCACTGGTCGTGGAACTGTTGCTACAGGTCGTGTTGAACGTGGACAAGTTAAAGTTGGTGACGAAGTTGAAGTTATCGGCCTTGTTGAAGACACTAAGAAAATCGTTGTAACTGGAGTAGAAATGTTCCGTAAGTTACTTGATTACGCTGAAGCTGGCGACAACATTGGCGCGCTTTTACGTGGTGTGGCTCGTGAAGATATCCAACGTGGACAAGTACTTGCTAAACCAGGTACAATTACTCCGCATACTTCTTTTAAAGCTGAAACTTATGTTCTATCAAAAGAAGAAGGTGGACGTCATACTCCATTCTTTAACAACTACCGTCCACAATTCTATTTCCGTACTACTGACGTAACAGGTATTGTTACACTTCCAGAAGGTACTGAAATGGTTATGCCTGGCGATAACGTTGAGGTTTCTGTTGAACTAATCGCACCAGTTGCGATTGAAGAAGGTACTAAATTCTCTATCCGTGAGGGTGGACGTACTGTAGGCGCTGGAGTAGTAGCGACTATCTCTAAATAATCTCTATTTAAAAAATCCGATTCCTCTTTTGGGGAGTCGGATTTTTTTGTTCGTGAATGAAGACTTTAAGAATTTCTAAAATTTACTGGGATTGCATCGACAAGTGTATCTTGGAATGGTATATTTGGTAAAAATGGAATTTTGTTAGGAGGACGAAATGATGCGGTGGAAAGTAATATTTGCTGGATTTTTAGTCTGCGTTATTGGTGGGGTTGGTTATTTAGCGTTTGATTACCAACAGAGTCAGAAACACGCGATATATGAGTGGGCGGCAGTGGTAAAGCATCAAGGGGAAATTTACTCTATCAGAAATATGACCTTGGATGGATCAGAAGTTAAGCCGTTGCTTGGGGAGAAGTTGGGTCGTAGTATCGATAAATATGATGAATGGCAGGAAAGTGGTAGAGGGATGCCTGAATTAGCGTCTACCCATGGTGTGATGGATATGTATACGGTGAAAGGTTATCCTGAAAGTCAACGGATTATCGGACTTAGAGAAGGTTTTGATGGGCTTGAAATCGCTGTTTTTGAAAAAGAGGATATCAGTTCGGTGGCGAGGTTGTTGGATAATTATAAAGTTGAGGGGAATATAAAGAATGCTACATATCAATTGAAGAATGGAACATATCGGACCTTGGATGATACAGATTTGTTGGAGGAGTTTATGGCTAGTCTACGGGGTTCGAAGGAAAGGATTAATGCTTATTTTGGTGAAGAGGTAGCAGCGAAGAACTTCATTATTCATTTGAAGGATAATACGAATTTGGCGGTAGAAATGAATGAGAACGGGCTTGTAATGATGGATGGTTTGGAAGTGCAGTTGAAAAAAGATGTGTTGTTTAAAAAGATGTATCAAGCATTAGCTGGTGCACAAGGTGACATGACTGGCGATTATACACAGCTAAGGTATAGAAATCAAGATTATGCGCAGTGGGGTGGAACCGGAAGAAATGTATCACGGGATATGGTTGATCAATATATCGGTACTACGCGGGAAGTATCGGAGGAGACGCTGAATGGTGAGGAGAAGTTGGCGGATCTCAGCTCAAATGTCCATGATAAAAAGATATTTAGCACAAAGCTCTACAATGATGGCTATAAATTGTTGATGGAGAATGCTGGTGCTTTTGAGGTGCTGATTAATAATTCGATGGATTCGCCAAAACAAATGGAAGAACTTCTTGATTTTAAAAAAAATCATGGCAGTGATGGATAATATCCGATATGAATCGAAGCAGAGTTGGTTATTTGGAGAGCGGGACTTTCGTGAAGTGGTAGACTTAGAGGTGAAAAATAAATTTCTCTCAGCTTTGGAGCGCGCAGAGGGATCGCCGACATTGGAGTACGCTGATGCTTTGGACAAAAGACATATTGTTTTGAGCATGGTGGATGGTAACGAGTTAGAATTGTTGCTGCAAGAGGACGGCAGTATATTTTTTGAAGATAATTATTTCGAGTTAGCGGAACAGGATAAAAGTGCAATATGGCGTTTATTCTAGAAAAAGGAGCAATTAATCCATATCGGACTAAATGCTCCTTTTCAAAATAGCGGATGTGAGTGCGTACATTTGATCACGATACGCGCCTGCTGGTAGTTTCTTGATTTCGCGCAATGCTTTGTTGGTATACTTGTCGGCTAATGCGAAAGCTTGCTCCACGCCTTTGTATTTTGCTATGAGTGCGAGTAGTTGTTCCAAATCTGCATCTGACATATCGAGTTGTTTTTCGAGTAGTGGTTGGAACTCGGCTTGGTGTTTCTGCATGGCATAGATGAGTGGGAGTGTGTAGACGCCTTGTTTGACGTCGTTTAGCACAGGTTTTCCGAGCCCATCATCGGAGCTTGTATAATCCAGTACATCGTCAATAATCTGAAAAGCCATGCCTAGATAGTGGCCAATATTCCAAGCATTACGTACTTGAAAACGAGTTGCTTTACTTTGAGATGCACCAGAAAAGGTACTCAGGGCGAAAAGTTGCGCCGTTTTTCCGGAAATGCGTGATAAATATTGGCGTACCGTCACGTTAATATCATAGCGCATCCGCATTTGATCAAGTTCGCCCATCAGGATTTTTTCGATGTTTTTGCTGTTAAATTCGATGTTTTCAACAGAACTAGCGTGACTCGATAAAATTTTAAAACAGATGCAAAACAAATAATCACCGGTATAAACCGCATAATTGCGTCCGTATTTCGAGTGGATCGTTGGAATACCGCGTCTAGTTGGAGCGTCATCCACGACATCATCATGGATTAGCGTCGCCATATGTAGGACTTCTAGGGCGCCGGCAACCGCGATAGCGCGACCACGATCCCAATCAGGACCAATTTGAGCCGCGAGCATAGCATAGGCAGGGCGGAGCAGTTTACCACCAGCGTGAATCAAATCTTTCACGTTTTTCTCCACTTGCTTATCTCGGATTTGGATACTTTTTTCGATAGTTGTGAGTACATCTTTCAAATCGGTTTGCAGATTTGGATAGGCGTCCCACATCGGGTGAAGTTGCATAATTCATCCTCATTTCGCTTAGTTTTGAATAGGTTCGTTCGTTTTATTAAAAGCACGTAGCGTCTGTACATTTTTAATTAAATAATTGGCCGCGATTCCGACCGCAATCCCTGATAGTATCCCGATAAACGAGAGAACAGGCAAGTATAGCATGACATTCCAACTACCGGCGATCCAACTTGCAATCACGAGTTGACCAACATTATGTAGAATCCCGCCAGTTGTGCTGACACCGATAATGCTGACGCGCTTAGGCCCTAGTTTTTTCACCAACCACATACCGCCAAAACTCAAAATCGCTCCGGCCGCGCTATACATAAACGTCGAAATCGTTCCGCCGAGCAATGTGGCCAGAACCAGTCGAATACAAACAATCATAAAAGCGTCTTTCGTGGATAGCGTGTACAAGGAAATACACGTAATAATATTCGCCAAACCGAGTTTAGCACCAGGCGCGAAGGCGAATGGGAATGGTATCGCGCGTTCCAACAAGCTAATGACAACTGCTTGAGCCGCCAGTAAAGCAATATAAACTAAACGCTTATTCTTAGTCATGTACACACCTCCCGTTTTTCAATAATTCACTCTAAGATGGAATAACAATCCCGTCATCAGGCTCCGTCTCACCAGTTGTAGACTGAACTTCAATCACGACCTTGTGCGGCAAACAAACAATTGTCTCGCCGAGTTTTCCAATCGCGCCAACGCGGACGCAAACTTGGTCATTACAATTCGCAGCACTAATCCGAATCCTTTCATCCTTCACTTCAATCTCATTGTAATCACCATCATCCGCCGTCACCTTAAACGTATCAACGCCGGAATGCCCAGTCAAATCGACGCGTTTAAACTCTTTGCCATCGACTTTAATGACCGCGACCAACTTCGACTCCGAGCCAGCTGGTGGGGCAGGTTCTTGAGACTTCGCATACGTAAAAATAGCTAGAGGCAAAAAAGAAAGCACAGTTAAGAGTACAATGATAATGACATCCCAACGCTTCACCATATGTAAATATTCCTTCATGTTTCTTTACCCCCTCTAACTAACTTTACCTTCATTGTAATACACTAGCCCAAAAATTTATAGCGAAAGGCAGTTTTGGGCTGCCTTTCGCTAATAAGTTTCAATCGTATAAAATTACTTGTCGCGGTAGATGGAACTTTCCTTGCCGTACCACCAGCGCCCAAGATGTTTCTGTAACCAAGGCATAGCCCAATAATCTAAACCAAATGTACGTCCAGCGCCATTTAGTAAAGCGATCGAAGCAGGTAACGCCCAGAATTTGTCCCAACCAAGCATAGCGCAAAGTGTGAACATTACCAGGAATCCAGCGCTTCCGATACTAGCTAACCAAGTGAATAGACCAACAACAAGCGCAAGACCGATTGCAAGTTCTACAAACGGAACGACTTTTTGCATGAAAAGAGCAACGTCGAGGTTTGGCATGATAAGTTTCATGATCCACTCAAACCAACCAGGCATATGAGCAAAAATTGGCGTTGTTACGTTTGTCGCAGCAGCACCAGCAGCATCGCCGGCCGCTTGTGACGCACCAGATGTTGCGTCTGTTTGCAACCATTCAAATGGCATTTTTGAAGTTGTCGCAGTTAACCATGAATCAGGTCCGAGTCCTTGGAATAACGGTTTCAAGTTCGTCAGGCTAACTTTATCCCACGTCGTTTCACCGTAAATCTTAGAAAGAGCCTCGTCAACCCAGAACCAGCCGACATAAATACGAAGCGGTAATGTCCAAAGTACGTTACCATAACGAGAAGTCCAACCGCGGAAAATATTCCGGTTATCTCGAATATGGAAAAATTCGTGGGAAACGTATTGCGCCATATAATAACCACTACGGATTCCAAAGAAGTAGTAAAGATTAACCATGTGTTTCATGAAAATCGCGAACCAACCGTGCAAGCGTAATCCGCCTAGGTTAGCGACACCATATTTGGAGCCAATCGAAACCATGACACCGTGATATTTCCCTTTATAAGCTTCTTTTTCAGTTCCGCTGATTTCAGAAATGATGCTTTTCGCAGCAGTCATCCCAGTTTGTTCAGCAGCTTCAACGATTTGAGGAGTCGGTTTGCCCTCTTCCTCTTCATAATAAGCTAAGTCACCGATAACGTATGTGTTTTCGAACTTCTCGGCTTCCATGTATTCATTGACTTTCAAACGGCCAGCACGCGCAGTTTCCATACCGTAATCTTTCGTATCAGAATTCGCACGAACCCCAGCAGTCCAAATTAATGTATGCGTAGGAATTTCTTCACCAGATTTCAAAACAATGCTTTCCGCCTTCACTTCAACGATAGCAGCATTTTTCATAATCTTGATGCCTTTTTTCAGCATGAAGTCTTCCGCTTTTTGAGCATCTTTACGATCTAGCATGTTCAGAATCGTTGGTGCCGCTTCGACAACAATCAATTCAATCTCAGAAATATCCACCTTGTTATCTTTCGCAAGACGCGTTTTCCAGTCAAGCAATTCCCCAACCATTTCGATCCCAGTAAAACCAGAACCACAAATAGCAAAAGTAAGCATGGCTTTGCGTGTCGCTACATCTTGTTCCTCGGAAGCATCATGAACAACCGTTTCGATATGTTCGCGTAACTTCACCGCATTTTCCCAAGACCAAAGCGTGAATCCATGTTCACCAACACCAGGTGTTCCAAAGTCATTAGGCTCGCCGCCCATACCAAGAACGAGGTAATCAAACGGATAGCTACCATTTTCCGTCGTCACCGTTTTCGTTTCGTGATCAACGTGCGTTACGTTGTCCGTCACTAATTTCACTTTCGTACGATTAAACAAATGACGTAAATCATACTGTATCGCTGTTGGTTCAACACGTCCCCCAGCTACTTCGTGCAACTCAGTCATCATCGTATGATAGGAATGTCTATCAATCAACGTGATGGTTACTGACTCGTCTCTCTTGTACTTTTTCGCTAATTTCTTAGCCGCATGTACACCTGCATATCCCGCCCCTATTAAAACAATATTCTTTTCAGGCATATGCTTTCTCAACTCCTTGTAAGTATATTCACAAAAATTATAAGTCCTGCGTTTCAAAACATTATAGTAATAACCTAACCCAGTTTAACAGATAGAACAAAGGCTGTCTAGAGTCTTTACCCTCAAAAAATGCGAAACAAACGTGAATTTATAGGTGAAAAGCTTCACAGGGCAACAAACCCCATTTGAGTGGTAAAAATTTAAAAAAAAGCATTGCAAAATAAGAAAGAAATCATTTTCTGAAAATTATTGGTTTTTAAAACATGCATACTGTGTGTAGACAAATTGAGACAATAATGTTATATTTAAGTGGAATTAGGGTGAGCTTGTTGATTTCGTGCCAATTCCATTGTTCATGTCATCACAAGTAATATTTTAAAAGGTGGGAGCAAATTTTATGAAGAAGAAAAAATTAGTAATGGCCTTGACGGCAGTAATGGCTTCAAGCATGTTGTTAGTAGCATGTGGGAATGACAATAGTAGCGACAGCAAGTCATCAAGTGATAGCAAGCAGTCGGATACGAAGAAAGCGGACGCTAAAACAGATGGTACAATGACAGATGGTACCTACAAACTACAAGAAAAGAATTTTGATGATAAAGGTTGGCAAGGCTTCATGACAATCACTGTTAAAGACAATAAAATCACAGAATCTGATTATAATTACAAAGATAAAGACGGTAAGCTAAAGACAGACGATGCTGACTACGAGAAAAACATGAAAGCTAAAGTAGGCACAGGCCCACAAGAATATATTCCAGCTTTGAATGATTCTCTAGTTGCTAAACAAGCAGCGGCGGACGTAGAAGTAGTGACAGGAGCAACACATTCTTCTGATGCATTTATCAACTACTCGAACCAATTGATTCAAGCGGCGCAACGTGCAGACACAGCGACAATTGAAATCAACAATGGTGCAGATTTGCAAGACGGTAAATATTCACTAGAAGAGCAAAACTATGCTAACAACTACCGTCTCGTATTCAACATGGAAGTAAAAGATGGCAAAATCACGACATCTGACTACAACTATGTAGACAAAGATGGTAAGAAGAAAACAGACGATGCTGACTACGAGAAGAACATGAAAGCAAAAACTGGTGTAGGTCCACAAGAATACATCCCAGCACTTAACAAAGCATTGGTAGATAAACAAAACCCAGCAGACGTTGCAGTAGTGACAGGTGCGACACATTCATCTGACGCATTCAAAATCTATGCAGCTCAACTTTACAACGCAGCGCAATCTGGTAACGCAGATTTAATTAAAGTTTACAATAAAGTAGACTCTGAATAAGTAATAGTAAGTAACGAAGAAGGGCTTCAGGGCGAAAACTCTGGAGCCTTTTTCGTTGGTCTTGCTCGACTTTCTTGACAATGACCCCAATCACCGATACATTAAAATAGCAACAAAGCCACACCATATTTTCATCCCAAACCGGAAAGGTGCAATCCAAATGAAGAAATTTTATATTTTAATCACGCTTATGCTTTTAGTGGTTGTTGTTACAGCATGTGGTAACGACGATGCGAAGAAAAGCGGTGCATCAGAAGACAATGACTCAGAAATACTTGCCCAACCATATACAAAGACTGAATTTCTAATGGGGACAATCAATGTAGTTAAAATTTACGATAAAGGAAAAGAGGACGTCCTTCTCAAAGCTTTTGACCGCATTAAGGAACTAGATAAGCAGATTACTACGAGTGACAGTGCGAAATCCTCTGAAGTAGATAAAATAAACTTGGCGGCAGGCGTGAATCCTGTGAAGGTAAATGATGACGTTTATTATCTTATTAAAGAAGGCTTGAAATACAGCGCAAGTTCAGGTGGAAGTTTCGATATTACAATTGGACCGCTAACTTCTCTATGGCACATCGGCTTTGATGATGCGAAAAAACCTAGTCAAGCGGAAATCGACGCGGTTTTGCCGTTGATCGATTATAAAAAAGTGAAGTTAGATGATACTAAAAAGACAGTTTTCCTAGAAGAAAAGGGCATGGAACTTGATCTAGGGGCCATTGCTAAAGGTTATATTGCGGATGAAGTAGCCGATGTTCTAGATAAAAATAAAGTAACAACAGCAATTATTGATCTAGGTGGGAATATCATTGTGAAAGGTGACAGTCCTAAAGGTGGCGACTGGGTTGTAGGTATTCAAGACCCATTTGAATCGCGTGGCACGGTGATTGGTACGGTTCCGGAAGCGAATAAATCGATTGTTACCTCTGGAATCTACGAACGTTTCTTAGAAGTAGATGGCGTGAAATATCATCATTTACTTGATCCGAAAACAGGGTATCCATTTGATAATGACATTGCCGGCGTATCCATCATTTCTGAAAAATCCATTGATGGTGATGGCTTATCTACAGCAACGTTCTCCAAAGGCATTCAAGGTGGTATGGACTTCATTGAGACATACAAAGGTGTAGAAGCGATTTTTGTAAGTAAAGAGAAAAAAGTATACATCACATCTGGTTTGCAAGGGAAGTTCAAATTAACCGATAAAAATTTCAAAATGGCGAATTAAAAAGGAGTGTCAAGCTTGTCGATACCATCATTTTTGAAATTGGTAGAAATCCAGACGAAAATCGCGAGTGTTTTTCCCTTTATCATTGGTATGTTGTTCGCGGTATATCAGTATGATTTGTTTAATTGGGAGAACACGTTGATTTTCTTTGGCTCCATGTTGATTTTCGATCTAACCACAACCGCAATTAATAACTATATGGACTACCGGAAAGCGACGAATAATCACGATTATGATTACAGGACAACGAGCAATGTTATCGGTCAAGAACGGATATCGGAAAAAACGGTGATTATTACGATTTTTGTCATGTTTTTGATTGCGACAGGACTCGGCGTCTGGCTTGTGGTAGAAACGGATTTGCTAGTCTTACTGGTCGGGTTTGTCTGCTTTTGTATTGGTATTCTATACACGTTCGGTCCGGTTCCGTTGTCTCGCATGCCGCTTGGCGAAATTTTTTCTGGTGTGACGATGGGATTTGGTATCGTATTTCTAGCTATTTATGTGAACGCCTACGATGCGGGAATCGCAAACTTGATTTGGTCAGGCGAATGGGTTACTGTGAAGATTAATATAATAGAAGTTATCCGAATCGCCGTGGTATCCTTACCGTGCATTTTCACGATTGCCAACATCATGCTAGCCAATAACATTTGCGATTTAGAGGAAGATATCCGAAACCACAGGTACACATTACCGTACTACATTAGCAAAAAATACGCGGTAATTCTGTTCAACACGCTGTACTATGCCTCTTTTGCGGCTATTATAGTTTCCGTCATCATCGGATTCCTCAGTCCAATCATGCTAGTAACGCTTATTGCGATTATCCCAGTATTTAAAAATTTACAGAAATTCAACGCCGAGCAAGTCAAAGCGAAAACATTCGTCATCTCCATCAAGAATTTCGTTGTCATGAACAGCGCGATTGTCGTCTGTCTCGCAGCAAGTTTAATCTTTAAGTATATATAATGAGAAAAGAGGGGATTTCTGATGCTTGATAAATTAATATTTGGGCGTTTTATGCCTGGGGAATCCCTTATTCATCGTTTAGACGCAAGAACAAAACTAATTGCCGGTTTTTACTTTATTGGCATTCTATTTCTAGCAAACAACTGGCAAACATACGCCTTGCTAACGCTCTTCTCGTTTTTAGTCATTTTCATGACCGGCATATCGTATCGCTTTTTTATTAAAGGAGTGAAACCGCTAATCTGGCTAATCCTCTTCACGGTTTTACTACAAGCCTTATTTACAAGCGGGGGTACCATTTATTTTAGTTGGGGACCATTTGCCATCTCTTCATTCGGTATAATCAATGGCATATACGTGTTTGTCAGGTTCGTGTTGATTATCTTTATCTCGACGGTAATCACGCTGACAACGACGCCTATGGATCTGACGGATGCCATCGCTTACATACTGCGGCCATTCAAAATTTTCAAGATGCCAGTTCAAGATATTGCCCTCATGATCTCCGTAGCATTGCGATTCATTCCAACTTTAATGGAAGAAACCGATAAAATCATGAAAGCCCAGCGTGCAAGAGGCGTTGATTTTGGCGAAGGGAACCTATTTGAACAAATGAAAGTAGTCGTGCCAATCTTCATTCCGCTATTTGTCAGCTCTTTCAACCGAGCAGAAGACCTAGCCGATGCAATGGAGGCAAGAGGATACCAAGGTGATAAAAAAAAGAACCCGATTTCGTATTCTACATTGGCATTGGTGTGATTTAGTAGCGGCCATTGTACTTGTTGCTCTAACAACAGCACTTGTGACGCTAAGAATTTCATAATAATCAACGACTAAGATTACAAATCAGGACGATGATTTGTAGTCTTTTTTCATGCTAGAAAACCATAAAATCAGCAATAAAAAAAGTTTTTTTCGCAAAATCGTTGAAATTACTAGGGCGGACGTGTATAATAGATAAAGTGCAAATGAACAGGCATTGCTCTGTCTATTTCGTGCAACACCCCCGCTAGTTGGGGCTGTAGATGTGATGAAGTGAGAGGTTGCTGACACACCCGGCCGCTTTGCCATGGCGAGTGTCCAGGAGATTTTCACGGAGAATGTCTATTTTAAAAGTAGGCGAGAAGGAGGGAAAATAATGGCAAAACAAAAAATTCGTATTCGTTTAAAAGCGTATGATCACCGTATCTTGGATCAATCGGCTGAGAAAATTGTAGAAACTGCGAAACGTTCTGGTGCTTCTGTATCTGGTCCGATTCCACTTCCAACAGAGAAGTCAATCTACACAATCTTGCGTGCGGTTCATAAATACAAAGATTCACGTGAGCAATTCGAAATGCGTACACACAAACGTTTAATCGATATCGTTAATCCAACACCACAAACTGTTGATAGCCTTATGCGTTTAGACTTACCAAGCGGTGTGGACATCGAAATCAAATTATAATCAAAATCCAAAATAACAGGAGGTGTGACTCATGACCAAAGGAATCTTAGGTAGAAAAGTAGGGATGACACAAGTTTTCACTGAAAACGGCGAACTTATTCCAGTAACAGTAATCGAAGCAGGTGCTAACGTAGTACTTCAAAAGAAAACTGTTGATACGGACGGATATGAAGCAATTCAAATCGGTTTCGAGGATAAACGCGAAAAATTGTCAAACAAACCCGAAAAAGGTCATGTAGAAAAAGCCAATACTACTCCTAAGCGCTTCATTCGCGAATTACGCGATGTAAACTTAGACGAGTATGAAATTGGTGCAGAAATTAAAGTAGACGTATTCGCAGAAGGTGACATCGTTGACGCGACAGGCGTATCGAAAGGTAAAGGCTTCCAAGGTGTTATTAAACGTCACGGACAATCCCGTGGCCCAATGTCCCATGGTTCGCGTTACCATCGTCGCCCAGGTTCAATGGGTCCCGTAGCACCTAACCGTGTATTCAAAAATAAATTACTTCCAGGTCGTATGGGTGGAGATCAAATCACTATCCAAAACCTAGAAATCGTCAAAGTTGATGTTGAGAAAAATGTTCTTTTAGTTAAAGGAAACGTTCCAGGAGCTAAAAAAGCACTTATTCAAATCAAAACAGCTAACAAATCAAGATAATTTAATTGGAAAGGAGGACTAACAAAATGCCCAACGTAGCTTTATTGAAACAAGATGGAACAAAAGCTGGCGAAATTACACTTAACGATACTATTTTCGGTATTGAACCAAATGAAAAAGTGGTTGTTGATGTAATTTTGAGTCAACGAGCTTCCTTACGTCAAGGAACTCATAAAGTAAAAGGCCGCTCAGAAGTACGCGGCGGTGGACGTAAACCATGGCGTCAAAAAGGTACTGGTCGTGCCCGTCAAGGTTCGATTCGTTCCCCACAATGGCGTGGAGGTGGAGTCGTATTCGGCCCAACACCACGTAGCTATGCTTACAAATTACCTAAGAAAGTTCGTCGTTTAGCGATCAAATCGATCCTTTCTTCTAAAGTAAAAGAAGAGAGCCTAGTAGTATTAGAAGGTTTAACTTTCTCTGCTCCTAAGACTAAAGAATTCACGGCTTTCCTTAAAAATATCTCTGTAGATACAAAAGCATTGGTAGTAGTAGCCGATGAAAGTGAAAATGTAGAACTATCTGCACGTAACTTACAAGGCATTAAAGTTATTCCAGCTCAAAGTATCTCAGTACTAGATGTTGCTAAACATGATAAGTTAATTATCACGAAAGCAGCTCTTGAACAAGTAGAGGAGGTGCTTGCATAATGGATGCACGCGACATCATTAAGCGCCCGGTTATCACTGAACAATCAACAAGTGTTTTAGATGACAAAAAATATACATTTGAAGTTGATACACGCGCTACTAAAACGCACGTAAAGAAAGCTATCGAAGAAATTTTCGAAGTGAAAGTTGCGAAAGTAAACGTAATGAACTACAAAGGTAAATTGAAACGTATGGGCCGTTACGCTGGCTATACAAACAAGCGTCGTAAAGCTATCGTGACACTTACTGCCGATAGCAAAGAAATCCAATTTTTCGAAGTTTAATACTTCTATGAATTGAACTAATAGAGGAGGGAATACAATGGCGATTAAAAAGTATAAACCTACCACAAACGGCCGTCGTCACATGACGAGTTCAGATTTTGCTGAGATTACTACAAGTACTCCAGAAAAAGCTTTACTACGTCCTCTGAAAAAGAAGGCTGGTCGTAATAACCAAGGTAAGTTAACTGTTCGTCATCACGGTGGAGGACATAAACGTCAATACCGCGTGATCGATTTTAAACGTAATAAAGATGGTATTCCAGGACGCGTTGCTACGATCGAATATGATCCTAACCGTTCTGCTAACATCGCATTAATTCACTACGTCGATGGAGAAAAACGCTACATCATCGCAGCGAAAGGCTTAGAAGTAGGCCAAACAATTTATTCAGGTTCAGAGGCGGATATCAAAGTTGGTAACGCACTAGAACTTAAAGATATTCCAGTGGGTACTGTTATCCACAATATCGAAATGAAACCTGGTAAAGGTGGACAATTAGTACGTTCAGCTGGAACAAGTGCTCAAGTACTTGGTAAAGAAGGCAAATACGTATTAATCCGTCTTAACTCTGGTGAGGTTCGTATGATTCTTTCTACTTGTCGTGCTACTATTGGTCAAGTTGGTAACGAACAACACGAACTTATCAACATTGGTAAAGCAGGTCGTTCACGTTGGATGGGTAAACGCCCAACAGTTCGTGGATCTGTAATGAACCCGAACGATCACCCACATGGTGGTGGTGAAGGTAAAGCACCAATCGGACGTAAATCACCAATGTCTCCTTGGGGTAAACCAACACTTGGTTATAAAACTCGTAAGAAAAACAATAACTCCGATAAATTTATCGTACGTCGTCGTAAGAAAAAATAATTGGATTTGTCATTTAAACGAATTTATAGGTAGCAGGAACGGGCAAGCTCAAGCTTTCCGATTCCTGACTATGCGAAGGGAGGTTCCGACATGGGTCGTAGCTTGAAAAAAGGACCTTTTGTAGATGATCATTTGATGAAAAAAGTTGAGGCAGCTGATGCAAGCGAAAAGAAACAAGTTATTAAAACTTGGTCTCGTCGTTCAACAATTTTCCCAGTATTCGTTGGTCAAACGATTGCTGTATATGACGGTCGCAAACACGTTCCAGTCTATATCCAAGAAGATATGGTAGGACATAAATTAGGTGAATTCGCACCAACTCGTACGTACCGCGGTCATGCGGGCGACGATAAAAAAACAAGACGTTAATTGAGAGGAGGATATCCTGATGACAACTGCAAAAGCCGTTGCAAAAACTGTTCGTATTGCTCCTCGTAAAGTTAGATTGGTAATCGATCTAATCCGTGGTAAGCAAGTCGGCGAAGCCGTTGCTATTTTAAAACTTACTCCAAAAGCAGCTTCTCCGGTTATCGAGAAAGTTTTAAAATCAGCAGTCGCAAACGCTGAGCACAATTATGATTTAGATGTAAATAACTTAGTAATTTCTGAGGCATTCGTTGACGAAGGCCCAACATTGAAACGTTTCCGTCCACGTGCAATGGGACGCGCAAGCGCAATAAATAAACGTACAAGCCACATCACAGTCGTGGTATCTGAAGTCGAGGAGGGATAATTCGTGGGCCAAAAAATACATCCAATTGGTATGCGTGTCGGTATCATTCGTGATTGGGATTCAAAATGGTATGCTGGTAAAGAATACGCGAACTTCTTACATGAAGATATACGTATCCGTGATTATATTGCGAAAAACTTATCAGATGCTTCTGTATCTCGTATCGAAATCGAACGCGCTGCAAGCCGTGTAAACATCACAATCCACACTGCTAAACCAGGAATGGTTATCGGTAAAGGTGGGTCTGAGGTTGAATCTTTACGTAAAAACCTAAATGAACTTACAGGTAAACGAGTTCATATCAATATCGTAGAAATTAAAAGAGCAGATCTTGATGCTAAATTAGTTGCCGAAGGTATCGCTCGTCAATTAGAAAGCCGTGTATCGTTCCGTCGTGCACAAAAACAAGCTATCCAACGTACAATGCGTGCGGGTGCTCGTGGTATTAAAACTCAAGTTTCCGGCCGTCTAGGTGGAGCGGATATCGCTCGTGCGGAACATTACAGTGAAGGAACAGTTCCTCTTCATACATTGCGTGCCGATATCGACTACGCATGGGAAGAAGCTGACACAACTTATGGTAAACTAGGCGTTAAAGTCTGGATCTACCGTGGTGAAGTCCTTCCTACGAAGAAAACAAATGTGGAAGGAGGAAAATAATAATGTTAGTTCCAAAACGTGTTAAATACCGTCGTGAGTTCCGTGGTAACATGCGTGGACGCGCAAAAGGCGGAACAGAAGTAACATTTGGTGAGTATGGTCTACAAGCAGTTGATGCTTCATGGATCACTAACCGTCAAATCGAAGCTGCCCGTATTGCAATGACTCGTTACATGAAACGTGGCGGTAAAGTTTGGATTAAAATTTTCCCTCATAAATCTTACACATCTAAGCCAATCGGCGTTCGGATGGGTAAAGGTAAAGGTGCTCCGGAAGGTTGGGTAAGCCCAGTTAAACGTGGCAAAATTATGTTCGAAATTGCAGGTGTACCTGAAGAAGTAGCGCGTGAAGCATTACGTCTTGCAGCACATAAACTACCTGTTAAAACAAAAATCGTGAAACGCGAAGAAATTGGTGGTGAAGCAAATGAAAGCAACTGATATCCGTGAATTGTCCACTACTGAAATTCAAGATAAAGAGAAATCTCTAAAAGAAGAGCTCTTCAATCTGCGCTTTCAATTAGCTACTGGCCAATTGGAAAACACTGCACGTATCCGTGAAGTACGCAAAGCGATTGCTCGTATGAAAACAATCGTTCGTGAAAGAGAACTTGCCTAAAATTAATTCAGGAGGAGGTTTTAATACATGTCTGAACGTAACCAACGTAAAGTATATACAGGACGTGTTGTATCCGACAAAATGGATAAAACAATTACTGTCGTTGTTGAAACGTATAAGAAACACACGCTTTATGGCAAGCGAGTGAAGTATTCTAAAAAATTCAAAGCGCATGATGAAAATAATGTAGCTAAAACAGGCGATCTAGTACGCATTGCTGAAACTCGTCCATTATCGGCGACTAAACGTTTCCGCTTACTAGATGTTGTTGAGAAAGCTGTATTAGTTTAAATCGTGATTCGTAATAATAGTTTTACTAGGAAAAATAAATTTCCTGATTGTATGTCTGGAAGGAGGGTATCCTAATGATTCAACAAGAAAGTCGTTTGAAAGTCGCTGATAACTCTGGTGCTCGTGAAGTATTAACAATTAAAGTACTAGGCGGATCAGGACGCAAAACTGCGAACATTGGTGACGTAATCGTGTGTACTGTTAAACAAGCAACACCAGGTGGCGTTGTCAAAAAAGGTGAAGTAGTTAGAGCGGTAATCGTTCGTACTAAGAGTGGAGCACGTCGTCAAGACGGTTCTTACATCAAATTTGATGAAAATGCATGTGTTATAATCCGTGATGATAAAAGTCCTCGTGGAACACGTATTTTTGGACCTGTTGCTCGCGAACTTCGTGATAGCAACTTTATGAAGATCGTTTCTTTGGCTCCAGAAGTTCTTTAAAATACTGTAGTTTCAATCTCAAGGAGGTGCTAGACCCAATGCATGTCAAAAAAGGTGATAAAGTTCAAGTTATTACTGGTAAAGATAAAGGTAAATCCGGCAAAATTATCGCTGCGTTCCCTAAGAAAGATCGCGTGATCGTTGAAGGACTTAACATGGTTAAAAAACATACAAAACCATCAAACGTTAACCCGCAAGGTGGAATTTTAAATGTTGAAGCACCGATTCACGTATCTAACGTAATGCTTATCGATCCCAAGACTGGTGAACCAACTCGTGTGAACCGTGAAATCAAGGACGGTAAGAAAGTACGCGTAGCTAAAAAATCCGGTGAAGTTATAAAAGACGCAACTAAATAAAAGTATTTGAGGAAGGAGGGAATATTACATGAATCGCCTTAAAGATAGATATCTTAAGGAAATTGTTCCTGCTTTAATGAGCAAATTCAATTATGACTCCGTAATGGAGGTACCAAAAATCGACAAAATCGTAATCAACACTGGTGTTGGTGACGCAACAGCAAATGCGAAAGTTTTGGATAGTGCAGTGGAAGAGTTAGCTCTAATCACTGGTCAAAAACCTGTAATCACAAAAGCGAAAAATTCAATCGCTGGTTTCCGTCTTCGTGAAGGAATGCCAATCGGTGCGAAAGTAACGCTACGTGGAGACCGCATGTATGATTTCTTAGACAAATTAATTACTGTTTCCTTACCACGTGTTCGTGACTTCCGTGGGGTTTCTAAAAAAGCCTTCGACGGTCGCGGTAACTACACGCTAGGTGTTAGAGAGCAATTGATTTTCCCTGAAATTGATTACGATAAAGTAAGTAAAGTTCGCGGAATGGACGTAGTAATCGTTACTACTGCTAAATCTGACGAAGAATCAAAAGAATTACTGACACATGTTGGAATGCCGTTTCAAAAGTAATCCAAATAGTAATCAATAAATAAGTAGGGAGGCGCAAACGTGGCTAAAAAAATCAATGATCGCGAAGCAAAAACGCACACCGAAACATCCTGTTCAAGCTTACACTCGTTGTGAACGTTGTGGTCGTCCACATTCCGTTATTCGCAAATTTAGACTATGCCGTATCTGCTTCCGTGAACTTGCCTATAAAGGACAAATTCCCGGCGTCAGAAAAGCAAGCTGGTAAAAACCCAATAATGGGAAGGAGGTAAATTTTTCATGGTGATGACAGATCCTATCGCAGATTTTCTAACTCGTATTCGTAATGCCAATATGGTACGTCACGATAAATTAGAAGTTCCTGCTTCAAAAATTAAAAAAAGAAGTCGCTGAAATCCTTAAAAGAGAAGGTTTCGTACGTGATGTTGAGTATATTCAAGACGACAAACAAGGTACAATCCGTGTTTTCCTTAAATATGGTGCAGCTAATGAGCGTGTAATTACTGGACTTAAGCGTATCAGTAAGCCAGGTCTTCGTGTTTACGCTAAAGCTGATGAGGTACCAAAAGTACTTAACGGTTTAGGTATTGCAATTGTATCTACTTCTCAAGGTTTGTTAACAGACAAAGAAGCTCGCGCTAAACAAGTGGGCGGAGAAGTTCTAGCATACGTTTGGTAAAACAAGAAAATCACAAGGAGGTGCAATAAATGTCCCGTATAGGTAAAAAAACAATTGTTATCCCAGCTGGTGTTACAGTAACATTAGATGGTTCAACAGCAACTGTTAAGGGCCCTAAAGGTGAGCTTGTAAAAACTTTTAACCCAGAAATGTCAATAAATATCGAAGGAAGCGAAATCAATGTGACTCGTCCTTCTGACAATAAAACACACCGTGCTCTTCATGGTACGACACGTGCTATTTTAAATAACATGGTTGTCGGCGTATCTGAAGGCTACGAAAAAACTCTTGAGCTTATTGGTGTCGGTTACCGTGCTGCAAAACAAGGTACTACTCTTGTTTTAAATGTAGGTTACTCTCATCCAGTAGAATTCGAAGCTCGTCCAGGTGTTGAAGTAGAAGTACCAGCGAATACGAAAGTTATCGTTCGTGGTATTAACAAAGAACACGTTGGCGAATTGGCTGCAAACATCCGTGCCGTACGTCCACCAGAGCCTTACAAAGGTAAAGGTATCCGTTACGAAGGCGAATTTGTACGTCGTAAAGAAGGTAAAACCGGTAAATAATGCCGCATAAAGCTAAGAGAAGAGGTGAGTCGTGTGATTACCAAAATCGACAAAAATAAAGTGCGTAAAAAAAGACATGGTCGTGTTCGTTCTAAGATTTCTGGAACAGCAGCTCGTCCACGCTTGAACGTATTCCGTTCAAACAAAAACATTTATGCTCAACTTATCGATGATGTTAACGGTGTAACAATCGCTAGCGCATCTAACGTAGATAAAGATTTCCCTAAAGCTGAGTCAAAAGTTGACGCTGCTACAAAAGTAGGCGAAATCGTTGCAAAACGCGCTACAGAAAAAGGCGTTAAAGCTGTTGTATTTGACCGCGGTGGTTATTTATATCATGGTCGTGTAAAAGCTTTAGCTGAATCTGCTCGTGAAAATGGATTGGAATTTTAAAAAGAAGGAGGGACAACTTACATGCCTCAACAAATCGATGGAAACAAATTAGAATTAGAAGAACGCGTAGTTACTATCAACCGTGTTGCGAAAGTAGTTAAGGGTGGTCGTCGTTTCCGTTTTTCAGCGCTCGTAGTCGTTGGCGATAAAAACGGTCATGTTGGATTCGGTACTGGTAAAGCACAAGAAGTTCCAGATGCTATCCGTAAAGCAATTGACGATGCTAAGAAGAATATGATCTTCGTACCAACTGTTGACACTACAATCCCACACACAGCAATCGGTCATTTTGGTGGTGGAGAAATTCTCCTAAAACCTGCAAGCGCCGGTTCTGGTGTAACTGCTGGTGGTCCAGTTCGTGCTGTCCTTGAGCTTGCTGGTGTTGCTGATGTGTCTAGTAAATCACTAGGATCTAACACACCAATCAACATGGTTCGCGCTACATTCGACGGTATCAAACAACTTAAAAAAGCTGAAGATGTTGCGAAATTACGCGGCAAAACAGTGGAAGAATTACTAGGATAAGGAGGGAATAAACGTTATGGCGAAATTAGAAATTACTCTAAAACGTAGCTTAATCGGACGCCCTCAACCACAACGCAAAACAGTTCAAGCTTTAGGCTTGGGAAAAACTAATTCTGTTGTTGTAAAAGAAGATAATCCTGCAATTCGTGGGATGATCACTAAAGTTAGTCATTTAGTGGACGTTAAAGAAGTTTAAGCTATTAATACAAATTTCAAATGAATGAAATCATAATTAGGAGGAGGTGCTTGACATGAAACTTCACGAACTTAAACCTGCTGAAGGTTCTCGTAAAGAGCGTAATCGTGTTGGTCGTGGTATGAGTTCTGGTAACGGTAAAACATCAGGACGCGGTCACAAAGGTCAAAAAGCACGTTCAGGTGGCGGTGTACGCCTAGGCTTCGAAGGTGGACAATTACCATTGTTCCGTCGTATTCCAAAACGTGGATTTACAAACATCAACCGCAAAGAGTATGCTGTTGTCAACATTGATGTTTTAAATCGCTTTGAAGAAGGTACAGAAGTAACACCTGAATTATTAATTGAAACAGGTATCGTTCGTAACGCAAAATCTGGAATTAAGATTTTGTCTAACGGCGCAATCGAGAAAAAACTTACAGTGAAAGCTAACAAATTCTCATCAGCTGCTAAAGAGGCTATCGAGGCTGCTGGTGGAAAAACTGAGGTGATCTAATGTTTTCGACGTTGATCAATTTTTTCAGAGTTGCAGACATTCGTAAGAAAATTATGTTTACGTTAGCTATGCTTGTCATTTTCCGTATCGGGACATTTATTCCGGTACCGGGAGTGGACGCAGCTACGATTCAAAAATCGATGGAAACAGGGATTTTAGGATTCCTGAATACTTTCAATGGTGGTGCGCTGAAGAACTTCTCAATCTTCGCGATGGGTGTTATGCCTTACATTACCGCATCGATTATCGTGCAACTATTACAAATGGATGTTGTGCCTAAACTTACTGAGTGGTCAAAACAAGGTGAGATGGGACGTAAGAAATCTACACAGTTGACGCGTTATTTAACGATTGGACTAGGGCTTGTCGAAGCTTTCGGTATGGCTTTTGGTTTCAATAGATTGAGTGGTTCTGGCTTTATTATTAATCCTTCTATCCCTCAATACTTGGCAATTGCGGTTGTTCTTACGACTGGGACAATGTTCCTGATGTGGTTAGGTGAACAAATTACTGTGAGTGGCGTTGGTAATGGTATTTCCATTATTATCTTTGCTGGTATTGTGGCTCGTATTCCTGATGGTATACGTTCTCTCTACGTATCACAAATTGAAGATGCTGGTGATCAGTTGTTCATGCGCGTTCTGATTCTTATCGCCATTGCTGTGGCAGTTTTAGCGATCATTGTGCTCGTTATCTACTTCCAACAAGCATTGCGTAAGATTCCAATTCAATACTCAAAACGTGTCGCTGGTGCAAAAACTGGTGGAGCACAAGCAACGCATTTACCGCTTAAACTTAACTCTGCTGGGGTTATACCGGTAATCTTTGCAAGTGCCTTTATCATTACACCGCAAACTATTTTGAGCTTTGCCTTCGTTGACTCAACTAGCCAAGTTGTGAAAGTCTTAAAACAAATTTTTGACTATACGCAACCGATTGGTATGTGTCTGTATGTTGCCTTGATTATCGCATTTACTTACTTCTATGCGTTCATTCAAGTGAATCCTGAGAAAGTGGCAGATAACTTGAAGAAACAAGGTGGATATATTCCAAGTAAACGTCCTGGCCGTGAAACACAAGCGTATCTTACGAGTGTGCTTTATCGTCTGACTTTTGTTGGTGCGCTTTTCCTTTCTGTAGTAGCAATCATGCCTACAATTGGAGCTGCCGTATTCGATCTTCCGCAGTCTATCGCCATTGGTGGTACGAGCTTGCTGATTGTTATCGGGGTAGCCCTTGATACAACAAAACAATTAGAAGGACAACTTGTGAAACGAAATTACCGAGGATTTATCAAATAAACACGTGGGTCGGCAGGAGTGTCAAATCTCATGCCCCGACGTGCTACTAATAAAGGGGCGATACAGTTGAAACTAGTGTTAATGGGACTGCCCGGTGCCGGTAAGGGTACGCAAGCTGAAAAAATTGTAGCGAAATACAATATTCCTCACATTTCAACTGGGGATATGTTCCGCGCAGCAATAAAAAATGGCACAGAATTAGGTCTGAAAGCTAAATCCTTTATGGATAGCGGCAATCTAGTTCCTGACGATGTGACAAACGGTATCGTTCGTGAGCGCTTAGCTGAAGATGATGCTAAGAATGGTTTCTTGCTTGATGGATTTCCACGTACTGTTGAGCAAGCCGAGGAATTAGAAAGTATTCTTTCGGACCTTGGAACAAAGCTTGATGCTGTTGTTAACATTCAAGTAGATAAAAGCAGCCTGATGAAACGTCTAACTGGACGATGGATTTGTCCAACATGTGGTAAAACGTATCACGAAGTTTTCAATCCTCCCAAACAAGTGGGGATTTGTGACATCGATGGTGCTACGCTTTACCAACGTGAAGACGATAAAGCAGAAACTGTGGAAAATCGCTTAAATGTTAATATCAAACAAACGCAACCATTGTTAGATTTTTATGGTGAAAAAGGAACATTGTTTGCGGTCAACGGAGAACAAGATATTGATGTCGTGTTCGAAGACGTAGATAAGATTCTAGCTTCATTTTAAGAAATCATCGCTTATTTTACAGTCGGTACCTATGTAGTGCAAAATGTTTTGTTTTGTAGTATAATGGGTAATTGGCAGTGCAGTGAGTAACAACTATGCGAAACATGATGAACGAGAGATTGTCTGAAGATCATCTGGATAAATAGGAATGCTACTGGAAATAGTGATATGAAGGCGTTCGAACTCGAGCCAGATGCACTTGTACTTCCATTTTTGCGGGACCGTACTTTTACCGATTGTCTGAAGATGTATAAAATTAATTCCTTGTCGTGGGGAACGATTTTGGTATGTCTAGCGTTTTTTCATGTAATAAAATTTTACGCGAAAAGAAATGGCAGACCTGTAAATGGTCCAGTTAAAAGAGTAAGGAGGTAGCAACTTATGGCAAAAGAAGATGTAATCGAAGTGGAAGGTACAGTGGAAGACACATTGCCTAACGCGATGTTCAAAGTTGTACTAGAAAATGGTCATACTGTTTTAGCTACAGTTTCTGGCAAAATCCGTATGCACTATATTCGTATTTTACCAGGTGATAAAGTAACGGTGGAACTTTCCCCGTATGACTTGACACGTGGCAGAATCACTTACCGTTTTAAATAATAATTGACTCGGAAATGAAATTATATACCGGTCTGGTTCGCCAGCTGTTTTTCAATCGGTTTATAGAGACATTTTCTCTAGTAAACAAGGAGGTATATCTACATGAAAGTAAGACCATCAGTAAAACCAATCTGTGAGAAATGTAAAGTTATTCGCAGAAAAGGTAAAGTAATGGTAATTTGTGAAAATCCGAAACATAAACAAAAACAAGGATAAGAGGAGGTGCTTTTATAAATGGCACGTATTGCAGGTGTTGATGTTCCGCGCGAAAAGCGTATCGTAATATCTTTGACTTACATCTATGGTATCGGTAACCAAACGGCTAAAGATGTATTAAAAGAAGCAGGTGTTTCTGAAAATACTCGTACTCGTGATTTGACTGAAGAAGAACTTGGTAAAATCCGTGAACTAGTTGACAAAATTAAGGTTGAGGGTGATCTTCGTCGTGAAGTGAACTTGAATATCAAACGTTTGATCGAAATCGGTTCTTATCGTGGCATGCGTCATCGTCGTGGTCTACCAGTTCGTGGACAAAACACGAAGAACAACGCACGTACTCGTAAAGGCCCATTAAAAACGGTCGCAGGTAAGAAGAAATAATTAATCAGTAAGTAAAGGAGGTAGTTTGTGAATGGTACGTAAAACTAATACTCGTAAACGTCGTGTGAAAAAGAATATCGAAGCTGGTATTGCACACATTCGTTCTACATTCAATAATACAATTGTAACGATTACTGACATGCACGGTAATGCAGTAGCATGGTCAAGTGCTGGAGCTTTAGGCTTTAAAGGCGCTCGTAAATCAACACCTTTCGCGGCGCAATTAGCGGCTGAAACGTGTGCAAAAGCTGCACAAGAACATGGTTTGAAAACTTTGGAAGTAACAGTTAAAGGACCAGGTTCAGGACGTGAAGCAGCAATTCGTGCACTTCAAGCGGCAGGTCTTGATGTAACTGCTATTAAAGATGTGACTCCAGTTCCTCATAACGGATGTCGTCCTCCAAAACGTCGTCGTGTCTAAGTAGTCGTATTTTGTTCGCAACTTTGAACTATTGTCACGAGATTCTTCATAAGGATCTTAGCCAAAGAGACGTTTTGAAGGAGGGTAAATTTGAATGATCGAAATTGAAAAACCGAAAATCGAGACGATTGAGATCAGCGATGATGCCAAGTATGGAAAATTTGTTGTAGAGCCACTAGAGCGTGGATATGGTACAACTTTGGGTAACTCCTTACGTCGTATTCTGTTATCTTCTCTTCCTGGTGCAGCAGTGACATCTATCCAAATCGATGGAGCGTTACATGAGTTTTCTGTAATCGAAGGTGTAGTAGAAGATGTAACAAGCATGATTTTGAATATCAAGAAACTTGCACTTAAAGTGTATGCCGAAGATGATAAAACTTTGGAAATTGATATGCAAGGTCCTGGGGTAGTAACTGCTGGCGATATTAACTACGATAGCGATGTTGAGATTCTGAATCCAGATCTTCATATTTGTACTCTTAGTGATAACGCGAAATTCCATGTTCGCCTTAATGCGGCACGTGGTCGTGGTTATACACCTGCGGATCAAAATAAACGTGAAAATATGCCAATCGGTGTGTTGCCAGTTGATTCGATTTTTAGCCCGGTTATCCGTGTTAACTATCAAGTGGAAACAACGCGTGTTGGACAATCCACGAATTATGATAAGCTAACTTTTGACGTTTTAACGGATGGAAGTATTAGCCCTGAAGAAGCTGTTTCCTTGGGAGCAAAAATTCTTACAGAGCATTTGAATATTTTTGTTGATTTAACGGATGAAGCCCAAAAAGCAGAAATCATGATTGAAAAAGAAGAAAGCCATAAAGAGAAAGTGCTTGAAATGACAATTGAAGAATTGGACTTATCTGTTCGTTCTTACAACTGTTTGAAACGCGCTGGAATCAATACAGTACAGGAATTAGCTGACAAATCTGAGGATGATATGATGAAAGTTCGTAACTTGGGTCGTAAATCTTTAGAAGAAGTGAAAGTAAAACTGTCTGACCTTGGCTTAGGTTTAAGAAACGAAAATTAATTTTTACTTTGTGAAGGAGGGAAATCCATGGGTTACAGAAAATTAGGTCGTACTAAATCGCAACGTAAAGCATTGCTACGTGATCTAGCGACTGATTTAATCGTTTTCGAACGTATCGAAACAACTGAAGCGAAAGCTAAAGAGATTCGTTCTGTCGTTGAAAAATTAATCACTTCTGGTAAAAAAGGAGACTTGCATTCTCGTCGTAAAGCAGCTGCTTTTGTACGTCACGAAGTTGTTAACGTGGTACAAAAAGAAGTGAAAGATAAAGATGGTAACACTGTGACAAAAAATCGTCCAGTTTACGCTTTACAAAAATTATTTGATGATGTTGCTCCACGTTACGCGGAACGTCAAGGCGGATACACTCGTATCATGAAAAAAGGTCCTCGTCGCGGTGATGGCGCACCAATGGTTATCATTGAATTAGTATAATTCATGTGTTAAAGCAAGTGGAGTGTTATGATAGAGCGGTTCGCCGTCTTTGTCTAGCTCTGTGTGTCTTCTCTCTCGCATAAGCGTGGAGAGAGGCGCAGGCTTTTTTTTGTTGTGAATCAAGGGGAGACCCTTATTCACGATTTTACATATGCAAGAAAGGCTTATCGTTGTTATTTCGATAGGTCTTTTTTTTGTGAGCCAAGATTCTAATGGCTAGGCTTTCTTGTTTAAATCGCTACAGTCCGATATAATGATTTATATGATGAGGGGATGAGGTTTTGAAGAATTCGACGATGAGCCAGAAGTTAAATATTTTGCGTGCAGGTGTGCTTG
This sequence comes from Listeria cornellensis FSL F6-0969, assembly GCF_000525855.1. Taxonomy (GTDB): domain Bacteria; phylum Bacillota; class Bacilli; order Lactobacillales; family Listeriaceae; genus Listeria_A; species Listeria_A cornellensis. The sequence continues at coordinate 50,414 of NZ_AODE01000023.1, forward strand.
GTGCGAATGATGGGATTGTATCAGTGGCTGGTATCGTTATTGGTGTGGCTGGTGCGACGACTCATGTTGGGACGATTTTCATTGCTGGGATCGCGGGGCTTGTGGCGGGAGCTTTGTCAATGGCTGGCGGGGAATATGTTTCGGTGAGTACGCAGAAGGATACGGAAGAAGCAGTTATCGTTAAGGAAAAAATGGAGTTGGCTAATGATTATGATGGCGAGCTAGAAGAATTAGCAGATATTTATATAGAGAAGGGATTATCAGCAGATTTAGCCAAGCAGGTAGCGGCACAATTGATGGAAAAGGATGCATTGGCGGCGCATTCGGAGGCGGAACTTGGTCTGCAGCTGAATGATTTTGCGAATCCATGGCAGGCGGCGTTATCTTCTTTGTTCTTCTTTTTCTGTTGGTGCGATTTTGCCGTTACTTTCAATTCTACTTTTGCCATCAGGTATTCGGATTGGACTGACTTTTGTGGTGGTTTTGATTTCGCTTGCTTTGACGGGGTATATCAGTGCTTATTTAGGGGAGGCGCCGAAGCGAAATGCGATTGTACGGAATATGGTTGTCGGAATGTTGACGATGCTTGTGACGTATAGTGTTGGGACGCTTGTTGGTATTTGATAGGAGCAAATAGATAAAGTGACTGGAAAAGGTGTGTGTGTTTCTGGTATGATTGTGGAGTTGGATGAATTTACTGATTTTGCTGACAAAGGAATGATATACATAATAAGGAAGGGTGTTTTTAAGTATGACGGAGCGAATTTCTGGGAAGACGCAGTTAATTGGGTTATTGGGTACGCCAATTTCTCACAGTTTATCACCAAAAATGCATAATGAGGCATTTGCAAAATTAGGATTGGATTATGTTTATTTGGCATTTGATGTTGGAACGGAGCAGTTAGCGGATGTTGTGCAGGGCTTTCGGGCAATGGGGATTCGTGGATGTAATGTGACGATGCCAAACAAGGTGTTAGTGAAGAAGCATTTGGATAAGTTGTCTCCTGCTGCGGAACTTGCGGGAGCGGTGAATACGGTTGTGAATGATGATGGCATTTTGACGGGGCATATTACGGATGGAACGGGATATATGCGGGCACTCGCGGAAGCTAAGATTGATATTATTGGAGGAAAAATGACGATTGCGGGCGCTGGTGGTGCTGCAACGGCAATTTGTATTCAGGCTGCGCTTGATGGTGTAAAGGAAATCTCGATTTTTAATAGGAGGGATGAGTTCTACGAGCGGGGAGAGCAGATGGTGCGCGATATTAATGCGAAAACGGATTGTAAGGCGCAACTTTTTGATTTAGCGGATCTGGAAGCGCTTCGGAATGAGATGGAGGATAGTATTATTTTTGTTAATGCGACCTCGGTTGGGATGAAGCCGCTTGTTGGGCAGAGTGTTGTGCCAGATGTATCTTACTTGCGGCCTGAATTGATTGTGTCGGATGTTGTGTATGTGCCTGCGAAGACGCGTTTGTTAGAAATGGCGGATGAGGTTGGGTGCACGACGGTTAATGGGCTCGGAATGATGTTGTGGCAGGGCGCTAAGGCTTTTGAAATTTGGACTGGGGAAGAGATGCCGGTTGAGGATATAAAGGCATTACTTTTTTGAAAGGGGAAACGGATATGAGGACTGTTTCGGTGAGAGGTGTTGTGATTGGTGAGGGGGCGCCTAACATTTGCGTTCCTATGGTCGGTGAGACGGCGGTGCAATTAGTTGAGGAAGCGCGTATGTTGGTGGATGTTGATTTAGATGTCGTGGAATGGCGTGTGGATTTTTATGAGGACGTCGCGGATTTGTCGAAAGTGAAGGAGATGTTACGTGAGATTCGGGGGATTTTGCGGGAGATACCGCTGATTTTCACGTTTCGGAGTGCGAAAGAGGGCGGTGAACGTGATTTTCCGGTGGCGAGTTATGTGGCGCTGAATCGGGAAATTGCGGCGACTGGCATGGCGGATATCGTAGATGTGGAGCTGTTTACGGGTGAGCGGGAAGTGGCGCAACTTGTGGAGGCTGTGCATCAAGCGGGTGCGAAGGTGATTATGTCGAATCATGATTTTGATAAGACGCCGAGTGAGGATGAGATTGTGGCGCGGCTTGTGAAGATGCAAGAAATAGGCGCGGATTTGCCTAAAATGGCGGTGATGCCGCATTCGGCTGCGGATGTGTTGACGTTGCTTAGTGCGACGAATATGATGCGTGAAAAGTATGCGGATCGTCCGATTATCACGATGTCGATGGCGGGAACAGGTGTTATTTCGCGCTTGGCTGGAGAGATTTTTGGCTCGGCATTGACATTTGGGGCAGCGAAAAAGGTTTCTGCGCCTGGACAGGTTCCGGTGGATGAGTTGCGCCAAGTGCTGGCGTTGTTGCACAAAAGTTTGAATGGATGATTAGTTCCTCTTGGGAAAATGGCTTTTTTTCTTGAGAGGTTTGGCTTCATTAGTGAGACTGGGAGGGAAGAGGATGGAGAAGCAGGTAGAATTGGGGAAAGTTATCACAACAAAGAAAAAATTTAGATATTGGATTGGCTTATTACTTGGATTCGGCTGTTTGGTGAACTATTTTGACCGGATTAATTTGACGGTTGCTGGGCAGGTTTTGATGGATGAACTGAGCATTTCGCCGGCGATGTTCGGTATTTTGTTGTCGTCTTTTTCTTGGACGTATGCATTGATGCAGATTCCGATGGGGGTTGTGCTGGACCGGATTGGCGTGAAGTGGTTGAATCGGGTTTGTTCGATTGTCTGGGTTTTTGCGACGGGATTGACGGCTTTTATTAGTGGGTTATTGCCATTATTTATTTTGAGATTATCGCTTGGTGTGGCGGAGGCTCCGGCGTTTAGTGCGGCTGCGAAGGCGACGGGATACTGGTTTCCGCTGAAGGAACGTGGGTTTGCGACGGCGATGTTTGATATGTCTTCGAAACTATCGAATGTGATTGGTGTGCCAATGGTGGCGTTTATTATTGCAAAATGGGGCTGGCGAGAGGCTTTTCTTGTGACGGCGCTGATTAGTATTGTGTACTGTGTTTGGTTTTGGATGTTATACCGGGATCCTGAGGAGCATCCGCGGCTTTCGAAGGAGGAACTGGATTATATTCAGTCGGGCGATGTGCAAAAAAAGGTCGCGCCTGGTGAAGGAAGTGGCTTGGTATATTTGATGAAGCAGCGGAAGTTGTGGGCATTAGCGATCGGTGCGGCGGCGTATAATTATTCATTCTTCTTATTTTTGACGTGGTTGCCGAATTATTTGATGCGGGAACTTCATTTGGATATTATGAAATCAGGATTGTATACGGCGATTCCATGGGCTTTTGGGGCGCTTTCTAGTGTCTTAATTGGTGGGCTTTTTGTTGATTTTCTGATTAAGCGGGGATTTGATCCGTCGAAGGTTCGGAAGTTGTTTTTGACGATTGGGATGTTGCTTGGGCTTGCAGTTATTGGGGCTGCAACGACGAAGGATACGCAGACAGCGATTATTTATTTTAGTATTGCGGTGTCGGGAATTTGTATCGCGTCTACGATTAATTGGTCGATGCCATCGATTTTGGCGCCGAATGGTTCGGTTGGGACTGTGGGCGGTTTTATGAACTTTATTGGGAATTTAACGGCGATTGCTGCTCCGATTGTGACGGGGTTTATCGTTGGCGCGACGGGAAGTTTTGCGATTGCTTTTGTTGTAGCGGGCGTCGTGATGCTGGTTGGGATTTTATCGATAACGGTGTTCTTAGGACGTATTGAAAAAATTCCGGATGAGGAGAAAAAGGTGATTTCGGACTGATTGCTAGGCTCGGCGCAGGCTGGTGTCGTCGCATTTGATGACAGCGAGAATGATGCCGAGCGCGATCATATTGCCGAGTGTCGAGCTGCCGCCGTAACTGATGAATGGTAATGGAATCCCAGTTAGGGGCATGAGGCCGATCGTCATCGCGATATTTTCGAAAATATTGAAGGCGAACATCATGGCAAAACCAGCGATGACGTACGTGGAAAAACTGCTTTTCATGTGTAGTGCGGCGATGATGAGTTGGTGGATGAAGAGCATGAATAGAATGAGCAGTAGGCTAGCACCGATGAAGCCGAATTGGTTGCCGATGGTGCTGAAAATCATATCGGTGTGGCTTTCTGGGATGTAGACGGATGTGGAGTTGCTGCCAGACATGGTTCCGGAGCCAATTGCTTTTAGGGAGCGGTCGACTTGATAAAAGGAATTGGGATCGCTTGCTGGGTCGAGCCACGTGTGGATGCGCCGGAATTGGTAGCTTTTGAAGCCGATTTTTTCGAGTAGGTTGACGTGATAGACGACAAGATAGAGGCCACCGCTTACTGCGACTACGAGTGATGTTAGGATCGTGATGATGAGCTTGGTGGATTTAAGGGCTAGGATGCTGATCGTGAAGGCGCTGACGAAGTAGACGATTGTTGTGCCGAGATCGGGCTGTTTCATGATTAATAGAAGGACAACGCCGGCGAGTGACCAAGTGATGAGTAGTTGCTTCCAAATGATGCGTTCGTATTTTGCCGCAAAATGGGCGATGACGACGATGAACATTGATTTGGCGATTTCTGATGGTTGTAGGGAGAATCCAGCTAGCTGATACCAACGTGTCGCGCCATTAATTTTTGCTACGAGTGGGTTTGGGATGAGGATGCCGGCGAGCAAGATCAGCATGGCGAGATAGACCCAGATAATGTTGGATCGGACGAAGGTCATGTCGAGTTTTGATAGGAGAAATACGGCGACGAAGCCAACAGTGATGAAGATGATTTGCATGCGAAAGAAGTTGGTGTCGTATTGGTTGGTTTGTTGGGCCATGTAGATTGCGAGGCAGCTGATCATGGATAGTAGGCAGACGATGACGACTAGGCTTTCGCGGAGTCTATTGTTGGTTTGCATGGATATTCCTTCTTTCTGTGAGGGTTATTTGGCGTTCGGTGCTGATGAGAAATCCGACGCCGCATGATAGGGTGATAATGGATGTGCCGCCGAAACTGATAAATGGCAACGGGACGCCGGTGAGTGGGATCATACCGCTGACGCCGCCGAGATTCAAGAAAGCTTGGATCGCAATCCAGGTCGCAAAACCGATGCAGATGGAAGTGTCGAATGCTGATTGGCTGCGGAGCGCGATGTGAAAGGCTTTCCAGATGAAAAATAGGATGAGGCTTAGAGTCACGAGAATGCCGATGATGCCGAGTTCTTCTGAGATGACAGCGCTGATAAAATCGGTATGGGATTCGGGCAGGAAACCGAGTTTTTGAACGCTTTGGCCGAATCCTTTGCCGAATATGCCGCCGTCTGCAATCGCGTAATAGCCATTTCTGAGTTGGTAGGAGGCATCGAGATTGGCTTCGCTGAACGGGTCAAGGAAGGCGAAACGACCGAGCCGAGCTGGGCTGAAAAAATCAGGATGGATGAGGTACGTGATGCCTAGGCTGAGGGCTGCGAACAGGATGACGGTGAGCGCGATTTGGCTGAGTCTGCGTGCGGAAAGCCCAGATGTGAGTAGTTGGGCGGCGAAAATACATAGAATGATGAAGCTTGTGCCTAGGTCTGGTTGCAAAATAATGAGGCCAGCGCAAAATAGGATGTAGGCTATGAGTAAGTAGCTAGTACGGTTGGACTGGGACATTTTTGGGAAGTAGCGCACGATGAAATTTCCGGTCACAACGATGAGTAGCATTTTGACAAGCTCGGTTGGTTGTAGTGTGGCGCTGCCTAGTTGAACCCACCGCTTGGCATTGTTGGTTGCTGTGCCAGTAAGTAGAACGAGAACTAGCAGGAGGACAGCGATGCCGCCTGCTAATTTCATCGTTTTTTTAGAACAGAATGGTGCGGTTTTTAGTTTGGCAAAGAAGAGTAGGCAAGCGAGACCAATCGTGTAAAACATAGCTTGCCGGGTCACAAAATGGGTGCTTGCTACGTTGTAACGGTTGCCAGCGGATGCGTAACTGGCGCTGTAAACCATGAGGCAACTCCAAATTCCAATGGCGAGATAGGCGAGAATAATAAGACTATTCTGCTTGGTAAACATCGGTTTAAATCCAATCGTGGAATTTCTTGATGTAGAGATTTTTGGCGATTTGGACGGTTACCATGTAGCCTGCTAGAATCGCGATAAGCCACGGGAAGTAGGTGAGCGGTAGGCTGACGAGTCCGATTCTGTGACCAAACGACGTGAATGGAATGATAATGCCGACACCCATCACGATAAGGGTGGAAATCATCACAGGTTTTGCTGCGCGACTTTGAATGAATGGAATTTTCTCAGTACGAATCATGTGTACAACGAGCGTTTGTGTCAGAAGGCCAACTACGAACCAGCCACTTTGGAATAGTGCTTGTTCGGCGATAGTATTCGCGCTAAAGACGAACCACATGATGGCGAACGTGAGAATATCGAAAATCGAGCTGACGGGTCCAATCAGAAGAATGAAGCGCAACATGTTTTTACGATCCCATTTCCGCGGTTTTTTCAAGAAGGATTCGTCCATTTTATCCCAAGGAAGCGTCATTTGAGAGACATCGTACATGAGATTTTGCAAAAGTAGATGAATCGATAGCATCGGTAAAAATGGCAGGAAGGCGCTGGCGACAAGAACGCTAAACACGTTTCCAAAATTGGAGCTGGCTGTCATTTTCATGTATTTCAGAATGTTTCCGAAGACGTTGCGACCTTCCGTTACGGCGTCGTTTAGGATGGTTAAACTCTTTTCGAGTAGAATGACAGAGCTTGCATCTTTGGTTATATCGGCGGCAGTATCAACGGAGATTCCGACGTCTGCTTTGCGCAGGGCTGGGGCATCATTGATTCCATCACCCATAAAACCAACTGTGTGACCGTCTTTTCGAATCAGATGAATGATACGGGATTTCTGAGTTGGCGTGAGTTTGGCGAAGATGTGGTGGGTTCTCGTTACTTCAGTTAGTTCATCGTCATACAGAAAATCGATATCGGAGCCGAGCAGGAATTTCTCAGATGGAATGCCGACTTGGTTGCAAATCGTTTGCGCGACGATTTCGTTGTCACCTGTGAGAACTTTAACGGTTACGCCATGGTCATGCAAAGAGGCAATCGCGGGCTTGGCAGATGGCTTGGCGGGATCTAGGAAGCCGAGGAAGCCAATCAGTGTCATATTTTGCTCATCGATGACGGAAAAGGTTTCTTTCTCTGTCTTGGTTTTCGTCGCGATGGCGATGACGCGCATACCGTTGCGATTCATTTCCTCACATTGCGTGTGGAGGCGTTTTTTGATTGGGTCTGTTAGCTCGATAATCGCGCCATTTTCTTCAAGCTTGGAGCAGACGTCGAACATTTCGGTAATCGCGCCTTTGGTGATCATTTGCAGGCTGTCTTTTTTGCGCAAAATAACGCTGAGACGGCGGCGAGCAAAGTCAAATGGGATTTCATCGATTTTTTCTGGTGTCGTGAAACGTTTGCTGTCACCGATTTTTTCCATATGTGAAATGATGGCGTGGTCCATGATGTTTTTCCAGCCGGTTTGGAAGTGGCTATTTTGGAAGGCGAGCGCAAGGACTTCATCGGACGTTTCCCCAGTCGTATCAATGTGTTCGATGAGTTCAACTTTATCTTTGGTCAGCGTGCCGGTTTTGTCGGTGCAGAGAACATCCATCGCGCCAAGGTTTTGAATCGCGCTGAGTTCTTTGATGATGACTTTCTTTCTGGCCATGCGAACGGCGCCTTTTGCGAGATTGGTGTTGACAATCATCGGCAGCATTTCGGGCGTAAGTCCCACGGCTACAGCAACGGCGAACAGAAGCGCTTCGGTCCAGTTGCCTTTCATGATTCCATTGATTAAAAAGACGATTGGAACCATGACGAGCATGAGATACATCAGTAATTTGGAAATCGATTTGACACCTTTATCAAAACTGGTTTCGTCGCGTTTGGCGAGTGCTTCTTGAGATAGGGAGCCGAAAATGGTGTTATCGCCAGTTTTTAGAATCAGTGCCTTACCTTGACCGCTAATCACGTCTGTGCCCATGAATGCCAAATTGTCTCGTTCAAAAATGCTGAGACTTTTTTCGATGGCTTCAACGAATTTTTCGACGGGAATCGATTCGCCGGTAAGTGGTGATTGGTTAATAAATAGGTCCTTGGCTTCGATGATTCGCACGTCTGCTGGGATAATGTCACCAGTTGAGAGGAAAACGATATCGCCTGGAACGACATCCACAATCGGGATTTCTCTTTGCATACCGTCACGAATAATCGCGGTCGTATTTTCAATCATGTTTTTCAGGGAGAGACTGGCTTTTTGGGCGCGCATCGATTGAGTGAAGCTAAGAATGACACTAAATAGAATCATCAGAGCCATAATGATAGTCGCCTCGATGTCGGCAGTCACGTAAGAAATTATCATAAGGAAGGCAAGAATATAAATAAATGGATTGTGGAAAGCCTTGGCTAGATTGACATACCACGGTGTTGGCTTCTGTTCGGCGGTGATGTTTGGACCAAATTTAGTGCGTCGTCTCGTTACTTCTACTTCGTTTAGGCCTTTGGTCGTTGTTTTGTATTTCGCGATAGCTGCGTCTTTGTTGGATGTGGAATCTTGGAGTAGCGTCCGGTTCACTTCTTGTTCATTGCGTAACTTGTTTAGTGCTTTTTTTCATTGTATTATCCTCCGATTCAGTTCTAAACTGTCACGGCTTTTTTAGGTTGCTGGTGGAGCAAAAGCCATTCCAGTCCGTTATTAAGTTCGATGATTCAGGTTCTGCAGGGTCGTCCTCTAGAAATTGTGGCATGCTACTCCACCTCCGTTCTATATAATTTGACAATAATAAACATAATAGCAGAATTTTCATTTCATTCTTGATTACGCACAAAAAAATCCCTACCTGTCTAGTGACTTTGGCAGAGATTCAGAATTTTATGCGCATAAAAAACATAGTATTCCCCTCGCTAAAGATTTGGCACTATACAACGTAAAGAAAACGAGTTTCTTAGCCACATTATGGAAAGCCTTAATCCGACAATCCCTGTTCAACCCATTGGCGTCTTTGGACATTTTTGGGCAGTGGCATGTATTCATATAGGAGCCTCACTATACAGGTTGTTCAGCGTGCCGACAAATACTCATCTTCGTCGTTAAAGTCTGCGTTCCGATGCTCATGTACAGTCGTACACTCCGCTTCGGTACTCGACTTTGCCTAGAATCTAAGCATTTGTCGGCACGCTGAAGTTTGGAGGTGCGATCTGAATTTGCGTTGGAGGGACTTTTTTTTGGCTTGCTGATTTTTTTTAGTTATTATTGCTCTTAACACTTCCTAGGTTAGCATTGATGTTTTTTTGTGTCAAGGGGGTTTCCCTAAAAATGTTGCGCGAGGGCAAGATAATTGTTGGGTGAAGAGGGGCGTGAGAGGGGCTCGGGGAATTGGAGGGGGTTTAAAATTTTTTTTATTTGTGTTTTGTTGTTGTACGGATTGTCATTGTTTGGGCTCGGGATTTGTAATATTTTTAGTGTGGATTATGGAAAATTCATGGAGTGTGAGGGGCAGATGAGACGTTTGGGATTTTTGTTGTTTACGGATTTGATTGGTTGGTTATGTGGATTCTATTCAGCATAATAAAACACCCCAAAATCAGATTATTAGTCTAGATTTTGGGGTGAACATTGGATGGGGAGCATCGTCTGTTTTTAGTTATTCAAGCCTTATTTTGCGTTTTCTTGGGACATTTTTAATTTGTAATCAGCAGCCGCTTTTTCGTTGTAGTCTGCACCTGTTGCCTTATTCGTTGCATTTTCTTCGGCCATCTGTTTTTTCTTTTCTTCAGTAGCAGCAGCCATTTTTTTATCAATATCTGATTGAGTGGCTTTTTCCTCAGCCATTTGTCTGTTCTTTTCAGCGGTAGCAGCAGCGATTTTTTTGGTCGATCTCTGCGTCTGTTGCGTTAGCAGTTACATTTTCTCCGGCCATTTTTGCTTTGTAATCGGCAGCCATTTTTTCGTCGTACTCTCCGCTGGCTACTTTATTTGCTGCTTCTTGGTTTACGGCATCTTCTTGTTTCATTCTAGCTGCCATTTCTTGTTTTTGTGATTCGGTTGTCTCTGCTTTTACGTCTACTAGAGAGAACGCGGATACTCCCAAAATTGCGATGAAACCTACTGCGGTTAATAGTTGTGATTTTTTTATTTGAATTTTTTGATCATAATGATTCTCCTCTTTAATCTTATTTTGTTTTTACTGAAATGTGCCAGTGTGGATGGCTGATAATACGTAGAATATTGCTCGACTAATGTAATAATGGTGTGTCCGTAAGCGATTCTTTCTGCGGGATTGATAAAAGTCAGAGCCAGATTATCGCAGGCTATTTCTTGATCTTCACGCATCGCACGACAGGCGTACCAAAGAATAGGATTAAACCAGTGGACAATGAGCAGACAATTCATCAGTAAATTGATGCCGATATCTTTTCGTTTATAATGGGATAATTCGTGATAAAAAATGTATTTTAGTTGCTCGTTATTTAGATGCTTCACGTGTTTTTCATCAAGTAAAATCCTAGGTTTGTTCATTCCGAATAGGGTTGGAGCTGAAATTTTTCCGGAATAGTGTAAAGGGATATCTTTTTCAATGGACATATTTTGCTTACATTGCTGATAAATATCCAAAACTCTTTTTTCAGTTATTAGTGGTTGCTTGCTTATATAGATATATAAACGCCTGTTTGTCATTATTATGAAGATTCCGGCAATCAGGATTCCTAGTATCCAAATCAATAGAAAGACAGTGTATATGTCAATTTCAGCAGGTACTTCCTTGGCTATTACAGGTACTTTCTCGATGGTTTCTGGTGCTATCGTTGTACTTTCTTGGATAGCAACTGGCTCTGCTACTGGGGTGACGGGTAGCAGGGAATAGATGCTAAATGAGCTTTCTGGAAACCAAGGTAGTACCAGTCTCACCACAAGAATGAGCCATAATGCGTATTTCCATTGCGGTGTTAGCCAATTTCTTAAGAGGAATCGGATGCACAGAATGAACACGACCAACACGCTTGCCAAAATAGACGTTTCGATGACCCAGTTAAAAATAGAGGGAAGGTACGTATGCCATAGCGTATGGAACATAACTATCTATCCTTTCTGGGATTGGATTCAGCTTTATCATCTAGGAGTTGTTTGAGTTCATCGATGTCCTCGGATGATAGTTTTTCCTCTTTTATAAAATTCACGAGTAGTGGTTTGAAAGCAGCGCCGTAAAAGCGGTTTAACAAGGATTTTGTTTCGCTTTGCATGTAATCTTCTCGAGATACTAATGCGGTGTACGTGTGCAGTTTTCCTTTTTCTTGGTGGGAGGAAATAGCTTCTTTTTGGACTAGTCGGTTGAGTAACGTTCGTATTGTTTTGGGACTCCAATCGTGTTCTTTTTCCAGGGCTTGAATTATTTCACCGGCTGTCAGTGGAGATTCGTTCCAAATAACTTGGATGACTTCTAATTCAGCTTCTGATATTTTAGGTAAATGCCCCATTTTATTCCTCCTTTCTTAAGACTACACTTGTAATCCATGGATAAATACTAACATGTTTCGTTATTGGAAGTCAACCCCCTTTTTGATACTTGTGTTGCATCTGGATGTTTTATGGAGTAGAGTAACATGTATAAATGTCTATCATGCACAAAATACAAAGCAAGCAAGGAGAGCGATGGAAGATGAATGTACTACTCATTTATACATATCCAAATCATGAAGGGTTAAATTATGCTATAAAAGAAATTGTGGAGAAAGAGCTGGGCAAGAAGAATGTCGTCAGAGAAATTGACCTTTACAAAGAGGAATTTGATCCTGTTTTACGTTTTGATAGTAGGAATAAGCGTCGAGATTTGCATAAAGATACGTATACGAAGGAGTATAGAGATCAGCTTCTTTGGGCGGATTTTTTGATTTTTATTTATCCGATTTGGTGGAGCAGTACGCCGGCGATTTTAAAGGGATTTATCGATAGGGTGTTTGCGAAGGATTTTGCGTATAAATATAAAGGGATTCGGCCGATTGGACTGCTAAAAGGGAAGCGGGCTTGGATTATTAATACGCACGATACGCCGGCGGTTTATGCTAATTTTATTCAAAAGGATTATGGGCGAGTTCTAAGTAAACAAATTCTAAAAATGTGCGGTATTTCGACATATAAGCATACGTCGTTGTCTTATGTAAAAGGTTCTAATGAAGTCAAAATAAATAAATTTCTGCAAAAAATTGATAAGATTAGTAGTACTATTTAATGTGAAAATGTGTTTAGGAAGTTTGTTTTACGGCGAAATTAGATGGGAACCTGGACGTTGGGAATTAGTCCCTCTTAGAACTAATTTTCACAATCTGATAGATAGGCTGAAAAGGGCGCCAACACATGAATGAGAACGATTATCAGTTAACTTTTTGCTATTCAATTTTCACAATAACTGCTATAATGAAAGGTGTATGGAAACGCTTCCTAATGGTTTTCCTAGATTGGCATGAGTTCTTAGTTTTCAAGGAGGGATTTTTGGATGGGTGCGAAGGTGAAAGTCACGGTGAAGATTAACGGCAAGGCGCATGATGTGGAGGAAGGTACGCGAATTTTAGATTATTTGAATGAGGAGGGCGTGCATCATCCGCATATTTGTTATAGTAAGCAGATGGGCGCGATTCAGTCGTGTGATACGTGTATGTGTGAGGTTGACGGCGAGTTGATGCGGGCTTGTAGTACGGATTTCAAGGATTCAATGGAGATTAAGTTGGATTCGGAAAAGGCGAAAGAGGCGCAGCTCGAGGCGATGGATCGGATTTTGGAGAATCATATGTTGTATTGTACGGTTTGTGATAATAATAATGGGAACTGTCGGGTACATAATACGGCGGAACTGCTTGAGGTGGATTCGCAGGAACGGCCATTCCGTGAAAAGGGCTATATTAATGACTTTTCGCATCCGTTTTATCGTTATGATCCGGATCAGTGTATTCTTTGTGGGCGCTGTGTCGAGGCGTGTCAGAGTGTGCAGGTGAATGAGACACTTTCGATAGATTGGGATCGGCCGCAGCCTCGGGTTATTTGGGATGATGATCGTCCGGCGAATATGTCGTCGTGCGTGTCGTGTGGACTTTGTGCGACGGTTTGTCCTTGTAACGCGTTGATGGAGAAATCGATGCTCGGTCAAGCTGGGTTTATGACGGGAATTGGCGAGGAAGTGCTAGAGCCAATGATCGATATGGTTAAAAAAGTGGAGCCGCCGTATCAGACGGTTTTCGCGTTGTCGGAAATGGAAAAATCGATGCGGGATACGCGGACGAAGAAAACGAAAACGGTTTGTACGTTCTGCGGGGTTGGGTGTAGTTTTGAAGTTTGGACGAAAGGTCGCCAAATCTTGAAAGTGGAGCCGACTGGTGAGGGGCCTGTGAACAAGTTTGCGACGTGTGTGAAGGGTAAATTTGGTTGGGACTTTGTGAATAGTGACCAACGTTTGACGTCGCCGCTGATTCGCCAAGGTGATGAGTTTGTGGAGGCGTCGTGGCAGGAAGCAATTGCGTTTATTGCGGAGCGTTTGGGTAGTTTGCGTTCGGAGTTCGGCAATGATTCGCTCGGCTTTATCTCTTCTTCTAAGACGACGAATGAGGAGAATTATTTGATGCAAAAATTGTCTCGTCAAGTGTTTGAGACGAATAATGTGGATAATTGTTCGCGTTATTGCCAAGCGCCGGCGTCGGATGGTTTGACGAATACGGTCGGAATTGGGGCGGATTCGGGAACGGCGGAGGATATTGAGACGGCTGGACTTGTGATTTTGGTCGGTTGTTCACCTGCAGATGGGCATCCGGTTCTTGCTAGTCGTATGAAGCGTGCGCAGAAATTGAACGGCCAGAAATTGATGGTTTCGGATCTTCGGAAGCATGAGATGGCGGAGCGCGCGGACTTGTTTATTCGTCCGAAACAGGGAACGGATTTTGTATGGTTGACGGCGGTTGCGAAGTACATGATTGATATGGGTTGGCATGATGCGCCGTTTATGGAAGCGCGGATTTCGAATGTGGCCGATTACATGACTTTCCTCGCGCCGTTTACGCTTGAGTACGCGGAGGCTGAGACGGGGCTTTCGGTTGAGACGCTTGAAAATGTGGCGAAAATGGTGCATGAGGCTGATGGGACAGCGATTTGTTGGGGTATGGGTGTGACGCAAAACATTGCGGGCTCGCATACGTCGGCGGCGATTTCGAATTTGCTGCTTGTGACGGGGAACTTTGGTCGTCATGGCGCGGGCGCGTATCCGCTTCGTGGGCACAATAACGTGCAAGGGGCTTGTGATATGGGATCCTTGCCAAACGTATTGCCGGGCGTGCAGTCACTTTTAAATCCAGAAGTTCGCGCGCGTTTTTCAGAAGCGTATGGCGTGGAAATTTCGGAAGTACCGGGTCTTAAAAATAATGAAATGTTGGACGCAATCGAGGCTGGGACGCTTAAAGCGATGTACTTGATTGGGGAAGAGATGGCTTGGGTTGATTCGAATACGAACCATGTCCAAGATACACTTGCAAAACTCGATTTCTTCGTGGTTCAGGATGTCTTTTTATCGAAGACGGCGCAATTTGCGGATGTTGTTTTACCGGCATCGCCTTCGCTTGAAAAAGATGGCACGTTTACGAATACGGAACGTCGTGTGCAGCGTTTGTACGAAGTGTTGGAGCCGCTTGGTGATTCGAAACCGGATTGGTGGATCATTCAAGAAGTGGCGAACGCGTGTGGTGGTAATTGGAACTTTACGCATCCAAGTGAGATTATGGATGAGGTTGCGAGTCTTGCGCCATTCTTCGCGGGTGTAAGGTATGATCGGATGGAAGGTTTTGATAGTCTTGTTTGGCCGGTTTCGGCGGATGGTGTTGATATGCCGCTACTTTATGAGGATCGTTTTAATTTCCCTGATGGCAAGGCGAAACTTTCTGTATTGCCGTATATTGCACCGATTGAGTTCCCGAAAGAGTTTGATTTAACGCTTAATAATGGTCGTTTGTTGGAGCAGTTCCATGAAGGAAATATGACGCATAAAACGAAGGGCTTGGATTATAAATTACCGGAAGTTTTTGTAGAGGTATCGAAGGAATTGGCGCAGAAACGTGGCATTGAGGACGGTTCGCTGGTGCGGTTGACGTCGCCATATGGTCACATTAAGGTGCATGCGGTCGTGACGGATCGGGTTCGCGCGAATGAGGTTTACTTGCCGATGCACTCGGTTAGCCATGAGACGGCGGTTAATTTATTGACGTCTAGCGCGGTTGACGTGAGAACGAAGACGCCAGCCTATAAACAGACGAAGGTAAACTTGGAAGTATTGCAAAAATGTGGGGAAAACCCGCTGCCGAAACATAATCCGCGAAATGCGACGCGCTTCCCGCAAAATGGTGTGGAGATCGAACGTAAGTGGGCACGTCAGGATTACCAACCGATTTCGAAGCATAATTGTGCTTGTGGTGGAAACTGTGGCTGTAAGAAAGGGAGTGAGGCGTGATGGCAGAACCGATTTCTAAAATTCGCCGTGTGGAAAAAACGGATGATCAGATAAAACAGGATAAAATGACGGCAATAAAAGACCAAATCACGACGGATGATGCGGCTTTCATGGAAGTTTTGGAGTTAGTGAAGGCGCTGCATGATTCTGGGGCGCTGGACATGTTGAACAGTGCTTTGAAGGCGAAAGAGGATATCGCTACGACATTTTTGAATGAGGCTCGGAAGGAACCGGCGACGAATGCGATTAATAATTTGATGATGACGAGTAAATTATTGACGGAGACGAAGCCAGAGCAGACGGAGAAAATGTTGGAGGGACTTGCGAACGCGCAGGCGAAGGCGAATGAGAGTTTGAAAGAGGACGCGACGCTGGGACTTTTCGGACTGGCAAAAGCGATGAAGGATCCTGATGTGAATCGGGCGTTGCGTTATGGCTTGGCATTTTTGAAAGGTGTCGGACAAGAGCTGAAATAAAAATTAGACTCCAGATGGTGCTTAACTAATGCGCATCTGGGGTTTTCGTTAGGTGGGGACGAGGATGGAAACGACTGCTGGGCTTGGGATTCGGCGTTTTAAAGAGGGGCATATGTTTGATGATGTGGCGACGGTGGCCGTTGAGTATCCGCTGACGATTTATGTGAACGAGGCTGAATTGGTGACGATTGTCTGTACGCCGGAATATGCCGAGGATTTGGTTGTTGGTTTTCTGATTTCGGAGGGAATTGTGCGTGGTGTTGCGGATATTGATCGTGTGGAAATCATCGAGGTAACGGGGCATGCGAAGGTGACGGCGAACTTCGTGAACAAATTTAATGCGAAATATCGTGCGAAACGCTACATTACGTCTTGTTGCGGGAAATCGCGGGAGAACTTCTATTTTCAGTCGGATGCATCGCTTGTGGAGACGCGAAATGAGACGGATTTGGTGTTGCGCCCAGCGGATATTTTCGATTTAATGTCGCGATTTGAGGCGGATTCGGATACGTTTCGTAAGACTGGCGGGGTGCATAACGCCGCACTTTGTAGTCGCGATGAGGTGATTTGTGTGCGGATGGATATTGGACGACACAACGCGCTTGATAAAATTTATGGGCATTGCTTGAAGTCGGAAATCACGATGGCTGATAAGGCGATTATTTTTAGCGGTCGGATTTCCTCGGAGATTTTGGTGAAGACTGCGAAAATTGGTTGCGGTATTATTTTATCGCGCTCGGCACCGACAGAACTCGCGATAGAAATGGCGCGGGAACTTAATATTACGGCGGTTGGTTTTATACGTGGAGATGGTTTTAGTGTATATAGTGGACAGCACCGGATTTTGGAGAATTAGAAAAAGCGCCGAACCTCGTTTTTAGAGATTTGGCGCTTTTTTGGGCTAACGCTCGGATGCTCGATATCCGGCAGCCTCAGCTTCTGCGGTTGTTTTGAACCAAGCGACGACATTTTTTGTACGATTGTAGTAAGTCCCACCAGGTACGTGGTAGATTCCGTTAACGCTACCTTTAATCGTACCCTGACCATTCGAATCAACATATTGGCTTCCACCACCGTTGTCATTACTTGCTGGAGGGGAGGCTTGTTTTGCTTGTTCTTCTTGCTCTTCACGCTCTTTTTGTTCTTTTAAAGCTTGTTGCTGTTTTTCTGTTGCTTTTTGCGCCTCTTCAGCTTCTTGCTCTTTCTCGGCGACTTGTGCAGCTTTTTGTTCAGCTGCTAGTTTTGCTTGTTGTTCTTGTTGAATTTTTAAGTCTTTGGCTTTTTGTTCGGCGATCGCTTTGTCTTTCGCTAGTTGTTCCCGCTCTTTTTTCTGCTGTTCTGCCTGTGCTTTAAGAAGTTTTTCTTGTTCTTTTTTTTAGTTCTGCTTGTTCTTTTTCCAATTTTTTTTTGCGCTGCTTTTTGTTTATCTGCTTGCTTATCTTTTTGTATTTCCTCACTCTTAACATCGACTTTGGGTTCAGCTGTGGTCTGTGTTGCCGGAATCATATTTGCACCAACGATGGTTAAAATGAATGTGGCTGCTAAAATAATAAAATTAAGCCTAGGTTTAAAAAGTTGTTTCCCACGAATGAAGATACCAAGAATTAACATGATAAGCGCATAGAAAAAGCCTAAAAATCCAATTATAAATAGAAATACTCCCATAAAAATGTGTCGCTCCCTTTTAAATCATTTTTTATTGTTCCCCACTGTATTATAATATATAGAAGTGCAAAAACACTTTTTTTAGTCGTGAACGTAGGCTTTTTGTACTTAAACGCTACAATCAAGCCTTTTTTTTGTTTATATATGTATCTTTTAGGAGGTGGAAGAATGAGTCAAGTACAAGATTACTTTCCATTCCAAGTCCAGAAAATCCAGTTTCATGTAGTTTCAACTGAGCCGTATATTTTAAAAAAAACTGCAACGTCAAGCTTTCCATGAGAGTCGAATAGCCATTTTGTTCACAACGAAGATTTGGAAGCTAGCCGATTTTCAGATGGAGTTTCCTGAATTGGAATGTGAAGAAATACAGCTCAAAAAGCCATATATAGTTGTGAAAAATGTGCCGTCCAATTATCCTAAAATGTTACATTTGATGGAGATTTATAAGAATTCGGGATTGGAGATGTATCTTTTCTTAACGGATGATTTACGATATCGTTGGGTGGAAGAGGAGATTATGACGCCCATTTTGATGAGGAAAAAGGTGAAGTCTCAAATGGTTATTGACTTGGCGAATGAGGATTTATTACTATTTTTCAATCAGGATGGGAGCAAGACGCATGCGGTTGGAGTCGGGGATCAGTGGCGGGAGAAATTGATCAGTTTTCAATAAAAAAGACGCAAAATCTGATTTTGCGTCTTTTTTATATTACTTATGAACGTTTTCTTAAATACAATAAAGCTGTTGCAGAAAGTAATAGACCGAAGACAACAAATCCGTTTGTGCTGGAATCTCCTGTTTTTGGTAGCTCATTTACTCTTGCAGGTACGATTTCGTTTCCAGCTGCTTGTGCTTGTTGTGTTGATTGCTCCGTTTCTGAGTTAGCTGGAGCTTTGGAAATCGTGGATGACTTCACTTCTTGAATTTGTTTCGTGCCATAAGTGTAATGCGTGACATCACTGACCCCACCGTTATCATCAACCGCAATCAGATAAGCTGTTTCACCTGGTTGTAGCGGACGATCAAGAACGGCATGATAGCTGCCTGAGTAGTCTACGCGTGTTTCAGCCAGAACTTCTTCGCTCTGCTCTGTAATAACGAATAGCGTTGTATCAGGCTCTGTACCACCGTAAATGTCTGTGTCTGTACTCATATCGAAGTTAACAGAAGGTGCTGAGTAAAGCATGATACCCATAACCGAGATAACTTCATATTGGAAATTAAGTGTTGAAACGTTGCCACTAGCGTCTTCAGCTACGATAACCGTACTGTTTGCACCAATGCCAGAAGTGTCTAGATGTGTTGCGCCATTTTGGAAATAAATTTTCACGTAGCCAGAGTTATCTGTTGCGTTCACTAGCTCTTCCGCAGTCCATTCCTCACCCGGCCACACGTAGAAAACATCGCCATCTTGATTGATAAATGGTTTCGTTGTGTCTACCACTGTGTAATTAACGGTTACAGTTGTTGTAGCGGAGCCGTTTGTTGCCGTAATTTGCACGGATTGCGCGCCAAGTTTGTTTGTCACTGGCTGTGTTTTGAAGGAAAGCTTCACGTTAGCAGTACTCTTAGTTACAAAAGTACTTGGTGTTGCTGTTGCATCATTTAGTTCCAATGTGACATTATTTTTTGCTGTAGCAAGTACCGTTGTTTCTGGTTTTGGATCTGTTTTACCTGGATCAGGTTTCACTGGTTGCTCAGGATCTGTTGTTTCAGGATCAGGAGTTACCGGTTTCTCTGGATCCGGTTTTGTTGGTGTTTCAGGATCTGGTTTCACAGGCTCCACTGGATCTGGATTCGGCGTCACCGGTGTTTCTGGCTCTGGGGCTACCGGAGTCTCAGGATCAGGCTTCACAGGTTCTACTGGATCAGGATCAGGAGTTACTGGTGTTTCAGGATCTGGTTGAGGTGTTACGCTCGGATCTGCGTCAACTGTATAGCTGACCGTGATTTCTTCCGATGATCCGTCGTTGTAAGTAACTACAATTGTTGTTTCAAAAGTTCCCACGGTGTCGTTCTGTGCTACTACACCATCCTTGTAAGTTAGGACCGGAGCGCGATTTTGGCTAAAGACTTGCACAAAATCAGCCGGAATAATGTAATAACCTTGTGTTACATGAACATTCGGTTTTGCTGCGACTTCAGTAGTTTCCCAACCTGCTTGTTGCTGTGCATCTTGTTGGGATGTCATTTCCTCGGCAAATACGGGACTTACAGTTGAAAAAGTTAGTCCAAATACTAGCGCGATGCTAATCGATTTTTCTTTTAGGTACATGAGTGTCTCCCCTTTTTAATATGCTTAGTTACTATTGTACAAGGTATCGATTTCTTTGGCTAGCGAAAAAATGTACATTTGAAGGCAAAATTTATCAAGTTCACAGTTTGTTCACATTTTGTTTTAATGTAGAAATTGGGTTTGGGACTAGGAGAAAGCTTTGTTTTGGAGTTGATGAATTGAGATGTACCAATGGATTTGTTACGTTTATCCTTGGTTTGGAGTTAGAATATATGCTTATTTTCTGTAGAATAGTAGATATATATCGGAAAATAGCAGTATTTTTTTGTTTTATATATTATATGTGGAAATTGATTTTGGTGCTTTTTTGGAGCTCTCGGAAATCTTCTTCGCGATCTGTACAAAGCTTGCGTATTTCATTTTGTAATTGGGAGCTAATCGCGTCACCGGTTTTACTTTCGAAGGAAATGCCGAGTTGACTTTGAATGCGTGTAAGTTCGCGCCCCCAATCGTCAAACATTGTTTCCTTACCGTGCAGGATGTGAGCAGAATCTTCAGCTAAATTATTAGCATCACGTAGCATATCACATTTCAAAGCCGCGAGTTGAAGTTGCCTTTCGAATGCTGTTTTTTGAGATTTTAAAGCGCCGACCGTTGCATCCGCACCAGCTAGAATCGCCTTAGCAATCTCTACTTCTATTTGTCTAATTTCATGAAATAAATCCATTGTGTTCCCCCTTTTTTTCTCTATTTGTTTACTTGAAAAAATTAATCGCGTTACCGGCCGCAATACCAACTAAGCTACCAATTGTGCGGTCTAAATCATGACCGAGATTGATATTTGTTTGCTGCATTTGGTGCCCCGCATTGCCGATTTCATTTGCGAATTGTTGCAGGTGGTACTGCTGTTCTAACAACTTATTAAGTAAATCATGCAAAATTTCTTCGTCGTGGAAACGGTAGACACCTTCTGTTTTTTTGACAGCGAGGCCGTGCATCACATCGTCTACATCGTTTTCGTTCAGTAAATCGTATTCACCGCCATATGTAGCATCGTTGAATTTACGCACCATTTTCTGGACTGCATCGCTTTCGGCTTGACGAAAATCTTCAATGAGGCGAACCATGCGATCAATGTCTGCCGCTACATCTTTCATTCGATTCGCAAGCGCTTTAATCTCATCAGGAGAAATGGCAAGTTTCGTGGCGCCATTGCTACCGAACTGGTTGCGGAAACCTTCTGTTAAGTGAGCGTTTAGTGGATCGCTGGCCGCGCCATTTTTGAAATAATATTGTTGGTAAAATACGAAAGCATCGGGAGGTAGTAATCCTACAACGTCGCCATGGTGTCGGAAATCTTTGATGAGATGGAAGTATGTGCCGTCTTTTGCTTTTGCTTGTTCGTCAGGTGCTAGTTTATTGAATGAACGGGCAGCGGCGAAGGTTATGGCCGGTTTAGTATGTTTGACAGCCTCGTATTGAGCGAGTGCGCCGCCGAGACTGTGGCCTGTGAAGCTGTAGTTTTTGGTTGTGTGTTTGGATAGTGTGGTGTTTACGAAATTATTGTAGGTTGTAAACTGATCGTCTTTTTTTGCAGGTGATGTAGTTGCTAATTTGGTGTTCTGGTTCCAGTCAGCTCCTTCCTCAGAGCCTCTTGACATGAAGACCATATGGCTAAACTCTTTGATAGACCCTGCTTTCCATGCTTTGTATTCACCAAGCGGGACAACAGCGGTTGCTTGTAAGCCGTTTCTATTATCTATCGAATTTACTGTAATCCATTTTGTTTTACCGATATCTTTCAGTGTTAGTACGTTGTCTTTCCTTAGTACTTCACTATCATACACAGCATCGGCTAAATAAAAATTAGTTTCTTCTGTTATTTTCATCTCCATTTTGCTCCCTTTATGTTATGATATGGTGGGGTGATTACATGAAAAAATGGTTAATTGTTTCTAGTATCTTACTGGTATTTATTTCCATTATAACAGGAGGAGTATATATTATGAAAGAAAAAGAAAATCAAAAAGCGGAAGATGAATTAGCGGAGTTGATTGCTATAGAGAAACCGCGTATTGAAAAATATTTCAAGTATAATTTTATAGGAGTGAATCAGGTAACTGTTACTGGGGCAGAGATTCATCCAACTGGTATACCACATATCAAAGGTTATGTGAATAATGATAAAGATTTATATTTTAATGCAGCAGTACATAAAGATCATTTTGATGGGGATTTGAGTATTCCGTATGAGCTAGAGGAGAAGCAGAAAAGTGATTTGTCTGTTTTGGAGATTGAAGAGCATGAAAAGGGAAACAAGGAATGAGAACGAGTAGATTTATTTTCCTAGTGCTAATAGCATTCTGGTTATTTATTATCGTAGGCAGTTTCCTCTTTGTAAAGAAAGAAATAGATGAGCGAACATTAGCGAGAGAAGAAGCGATTGATAAATTGATTGTGGAAGAGAGCCCAAGGGTAGAAAAATTATTTAAAGTATAACTATGAAAATATAGATTCTGTTGTAATTACAGGTGTAGATATTAATCCGACAGGAATCCCGCATATTAACGGATATGTGAATGGGGATAAGAAACTATCTTTTGATGCTGGTGTATATGATGAGCACTATGAAGGGGCTTTGATTATAAGTGGTGAATCATTTCCTCATGCAAAGAGCCCCAATCAGGAGGTACTTTCAGTTTCAGAAATTGAAGAGATAGAGAAACGGGAATAGTATGTAAGCCACGGTGATTTTTATGCTGTGTTTTTTGCAGCGCATGCCGTGACAACTCACCGAAACTCCTTTATAATTCGAGTAGTAATGGCGTCCGCCGATGAGGCGCTTTTAGATAAGTTTGGAAGGGTGATTTTGTAATGGAGACAGTTGTAACGGATATGGACGGAACGCTGCTGGCTAAGGGCGGTGCGGTGATTCAGCCGCTGAATAAAGAGGTGTTGCTGGATTGGCAAAAGCGCGGCAAGAAATTGGTGCTGGCGACTGGGCGTTTGGATTTGGCGATTATGCCATTTATTCATGAGCTCGGGATCACGATGCCGGTTATTTCTTGTAACGGTGCGCTTGTTCGCGATTTTGGAAAGAATGAAATTTTGATGAAAAGCGATATTTCGTATGATTTGTTGGGTCAGGTGATTGAGTTGGTGCGCGGGTTTGGCGTGGATTATCATGTATACACGACGGAGCGGATTGTTGGACCTACTGTAACGGGGAAAATTGCTGGGTTTGTCGAGGCGAATAAGACGCTTCCTGAAAATGAGCAGGTGCCGCTTACCGTGACGGCGGATGTTGTCGGGGAAATCGAGCGTTCTGGCGAGTTTGCGCTGAAGGTTCTGGTGCTTTCGGATGATGCGGACACTCGTGTGGCGGTGCGCGAAGCTTTGGCGAAATTACCGCTTTCCGTGATGGCTTCTGGCACGACGCTGATTGATATTATGAATGTTGGCATCGATAAAGCGCATGGCCTCGCGTATTTGGATGAAGCTGGCTGGCTTGATTTGGAGACGACGATTGCGTTTGGCGATAATGAGAATGATATCGGCATGATTGAACTTGCCAAAATGGGCGTGGCGATGGAGAACAGCATTCCAGAGACGTTGGCGATTGCGGATTACGTCGCGGGTCATCACGATACGGGTGGGCTTGGTCAGTTTTTACTTGATTTTGAGAAGTAACGTGTTATGCTGAACTTGGAAGTAATTTTATCTAGGGAGCTGATTCAACATGGAAGAGGAAGAACGCTTTGATCTAGGACACACGGTGAAGAAAATTTTCGTGATTGGTATCGCGGCTGGGCTTATTTTCATCGGCTTTATCGCGCTGATGACACTGATCGGGATCGTTATCGCGATTCCACTACTGAAAAAAGCTTATCGAATGATGACGTCAAACGGAGACGAATCATGTGCACATGAGAAACACAAGATAAAATGCCCAATTTGTAAGGCAAAAGCGAAATTTTACGGAGACAAAATCGAATAACAACGAACGAAAATGTGATCAGTAACTCGCGCTAAATTTGGCGAAGACTGATCACATTTTTATATTTATTGTAGGTAGGCTTTTTGGAGGCTCTTGATATCTTTGTTGGTTAAGCCGAGCCCTTTTTTTGAGGAATGCATCGGTGCTACCGTATTTGGCGTTGATTTCATCGAACGCGGCGTTTAGATAGGCCGGGCGAACGTCGAGAACTGCTTTCATGCCAGCCAAAACTTTCGGATTATCGGTTTGTTTTGCGAGGGCATCAAGGGTTTTCTGATTCTCTGCCGCGCGATATTTATTCGAAAGTAGGTAGTCGTTCATAATCGTTTTTTGGTCGACGCCAAGCGCTGCGAGTACGAGTGCTGTCCCAAAACCGGTACGATCTTTACCCGCGGTGCAATGCCAAAGTACGGCGCCATCTTTATTGTCTAGTAACTCTTGGAAAAAAAAGTTTGTAGCCGTCGATCGATTGCTGGTCGGTGACGAAACTTTTATTGGCGCTGATTAGGAATTGCTCGGGATTGTCCATTTTCGCGAGGCTGGCCATCATATCTTGCGCGCTAGTTGACGAACCGTTGTCTTTCATGATCGAATCGTGAATGTAATCGACGTTTTTGATGACTGGATCGGGCTTCGCTTTCACCTCGGAATCGGTACGGAAATCAATAATTTCAGCCAGACCATATGTAGAAGTCAGCTTTTTAATGTCGCTTTTGGAAAGATTGGCAAGTTCGGCGGCGCGGATCAGTTTGTGAGACTTAATCGTTTTGCCATCGGTGGTTTTGTAGCCACCAAGATCACGAATATTCACAGCACCGTCTAGCTTAATTTGACCACCCGGCTTGACCTGTGTTTGGGTTTGCTTGGCGGCGAGTGAGTCCACATCTGTAGGCCCGCAACCCGCGAGTAGTAAAGAGCTTCCAACAACGACAACACCAGTAATAGTTACAAATTTATTCAAATTTTTCCCCTCCTCATACGCCTTATTATAGCGAGCGAAATGCCGATTCGTTTTGAGGTTCTGTAAAGAGGGCGTAAAGAATCGCGCGAGAAATGTAAAGTTGGAAAGGATGTTACATATGAAGGCAAAAACGGAAAAAATTGTGGCGTGCATGCTTCGGGATGCGGCGTCGGACGAGATTCAAACAGTGCAAACAGGGCATCGTATCAAGCTTGCGGAGTTCTGGGGCATAAAAGAAGGCGATAAAGTGCTCGAGATTGGTTGCGGGCAAGGCGACACGACCGCAGTATTAGCGTATCATGTCGGCAAAACTGGCTCTGTGTATGCGGTCGACATCGCTTCACCAGATTACGGCGCACCATTCACATTGGCGCAGTCGACGTATTATTTGTTGCAGTCGGAGCTCGGATCGCGCATTGAATTTAAGCTGGAAACGGATATTTTGCGTGGTGATTTGGCGTTTGAAGAGCAAGCGTTTGACGTCGCGGTTATCTCGCATGCGTCCTGGTATTTCAGTTCCAAAGCTGAACTTCTAGAAATGCTCCAAGTTGTGAAAAAATGGGCGAAACGGATTTGTTTTGCGGAATGGAACCCGCATCTCACGGATTCGCGGCAGGAATCGCATTTGTTGGCGGTGTTGGTGCAGGCGCAATATGAGGCGTTCAAGTCAGAAACCTCATCGAATGTACGGACGTTTATCACGCCGGAAGATATCGCGGAAATGGTGCTGAGTCAAGGTTGGCGAGTGACGAGCGAAGAGGATATTTGGACGCCGGAAATGCAAGATGCGAGTTGGGAGGCGTCGTTTGTCGTCAACCATATCGCGGAGGAAATCGCGAAACAAGAGGCGCTACCGGCGAAATTTAAAGAGTTACTGTTGGCGCAGGCGAATCTGATTCAGGTGGACACGGTGCTGCCAATGAATTCGTATTGTTGTGTGATAGAGGGGTAATATTTGTAGTTGAAAAATACGCTGTCATATACGATGAAAAGATAGCGTTAGGTAGCAAGATTAGTGTACAATGAAATAAAGAGAAATATTGGATGATTGATAGATTGATGTGATGTCAAGATCTTGGACAAAATAAAATAGAATTAGTTTGCTATTTTTTCAAAAGCATTTGGTGTCAGATAACCTAAAGATTGGTGAATACGTTTGGTGTTGTAAAAGCCATAATTATAGCTAAATACAGCTTGATACACATCGTTGATGTCGTTTAAATCAAGACGATACAACTTTTCCCGTTTGATGCTAGCATGATACGATTCTATTTTCGCATTATCATAAGGATAACCAGCTTTACTATAGGAGGCGGTTACGTGATGCTCCGTTAATATATCTCGATAGCTATGTGCTGTATATTGGCTTCCTCGATCGGAATGAAGTAATGCTATACTTGGGTATTTCTTTAATACTTGCCTTGTATGCCCATCGACAAAAGCGCTATTCATTTGTTTGCCTACACCAAAATGAAGGACTTTTCGTGTGAATGCATCTAAAAATGTAATCACGTAGACCCATTTATCTTGTAGCGTCCACACATAGGTCATGGCTGATCTGCCTTTATTTCATTCATAAGGGTTTCTTCTGTGCTCTTTGCTTGTTTTTCGCGCCATTTTTTCACATAACAACAACGTAGTTGTAATCGTTTCATGTCTGCAGAAATCGTTCTTATACTTGCTATAATTCCTTCTTGTTGTAGTAAATGATGCAATTTTCGCGCACTATAAATTTGGTTATTTTCATAAAAAAGTACTGTAATACGATTTTCTCTTACTTTCCGCGCTTTTTCCTGTTCGCTCATGGTTCTTTGCTTGTATTTCATAATAGGTTGCTTTTGCTAGTCCTATCCTTTTTAACAATGCCTTCATTGGATGCCTCTTCCAGTGTTGATCTACCCAAGCTACTTTCTTCTGGGTACTTAATTCCCCTGTTTGTCCGTAAAGATGCTGATGCACTTTTTTTAGTATGTCATTTTCCTCCTTTAATCGCTGAATTCCTTTTTGTAATTCCACATGCTCTGTTGCCAACTCTGGACGATTCTCGATGACTTCTTTTACCTGGCGACTTTTGATCCATGTGTATATAGTTGATTTAGCAATGCCGTAGTCCTCGGATAAAGATTGTACGGAAGTGCCTGCTTCGTAGAGTTCTACAATCGTTTCTTTAAATGTGGTATCCCATTCCCCTATTTTTTTCATTGAACAAATTCCTCCGTTGTATTTGATATGTTTTATTCTATCATCTTTTGTCCAACTTTTATTCTACACCCAATTTTGAGTTATAGTGAAATTTGATAATGTGAGAGCTCTTAAACATAGAAATGGAGGTTATTAAAAATGAAAAAAACACTAGTTGTAGCCAATACAGGATTAAATTTTATTGTTTACATAAATGAAATGTTAAAGGATTCAGAGAGTGATAGGGATAAAGTGTTATTTGAAGATAATGTGGTCAAACTGTGGGATGAGATTTTGATTAGTTCACTTCACTATGATCAGGGTTTTAAACAGTTCATTGCTGTTCAAGGTGCTGATTTAACTTCAATAGCAACGAGGCTTTTAGGTAGCGAAAGAACAGGAATAATAAAGGACTTTGAAAGTTGGTGGGAGAAATCTGGGGAGTACGGTATGATTCATGAGGTAGAGAGTAGCCTTAGTGATAAAATTGTTAAGGAATGTGAGGAAAAGTTTATTTATGTTTTATTTTCCGATGCTCCAAAAAGTTGTAAGTTAGGGTGGGAAGACTTAATAAAGATAATTATAAAAAAATAGACTAAACATAATATGTTTGATTTGGCTGTATTATAAAATGGGAGGAATTTGAATGAAGAAAATCTTAGTAAGTTTTATGGTTAGTATTTTAGTATTTAGCGGAATTTCCATGAATTTAGTTAAGGCGGATGAAAATAATTTAGTGTCAGAGCAACAAGAAAACGGATTAACGCCAGAACAACAAAAAGAATACGAGGATTTGGGCATCGAACTCATGTCTGATGAAGATTACCAAAAAGCATTAGCAGAATCCCAAAAAGAAATGGAGTTTTATGATAAATTAATTGAGGATGGAGCAATTGAACCTGAACAAATTGGTGCTACAGAAATCGATGAAGCAGTGATGCAGTTAGAAAATTCGCGCCCTCTTTTGAGAACTTTAGCTACAGGAAATGGTGGAACATCGAGACTTGAATGGCGCAAAACTGGTGGAGAATGGTGGGTTAAAATTACAACTAGTGTCGCGTTTGATTTTGTTGGCACAGTAGCTTTGTATATGAGTGGTAAAAAATTAGATTCAAAACCAGTTCGAGGCGCAGGTTTTGGAGGAACGAACGCGCATGGTTACGCTATGTTTGCAAAACCAAAAAGCGTCAAAGCGGGAAACTGGGTTACTATTACTCTATTTGGTGCTGCTTGGGGAGTGAAAGGCAACCTAAGAATTAGTAAATATACAATCAAAAATAAATACTTGATGTCTGGTGGTCCTTGGGGTAAGAGTTCGTACTAATAGTATCAAAATATCTATGCAAAATAGTAATATGAATAAGAGAAATACTAATCTCATAATTCAATTGTATTAAATCTTGAAAGTCGCAACAAATGTTACGAGGAAGGCATGATTATAAAGTCGGAGGGATTAGAATTGTTTGACGTGGCTAATGCTATTGATAATTCTAGAAATCTGGCGATAAAACAGATTTGAATTTACGATTTGAGCAGTTTGTTGATAGATTCTTGAAGTCTGGAAGACACGCATTTTGGCAGGACTAATGAAAATAACATTGCTAATTAAAAAATAAAGAAGCGTTATATCTAGCAAGTTAATTGCTTGGATTAATGCTTCTTTTATTTTCAATAAAATCAGTGGTATAATCAAGGAGATGTATGAGATTTTAATCCAATTATTAAACAGAAAATCCACCAAGAAAGGAAGTAAAGTGATGTCAAAGAAAATCCAATTACCAAGTGGGCGTTTATCCGAGCACGCCAAAGAAATCGGCAGTAGCATCAATGACATATCGTTCGATTTGCGCCCTACGATGTCGTATTCTACGAGTTCCGCGCGTCAACTGGTGCAAAGCAGTATGGACGCCGCACACATGATCAAAGCCATGCCAGAAGCCTTTAACAAGGATGTGCAAAATTTGAAAAATGTCGAGCAAGCATTTGTCGCCTCAGAAAAGGCGATGGCAGACATGTGGAGTAAAGCGCTTCATTTAGACAAATAAAAAAGACATGAGGAGTGAAAAGAAGGGATGAAACAGCAGGAGGATGCCGTAAGAAAGAGTATCGAGAAACAACGGGAGTTAGAAGAAGTAGAGCGCGAGTTTAGGCAATTAAAACGCCAACAAGAAGATTTGCTCGTGCGAATTGGGAATGCGTGGCGAGGCAACCTTTCAGAGAACAAACTAGGCGCTATTGCATTAGATTTAGCGCAAGAACAACGCATGACGCAAAAGAAACTCTATAACTTAGATGACCAACTACAAGCAGAACATAAACAAGCAAAAGTCGACGTCGAACGAGCGAAAGAGGCGAAAGCAGATGCCACGCATTGATATTGGTGAAGTACGTTATTTTGTGGAACATTTTTTAAGAGAGTCCCAGAAATTAAAGGAAGCCCTGACAAACTATCGAAAAGCAGTTGCAAAAATTGTAGCGGATAATGAAATCAAAGGCGAAATCGCAGACAGCGCGAAAGACTATTACGAAATGGTTCATTATCCCATTGTAGACACTACGAAAGCATGTATGACCGATGCCGAAGAAATTCTGAAAAAATATACCACGGATTTTCATAATCAGGTTGATCCATCAATGAATGCTAGAATCGATTCCGATGAATTACAAGAGCTACAAGGTGAGATAAGAAAATGCCAAAATCGCTATGAAGACTTGTTAGTAAAAATGAAATCAATGGCGGGTGGTTCTTCATTAGGACAACAAATCGGGATGCAGTTAGGCATGCAAACAGCAATGGGGCAATTACAACATGAAATGCAGATTATTGAACGCTATGTAGATTTTGACACGAGCCATCAAAATGTGATGTATGATGTGCTGAAAAAGCTATATCAAGTAAAACAAGGATTAGCAGAAATCCAGAGCAGTAAAGCCTTTAACACAGTAAGCCATACATTCAACACGAAAGCATTGTGATGAAAATGCAGACTTTGATGCCGAACGAATGAAAGGGGCTCTAGATGGCTATGATCCGATATCTGGGCATAATTTAACGAGTATGCAAAGTTTTTCCGTACTTGCAGGGATAGCGTCGGGAATGGTTGCGATTAAAGGTCGCGGGAGAGTTTATCCTAAGAGTACTGTCAACAAGGTCCAATCAGATTTGCGAATCAAAGAATATGGCGAACCAATTGTAATAAAAAGATCAATCAATACTTGGTTAATTAGAAGCTATGTTCGAGACGTGGAGCAACAAACAGGGCGTAAATTGGCAAATAATCAAGTAGATATGCTTAAGAATGCACTAAGAGCAAAAGAATATAATAAATTAACCCCAGACGAAACCAAAGTTCATAGACGGTCCTTCAATAAAGTGAAAAATTCGCTGATTAATGAATGGGAGTTAAAAACGGGACAAGTTTGGCCAACCTATTCAGATGATATTATATCCGTAAAAAATGGATCAGTTATTCGAAATAAAGGAGAATTATATGATGCTCATCATTTGATTGAAAATAATTTTGGAGGAGAACATGAATGGTGGAATATTCACCCTGCAAAGTTCCCTAATGAGCACCAAGCAGGCATTCATGGTGCTGGTTCACCAGGAAATGCATTATTTAAAGGAGTGAAAAAATAATGAAGTATAATTTTTTAATAGAAAATCCAAGTAACAAATTTTATTCAGTAGATTCGAGAGATATTGATACGGCACAGGGTGATTTAGACATCATATTCCCCCAAGAATTAATCGATATGTACACAAATATTGGCTATGGGTTTATTAAAGGATCGAGGCAAAATGTGAATAGACTTATGGACCCATTATCTATACGAGATTTCCGGTTAAAGCAAAATGATTTTGAATTCTTTCCAGATATTGAGGTATATGATGATTTAGAGGATGAACTAATTTTCTTTGAAGCAAATGAATCAGCCATGATATCCATCGGCTTATCTAATGGCAAGGCAGGAATAATTTTTTATGATGAGTTTAAAATTGCAGACACTCTAAATGATTTTTTAGAGAAGGTTGCGAAGAATGATATGTATTATATGGGTCTGATCGATTAATGAATAAGAGAAAGGGTTATTATGAGGAATGAAAAGTTATGATTTTCTAACACTTAAACCAATTTCAGAACATCAAAAAAGGTTACCTCCCCATGCCCTCATATTTAAATACTGAAAAATAACTAATATCAGGTTTTCAAATCTCCATGCCTGCGCTATTCTGAGATAAAATGGGGGATTATTCCTGTGGAAACAAAAGCGGAGTTATGAAATTGATTCAATTACAAAAACGACAAGTTAAATTTTATTGGTTCAGATATTTATGATAAGGAATAGAGCTAAATTGATTTTTATAAAATGAAGTAGGTAAGTTTTGTGACTAGAGATCAACTTAAAGATGACAAGTGCTTCAAAGAACATCTGATATATGAAAAAGAACACATTCAAAAATACTATAGAGCAAGTTATATTAGAGCGTGTGAAAGGTTATCTATCAGAGTATTATGTGGTAATATAAAGAAATAACAACTACGAGTTAGGAGGTCATAGCCATGAAAAAAAATTGTAGATGATGCTTTTGTTGTTTTCGGTATGATGTTTTTAGTTCTAATAGTAGCGTCTTATTTCACGGAGGTTGGTGAGCTTGTATATAACGGTAGAACTTATTTGCTTGTTCTTTTTATAGCCATCATTGTTGGAAGATACCTTAGATTGATAGTAAGCGCTAAAAGGGATAGGAAAAGTAGCTGAATATTCGTTAGTTTACGGTATAGATTCAGACACCACTAAACAGTGGCTAATGGAGGTGAGGCATTGTATAAAAAATGGAATGATTTTTATAATGAGCATCCTTATTGGAGTGTCTTGATAATAGCTATTGTAAGTGGTGTGGTAGGTATTTCAATAGAATTTATAGTAAATGGTGATTTTATAGAAACGGCGAGTTATGGAATATTATTTTATAACATTTTGATGTTGTTAAGTGCTAGGAGAAGAGCAAAAAAAAATGAAGAATAGTTAAATTAAAGAAAGGGCACACTGAAAAGGTGAGAATTTTTCTTGGGAGTGTAAAATAAACTCTGTAAATAATGAATCCTAGGTTCATTGTTTACTTTACATTCCTCAGTAATAGTAGATAGGGCTTATTCATATGTGTCAAAATCGGCACTACGAATAAGCTCTATTTCTTTTATACTTCTACTTCAATCTCAAATTTCTTCAAGAACTCTGAAAAATGGCCATGTAAACTATCAAACTCTAAGTATTCAAGAATAAGCATATTTTTCTCAATGACTTCGTATGCGTTTCCATCTTCGCCAAGCTTTATTCGTGCAATGGCATGGTTTAACTCGGAACACACCTTTTCATAAACCAATGTATATTTTTTTGCTTTTTCTATCGCTATCTCTGCAAAATTCTTGGCAGCTTGGAAATCTTCGTGTTCCAAACATAGTGTGGATAAATTCGTGTAAATATTTTGCTCAATATGCTGAAATTCAAGGAAGTATTGGAAGTTGCCCAGCCGTCTCAATGATGTACGTGAAAATAAGAGGGCTTCTTCTACCGTCAATGCATAGATAATATTGTTAAATAATTTTAGTTCATACAAATACCAATTATCCATTCCAAACAAATATTCTTTAATGGGTGTAACAAATTGGATCATATCATCATTTACCACATGACTAATGCTGTATGATATTAAGGCTTTACAAATCAACATATAGTGGTAATATGTGATATTTTCAGTTTTTTTCGTATAAATCTTTTGCTGTAACAGCCAGATTCTTAAGTTTTTCTGTGTCATCCATATTTGCCGCTTCGCTAATTTCCGATCGTATTTGTTGATTGAAAAGCATTTTTTGATCATTTTGAACAAATAAAAATTCTTCAAAGACGACGTTCAGCCTGTTTAGAAGTAGAAAAAATTTATCATAAGAAGGATAATAATTATTTGTCTCAATTTGGGAAAGATGTGAGCGAGTTAGAATCCCTTCGGATAGCTCTTTTTGCGTAAAGTTTTTATCTTTTCTAATTTTCTTAATGGTTTCTCCAAAATTCAAGATAGCGCCTCCAAACATATAGTTTATTTGATGGAAATAAGGAACAGAAACAACAAAATGATACAGATTAGCTATATCATGATGGTATCAGCGTTAGACAGCGGAGGAGTGAGAGGGCAGATGGTAGAGACTTTAATCTGGATAATTGTAGCCTAATGTAGCAAAGCCTATTCAGAGGGTAATCAAAGTAATCACTGAGTGAAAAATAAGACTTAAATCCATTATATAACATACGACTTACTTCGGCTAGCACTTAAGTAAATATAAATGATATATTTGGGTCTTATTTGTTAGATAAAGACAAAATCACTAATTTTTGAGATGAATGTGATAGGGTTTCGTGAGGAGGGTTCAGTTAGTTTTCTATGTTATGTAGTGAACTTGCTTTGAATCCTTTTGTTATAAATGATTCTAAAAACAATGAGGGATGAGCATATGCGGGGAAGTTTGTGGGGAGCCATGCGGAATTTGGTCGCAACGGCTATCGTTCTATGTCGGGAAGTTATGTCTTGGTTGGGATTATTCGTTCGGTACCATATGAGATGTCCGCATCATGGTGGCAAATCTTATGGGAATAAAAAAGGGTAAACTATTGAAAGGGTGGAAGGCATGTCTAATTTGACGCATTTGTTTACTGGGCCGGTGATTGCTCATGAAATAAAAATAGAAAATAAGACAAGGCACACACTTTTTGATACATATTTAGTAAGTGGGAATCAGTGCAGGCGGGGAAATGATTTCCGAGTTGGGGAGAAGCGGAGTATTTATCTTCCGGTTTCGAATTCAACGGTGTGTGAGCTGAATTTCACGATTTGGGGTGTGGAGTATCGTTTTCCGTTGCGTGAAAAAATAGATACGCGGAATCAGGCGCCAATCGTCGTTAATATCGTGACGGATGGGACGGCGAGTTTGGATGTGGAGACGTATCGGGAACAGCAGCAGGGCCCAAATGGTAAGCTGGTTTGGAAGGATTCTAAAATTATTGGGGGAACTTCGACGTTTTTCCTCGTTTTCTTTATTATTTGGCTGATGAATGTGCTTTAAAAATAGAAACTTAGAAAGCTGAAACACGATATCGACTTAAAAATCGATAACTGTTTTGGCTTTTTTTGTCGTTATTTTCAGCGTAATGCTCTATATTCGATAATAAACGAAAGTAAATGAAAATAAATGATTGACAAAGGGAGTAAATAAAAATATAATGGGGAGGTAATCAAGAAAGCGCTTTACTAAAAAAGAAGGAGATGTTCTTATGTGTCAAGAGAAAACAGGTCATGTTGTGTTAGGCAAAGATATCCCTCAAAAAATGAAAGCTATTGTTGCGTATGCCCCGGGTGATTATCGTTTGGAGGAGGTTGCTGTTCCAGAGATTGGACCCCACGAAATTTTAGTGAAGGTGGAATCGTGCGGAATTTGTGCGGGGGATTTGAAGGCTTTTGATGGGGCTCCTAGTTTTTGGGGCGACGCGAAGCAACCTGCATACATAAAGGCACCAATGATTCCAGGTCATGAGTTTATTGGACACGTTGTTGGTTATGGGGACCAAGTGACGCAGTTTGAGCTCGGTAATCGTGTTATTTCGGAGCAAATTGTACCGTGTTGGGATTGTCGTTTTTGTAAGCGTGGTCAGTATTGGATGTGCGAAAAACATGATTTATATGGGTTCCAGAAGAATGTAAACGGTGGCATGGCGGAATATATGAAATTTACGAAAGAAGCGATAAATTATTTGGTTCCGGATGATTTGCCGATTGAAAAAGCGATTTTGATTGAGCCTTATGCTTGTTCGTTCCATGCGGTGCAGCGTGCGAATATTAAATTGGGTGATGTCGTGGTGTTGGCTGGGGCTGGGACGCTGGGGTTGGGCATGATTGGCGCGATTAAGAAGTCAGGTCCGCAGAAATTGATTGTGCTGGATTTGTTCGAGGATCGGTTGGAGCTGGCGAAGAAATTTGGTGCGGATATGGTGCTGAATCCGGCGAAGGATGATGTGATCACGATTATTAAGGATTTGACGGATGGCTATGGTTGCGATATTTATATTGAGGCAACCGGGGCGCAAAAGTCGGTGGAGCAAGGGCTGACGCTGATTCGGAAGCTTGGAACTTTTGTGGAATTTTCGGTGTTTAAGGAGCCGGTGACGGTGGATTGGAGCATTATTAGTGATCGGAAGGAGCTGGACGTGCTGGGCTCGCATTTGGGGCCGTATTGTTATCCGCTTGTGATCGAAGGCATTCAAAATGGGGATTTACCGACAGATGGTGTCGTAACGCATACATTGCCGCTCGAGGATTTTAAGGCTGGTTTTGATTTGGTGAGAAGTGGTGCAGAGTCGCTGAAGGTCGTATTGAACCCAAACCTATAATCGAAAGGGGAACGTGACATGAAAAGTTTAACAAACAGAATCGGTTTGCCGCCAAAATTAATGATGGGGTACGCGGGACTTGTCGTCTTCATGATGGGTGAAGGTTTAGAGCAGGGCTGGTTGTCGCCGTTCTTGATCAGCGGCGGACTTTCGATTCAACAGTCGGCATTATTGTTTAGTGTTTACGGGATTGCGGCGGCGCTTGCGGCTTGGCTTTCTGGTGTTTTGTCGGAAATGTTTGGGGCGCAGCGAGTGATGACGGCGGGTGTGATTATTTTCATTATCGGTTCGGTGTTCTTTATTTCTGTCGGGCTACCGAGTCATAATTTATTCGTGATGATACCGACGTATGCCCTGCGCGGGTTCGGCTATCCGCTTTTTGCTTATTCGTTCCTCGTTTGGGTAGCGTATGAAGCACCTACGGAAAAACTAGGTTCAGCGGTCGGAATTTTCTGGTTTTGCTATAGTGGTGGGCTGAATGTATTGGGCGCGTTGTACTCAAGCATTGCGCTGCCGTACTTAGGTGAAATGAAAACCTTGTGGAGTGCGCTAGTCTTCGTTGTTGTCGGCGCGATGATTGCGATTTTCTTAAACCGTGAAAAAGTAGCGAAAAAAGGTACTGGCGAACGGCCAACGATGGCTTATTTATTGAAAGGAATCACAATCGCTTTTGAAAAACCGAAAATCGGGATGGGCGGTATTGTTCGGACGATTAATACATCGGCGGCGTATGGTTTCACGGTGTTTATGCCGTTGTTCTTCATGGAAATCGGCTTTACGCGTGGGGAATGGTTACAAATCTATGCGTGCCTTTGGTCGGTAAATATTATTTTCAACTTATTGTTTGGTGTGATTAGTGATCGGCTTGGTTGGCGGAATACGGTGATGTGGTTCGGCGGAATGGGTTGCGCGACGTTTACGGTGCTGTTTTATTACGTGCCGCTTTGGTCTGGTGCGAACTTCTTGCTGACGATGCTGATTGCGGGTTGCTTCGGCGCTTGCTTGGCGGCTTACGTGCCACTTTCGGCGATTATGCCAACGCTTGCTCCTGAAAATAAGGGTGCGGCGATGTCGATTTTGAATTTAGGCGCAGGGCTGAGTACATTTTTAGGGCCAGCTGTCGTGGGAATTTTTATTGGAAGTCTTGGTACGGTTGGGGTCATCTGGGTGTTCGCGGGACTTTACGTTTTTAGCGCCTTTTTGATGAAATTCGTGACCTTGCCGAAAAATCAGGATTTGGTGGTGCCGGCTGGTTCGGTGGATTAAATGCATTGGAGTGTTGGAAAATGAGAATTGGAATTGGTGCGGATCATAATGCGTTTGGAATGAAGGAAGCGTTGCGGCGGTACATCGAGGATTCGGGGAATGAGGTCGTTGATTTCGGCTGTTTCTCGGAGGATGAGGTGGATTATCCGGATATCGCGTTTCAAGTGGGAACGGCGATTCAGGCGGGTACGGTCGAGCGTGGCATCTTGGTTTGCGGGACGGGAATCGGGATGTCGATTGCGGCGAATAAGGTGCCGGGCATTCGTTCGGCGCAGTGCCACGATGTGTATTCGGCGGAGCGTGCCCAGCTGAGCAATGACGCGCAAATTATAACGCTCGGCGCAAAAGTAATCGGGCTGGAACTGGCGAAGAAAATTGTGGACGCGTATCTGGATGTAGCGTTTGCTGGCGGCCAATCGAAACGGAAAATTGATCAAATTTCAGATCAGGAGAGAGTCTATTTGAAGACGGGGAGTGTGGAAGGATGAAGAAGTTAATCAATGATGCGGATCATGTGGTGGAGGAAATGATTGATGGCTACGTGAAGGCGTTTCCACAATATGTGAAGCAGCTGGGAAATCCGCGTGCGCTAGTGCGTCAGACGCTTGATGCGGATAAGGTTGGCGTTTTGATTGGCGGCGGTTCGGGACATGAGCCGGCTTTCATGGGTTACGTTGGCGCGGGAATGGCGGACGGTGTGGCGGTCGGGAACATTTTTGCATCGCCGCCGCCGGGTCCGATTGTGGCCGTGACGGAAGCGATTGATCGAGGCAAGGGCGTGGTGTACGTTTACGGGAACTATGCTGGGGATATTATGAACTTCGGGATGGCCGCGGAAATGGCAGATTTGGAGCACGATATTGAGGTGACGTCTGTTGTTGTGACGGATGACGTTGCTTCGGCTCCTAAAACGGAGATGGCAAAGCGACGCGGTATCGCGGGTGAATTTTTCGTGACAAAAGTGGCGAGTGTGGCATCGGCGCTGGGCCATGATTTGGCGGGTGTGACGCGGCTTGCGAACCGTGCGAATGACGTGACGCGGACAATGGGCGTAGGCTTGTCACCGTGTTCGTTACCGCAAACTGGGAAGCCGAGTTTTACGCTGGCAGAGGATGAAATGGAAATCGGATTGGGCCATCACGGCGAACCCGGCATCGAAAAAGGTAAATTGGAGACAGCGGACAAAGTGGTAGATCGTCTGGTTACGGCGATTTTGGAAGATATGCCGATTGGGACGGGAGAAGAGGTTGCAGTGCTAATCAATGGGTTGGGCTCAACAACGCGAATGGAACTGCTGATTATGTTCCGGCGTGTGGAGCAACTTTTAAGCGAGCATGGTATTCAGATTTACCGGTCATTTATTGGGGATTACAGCACGTCGCTTGAGATGGGTGGCAGTTCGGTGACGCTGATAAAACTAGACGCGGAGCTAAAGGAATGTATCGACTACCCAGCTGATTGTCCGATGTATGTGCAGAAATAAGGAGGCGTGATGAGTATGTATAATGCGGCGAATTTTCGCGATTTTTTAAATAACGTGACGGAAACGATGGAACGGGAAAAAGATTATTTGTGCGAACTCGATCGAAAATTAGGCGACGGGGATCATGGTGTGACGATGTCGATTGGTTGGCAGGCAATCAAGAAAGAACTGGCGCAACAGGACGAATTAGATTGTTCCAAATTGGCGGTTCTGGCAGGAAAAACGTTCTTAGAAGCAGTCGGCTCTTCGGTTGGCCCGCTTTATGCGACGGGATTCTTGCGTGGAGCGAAGGTGATTAAGGGCAAAGAAGTGCTTAGCGACGCGGATTTGACGGTTTTTTGGCTGGCATTTATGGGCGGCGTGAAAGAACGCGGTCAGGCCGAAGTTGGCGATAAAACGATGATTGACACGTTGGAACCAGCGCGAATCGCACTGGAACACGCATTTTCCGAGTCGGGTAATTTTGAAGAAGCGTTTCGTGTGGCGATGGTTGCTGCAGAAGCAGGCATGATTTCAACCATCGATTTGCTATCTAAACGCGGTCGTTCCAGCAGACTTGGCGATCGTTCCCTCGGCAATCAAGATCCAGGGGCAACATCGGCCTATCTGATTTTGACGGATTTTCTCGTGAGTTTGCCAGAAAGCGTACTAGAGTAAAAATCAAAACGAGGAGTGACGAAAATGTTTGATAAAAATTTTGCGTTAACAGATAAAGTAGCCATCGTAACTGGCGGTGCAAGTGGGATTGGGCG
The DNA here is from genome assembly GCF_000525855.1 of Listeria cornellensis FSL F6-0969. Classification (GTDB taxonomy): domain Bacteria; phylum Bacillota; class Bacilli; order Lactobacillales; family Listeriaceae; genus Listeria_A; species Listeria_A cornellensis. The sequence continues at coordinate 89,382 of NZ_AODE01000023.1, forward strand.
GGCGATCGTGGAACTGTTCTTCGAAAAAGGTGCGCGGGTCGTGCTCGTCGATATTAAGGAGGACGTAGCCGAAATCGCGCAACAAATCGGCGGTGCACGAGCGCTCGGAATCCAAGCCGACATTACGAAAAAAGAAACCGTAGAACGCGTGATGGCAACCGTTTTAGAGCAATTCGGTAGTGTCGATATCGTAGTGAACTCAGCAGGCATAGCCCTTCTCGAAAAAGCAGCGGACCTTCCCGAATCTTACTGGGACAAGACGATGGAGCTGAATCTAAAAGCATCTTTCCTCATTGCGCAAGCAGCTGGAAATGTAATGATCAAACAAGGCCGTGGTGGGAAAATCGTCAACATTGCCTCTCAAGCCTCGGTCGTCGCGCTCGATAAACATGTAGCGTACTGCGCGAGTAAGGCCGCGATTGTCTCAATGACGCAAGTTTTAGCGATGGAATGGGCGCCTCATAAAATCAATGTAAACGCCATTTCGCCGACCGTTATCCTGACAGAACTCGGAAAAAAAAGCATGGGCCGGAGAAGTCGGCGAAGCGATGAAAAAACAGATTCCGATTGGCCGTTTTGGCTATCCAGAAGAAGTCGCAGCCTCGGCATTATTTTTAGCAAGCGACGCCGCGAATTTAATCACCGGTGAAAATCTAGTGATCGACGGCGGCTACACCATTCAATAAAAGGAGGACGCATATGTCACTCATGGATCAACAAATGATAAAAACGTTACGCGTACTATCGATGGACATGGTCGAACAGGCGAACTCAGGACATCCAGGGCTACCGATGGGCGCGGCACCAATGGCTTTCACCTTATGGAAAAATCATTTAAAATTTAATCCGGCGCATCCGAACTGGTTCAACCGCGACCGCTTCATTTTGTCTGCCGGTCACGGCTCCGCGCTACTTTATAGTCTGCTTCACGTTTTTGGCTACGATGTTAGCAAAGAAGACCTGCGCAATTTTCGGCAAAAAGACAGTGCAACGCCAGGTCATCCGGAATTCGGCCACACGCCAGGCGTCGACGCAACAACTGGTCCACTCGGTCAAGGCATCGCGATGGGCGTCGGAATGGCGATGTCAGAAGCCCATCTTGCCGCGATGTTCAATAAGGAATCCCACGACGTCATCGATCACCACACGTACGTCTTGTGTGGCGACGGTTGCTTGATGGAGGGCATATCCTATGAAGCAAGCTCACTCGCCGGCCATCTGCAACTCGGAAAACTCATCGTGCTCTACGATTCCAACGATATTTCCCTAGACGGCAATCTTGCGCAGAGTTTTTCCGAAGACATCGATTTGCGTTTTCGCTCAGCAGGCTGGCAAACCTTGCGGGTTCCCGATGGAAATGATGTCGAGGCCATCAACAGCGCCATTTTCCTAGCGAAAGCCGAGACCAACAAACCGACTTTGATCGAGATTAAAACGATAATTGGCGATGGAAGTCCAAGCAAAGCAGGCACAGCCGCAGCACATGGCGCACCACTTGGCAAAGCAGAAATCGCCCAAATCAAGAAAAACTACGGCTGGGAACTAGAACCATTTGAGCTACCAAAAACAGTCGGCTATCAAAAAGACTACTATTTATCTAAAGGAAATCATCGCGAATCGAAGTGGCTCCAAGCGTTCAATAAATACAGAAACGATTACCCAGAAGAAGCGGAAAAACTGCAACGCCTTATCGACAATCAAGAAACCGCGGATCAAGCACTTGTTTTACCGACATACACGACAAACGATGCCCCGGTGGCGACAAGAGACGTTTCCGGTACGCTTTTAAACGAGCTAGCACACCAATTACCAAGCCTATTTGGCGGTTCGGCAGATTTGTCATCTTCTAACAAAACGATGCTCAACAACAGCGATGACTTCCTCGCTAACCACTACGAAGGCAAAAATATCTGGTTTGGCGTCCGCGAATTTGCGATGGGTGGTATTTTGAATGGAATGGCTTTGCACGGTGGAATCAAGCCATATGGCGCTACTTTTTTCGTATTCTCAGACTACTTAAGGAGCGCGATTCGGTCGGCAGCTCTCATGAATCTTCCAGTAACATACGTGATGACGCACGATTCGATCATGGTTGGAGAAGACGGCCCAACACACGAGCCAATCGAGCACCTCGCCTCATTCCGAGCGATGCCAAACCTCGTCGTTTTAAGACCAGCTGATGCGAATGAAACGGTTGCCAGCTACAAATATGCGCTAACACAACAAGAAAACCCAGTCATGCTCGTACTCAGCCGTCAAGCGCTGCCAATCCTGCCAACCACAGACACGAAAGCGGAAACAGACGTCGAAAAAGGCGCATACATCCTAGCCGAATCACCGACTACAACAACAGACATGCTCCTAATCGCAACCGGTTCAGAAGTTTCCCTAGCAATGGAAGTCCGCGAACGCTTGGCGACAGAACAAATCGGTGCCCGCGTCATCAGTATGCCGAGTTGGGAACTATTTGAACGCCAATCCGCAGACTACCAAGAGGCCATACTCCCAAGCGAAATCACACACCGGATAGCAATCGAGATGGCCTCATCCCAAGGCTGGCACAAATACGTCGGTGACAAAGGCAACATCATCGCGATTGATACATTCGGAAAATCAGGACCAGGCGCAGAACTTGCCGAAGATTTTGGCTTCTCCGCTGAAAAAATAACAGATCAAATTTTGGCGACACTACAAAAGAATTAAGCAAGAGAGTCTGAGCGCGGCGCATGCTTGCTTAGACTCTCTTTTATTTGTCAGATACTACAATTATTGGTAGGCATGTGGTAAAATAAAAGTGTGATTTATTGAAAGTAAATAGAAGAAAACGATGAATTACACCATTATATGAAAAGTAGGTGAAAATCCATGTTCGCAAATCAACGTCGAAGTGAGATTTTACATAGGGTGCAAGAACAAAAAACAGTGTCCGTCAACGAGCTGAGCGAGAAATTAAACGTCTCCGCAGCAACCGTTCGGGCCGATTTAAATAGCATGGAAAAGCAAGGATTACTCACACGAACACACGGTGGCGCCATGATGAAAGAAAAAGACGACATCGACAAAAAATACGCCGTCCGCGAAAAGAAACACCGCTCTGAGAAACAGCGCATTGCAGCTGCAGCTTTTGAATATATCGAAGACGACCAATGCATCATACTCGATGCCAGCACGACTTGTTTTGAACTCGCGAAATTCATTAAAGAATCGACGAAACGCCTAACCATCGTGACGAGCGGTTTAACGACAGCCACGATGCTAAAAGAAAATCCGAATTTGACAGTGATCATCATCGGCGGCATTGTCCGCAGTGGTTCGAATTCGATTGAAGGTCTGATCGGACACGAATTGTTGAAGAAAGTAAACGTTGACATTCTATTCACGTCCGCGTACGCACTGAACGCCTCGGATGGCCTGACCGATTTTAGCCTATATGAAGTCGAACTCAAACGCGAAATGGTTGCCACCGCCCGAAAAACAATCGCACTTGTGGATAATAGCAAAATCGATAAAAGTTCCATCGCCACATTTGCAAAGATCGAAGACATCGAATTATTAGTAACAGACCAAGCTCTATCACCAGACTTGGCGGCATATTTTAGTGCTACAAAAGTTCCCATCGATATCGCGAACTAGCAATAGCTAGCTCCATGCACCTTTATGTGATCGAATTCACTACCTGTTTTGTATACTGGTGATAGGTGTGCAGTGTTCTTTTACGTATGAGTTTTGACCGCATTTTCATTGTCACACTTCGCTCATATTTGTATGATAGATTAAGAAGTCTGCCAAAAATATGAATCTTTAGTGACAAATAACCAAATCACCTATCATAATTTTTCTTACTGTGATAGGATAACTAAGTAATTAATTTTTCGAAAAATAATGATGAAAAAGCAATGGAAATGCAAAATTGATAAACAACACACGAATCCATTCAAGGTCATCAGTTTTTCGCAGTAATTACTATTCCGAGAAATGAAAGAGGCTATAATCAAATGAATGACAAAATGAAAAAAAATAATCAGCGTATTGACAGTAACATCTATTATAGGAACAAGTGTTGTAATACCATCTAATGTCCTTTTTGAAACACCAGTAAAAGCGGCATCTGTAAACTCTAAAATGGCAACAGATGCAGTATTAGCGCTTTTCGCAAACAATAACCCAAGCACCAATGTCCTTAAACTGACAACTGATCAGCAGGCAATTGATTCTGCGCAACAATTAGTAGAGGCAGCGGTGGGGGTTACCGAAGCAGTGAGAGCGAACATGCAAGCAGCTATCGTGCAGGCGGAAGGTTTATTGAAAGTAAGGAATACACCACTAGACTATAGCCTATTTGCGGATGACGCAGATATAACATCAACAGCTATTACAGGAATAATGGGTCAAGGCATTACAAGTGTGCGCCTACTTATAGATGGTGCTGTGAAGGCAAATGGGACACTGAATGCGGACGGAAGCTACAGCATTCCCACAAATGATTTCATCACACAAGGCTCAAAAGTAGAGGTAGCAGGATACAATGGTACAGCAGAAGTAGCCCGAAAAAACAGTAAGAGTCAGCAACAATGAAAAACCGCTTGCACCAGGAGCAAATGAAGCATTAGCAAAAACCATGGCAGCGAATGCAGTATCGGCCTTGTTCCAAGACGATAAATCAAGCACAAATACATTGAAACCAACGACTGCTCAAAAAACAATTGATTTTGCCCAAAATATGATTAATGTCGTTCAAACTCCAGCCGTAAAGGCAGGTTTGCAATTAGATCTAGACAAAGCCCAAAATCTATTGAATGCGTCAAAGCCACCAGTGAATTTCGACATAACTGTAGCGCCATTCAAACTCGGTAAAGACAACTACGTAACAGGCCAATTTTCTGGGGACATCGCGAAGATTAGTTTAACAGTCAACAACAACGCAGAAGGAAGCAAAATCAATGTTACCGCACCAGACTTTAAGTACTACGCAAACAACGTGATTCACAATCAAACAGACATCGTGATATTAAAGGCCTATGATGGCAACGGCAAATTACTTGTCACGAAAACAGTCACAGTGACAAAAGACACGCCAGTGCTAAAGGGGTCTATCAGTTCCTTAACGCCATTCCAACTCGGTAAAGACAGCTATATCACAGGTACATTTACAGGTGACATCGTCAAAGTAGAATTACAAATTAATGAAGTACCATTACAGCGCATCAACGTAACAGATGGCACCATCAAATACTACGCAAAACCAAATATCAAGACGACGACTGATCCCGTTGTATTGGTAGCCTTTAACGCAGCGGGCGAAGCAGTTAGCAGTAAAGAAGTGACGTTTGCATCGACGGGCACGACAAACGGTGATGTGACAGTCAATCCGTTCCTACTTGGTAAAGATGGTTATGTGAAAGGTCAATTTACAGGTGACGTAGCAAAAATCAGCTTAACGGTGAAGCAAGCGAAGGGGTCAACAATTAGTGTTCCAACAATAGGACCAGACTTCCAATACTACGCTAAAACATTGATTAAGAATCGGACAGATGAGGTCACCTTGACTGCGTACAATGCACTTGGTGGCGAGATTAAAACGGTGAGTGTACCAGTATTATAAACTCCTGATGAAAAACATCGATCTACAGCAATTTTTCTATCATAATAGAGAAATAAGCTGTAGGTCGATATTTCTTTATTAACAAACAACACATGAACATCTATCCAATATTATTCATGTGTTGTAGTAAATATTACTACAAAAGGAAATGAAAGAGGTTATGAACAAAATGAAGAATAAAATGAGAAGAATAGTTAGCGTATTAACGGTAGCATCCATTTTAGGAACAAGTATTGTTACACCATTTAACGTACTTTTCGAAACAACGGTAAAAGCAGCTGTATTAGCAACAGCGCCAATTTATACTGCGCCAACGGAACAACCAGCATCTAAAAACTTTTCAAAAACTAATGTCTCTGCATATTTACCATTAATTGAGTTTTATGATGTATACCTAGAAATTGATATGACTAAAATAGCTAAAGGATATGGCTTGCAAGTGAAGCTTCCAGATGGAACAATTCACACGCAATACTCCACTACTGCTGCTGGTGCATCTGAAAAAATGTATGTAGATGTACTCAATCAAAAATACAATAAAAATACACGCATTAGTATCAATGTAATCTACCAGATGGGAAAATATTAGAGCAAAATGATGCAGCTTTAACCGCTGCCGATTTTGTAGGTGACTTTGAAAACGGACTTCAAGACTTTGGTCAAAAAGTTTATAACTTGTATCAAAATACAATGTTTGTCACAATCGCGCAAGGAATCACACAAGCCGACGTAGATGCAGCAGAAAATGCGGCACTGAATGTTGGAGATTCTGGAGAAAAAATCCGCTTGATGAATCTTTTAAATGAAGCGCATCAACAATTTGATACGAATACTAATGTACAATTAAGACAACAGAATGAAGCGGCTCGCAAAGCTGTTAATGGATTATTCAATAACGATACACCAACAAGTGGTGCTGTTAAGTCTAATTTAACACAAAGTGCAATTGATGCGGCCAAAAATTTGGTAAACCAATTAGTAGATTCCACCGTAAAAGCAAACATGCAAAAAGATCTAGACAAAGCCCAAAATCTATTGAATGCGTCAAAGCCACCAGTGAATTTCGACATAACTGTAGCGCCATTCAAACTCGGTAAAGACAACTACGTAACAGGCCAATTTTCTGGGGACATCGCGAAGATTAGTTTAACAGTCAACAATAACGCAGAAGGAAGCAAAATCAATGTTACCGCACCAGACTTTAAGTACTACGCAAACAACGTGATTCGCAGCCAAACAGACATCGTGATATTAAAAGCCTATGATGGCAACGGCAAATTACTTGTCACGAAAACAGTCACAGTGACAAAAGATGCGCCAGCACTAGTACCAACGGGAGCTATCAGTTCCATAACGCCATTCCAACTCGGTAAAGACAGCTATATCACAGGTACATTTACAGGTGACATCGTCAAAGTAGAATTACAAGTTAATAAAGCGCCATTACAGCGCATCAACGTAACAGGTGGCACTATCAAATACTACGCAAAGCCAAATATCACGAAGACGACAGATGTTGTAGAATTGGTAGCCTTTAACGCAGCGGGCGAAGCAGTTAGCAGTAAAGAAGTGACGTTTGCATCGACGGGCACGACAAACGGTGATGTGACAGTCAATCCGTTCCTACTTGGTAAAGATGGTTATGTGAAAGGTCAATGTAAATTGACCTTTCA
>NZ_AODE01000024.1 GCF_000525855.1 Listeria cornellensis FSL F6-0969
CCAGTGACTCTTATGCGCGAAACAATGTGCTACTGCTAAAGCTAATAAGAAGCAGGAAACTATGATGAGTCACAATATGCATGAGAGCAAAGCGAGCATGTAATCCTCCAGTGACTCTTATGCGCGAAACAATGTGCTACTGCTAAAGCTAATAAGAAGCAGGAAACTATGATGAGTCACAATATGCATGAGAGCAAAGCGAGCATGTAATCGCCCAGTGACTCTTATGTGCTGAGTTTGGAAGTAGGCCGTGTTCTTTATGGAAGTTCGATATAGGGAAATTGGAATCTCGAGATTTTCGTGTCGCCCTACTGCCTATTGATTCACTAAACCAAATCAAACGACGGCTTGAAAATGCATCAACACAACGAGCTTCTTCAGCTTTTCTAATTTATTACCATAATACTACCCAGTTTTAATCTTATTCTCATTTTCTTCGGGCATACTAGCATTATAGACAAACGCACTACGGGAGGAAAAAACAATGAATAGATTAGAAAAGAAACGAATTGCTGAGAATATCAATTTATATATACGACTGAACGGCTTTACGAAACGCTCTTTTGCGAAGGCTACGAATTTTTCTCAAAGTACGGCGGAAGCGATTTTGAATGGCAAAGTCATAAGTAATGCGAAATTCAATAAATACATAGTGAATATAACTGAAACGCTAGGTTTGGATACTCATTATTTTAAACAGGATAAGGAAGCTCTCTTGTCCATGCCGATTCATTATCAAGAGGAAGAAGATAAGATTCATATTGGTGACGAGAAATACAATACGATTAGCGCGATGCTAAAAATTGGCGATGTCTATTATAGTAATTTGTAAGTGAAAACCGGTTGGTGCCCAGATAGGGATGCGAATCGGTTTTTTTATTGGGAAAATGTGCGTGATATTGTATACATGATTTTAGAACGTATGGTATTGTGAGAGGATACATTGTTTGGAGGAGGGATTTGATTTGTTGAAACCAGCAGCGATTTGTTTTTTTGATTTGGATGGGACGTTATTGACGAGTGATTCTGTTGTGTCGGAGAGCTCGGTGGGGGCGCTACGGGAATTGCGCGCGAAAAATATTATGCCGATTATTGCGACGGGGCGGACGTTATGTGAGATTGAACATGTGCTTGAGGCAACGGGGATGACGTCTGTGATTGCGATGAATGGGCAGTATGTTTTGTATGACGGGGAAAAGGTTTACACGAATCCGATTGATGTGGAAGAGATTAAGGCGCTTCACCAAGGTACGCAGTCGCAAAACGTGGAAATGGCTTTTTATACGGAGGCAAAAATTCGTGGAACGGCGCAAAATGAGGTGATGGAGAAGCATTATCGATATTTGGGTGAGGAATCGCCGGATGTGGATGCGGAGCTTTATTTGAAGGAACCGATTTATATGCTGCTGTTATTGTTGGAAAAAGGGGACGATTATTTCCCGGAGCGCTTTTCTTATTTCCAATTTGTACGGAATACGCCGTTTAGTAATGATGTGGTGCCAAAGGGCGGTTCGAAAGCGCAGGGTATTGCTAAGTTGCTGGAAGTGATGGGTTTTGAGGATGTTCCGACTTATGCGTTTGGCGATGGCATGAATGATTTGGAGATGTTCGGGGCTGTAGATCACGCGATTGCGATGGAGAACGCGGTGCCGGCGCTTAAGGAAAAAGCGGAGTTTGTGACAGCGGATAATAATAGCGATGGGATTGAAAAAGGACTACGGTTGTGTGGTTTGCTTTAAAAGAAGACATGAAAAAACCAGATGATTGCTCATCTGGTTTTTTCTAGCGCTCTTAAACTGCCTTCCACAAAGCATTGATGTTTAAGAGGTTGGCAGTGGAATCTTCACACTGCTTGTAGGCTCATCGCATGAAGTAATCTTACCATGCGACAAGGGGAATGTAAAGGTTTATTTTGTTGTGGCTCTTTGAGGCAATCTAGAAAACACAAACATATGTTAATGGCTAGGTTATTGAACAAAATAATGACAAGTTTCCAATGAGAATGTGTCAAAACGGAGCGTGTTCAGAAAATGGAGGTTTTATGAATACTACATCCTATACTATTTTTCGAAGTAATGTTTCCGAAAATTTGAATTTCACTAGAGTAGTCTAATTACTTAGTTACCTTTTTATATACTTCTATAAGTAGAGATGACTCGGTTATGTTCCTCTAGATGCATATCTCACTTAAATAGCGTTTATCAAAAAAATTCACGAAATCTACATATAGCATGGAAAAAAGGTGCTTTTAAATGTATTTTTCTTTATGAAATAATCTTCTAGGAGAATATTTAGTTCTAAAAAATGTGTACAAGTAACACTATAAGCCATAGTACTTTTCAAACAATATTTTCAGAAAATACTATACTAGACCTATACAAAGGAAGAGAACCAGATGATGAAGCATACAAATATAAAGAAGGTGATGTCATGAAAAATAAAATAATAGCTATTGCGCTCACAATCATGATACCCGCACCAATGTTCGCAGGAGTTACTCAAGCAGAAGTAGTAAAGGATCCCGTGAAGATAAGCCAAACCATAAAGACAGGCGCCATGTTGGGGGCAACTATTCAAAACAAAAACCTATTTAAAGATCCGAATTTCACATTATTTGGCAACCAAGGAAATGTAGGATGGCTTTATTCACAAGCCGGTTTATTCGATAATAGCCTAGCACTAAGCAGAAACATGGTAGCAACTGGAGACGAGTATAAAGTCACTAATCCGATTGATTACCAAGTATACGTTAAACCATTGCACATTGAAAACGAAGCAGCAATTCAAATAAGAGATGTTACCGATAGTACCGGCAAGGTGAACAGCAGTTTTGGTCAACAAATGTCTGGGCTTACGGTAGGAAAAAAGTATACCGTCTCAACTGATTATCGTGTTGCTTCAAGTGACGTGACAGATGGCAAAAATGAGCTATACTTTACAATCGGAAAAAAAAATTAGCGATGGGCTTAAGACAGATAAGTCACTTGAAAATAGTAACGTAACGATTGCAAACGATGATACAAGTTGGAAACATTATTCGAAAACATTCGTAGCTAACAGTAGCACACAAAACATCATTTTTGGGCAATTTCCAAACTCAACAGACGCAGGACAACAATTAGTAACACAATATAAGAACCTACAGCTAATTGACGCTGATCAAACACCACCAGATGCACCTACTGCATCAAAGGTTTATCCAACATCTACCACCGTAACTGGTAAAACAGAAGCTGGTGCAAAAATCTCAGTTAAAGTAAATGGGACGGAAATTGGAACAAGCACAGCAAATGCATATGGTGATTACACCGTCACAATCCCTGTTCAAGTGAAAGATGCGGTCCTTACAATCACAGCACAAGACGCTGCTGGAAATATAAGTGACACAACACAAGTTACCGTTAAAGAAGAAGTATTCGCCGTTGCTAAACCACAAACCTTTATATTGGGAACTGATATATCAACAATTAATCCGAAAGAATTTTTAACAGAGATTAAAAATAATGGAACTAATATGAAAATAGAATACGTCACCAAAGCAGCGACAGATCAAGTTGGGATAAGTAGTACGAGTATTAAAGTGACAGATCTCAGTACTCAAATAGCACAAACTATCGTCGTTCCAACGACAATTCAATTTGGAGACACACTTTTCTCTGCTGGTCTTGGAATAGGATCATCTTCTGGAAATCGTGGAATTTCCGCAGTTACCATCCATCATGGTGAGCATCCATACCTGACTAATACTCCTGGGATTGACACAGAATATGCGTATGGGCAAATGCATTCCGACTACTCTACCACTTATTACTCTAATAAGCTCATGAAAGTAACAGATGAACATGAACTAGGCGCTGCTTATTTTGATAAATCATCGGCAGGGACGGGAACTGTAAGTGACTATTTGACTGCCTATGGGCAACCAAGCGTGGATTACGGAGATATTATTGAGGTCTATCAACCAGAAACAAGAACCTTTCTAACTAAACCAACAGCGACAACATTAGATGGTGCGGAGAATTTGAAAGTAGGATATAACTATTTTGAAATTACACCGAATGGCTATAAACAAGTTCTTCAAAATAATATCACAACAAAGAATGTAACGATAAACACAGGCGATACAGTCAAAGCTAGTGATTTTATCAATTTGCCAGCTGATGCTAGTTTGAAAGTCGCGGATGCTTTTGTCCAAGCGCCTAACTTATCTAAAGTAGGGGCAAGTACAGTCCAAGTTGAGGTGGATCAACAATTGAATTCAGGTAAATATCTCAAGCGTACTTTTACAAGCACATTAACAGTGAAGGATACGATTGCTCCGACAGCAGATGTGAAACCGCAAACGCTAGACAAGGGCGCATCTATTCCAGCCGCAAGCACTTTCCTCACGAACGTACACGATAATGCAGATGCTGATGTGGCTAATAATATCTCGATAAGCTACGTCACACCACCAACAACTGCAACAATCGGCGTGAGAACAACTCAAATTGCTATCCAAGATAAAGCTGGAAATAAAACGATAAAAGATGTAACGTACAGTATCAAAGATGAGAATACAAACATACAAGATAACTACATGTTGCATAATGGCGATGTTCAGTTAAACACGAGTGATCTAGAAGGCAAGACATCCGATCAAGTAGCATCACTTCTACGCCAACAAGCAAAAATTCAAGGTTGGGATACCTTATCAGGAGCAGATTTAACGGACCAAATCACATTAGAATCACCAGTACCGACCACATCAGGGACTTACACATTAATCTACAAATTAGGAACAGTGACAGCAGTTTCACGCGTTGAAATAAAAGATAATACAACATTTGGCTTCACGAAAGCACCATCAGCACTTGAATTTAATACTACAGAAATCAAATCAAGTGAAGCGACCATTGATCGTGAAGAAACAGGCTGGAACATTGGCGTGACCGATGCGAGAAATAATGGCGACAAATGGGCTGTAACAGCTACGGTGAACGGTCCTCTTGAGAATATGACCGACCCGACAGCGAAAAAAACTAACGAACGCTTTCACATTTACAAAAGGAACAACTGAAACGAGAATTTTAGACAATCAAGCATTTACAATCTATGAAGGAAAATCCGACACGCAAACTGAAAACAATATTCAGTGGACGAAAGATCAAGGTTTACGTATGAAAATCAACACAACAGGCGTTAAAGCTGATGCGGATTATCAAACAAGTATTACGCTAACCTTGAACGATACACCATAATAAAGAAACAGCGAAAAGGATCTGATGCTAAGAGAATCGCAAGGTATTTCTTAACATAGCAGAGAAAAAGTAAAACAAGTGATCTCGGGATAGCTTCATCAAATTCTGGCACTTCAAAGGAGAAGCTTTTCAAATGACAATCAAAAAATATGCAGTAATCGGTTTAGTCACAATCTCAGCAGTCGCAGCAACTTTAGGTTTCGGTAATCACGCATCCGCAGCAGAAGTTGGTTCATTAAATACAGACAGCAAAGTGAAGTTCACCAAACAAGCAGAAGAAACTGTAATTCCTCCAGTGAATCCACTGGATCCAGACCAACCACTGGATCCAGACGGAGACGTAACTCCAGGAACTGGTGGTCCACTAAGCATTGGTTACGTATCTGAATTCGACTTTGGCACCCAAGAAATTTCTGGGGAAACCAAAACATACAATGCGAAACTAGATAAAGTCAAGGTAAGCGGCGAATATGTAGACGCACCGAATAACGTGCAAGTATCTGATAACCGCGGGAATAACGCAGGTTGGAGCTTAACCGTTGCACAAAATGGTCAATTAAAAGATGGTTCCGCACGTAATCTAGAAGGCGCAGAGATCGCGATCAAAAAAGGAACAGCGGTAACCAAAACTGGTGCAGATGTAGTAGCACCTACAGTCAACCAACAAATCAAATTGAACCCAAATGGTACAGCGTCGATGGTAATGAACGCAACAGCCGACCAAGGGATGGGTCAATGGGTAGATAAATTTGGGGCAGACAACACGGAAGCCGCAGACTCAGTCACACTAACCGTTCCAGGTAAATCAGCGAAATATGCGGATTCTGATTATGCTACAACATTAACATGGACACTTTCTGATACACCGCAATAATGATCAAATAAAAGCAGTATGCATCAATATTTTAACGATGCATACTGCTTTTGAAGTAACCCTAGTCATTTAAATGATGCCCTTTCAGTACTACTCGCATCTCCATTTTTCCAGTTTTCTTTTCCTATGTATAGTCTTAATTTAGTAAGCGTCATCCTGCTTGAAATTCTATTAAAAAACACTGCAAACTGCTGTCACGCAATATTTTGCAGTGTTTTTTTTGATATCGCTCAGCGTTGTAAATCCGCGTTTCGTTCTCCATACCCCAGAAAGCCGTTTTTCTAGATTTTTATGTGGAGCATCAATGCCTCGTAAGGTTGCAGCACAATCTTATTTGTTATCGCGTCATGTGGATAGTTGGATTCGAGAATTCGGCAGTTTTTATCGTGGTGTCGTTCTGGAAGATTCCAAACTTGTTCCTCCGCGCTAAAATTACCAACCACGAGCAATGTTTCGCCGTTCCATTGGCGTTCGTAGTCGTAAATTGTTTCGCTGGCGGCATTCAGTAACGTGAAATCACCATTCGCAAAAATATCATGACCGCGGCGCAAGGCGATTAGACGCTGATATGTGTAAAAAATCGAGTCGGGATTCGCTAAGGCCTTCTCGGCGGTCCAGCTATCTTCGTGAATTGGTGCTAGCCAAGGTGTACCAACTGTGAAACCATGATGCGTATCGTCATTCCATTGCATCGGAATCCGAGCGTTCTCGCGTGATTTCTCACGCAAAATCTGTAAGGCATCGGTCTCAGAGACGCCATCCGCAAGCATTTGCTTATACGCATTCCGTGATTCCGCGTCATCATACTGCGAAATATCCGTGAAATTCGCATCGGTCATCGCGATTTCCTCACCTTGATAGATGTACGTCGTTCCTTGTAAGCCGAACAGGATAATCGCTAAAAGTTTCGCGCTCTGTTCTCGGTACACTTGATCATCGGCAAAACGCGCCAACGCCCGCGGTTGATCATGATTCGTCCAAAATAAGGCGTTCCAACCACCACCAGTTGCGATTTTCAACTGCCATTCTGCCATGATACGTTTTAAGTCTGTCAAGCGATACTTCGCGCTAGCCCATTTCTTCCCGCCTGGATAATCGACCTTCATGTGATGGAAATTAAAGGCCATTGAGAGTTCTTGGCGTGCTGGACTCGTATATTTGATGCATTGCTCTGGCGTCGTCGAGGACATTTCACCAACCGTCACGAGGTTATATTTATCAAAAACGCGACGGTTCATTTGATGTAAATACTCATGGACATGTGGCCCATCGACGTAGAATTTACGGCCATCGTCTTGCGCGGTTGCCAAGGAATCATTCGGGAAATCAGGATTTTTCGAGATGTTATTAATGACGTCCAAACGGAAGCCATCGATGCCTTTTTCGCCCCACCAAGCCATCATTTGATAGATTTCTTCTTGCAGTTTCGAGTTTTCCCAGTTTAAATCTGGCATGCCGACTTCATAGAGATGCAAGTAATATTGGCCCGATGCCACATCGAGTTCCCATGCCGAACCGCTGAACTTCGATAGCCAGTTATTCGGAGGTCCGCCATCCGCTGCCGGATCTTTCCAAATATAGTAATCGCGATACGGATTGTCCTTGCCTTTTAGCGCTTCCTGGAACCAATGATGCTGATAGGATGTGTGATTGACAACCATATCCATCATAATTTTCAAACCACGACGGTGCGCTTCTTCTAAAAGTTCCTCAAAATCAGCCATCGTTCCGTACTGTGGATCCATCGCGAAATAGTCCGCAATATCATAGCCATTATCGCGTTGCGGCGACACGTACATTGGCGTTAACCAAAGCAAATCAATGCCGAGTTTTGCAAGGTAATCTAATTTTTCAATAATACCGCGGATATCACCGATACCATCACCGTTCGTATCGTTAAAACTGCGCGGGTAAATCTGGTATACCGTTCCTTTTTGCCACCATTCGTTATTCATCGTAAAAATCCTCCTAAAATCCTGCATTTCCTTGTTTTCGTCTTGCCATTCCGATAATAAATGTGAGCACAAATGGTACGCCGATCGCGATCAGCATGCCAATTGCGTAGGCGCCCCAACCAGCTCGTGTAATTGACAGAATTGAGAATAGGCCACTGACACCAATCGATTGGGAAATAACGCCGTTGTAAGCGATGAAACCACCTGCGAGCCCTGCGCCAATCATGGAACAAACGAAGGCGTACTTGGCGCGTAAATTGACCCCGAACATCGCGGGTTCTGTGATGCCGAGATAGGCGGAAAGCGCGGAAGTGAGCGCGATGCTACGGTTCTTTTTATCCTGTGTGACAAAGGCCATAGCGAGAGCTGCCGAGCCTTGTGCGGTATCGGAAAGCGCTTGAATAGGCCAAAACATCGTTCTACCAGTCGTTGAAATAAGCTGCAAATTGACGGCAAGGAAAGCGTGATGCATCCCTGTAATAACGAGTAGGGCAAAACAGGCACCGAATAGGACACCGGTAACCATTGGTGAAATGTTAGAAAGACTAACAATCCCGTCCGTAATCCAATTGGAAATCCATAACGTGATTGGACCAATTGCGATCAGAGAAAGGGCGCTCGTCACCAGTAGCGTCACAGGAGCGACAACCAACAATTGGAAGGCATCAGCCACGACACGACGTAGCGCTTTTTCAATGGAAGCGTATACCCAAGCGGCCACAAGAACAGGCAATACTTGACCTTGGTAACCAATTTGAGCGACTTCAAGCCCGAAGAAATGCCAGTATTGCGGCTCCTTCACGCCGATATCATAAGCACTCATCAATGCGGGATTCACGAGTACAAGGCCGAGCACAATCCCCATCAGCGGGTTCCCACCGAAATATTTCACAGCCGACCAACCAACAAGCGCTGGCAAGAAAGCAAAGGCAGTTCCAGCAATCATACTGATCATCCCGGCAATACTGGCCAAGTTCGGGTACATATCAACGAGCGATTTGCCCTCGACAAAAATCCCAACACCAACAAGTACATTATTAATACCAAGTAAAAGACCACTAGCAACAATCGCTGGCAAAATTGGAATGAAAACATCGGCCAGCATTTTCACGATTTTTTGAAGAGGATTCAATTTTTTTCGCGTTTTCTTCTTTCAGTTCTGCAGTCGTGACTTCTTTTACATTTGTCTGGCGAACGAGTTCTTCGTAGGCTTTGTCGACGGTTCCTTGACCGATAACGACTTGATACTGGCCATTGGAGCTGAAATTGCCTCGTACAATGTCAATCTCTTTTAGCGCATCTTCGTCCACAATGGATTCGTCTTTGAGCTGAAAACGGAGACGAGAGATACAGTGTGTCGCCATATTGATATTATCTTCGCCACCAATTGCCGCAATAATCGCTGCGACATTCTTTTTCGTAACCTTTGCCATCTTAAATTCCCCTCTTTCTGAGCTAACTATAAAATGTAATCGATTTCATTAGATTTATTATAAGTTGTTTAAACAACTTATGCAAGCCTTTTCTTTAAATTTGTTTAAACAAATTTAAAGAAACCCCGCCAAGGCGAGGTTTCGGGCTTAAGATGTTTGGACTAATTGTTTTTCTTTCAAGGTTAATGTGACATCCGATTGTTTCGCAATGGATTTATCATGTGTGACCATGACGATACATTTTCCTTTTTGATGAGCGAGTGCTTTGAACAAGTAGATGATCTTCTCTGCTGTTTCTCCGTCTAGATTCCCAGTTGGTTCGTCGGCGAAGATGATTTGGGCGCTACCGGAAAGGGCTCGGGCGATGGTGACACGTTGTTGTTGTCCGCCGCTGAGCTGTAAGACGGGACGCTTGATTTGGTCTTCGGTGAGTCCGACTTCGGTCAAGACTTTGACGGCATGTGCGCGCTTATTCTTCATGCCGGGATGTTGGATGCCGATTGCGGTGATGACATTTTGTAGCGCGGTCATATAAGGAATAAGATTGTACGCTTGAAAAATGATGGCGCAATGGTTTTTACGGTACTTTTGCAAGCTGAGTGATTTGTTGATGCTTTGTTTTTGGAATAAAACTTGCCCAGCGCTTGGGATGTCGAGACCCGATGCGATGGAGAGTATCGTTGTTTTTCCAGATCCTGAGGGGCCTAGAATGGTATAAAAGGTGCCTGCATCAAATGAATAAGATGTGTCTAGTAAAATCGTT